>DEML01000057.1:0-35819 GCA_002359185.1 Planctomycetaceae bacterium UBA2671
GATTTAACATACAAGGCACAGAGGACACGGAGAAATTTTCGGAAAGGACTGTCATGCTCAAACAATTGAATTCTTCAAAAGCCTTGGATTTCAAGACTTCTCCGTGTCCTCTGTGCCTCTGTGGATAAAAAAATATTTTCAATTTCGTAAGGTGTTCTTATTTCTTGGGATTTCAAATTGATCCTGAAAAAAACTCACTCGCTTGCACTTCGTGCTTGTAACAGGGTTTTTGCAAAACTTCAGTTAATAACTTGAAATCGAACCATTTGTCGTTTTGCAAATCGTTTCCAGATGAAATGATTTCACTCCGAGCGAAGATTTCAATTCTTGAAATGCCAGCCGGGCTGCAGCCTGTTGCGTTGGTGAAATTTCAGATTTGATCGCGCGGATCAGGAGATTTTTAGCAGTATGTTCGAGGTCGATGAATTCAATCACATGCGTGCGATAGCCCAGGATTTCCAGGTATTGGGCACGCAGGGCATCGGTTGCCAGAGAGGCGAGCCGTTCGCGTAAAATACCGTGCTTGAGTAATGGAGCAAGAGCTTCGTTTTCAAGTTGATGATGCAATTCGTGCTGACAGCAGGGCACAGCCAGAATGATTTCTGCTCCCAGTTCGAGGCTTCTTGCTAACGCATCATCAGTCGCGGTGTCGCAGGCGTGGAGCCAGATCGCCAGATCAATCGGACCTTCGATTCTGGCGTCCTGAATACTGGCGACTTCAAATTGCATATCGTTGATGCCGAGCTTTTGTCGTGTTTTTTCACAGGTCTCAATCACTCCCGGCTGAGAATCGAATGCCTGAATCTGAACAGCGAGTTGAAAGTGATTAACGAGCAGTTCGCGAATCGCAAAGGTGAGATAACTTTTCCCGCAGCCGTAATCGACAATCCGAACGGGACGGTCCCGAGGAAGTTTTTCGCGAAGATCGGCGATGAATTCAGCAAAACGATTAATCTGACGAAACTTCCGCTGCATCGAACGATGTACACGACCATTCGGTGTCATGACGCCAAGTTCGACCAGAAAGGGAATCGGCTCTCCCTCTGAAAAGAGATACTGCTTTTTCGTATTGTGAGTGAGAGGTAACTGAGGGGCGGCTTTGGTGGATCGATGATGTTGCACTTTCAGCGAGCCATTTTTTTGCACACGGACCTGCAAATCCTCTGAAGTCAAGCGAACCAGTGCATTCAGGAATTGAGAACCGAGTACTGTTTCAAAGTGCTCTCCAGTCTCTTTCCAGTCTCGATTCTGGTGCGTCTGCTTTTTCGCACGATCCTGCATCGTCCATTGAATGACGATTTCATCTCTTAGAGCGATGGGGCGCAACATGATCCGCTGAAACTCCTGGTTTTTCTTGGAGACAGGCCCGGAAAGTGCTATGGAAACCAAATCACCACGCTCATAATTCTCTGTCAGCACAGACCAAAGTTCAGCTAATGTCATGAGAAGGAGAAATCTATAAAATAGACCATTTTCAAATGGTTTCTGCAGTCGTTTGGACACCAAATGACCTGAAAAAGCTGTATTTGCTCCTGCCGAACGCTGCTGGTAATTTTTGAATATGCTTTACAATGAGTCACCGTTAATTTAATGGACTATGGTATCGTGAGCCAGGACCAGGAGCGAATGACTTCTTGAAAGCAAAATAATATTTCAACGATCGCTCAATGTCACCCTGTTCTGAAATTCAAAGTCGAAAATAAACACTGCTGGGCTTGCCCAGCAGTGACACATCACAAGCGACATTTGGCTGCAATAGCCCTGAAACACTTGAGGACATTGTTCAAACAAATTTAGAACCGCGGATGAACCTGGGCTCTTTGTGGCATAATAAAAAACGCCGCCCTGAATTCCGGGGCGGCGTTTTTAGTGTTGTCAATTGGCAGAATTAAGCAGCTTTGGAAATCGAAGTCGATTTCGATTGAGCTGAACGAACCGCTTTACCAACTCCAGAAACCACGCGTTCGAGTTGTGCGAGGTTGAGTTCTGCAAAGATTGGCAGAGCCATGATGTCTCGACTGAGTTGTTCGGAAATCGGGAACTGGCCTTCTTTGTATCCATGATGGGCAAAGCAAGGTTGCAGATGCAGTGGTTGTGGATAATAAACTGCACATCCAATCTGCTGTTCACGCAGGGAATTCAGGACTTCGTCTCGCAGTCCATCGTGAACCCGTACGCAATATTGGTTGTAGACATGACGGCGATCCGGCAGAGTTTTTGGTAACTGAACCACGCTGCCGAGTTGTTCGCGATCAAACAGTTCCTGATACCAGCCCGCATTTCGCTGACGGCCTTCGGTCCAGCTGTCGAGGTATCGCAACTTGACAGACAGGACAGCTGCCTGAAGCGAATCGAGTCGGCTGTTCATTCCGAGGTCGACATGCTGATAACGACCGGCATCGCCATGCACGCGTAATCGCTTCATCTTAGCGGCCAGTTGAGCATCGTCGGTGGTTATCATGCCACCATCACCGGCTCCACCAAGATTCTTTGTCGGAAAGAAGCTGAAGCAGCCAATTGTTCCCAGGACGCCCGCGCGACGACCGCGATATTCCGAGCCAATCGCCTGAGCAGCATCTTCGATAACGGCCAGATTGTGCTTTGTGGCAATTCGATTGATCTCTTCCATCTTGGCACACTGTCCAAAAATATGAACTGGCATAATCGCCTTGGTTCTGGAAGAAACAGCTGCTGAGATAGCCTGAGGATTGATATTGAAACCATTTTCTTCAACATCAACAAAAATCGGCTTGGCTCCAACCCGTTCAATCGAACTGGCGGTCGCAAAGAAGGTGAATGGAGAAGTGATGACTTCATCACCCGGTCCAATATTGAGCGCCTGCAAAGCTAGAATCAGTGCGTCGGTTCCGGACGCACAGCCGATCGCTTCGCGCGAGTCGCAGTAAGCGGCGACTTCGGATTCAAATTTGGTAACTTCATCGCCCAGAACAAACGTTTGATTTTCGAAGACCCGCTGAACGGCTTCGTCAATCTCCGGCTTGATACTTTGATACTGAGGCTTCAGATCAATCAGTGGAATTGGATCGTTGGCAGCAGTGGGGGTGGGAAATGGGACAGTCGAAGCCACGGGCTTATTCATGTGCGACTCCATTCGCAATTATTGAAGGAAGAGATCACGACTCATTCGTGACCTGTCATTAACAGAGCGCTACAGGAGGTAAATGTTCATTAATATGACTCAACTCGCGTTGTTTCTGCTAATTTGTGCTGACGGTAAATTGATCGGATAATTCTGTCAAGAGTTTCTGTGATTCCTGACCTCTGGATAGAATTCCCTGCTTTTAACGAGATCATAATGTAATTCCTGCAATTCCATTCTTATCAAATCTCTTTAATTTGAGTGCGAATGTAACCAATATTCCAATTGGGAGTGCTTAGAAGAGTGGAAGCCTGTATTCGCAATTTCTCAGGAAAATCTTCCAGCCAATTGATCCACATGATGTATATTTGACCTAACTATAAAAAACTCCCAAAATGTCCTAAAATCCTCAAACAACCCTTGAAGGCCCTTTTCCCCAGAGTTAAACTCATGATGAACAAGTGGTAGCGGTGAATGGAAAATGTGGGTTCTCCATATTACCTGGTCCTGCTGGTATGCCGAAATTGGGCTATCGAGGGCATCAGCACCAACCACGTGGGTCGTGTTATCTATGTTGGATAACACAATTATTTTCGTTCCAGGATCTGCAGGACAGGCAACGAAGGAGAGTACTATGAGTAAGAGTGGAATGTTCTTTTTGGCAGCAGTCGCGACTTTGGCATTTGCGTTCACAACAGACGCAGAAGCACGACGTCACGGTAGCTCAGGCAGTCACGGTAGCTGGGGTTCTTCCGGCGGTTCAAGTGGCGGAAGCCATGGCTCAAGCGGTGGTTATCACCACAGCTCAGGCAGCCACGGTTCAAGTGGTTCAAGCGGTGGCGACTCTGATTCAAGCGGTGGATCAAGTGGCTACAACAGCTCAGGATCAAATGGATCTAGTGGCTCAAGCGGTTCAAGCGGCGGACGACGTTTGTTCAAACGACGTGGCAGCTCAGGATCAAGCGGAAGCTGGGGTTCTAGCGGAAGCCGTGGCTAATCTTGCTTGATCATTCCTGGAATGATCATCAAGCAGGAAAGAATCCTCGTGATTCTTAGCGAAATGCTCAAGCAGAAGGTCTACATTGACCTTCTGCTTTTTTTATGAATTTTTTTAAAGCCCTGTTCCTGAACATTCTTATAATTCTCTGTATTTCAGGTGATTCCATGATCAATTTGTAACGACTACCGTTTTCAGACCGCTATTCACGTTCGGGCAAAGGAGCGGTATAGTTCGGCTGCTTGAAAGTCGGTCACTTATGGATGAGCAGGGCGACATAAATACAAAGAGGGAAGGACTCCGATGCGAATTATCGCCATCATGAATCAAAAGGGCGGCGTTGGAAAAACAACGTCAAGTGTGAACATCGCAGCTGGACTTGCTCGACTGGGCAAGCGAGTCTGTTTGATCGATCTCGATTCTCAGGGAAACTCGTCTTCTCATCTTGGGATTGATATCAATCAGGGCATGCAAACGATTTATCAGGTTTTTTCCGGCGAGCGAAAGCTGATCGAAACCCGTCAACTGGTCAAATCCAACCTATGGGTTGTTCCTGCCAATATCGATCTGGCAGCCGTCGAAGTTGAACTGGTCGATGCTCAGGGGCGTGAGTTTATCCTCAAGCAGGCACTTGAACAGTATGCCCGCGAAGAGCGCGACAAGCCTCTCGATTATGTGATTATGGACTGTCCACCAGCTTTGAACACGGTCACAATTAACGCTTTGACCGCTGCCACCGAAATGTTGATTCCGGTCCAGCCGCATTATTTAAGTTTACAGGGACTTTCTCGCCTTCTGGAAACGACCGCGCTCATTAAACGGCGGTTGAATCGAAACCTGTCGATCACTGGCATGATGCTTTGCCTCTACGAAACGGGCACGCGATTAGCAGCCGATGTCACCGATGACTTGATGCGATTCCTGGAAGAAAGCGATCCGCAGGCTCCCTGGTCAAATGCAAAAGTCTTCAATAGTCGCATCCGTAGAAATATCAGGCTGGCAGAAGCCCCGAGTTTTGCGCAGTCGATCTTCGAATATGCACCCGACTCGACTGGAGCCCATGATTACGGGAATCTGGTACAAGAGGTTATGGCTTGCGAGAAAACTCAGAGCAATCCGCTTTCCAAAGCAGCTTGAAATTCGTTTCCGCTTGATCAGTTAATGAAAGCACAGGAATCTTCCCTGTGCTTTTTTGCTTTCTGAAATGCATCGATTGCACACAAAGAATTCACAGCTTGTCCATGTGCGATTGTCTTTTGAAAACGCTATCATGAATTCTGGCCAGATGAGATCTGAGAGAATACAACACAGCTGACAGTGATATTTACTGAGGAGAAAAGAATGTCTGAATTTCGAATTGAACGTGATTCCATGGGAGAAGTTCAAGTTCCCAAAACGGCTTATTATGGGGCACAAACTCAACGAGCCGTCGAGAATTTTCCAATCTCCGGCTGGACATTGCATACCGATTTAATTCATGCGATGGGGTTGGTGAAATTTGCCTGTGGCATTGCGAATCGAGATTTAGGAAAACTGACAGGCACTGGCAAACGACCTCTCAGCGATTCAGAAGTTCAGGCAATGCTTGATGCCGCCCAGGAAGTCGCAGCTGGAAACTATGACGATCAGTTTCCGATTGATGTCTTTCAGACCGGCTCCGGCACTTCGAGTAATATGAATTGCAATGAAGTCATCAGTAACCGCGCGATTGAAATTCTTGAAGGCGATCGCTTTGCCGCTGAAAAGCCGGTGCATCCCAACGATCATGTCAATATGGGACAGAGTACGAATGATACGTTCCCGACTGCTATTCATGTCGCTGTCGGGATTGCGATTAAAGAGAAACTGATTCCCGCGCTCGAAAAATTTCATCAGTCCCTGAAAAAGAAAGCTCAGGATTGGGACCAGATCATCAAAATTGGTCGTACCCATCTGGCAGACGCGACACCATTGCGGCTCGGTCAGGAGTTCGGTGGTTTTGCACGTCAACTGGAGTTGAGCGTGCAGCGAGCGAAGTCGGCCTTGCAGACGATCCTGGAATTGCCAGTCGGCGGAACAGCTGTGGGCTCGGGGATTAATACGCATCCAGAATTCGGTGCCCGAGTGGCTAAAGTTCTCGCTGATGAGACTTCCATTGATTTTGTGGAAGCTGAAAATCACTTTGAAGCTAATGCCCAGCGGGATGGGCTGGTTGAATGTCATAGTCAACTGAAAACTATAGCGACCACCCTGTTCAATCTCTCCAATAATATTCGCTGGTTAGGATCGGGACCTCGCTGCGGTTTTAATGAAGTGATTATACCAGATCGCCAGCCGGGAAGTTCGATTATGCCGGGGAAAGTGAATCCGGTGATGTGCGAAAGCATGATGCAGGTCGCTGCTCGCGTCATTGGAAATGATGGAGCGATCACAATCAGTGGAGCAGCCGGCGGGAATTTTCAACTCAACATCATGATGCCGATGATGGCTCAAACGACTCTGGAAAGTGTGAATCTGCTGGCCTCGGCATCTGATGCCTTTGTCGAGTTCTGCAGTGATGATCTGGAAGCCAATGAAGAAGCCTGCAATGCAGCGGTCGAAAAAAGTTTGTCGATGGTGACGAGCCTGAATCCGCATATCGGTTATGAAAAGGCTTCCAAGCTGGCTAAAGAAGCTTTCAAGTCGGGTAAGACAATTCGGGAACTTTGCACCGAGCAGGAAATTCTCGATGAAGCAACGCTTCAAGAAGCACTGGACCCGATGCGAATGACAGAACCTCAAGCGGATTAACTACTCTGAAAAGTAATAATTCGCATGTGATGAAATCAGGATACGCCTTGTGACCGAATGACGAGCAGTCGTCTTTCGGTCATATCTTCTATTGCATATTTGATGCCTTCGCGTCCCAGTCCGCTATCCTTAACACCGCCGTAGGGCATATTGTCGACACGCCAGGAGGGGATATCTCCAACAATCACACCGCCGACGACGAGCTCATCCCAAGCACGAAGCATGTGGTCGATACTTTTGGTAAACAGTCCAGCCTGTAATCCGAACGGACTCTCATTGACCTCTCGGAGAGCCTGATCAAAGTCGCTAAAACGAGACAGGACAGCGACCGGACCGAAGGCTTCTTCTGCGCAAATTGGGAGGTGCTTCGGAACATTTTCCAATAAAGTCGCTTCGACCATCGCGCCTTCCCGTCCACCTCCACATAAAAGATTTCCACCGGCATCAAGAGCCTCGTCAATCCATTTTTTAAGTCGCTCGCCATCGGATTCGGTAATGACGGGACCAATGAAAGTCTCTTCGTTTTTTGGATCTCCCATTTTGAGTGATTTGGTTTTCTCGACCATTGCGGCTCGAAAATCTTCATAGATTTTTTCGTGAATCAGAATTCTTTGCACGCCGATACAGCTTTGTCCGGATTGATAAAAGGCCCCGACGATCATTCGCTCGACGGCATCTTCTATGTCGGCATCTTCATCGACAATGCAGGCAGCATTGCCACCCAATTCGAGAATGACTTTCTTTTTGCCAGCCTTCTGCTTCAATTTCCAGCCGACATCGGGAGAGCCAGTGAAGCTGAGAAGCTTGAAGCGTTCATCAGTTGTCATCGAATCAGCTGCATCACGATGGCAGGGCAGAATTGAAAATGCCCCTTCCGGCAAATCCGTTTCTGCCAGAACCTCGGCAATTTGCAGGGCACCAATAGGGGTTTTACTTGCAGGCTTCAACACAAAAGGACAACCCGCAGCGATCGCAGGAGCGATTTTATGAGCAGCAAGATTCAGTGGGAAATTGAATGGAGATATAAAAGAGCAAGGCCCGATAGGCACGCGCTGATCGAACCCTCGATAACCAGCTGCCCGCGAGGAAATTTCGAGATTATGAACATGCCCTTCAATTCGCACCGCTTCCTCGGCTGCGATGCGGAATGTATCGATGAGACGAGTCACCTCACCTCGACTATCACGAATCGGTTTGCCAGCCTCGATACATAGGCTCATCGCCAGTTCATCGGACCGCTCCTCAAAGCGCTTGACGCAATGTTGAAGAATCTGCTGACGCTCATAAGGCTTGAGTCGACGCATCGGCTTGGTCGCCTCGACCGCTGCAGAAATCGCACGTTCAATGGTTTCCTGATCAGCCATGGCAACTTTCGTGACGACTTCTCCGGAATACTTATCACGGACTTCCAGGTCGTGGTTGATCTGTTCTGGTTGATTCGCGACATAGAGCGGATATTCGTTTTGCATGACAGGTCTATCTCATTTTGCTGGTTTCATTCTTTTAGTATTACCTGATTGTGGTCTTAGTTTGACGAGTTTCAAGACGAATGCATTGGAGTTTTAGAAATCTCTCGTTCCGTTGTGGGTCATGCTTGACCATGTACGCGGTTTAATAATTATTCTGGAATATTTTCAGGTGAAGGTATTATTGATATTGACAACCTCATCGCTATCGATGTAGTGTACTATCGTGGTGGTACACTAGTTGTCTGGATTTTATATTTAATCTCTCTCAATGACATCAGGTAATAACGATGTTTTTTCAAATTGAATCTGGTAGCGGCGTGCCGATCTTTGAACAGATTTGCAGGCAGATCAAATATGCAATTGCTCAAGGTTCATTTAAGTCGGGAGATTTGCTTCCCTCGGTTCGTGAGCTGGCAGGGACATTGGCCGTGAATGCAAATACGATCGCCCGGTCTTACAGGGAATTGCAGCGTGAAGGGATTGTTATTTCTGTGCGCGGTACGGGAATGGAAATTACGAAAGAAGCCAAAGCGATTTGTGTCAAAGAACGGAAGCGGCTTGCTCAGGAAAATCTGACCGGTGTGTTGGCGGAAGCACAGGCGAGTGAATTGAGTGAGTCGGAAGTCCGTGCCTGGATGGACCGGGAAATTCGTCGATTGTGGAAATAATTGATCGCGTGACAGCAAAAACAGATTTTTGAAGAGGACTGAGATAATGAGTCAAGCCGCTTTTGAATTGCAGAATGTGACTAAGCGATTTCGTCGACAGACAGCTCTCGATGGAGTCTCGTTTTCCGGAAACTCGGGCGAGGTGATCGCCATCCTGGGCGAGAATGGAGCCGGGAAGACGACGGCTATTAATATTCTGCTCGGGAAGTTGAAAGCCGATGAGGGAGCCGCCCATGTGTTGGGGCTCGATTCGGCAGTTCACAGTCAGGAGATCCGCCAGCAGGTTGGATATGTTCCCGATGAACCTTGCCTGTATGACTGGATGACGGTTGGGGAAACAGGCTGGTTTGCTTCTGGATTTTATCCCTCCGGCTACTACGAGCGATATTGTGATTTAATGACCGAATATCGCGTGCCGCTAGATAAGAAAATCAAACAGTTATCGCGGGGAATGAAGGCGAAAGTCTCGCTGGCTTTGTCGCTGGCGCATGAACCGGGGCTGCTCATTCTGGATGAGCCGACGTCGGGGCTCGATCCTCTCGTACGGCGAGAATTTCTCGAAAGCATGGTTCGTGTAGCAGCAGAAGGGCGGACAGTGCTGCTGGCCAGTCATCAGGTTGCGGAAGTGGAGCGGGTCGCTGATGCGGTCGTGATTTTGATTCAAGGTAAACTCATCATGCAGGTACGTCTCGAAGAGTTGAAGCAAAGTTGTTGCGAAGTCGTGTTGACGGGAAATATCGATGCACTGCAAAAGCAGGAGTTGCCGGGAGAGGTGATCTCGAAGGAAACGAGCGGAAGTCAACAGCAGTGGCTGTTTCTGAATACAAATGAAATGGAACTGAATAGACGGTTCAGTCAGATAGCGGGACTGATTTATGAGGTCCGGACTCCATCCCTTGAGGACGTCTTATTACGCTTGCTGATGTCATCACGAGAAAAGTCGGATGAGCAGAATGCAAAGTTAAAGCAAGAGGAAGCTACTGCGAGTTCAATGTCGAATTAGCACACTGCTTGTGGTTTCTGGTGTTCAGGTATTCGAGTTATTCAATCAAATACGATTCAGCATTTTTGAGGACAAAGCCATGAATGGGATAAGGCAGATGATTTGGAAAGAGTACCGAATCGTTGGACCGTTCATCGGCCTGATGCTGGTATTGAGTTTGTTTGCGGTGGCGTTCGTCCTGGCAAATAGTAACGAAAGTGCAGCTCGTGTAAGTTTATTTGCGTTTCAAATCACAACTATGATTGCCTCTGCTCTATTGCTGGGAGTGGTGATGTTCGCAGGGGAACGGGAATTCGGAGCCGAGAAACTGCTTCGACGCCTCAATATTCCGCCATGGCAAATCTGGGCAAGCAAAGTGATCACGGCTGTGTGCGGTTTAATCGTATTCGCAGTCTGTCTCATTGTGATGAACTGGTTGATTGAAGGCTACATCAGATTGATGTACGACCAACGCTTCGTCAAAGCGTTTCTCTCTTCAGTAGATGTCGACAATTTACCGAACCCGACATTGTCTGTGATTACGGCGTTGGAGTTGGGGATACTCTTTTCCTGTCTGACAAAACGATTGATGACGGCTCTCGTCGGTGCAGTGACGGCATTAATTATCCTCACTATCGCACTCGCGGATTCGACACTATTGCGAGAAACGGCCGATTTGTATTTTCGCTGGCATTGGAAATACGGCGTACTGATCGTGATTCTAGCCGGGCTGGATGCGGTGGCGATTCAACGCTGGTTGTCAGGTCGTCAACTGATCGATCGGTCAGGTTGGGAATGGCCATCACTCCAGTGGAATGTGACCGCTCATGGACATCGACTTTCGCCGAAATGGCGGTTTGCCAGCCGGGTGCTGTGGTGTGAGGTGCGTCAAAGTGGATGGTCCTGGCTGCTGCTGATGCTGTTTGCCGTCGTGATGGAAATCCTGTTTACATGGTGGGGAGACATGCAGATCCCTTCTTTCTCGTGGGTACTGGTTCCATTTCTGTTGGGTGTGTTGTCCTTTTACAGCGAGCAGAATCGATCTCGACCACGTTTCTGGTATCAGCGGGGAGCGACAGGTTTTGATTTCTGGTTAAGTAAAAATGCAATCTGGCTACTCGTGCTGTTCTCGATTTTATTTACGGTGCAAATGATCCAATTCGCAGGGCAAGGAGCCTGGGCAGAATCGACACGGGATACTGGCAGTTTATGGGGACAATTATCACTGACATTTGTGCCGGGAGGCGGCTTGAATTCCGGAGGTCCCTGGGTGATCGCTATGGTGGTCTTTTTTTCAACGCAGAAAACGATGCTCATGGTGTCGCAAGTCGTGCTGGCGATTTTAGCGGCTCTCGTCATCAACTTTCTCTGGATCATGATGATTGGTCATGGGGTGAATTATGTGGAGGTCCCTTTGTGGATTGTCTTCACGCCGGTCATCATTGCCTATGGATATCTCAGTTGGATGAAAGCGGCTGATCTGCTGGCTGATCGCGGGGAACGTTTTCGCTTCCGTTGGGGTATGTTCCTTGCATTACCGCTGGCCATATTGATCGGCTTTATCGGGTTCTGTAGTTATCGAGCCTACAGCGTTCCGTTGAATCGAAGTTTAATCGGCTTAGCTGATCTGAAATTGCCGGAGCAGGAATCGGATGCGGAGTTTACACGAAAATATCGTTCCCTGTGCCAGGAGTTTGTGGAGCTTGAGTCTGAACATTCCGCAATTCAGAGAAAGCGGCGAGAAGAACCGAGAGCCCCTGCCTCCGATGGTTCGACAGATGAGTCAAAGCAAATGGCTCTTTATGAAGAGCATTTGGCTTTCCGGGCGCCAATTGCCTATCAGATTATGAAATTGCTTGAACAACAGGTGGCTGCCGGGAAACCATTGCTGCTCGATAATCCGGAGATTGAAAATGAATATTCCTTTAATACCTTGCAATATTACCATCTCAAAGGTCGAATTTTGAGAGAGTCCAGATATCTGCCCGCTGAACTCAGTGATAATCATTCAGCTCTAAAGGAAATGAGATATCTGTGGAATTACGATGCCGTCTATGCAAACACGCTTTATCAGATTCGAAGTTATATGAGTGGCTTGAATACTTTTCTTTATTCCGGTTTACGGGATGTCGACGAAAAGCAAGTAAGTATCATATATAAATTGTATGAGGAGGAAGATTCGGATTCGTTAAAGGAGTTAGCAATCGCGTGCAAAGCCCGCGAAAGTGATTTACCAAGGTTGACGAACATTGTCGAACGTCAATATGCAGGCACATATCAGAGTTTTCTGAATTTTAATTCGATTGCACTCGAAAAACTGAAAACGGCTCTGTTTCCCACAGAGGAGCAACTCAAATCGACTCATCAGAATTATTTACTTGGTGAAGCGATGCTGGTCATGCCGCTGATGTTACCTTCAGAGCAGGAACGTTTCCGGCGAAAATTGATTAACACAAGCAATGATGTCTGGGACGGAGCCAGACATTTGGACGCTCTGATTGTCAATAACGCTGCTGTGGGAAGTTCTTGGTTGAAAAGCTTTGAGAATGATGGACTGCAGCATTTTTACTGGATCGATCCGAATCTGTGGATCTCTTATCAACATCAGTCATTTCTCGCGTTCATTGAAACACATCAGGAATATCGATTCACACAGACAGTGCTGGCACTGATGGCCTTTCAGAAAAGAACTGGGGCTTATCCAAAGTCATTGCAGGAACTCTTGCCAACTGAGTTATCAGAATTACCAGTAGACCCCTGGACGGGGCTGCCCTTTGAATATGTGCCACCAGATTTCAACGGTGAGCTTGTTCGTGGAGAAGAACAAATCCCTGTTAAGTTTCCTCTCTTATGGAGCCGCGGACGCTGGGAACTGGATATGGAGTATGCCCCGACAAAAGAGAAACCGACACGCTATGTATTTGTCAGTCAGCACCATTATCGTAATCAGATATTCAACCGACTGGCTCAACAGAAAGCGGGCGAAGAATTAAACGTCGGGACGAAAGTCGAAGAAGCCGCTAGCTATCACGACTGGTCATTGAACTGTGAATTGCCAACGGCTGAGTAGTTTTTAAATTCGATTGAGAGTCCAGCTCAATAGGAGATAGTGAGCTGTCATTTTGCAAGCACTCAGCACTTACGCTTCTTCGATCATCAGGATGACGGGTCGGTGTAAACCGCATATTGATTTCCCTGAGGGGTCGCAGATCAATTCTATTACAAGCTGGTTGTTCAACTTGAGTTGACTGGTGATGTTGATCTGAATGTGGTTGTCGTCATTGCCAAACTCAATCAACTGCTCCCCATTGAGGCTCACCGTTCCACTGCCGTTGAGTTCTTCCAGCATGATCTTAAGTGTCTGCTGATCGATGCCTGTCGGGGAGTTAAATGTCCGCATAAATGTGGCCTTGCCCTTTGCGTTCCCGAACAGGTTCTCCCACGAAGCAGGCATTTTGATGCGACGGACCGCTGCAATCTCCTCACGTTGATCAATGAACTGCAAACCATCTTGAGGCTGGACAAACCAGGGGCCTATCAGTCGAATGGAATGGGACATGGATTCTCTCGATAACTACATGATTTCCTGCAGTGCGTTGACCAGCGTGGCGATCTGCTCGTCAGTACCAATCGTAATTCTCAGGCCATCGACCATTTGATTGAGTTCTGGACCGGCATTGGGGAATTTCATGAAGCGGACGAGGATTTTCCGTTTCTTAAGTGCCTCAAAGATCTCGGCATGAGATCGTTCTGGGTGCGTCGTCCAGACAAAGTTGGCTTGGCTCGGCTGAACATGAAAGCCAAGCCTTTCCAGGCTGACGGTTAAGGCATCGCGAGTTTTGCGGATGGTCTCGACATGGTCCCGCATGCCCTGCTGATCTTTAATGGCAGCGGTCGCGGCTGCGATTGAAATCGCGTCGCAGTTATAACTGTCTTTAACCTTTCGCATCCCGGCTATCACTTCTGGATGAGCGACTGCAAAACCAAAGCGAATTCCTGCTAAGGAATAAGACTTACTCAGAGTCCGAGTCACAATAATCTGTTTGCCGACATCGCTGTCGAGTAGATCTCGTGAAATCGATTCGGTACGAAAATCACCATAGGCTTCATCGTGAACCAGTACCCCATTTTCAGGCACAAGTTCCAGGATTTCTTTGGTCGACCAGACTGTTCCCGATGGTGAATTCGGATTGGGAATCAGCACCATTTTCTGCTGCTTTGCGGTGGCGATGGCTTTTTTGGTGAGAGACCAGTCGGCATCCAGAGCCAGATGCTTGAATTTCGAGCCCTGGATTTCGGCCAGTGTTCCATAGAGGACGTAACTGGGATACGGAAAAGCTATCGACTCGTGAGGATCGACAAAGGTGCGGAAGAGAATCGTCAGAATCTCATCGCTTCCATTGCCGGGGATAATCCATTCGGGATCGACATTTAACAATTCGGCAGCCGCTTTGCGGAACGAGGTGACGAGTGGATCGGGATATTTATTCAACGAGGACTCAGCCGCCTCCCGCATTGCTGCTACGACTGCAGATGTCGGTGGAAACGGATTCTCGTTTGTATTCAATTTTGTCCAGCCCGAATCCTGAGGCTGCTCGCCGGGGATGTAACCTTCAAGAGCTTGAACAGCGGGTCGAAATAATGTTTCAATGGATTTCATAGTCTTCTCAAAATGTGAATTTCATAGCGTTTGGAAAGCAATCATTCTCCAAACAGATTCCGCCCAGCGGCTTCGTCTTCTTTTGTGGAAGCGGATTTGTTCTGTTTGCGTCGACCAGCTGATTGTTCTCTTTGATCAAGAGTCGCAGAAGCGTCGAAAGGTTCGGTCTCCAGATTGCCCTGAGCATCTTCGCCGGTCAACAGTTCGATTCGTTGCTCGGCATTCTTCAACACTGAAAAGCAGTGACGCAACAATCCAGTTCCCTTTTCGTATTGCTCGAGGGATTCTTCCAGTCCGAGTTCCCCCTCTTCAAGTTGACCGACGATCGACTGCAGATTAGAGAGAGCCTCTTCAAAGGTGGGCATTTCCTGTTTGGTGGTTGTTTTCTTTTTCGCCATGAAAATTTCTTTTAATCGCTGAGGTGATCTAAATATATCGGAATGCGAGTGGCGGGTCGCTCCACGGTAGTAGAAGCCCCCAATGGTTTTGGCTTCGGGGGCTTCTCTCCGAGAGTGCCTCCGCGACCCTTTTGGAATTTTATAGTACTAACTGTTTGCAATTTCTCGCTGCTTGACTTCGCAGGTGATTTCTCCGGATGCGAGTCGGGTTTTTACGGTTTGGCCCACTTCAATCTGATCAGCCGAGCGGAGAGTTGCTCCGGTTTCGGCATCGCGGGTCAAACTGTAACCGCGAGCCAGCACGCGAAGTGGACTTAAGGCCTCCAGTTGAGAGGTGATATGTTGCAGACGGGACTGATTCTGTTCGCATCGATCCCTCATTCGTCGATTCAATTGCTGATCAAGTTCATCGAGCCTGCGGCGAACATCGCTGAACAATTCGCCTGGCCTGGTAAACAGGCGACGATTAGCCAGTGATTCAATCACGAAACGAGCCTGCCGGGCCTGATTGATCAGAAGTTGACGTAAACGGCCACGCGTTTCGCCCAGAAAACTAAGGAGTTCGGCTTGATCGGGAACCGACATCTCAGCCGCTTCGGTCGGCGTCAGTGCGCGACGGTCTGCGACCAGATCGGCAATGCTGACATCAATTTCATGGCCGACCGCACTGATAATCGGAATCCTGGAAGCGGCAATCGCCCGGGCAACCACCTCTTCATTGAACGGCCATAAATCTTCGAGACTTCCCCCACCACGGCCCGTGATGATCAAATCAAGATCGGGAATTCTTCCCGCCAGTTCAATCCCTCGGGCAATTTGAGGAGCAGCGGTTGCTCCCTGAACGGGAACGGGTACGACAATAATTTCCGCAAGTGACCAGCGTTTCGTCAGTACTTGCAACATATCGCGCACAGCTGCCCCTGTTGGGCTGGTGACCAGTGCAATCTTGCGTGGAAAGCGTGGCAATGGCTTTTTTCGGTCGGTGTCGAACAATCCCTCGGCTGCCAGTTTTTCCTGCAGTTGTCGAAACGCCAGTTCGAGTGGGCCGATTCCCTGAGGAAAAGCGCGTTCGACAATCAGCTGATAACTTCCACGCGGCGGATAAACTTCAATCGGCCCCATAACGACGATTTCGAGTCCATCCTGCAAATCGAACTTGAGCCGCTCCGCCCGGCTCTTCCACATGACGGCTGAAATCTGAGCTTTGTCATCTTTGAGAGTAAAATAAAGATGGCCGGAACGAGCCCGAATCAAATTCGAAACCTCGCCCACGCAGGCGACACTGTCAAAATTCGCCTGCAACAAATCGCGGATTTCCCGCGTCAATTCCGAAACGGTCACTGGTGATGTCGATGTCATGCTCATGTGGTTAATAGTATCGCACAAGAGAAAAAATCAAACCGTAGCTCTTTTTCTTATCTGATGGACATACGATGCAAATCGGAACAAAAACCCGTGTGGAAGGTTTATTAATGTATTGATGACACAAGAACAACAAATTCATAGACATTGATTCAACAATTGGATATGTTTGAGAATATAGCCACACCACGTTATCCACCCCGCCTGACGACTTGTAACTCTCATGCCTCGATATTTCCTCCTTATTGCGCTGATACTGATTGGCTGTTCCGAATCGGAAGCCCCGAAAAGTTCTGCTAAATCGACTGAATTACCCGTAATTGAAGCAGAAACGATTACCGTATCGGAAATGGACTGGCCGCGAATTGTCAGGAGTCAGGGAAGTCTTTTTCCGGATGAAGTTGCCACGCTGGGAATTAAAGTCGAAGGCCGTGTGGTTGATGTGCATGTCGACCTGGGGGATGTGGTTTCTGCCGGTGAACCGCTGGTCACGGTTTATCAGGACGATTTCAAACTGATGGTCGATCAGGCCGAGGCTCAACTGCGGCAAGCACGCTCAGCTGTCGGACTCAAGCCGGATGATCCCATCGAAAAACTTCAGCCGGTTAATGCTCCACCCGTCAAAGAACAGCGGGCTTTGTGGGACGAAGCGACTGCCAACCTGAGACGAGCCGATGAATTGCTTGCTCAAAACGCAATTGTCAGAGCCGAATACGATCAGATTGCCTCAGCCGAGCGAGTTGCCGCGGCTCGATATGATTCTTCCTTGAACAGTGTTCAGGAGAAGATTGCCAATATTAGTGTTCAGCAGGCGATGTACGAACTGGCGAAGGAAGATCTGGAGAATACCGTTCTCAAAGCGCCTTTCAATGCGGTTGTCCAACGTCGAATCGTTGCTCCCGGAACGTATGTCAAAGTGGGAGATCCTCTTGTTGTTCTCGTTCGCGTTGACAAACTTCGCTATCGCGGGACTGTTCCTGAACGGTTGTCCCAAATGATAAACATCGGCCAGCCAGTGGAACTGGAAATCGAATCGATCTCTGATCCTCAATCAACAAAAGTGACCCGCATCAGCCCGTTGCTCGATCAAATGAGCCGGGCACTCATGTTTGAAGCGGTGGTGGAGAATCCAGATCGCAATCTGCGTGCCGGCCTGTTTGCTGAGGCCAGTGTGATTGTCGATGAAAATGCTCAGGCCGTTGTCATTCCGATTGATGCGGTCGTTCAGTTTGCGGGCTCGGAAAAAGTTTGGAAAGTGGTTGACGGAAAAGTGAGCGAACAAATCGTTCTACTGGGAGATCGTCGGGAAGGCCTGGTCCGAATCCTACAAGGTTTGCAACCGGGGGATGTCGTCCTCGGCAATGCGAAGGGCGGACAAGCTGGCATTCTGGCCGATGCCAAAGCGGAAAAGAAAGCCAAAGAAGATAAATCGTCATAGAGTCCCCTCTCCCTGAGGGAGAGGGCTAGGGTGAGGGGGAACGGGTGATATTCAGAAAAATCGTCGAAGAAATCCCCTCATCCGGCCTTCGGCCACCTTCTCCCCAAGGAGAAGGAAAGAATACCACTCCCCAACCTGCGAGTTGTTGAACTGAAATAGAGGACTCCATTTTGTACTGGTTAGCAGAAGTTTGTGTAAAGCGGCCTGTGTTCGCACTAATGCTGATTCTGGCATTGGTTGTGGCTGGAGTTGTGGCGTTTCCTCAGCTGGGTGTCGATCGCTTTCCCAATATGGATATGCCTTCGATTTACGTCAGCACAAATTATCCCGGAGCCGCTGCTCAGGAAGTCGAATCGGAAGTCAGTTCGGTTATTGAAGATGCCGTCGCGACGGTGGCGGGGATCGATGAACTGCGGTCCATCTCTCGCGATGGTCGTTCGTTCGTCATCATTACGTTCAATCTCGAACGCGAAATTGACCCGGCTACTCAGGATGTTCGTGATGCCGTCGCCAGTGTGATTAATCAGTTACCCCCGAATATCGATCCCCCCGTTGTCCAGAAGCGAGATCTGGAGTCGTCACCGATTATGACGCTGACGGTCTCCGGTCCGAGAACAGCTCGCGAGTTGTATCTGTTTGCCGATCGTTACGTCAAAAACGTGATTGAATCTTCTCCCGGCGTCGGCGAAGTTTCGATAGCAGGGGCTGCGGATCGCGCTGTGCAGGTCGATGTCGAAGCCGATCGCCTCGCTGCGTACAACCTTTCCATCTTGCAGGTTCGTGATGCTCTCCAGCGACAGAACACCGAAGTTCCCGGTGGGCGTTTCGATCAGGGATTACGCGAACGAGCCATGCGCACGATGGGCCGTGTTGATGAGTCGGAAAAGTTTGACGACCTTGTGGTCGACTCCGTCAACGGCACCCCAATTCGCCTAAGCGATCTCGGCACAGTGACCGATGGCACCAAAGAAGTCCGCACCGTCGCCCGGCTCAATCAGGCTCCGGCTGTGGTGCTACAGGTGCAGCGGCAATCGGGCGAAAACACGGTCGCTGTCATTGAAGGTCTGAAAAAGTTATTGCCCCGCAGTCAGGAGTTACTGCCACCGGATGTGAAGGTTTCCATCATTCAGGATCAGTCCCGCTACATCGTGGCGGCTCTGGAAGAAATTGAACACCACCTCATTTCCGGCAGTATCCTCGCCTGCATCACAGTGCTAATTTTTATGCGTTCCTGGCGATCGACGATTATCGCTTCTGTCGCCATACCCGCTTCCATCATTGCCTCATTCGCCTTCATGAAATGGTTTGGCTTTACGCTCAATAATGTGACCATGCTCGCCCTTGTCTTGATGGTCGGTGTTGTGATTGACGATGCGATTGTCGTTTTGGAAAACGTCTTTCACTGCATCGAAGAAAAGGGGATGAATCCGACGCAGGCTGCGATAATCGGCACCAAGGAAATCGGCCTGGCCGTCCTTGCCACCACAATTTCTCTGGTGATTGTCTTCCTGCCCGTTTCGTTCCTTTCCAGTGTAACGGGTCGACTACTTTATCAGTTCGGACTGACAGCCACTGTTGCGATTCTGGTTTCGATGCTCGTCAGCTTCTCGCTCACACCAATGATGTGCAGCAAACTGCTCAAGCCGGGCATGGCTAGTCCCGATGGACCTTCTTCCCGGACCGGTTTTTATCACTGGATGGAAACCACTTATTTATGGATGTTGCGAGTCTCACTCAAATGTCGCTGGCTGGTTCTGCTGGTTTCGGTCGCCGTCATTTACAGCAATGTACCGCTCTATCATCTGGTGAAGCAGGATTATATTCCGCTCAATGTGGATGAATCTGAGTTTGAAGTACGGATGGAAGCCAAGCAGGGAGCTACCCTCAAATCGACAAACGAAGTCGTCCTGCAGGCCGAAGACGAATTGATGCAGATTGACGGAATCGAAACGATTCTCGTCAGTGCCGGATCTCGTGGCTTCGGCGAGGTCAATCGAGCAGAGATTTTCGTTCGGCTGACAGACAGTGAAGAACGAACATTTTCATTGGGACGCTTTTTTGCGGGCGCGATCCGCGGGGACTTTCAGGCCGCGTTTCGAGGCAACTTCACGCAGCGTGAGAAAATGGCCGAAGTGCGTAAACGTCTCAATACGATTCCTGATGTACGGGTTTCCGTCCGCAATTTGACTTCTCTCCGCCAGGGCGCTCCGGTCGATATCGACTTCTCGATTACAGGCCCCGACATGGACAGCCTGCTCGCTTTCAGTACCGAAATGCGAAATCGAGCCAAAGAGATTCCCGGCATCGTCGATGTCTATTCGACTCTGCAGATCGATAACCCAGAACTGCTCGTGCAGATTGATCGTGAACGAGCAGCCGCTCTGGGAATTGATGTGATGGAAATTGCCGATACTCTTCGGGTCGCTGTCGGTGGAGATGATCGTGTTTCCCGATATCGCGACCGGACTGTGGATGATGCCTATGATGTTGAACTGCGTCTCGTCGGCATTGATCGAGATGATGTGCAGTCGGTTTCCCAGTTGTATGTGCGGGCTAATCCGACTGCATCTCAGGAAGCGATTAATGAGATTATCGACAGATCCCGTACGCCACTCACGCGAATTGATAATGTCGTCGATTTCGAATTCAGCGAAGCCGCTTCTCGTATCGACCGTTTGAATCGTCAACGGATGGTAGCCGTGCGGGCGAATATCGCCAGTGGATACGCATTAGGTGATCGCATTGATGCCATGAATGCTCTGGCTGAAGAAATCGGGATTCCGGATGGCTTCAACACGCTCGTCCTCGGTGGTGGACGGGAACTTGAACGCACGCTCGAAGACTTCGCCTGGACGATGGTTCTTTCGTTTATCTTCATGTATATCGTGCTGGCTGCTCAGTACGAAAACCTGATCTATCCGCTCGTCATCCTGCTCTCACTCCCGCTAGCGGTACCGTTCGGATTGCTCAGCCTGCATATTGGCGGAGAAACCCTCAACCTCTATTCCGCCCTCGGAATTCTGGTGCTGTTCGGTGTGGTGAAGAAAGCCGCCATTCTACAGATCGATCATACGAATGCCCTGCGACGCGAAGGGATGGAACGACATCCCGCCATCATCCAGGCCAATCGCGACCGCTTGCGACCCATCCTGATGACCACCCTCTCCTTCGTCGCCGGCCTGATCCCACTGCTCATCGCCACCGGCCCCGGAGCCGAAGAACGCCGATCCATCGCCGTCCTCGCCGTCGGCGGCCAAACCCTGTCACTCCTGTTGACCCTGCTGGCGATACCTGTACTGTATACATTCTTTGATGATATCTCGCAGTGGTTTGTGAAGCAACCGGTGCCGGTTGAGAAGTCGGTTAGTAAGCCGATTGAGACGCCGGAGTTGGTTTCGTAGTTGATAGATTAAGCGGTAGAATTGAAATGCAATCCTTGAATCGGCTTCATTCTTAAAAGGATGCGTTCCCTATACACAATGCCTAACTCAGTTCGGAATTTATGACGACATGAAAATCCCTATAATCAAAGGCATAATCGACCGTCGCATTCTCGCCAATTACCGAATTGACCCCGATGTCATCAAAAGAATCATTCCCTCTCCATTCCGACCAAAACTCGTTGCCGGATGTGGTATGGGCGGGATTTGTTTAATTCGAATCTCTGGCTTGCGACCTGTCAATTTCCCTTTACCTATTGGGATACGTGCGGAAAACTGTGCCCATCGTTTTGCTGTTGAATGGGACACATCCGAAGGGATTAAAGAAGGAGTTTACATTCCCAGGCGTGATACGTCATCCGTAATAAATGCTTTTGCTGGTGGTCGCATTTTTCCGGGAATCCAACATCGTGCAAAATTTGATATTCGAGAGGAAGACAATAGCTTCCATATTGCACTCCGCTCTCATGACGGGACAACTCATGTTGAAATTGATGCAAAGATAAATGCCGAGCTTCCCGACGATTCAGTTTTTAAAACTCTGGATGAAGCTTCTGCATTCTTCAAGGAGGGTTCAGTGGGCTTTTCGCCGATTGCTCGTTCCAAATCTTATGACTGCATAGAGCTTCGAACTAAAACCTGGGCAGTAAATTCTCTTGATGTCCAACACATACATTCGAGTTTTTTTGAGGAATCATTCAACTTCCCGAAAAATACAGCAGTGTTTGATCATGCTCTTCTAATGAGAAACATTGACCATGAGTGGCATGGTCACGATAAGCTGTATTGTTGATGTAGTTGAAACAAGTTGAAGCAAACCAGTTCTCTGTATTGCAGATACACATGAGGTTTACTGTCCATAATTAATTTAATTCTCGCGTTCCTGCAAAGATATTCTCTTTGTAAGATCTTTCGAAATGATTCCCCACCCTTCTGTGACGGCGCCACCCAGAGAACTCTGCGAGATTCTCTGGGCTACCCGCTTCCCGCTCACAGCACCTAACATGTGATCACATGAATACATTTAATCGTTATCAGCTAATAAAATTATCGTTAAGTCATAAGCATAGCTAATAATAAACCACTATTTCCCATAAATACCATTTCATAGGTTGACGTCCTTATCCCACCGTTCTAATGTAGTAATATTACCTACGCAGCATACCCACCATATTTGTTATTCATGCGGATCAGCTTGAAAGCTGAGATCTCCCCATTTTCATTTTCACGATTATTACAAGGAAAATCCAATGAATTTAAGGCAGCTTAGTAGAAGAAACGCGTTTACACTGATTGAACTACTAGTAGTGATCGCAATTATAGCTATCCTTGTGGCTTTGCTTCTGCCAGCTGTTCAGCAGGCTCGCGAAGCGGCCCGTCGCAGTTCATGTAAGAACAATCTAAAGCAAATTGGCCTGGCCTTCCATAATTATCATGATGTTTATCGTTGCCTGCCTTATCGTTCCGGTGGCACAGGATCCTGCACATCTGTCAGCACTTCAATTGGCTCTCGACGAAATGGAAACTGCTCACGCCTTAGTGGTTTTTATTCGATATTACCTTTCGTCGAACAAAATGCTCTGTTTGATGCCATTAGTGCTGGTGATCCCAGTATTCCGATTTCGCCGGGTGGTCCGGGAGGCTGGGAAGGTTGGTCAGTCTGGAGCAATGCGGTTATTCCAGGATATTTATGCCCTTCAGATCCTGGGTTTAACGTTAGCGCACCTCGCTCTAACAGCTATGCCTTCTGTGTGGGAGACAACGCCAGCGGTATCAATGGCAGCAATGTTCGGGGATTGTTCGGACGAAATTCGAAAGTCGCCTTCCGGGATATCACCGATGGCTTGAGCAATACCATCGCGATGGGTGAACATGTGAGAGCAGAAGCGGGCGAGACGACTACTGGAAACAGAAATCGGATTCGCCAGTCGATCGTCAATGGAGTGACGCCACTCACACCATCCAACTGTAAAGCGACTGTTGTGAATGGTCAATTTTCGGCTGGGCTTCCTGTCAAAGCCAAACATGGGAACTCTCTGTGGGACGGTCAGGCTGAGCGTTGTGCGTTCGGTACGATCCTGGCCCCAAACAATCCTTCCTGCTCCAACGGCACAAATGTAAACGCAGATAACGGGACTGCGATATTGACCGCTTCCAGCGAACATAAAGGGGGCGCTCAGTTCCTGTTGGCTGATGGTTCTGTCCGCTTCATCAGTGAAAACATTGATGCCGGGGACGCAAACGCCGCTCCTCCTGGAGGTGGCTCCGGTGTTCAGACTCCGTACGGAGTCTGGGGATCACTGGGTACCAAGCAGGGTGGTGAAGTTGTCGGAGAATTCTAAAGAATCCTGTTATAAAGCTTCATGATTGAGAACCCTGATCTGCCTAGTAGCCTGTGGCATTTCAGGGTTCTTTTCAATTCGCATCGAGCAGAATTAAGATGTAAAATTCGACGAAAGAGCAGGCCGTTTCGTCTCCGATTGAAATTTTCAACGTATCACTGACTGACTTCAATAAACTGCCGCAACTCCTTGAGTAATTCTTCCAGTTTCTCCATCAATTGAGTGATTTTCTCAGAGTCAATTGTGGGGTTATCCGCTTCACAATCGACTTCAATTCCTCGTGCAAGTCGCATGACTTCATCTCCTCCGAGACTCGCGCAAACTCCTTTGATAAGATGAGCTAATCGACGAACTGTTGAGAAGTCGCTGCACTCGGCAGCCGTCTCCAGATTCTTCTGATGGGTCGGACACTCGACCAGGAATGCTTCGATCACAATTTTCAGTAGATCGTGATCATCGGCTACTGTCTTCAATGCTTCTTCGGGACGAAAGTAGCGATAGGCCTGAGCTTCGTATTTGCCTTGCGGTGAAGCAATCTCTTGTGAGTTTTCTTCTGTAGTTTCGGTATTTGGGAAAAATTCGAATAAGACCTCATGCAGTTCAGCTGTTCTGATGGGTTTGGAAATGTAGGCATCCATGCCGGCATCCAGGCAGCGTTGTCGATCACCCTTCATGGCATGTGCGGTCATCGCAATTATTGGAATCGGATTGCGATTCAAATGCTTCAATTCTCCCTGTTTTTGACATTTACGGATTTCGGCAGTCGCTTCCAATCCATCCATTTCCGGCATCTGAACATCCATTAAAATCACATCGAATGATTCCGACTCCAGCATGTGCAATGCTTCTCGGCCATTACTGGCAATTTCAACGACATGATTCCATTTTTCCAATAAGCCTCGCGCCAGCATTTGATTGGCAAATGCGTCTTCGGCGACCAGAATTTTCAAAGAGGCCATTTTTGCAGGGGTAGCATTTGCGAGCGTAATTTTTTCATCCAGACGATTGATTCCAAAAGCGTTGCCGATAGCTTCAAGAAGTTCGGATTGTTTGACGGGTTTCAGGAGGTGAGCGGCTACGTCGAGTTTGGCAGATCGTGCGAAATCACCGGTGCGATCACCCGATGTGAGGACCATAATTACTGGCTGAATCAATTCTTCAGATTCACGAATGCGCTCAATCAGCATGAAGCCGTCGACATCAGGCATATTGACATCAGTCAACACGAGTGGAATGGGGGAACCGGCTTTTTGGGCATCCTTCATTGCCCAGTATGCCTCGGCGGCACTAGGAACAATAATCGGGGACATACCCCGGACTCGCAGCATCTCTTCCACAATTTTTCGATTGGTGGAATTGTCGTCGACAACGAGCACATTCATGCCGATCAGCTTTTCTGGCGTCACGGAAGCACTCCGAAATTCCATACCCTCGGCTTTGGGAAATTCGACTTCGAACGAAAATTTACTGCCATGATCGAGCTTACTTTCGACAGTAATTGTCCCTCCCATCAGATTGACGAGCCGCGAAGTGATTGCCAGCCCCAGGCCAGTGCCTCCAAAACGGCGTGTTGTGGATGTGTCGGCCTGTTCGAAGGCTTCGAAGATGAAATGACGCTTGTCTTCGGAGATGCCGATGCCTGTATCGCGAACAAGAAATTTGACCAGAGCCGCTTTTCCCCTGTCCTCGGCTGAAACTTCGACGACAACTTCACCCCGTTCCGTAAATTTAATTGCGTTACCAATCAGGTTGACCATAATTTGTCGGAGACGAGCAGGGTCTCCATAGATGCCGTGCGGCACTTCGGGGGCAATATGCAATGCCAGTTCGAGTTTCTTACGGTGAGCACGCACAGCAATCGATTTGGTGGTATCGCCTATCATTTCGTGAAGATCGAAAGGGATATGATCGAGCATGAATTTGCCGGCTTCGATTTTTGAGAAATCGAGAATGTCGTTAATCAACTCGAGGAGAACTTCTCCGGACTCGCGAACCATCCGCAGGTATTCCCGTTGAGATTCATTCAGTTTGGTATCTTCGAGGAGTTCTGTCATTCCGATGACGGCATTCATCGGCGTGCGGATTTCGTGGCTCATATTGGCCAGGAAATCGCTTTTCGCACGATTGGCGGCATCGGCCTGATCGCGTGCAATGGTCAACTCGCGTTGAGCCATTTTAAGGCTGGTAATATCCCGACCGATCCCCACCAGGCCGACCACTTCCCCTTCGGAATTACGAATCGGGACTTTCGTTGTTAGAAAATAAGTGACGTTGCCATGGCTATCTTCATTCACTTCTTCCCGGGCAATTAATTTATCGCCGCTCCGCATGACCCGTTGATCGTCTTCTTCAAAGCAGGCCGCCAGTTCGGGAGGCGTGAAATCATAATCGGTCTTGCCGATCAATTGATCGGGATGCTCCAATCCAAAGTATTCGGCCAGCGCCTGATTGCCCATCGTGAAATGCCCCTGACGATCTTTATAAAAGATCACATCAGGCAAACCATTCATTAAAGCCTGGGAGAGATCCCGTTCGCGTTCGAGTGCCTGTTCGATCTCGATAAGATTGGTGATATCCCGGGAAATACCGAATGTCCCGATGATATTTCCCTGATGATCTTTAAGTGGCATTTTTGTGGTTGAACACCAGGTATCAGATCGGTCTTCCCAGGTTTCACGTTCGACACAGTTCACAAGGGGTTCGCCAGTTTCGAGGATTCTGAGTTCATCGTTTCGTGCCTGACTGGCATGTTCCGATGTGAAAAAGTCGTTATCCGTTTTCCCCAAAGCTTCTTCCGGGGAGGCCAGATTGAACTTCTCAGCCATACTTTTATTGATGCGAATAAAGCGACTTTCACGATCCTTGAAATAAATAGAATCGGGAATGTTACTCAACAGAGCATGCATCAAAGCCGACTCCTGCTCATAAGCCGCTTCTGTGGTTTTTCTCTTCGTGATATCCCACAGCATTAACTGGACACCAGTAATCTCCCCATTTTCTGAGTAGATGGGAGCCTTAATCCGTTCGGTCCAGCAAGTTACACCTTCCCCATTTTTGATCTCTTCGGCATCGGTCAGCACGACTCCCGTCTCAAGAACTTTACGGTCGTCTGCTTCGTATTTTTGGGCAAGTTCTTCTGGAAATAAATCCCGATCCGTTTTCCCAAGTACTTCTTCCAGAGTCAGTTTTCTTAACTCGAGATACTTACGATTTGCAAACGTACGACGTCCCTGCCGATCTTTTAACAACAGGCAGACTGGCAAGTGATCAAAAACGGAGCCGTGTTTGTCAGAATTTCGAGAAGAATCTTTGAGCTGTTGCCTGAGAATGGTGGCAACAGAATAAAAGACTGCACGATCCGCATCCTGAGACAATGTCCGTTGCTCGCAGACTTCCAGAACAACGTTCGTTGAAGATAAAATCTGATAGGAAAACGGCTTCTGCAAATCCGATCGATAATATTGGGCAAAGCGATCGGCATCTTCTGGATGAACAATCCTCTGCCACCAGTCGGAGTTATTATGCAATTCTTCCCAGGTGTAGCCCCAGTGGAATAGTGTCTGATCGCTGGCTTCGAGTAAGTTTCCGGATTGTTGATCACTGGCCCAGACAAGAATGCCAGGGTGGCTGGCATATCCTTTCAAACTTTGCAGCAAAGATGGTGATCGAGACATGAGATTTCCTCGATGAGGTGCCTGCGGCTGAATATATCAACAAATAACCATACCATATTTCATTGGAAAAATGATAACTGAATTTTACGGAATTCGGATTTCCGCTACTTAGAGCCGTTTCCCGGAATGTGTAGCGGGTGGTAGACTGAAATATAGGCCTCAAATCATCAAAAAGCCGCTAAAGATATCTGCATACCGCAGTAGGATCACAGAACCAGTTAGAAAGTCGTTGACGCCTCCTCTCAAGCAAGATATAACCAATGATAGATTAACTTGCATTGATGTATGGAGCTCACTATGACTTCAATTCTGGTAGTTGATGACTCCCTGTTTGATCTGAAACGGGCTCAACACCTTCTTCAAAAACAAATTCCGGATTCACAGATTCTCACCGCCAGCGATGGCGTGAGTGCGTTGGAGATCATTGCGGAATCAAATCCCCAAGTCGTGGTCACCGATTTGCAGATGCCCAATATGAATGGGCTGGAACTGGTGATGGAAGCTCAGGAACGTTTTCCTTTAATTCCTATTGTGCTTATGACGGCTGCGGGCAGTGAAAAAATAGCCGCGGAAGCATTGACGAAGGGAGCCGCGAGTTATGTTCCGAAAAGCCAGCTGGCAGTCGATCTGGCCGCTGTCGTTTCTCGCCTGCTGGGTCTGGCACGCGAGAAAAATCATCAGCAACGATTGCTCAATTCGCTCTCCGAAGCAACGTTTGTCATGGAAAATGATCGGAATCTCCATTCCACGTTCGTCCATGAATTTCGTCATGCACTCGAAATGAGGAAAATGTTTTCCGAGAACGACTGTTTTCGCATCACCACAGCTATCGATGAAGCCCTCTCCAATGCCTATTTTCATGGCAATCTGGAAGTCAGTTCCAAACTACGCGAGCAGGATTTGCATTCCTTTGAGGCACTGGCTCATAAACGGCAGTCTCAGGAACCGTATTGCGATCGACAAATTCGAGTGCATATTCGGTTCGATGCGGGCTTAACGGTGACCATCAGTGATGAAGGTCCAGGGTTTGATCCCGGAAGTCTTCCTGATCCATTTTCTGATGGTTTCGCAGAACGCCCTTGCGGTCGCGGCGTTTTGCTGATGAAATCGTTTATGGATGATGTACAATTTAACAAGCGAGGCAATCAGGTTATACTTTTCAAAAACAGCAGTTCTCTTACGGGTGTCTCCTCATGAGTCAGCAATCTCACTATACAATTTCGCGAGACCAGCAGACACTTATCTTCAATGTTTGTGAATTGGCTCGATTCGAGACTTCAGATTATCGAAAAAAAATCGAGAATGATTTGCATTGCCCGGAATTCCAGGATTGCCAGAATGCAATCGTCGACTGTGCCGGGCTCAACTATGCGAATTCTCTCTTTCTGGAATCGCTGCTCTACATTGCAGCCGATATTAAACGACGGGGTGGTAAATTCTGCGTCTGTGGTGTCGAACCCTTCGTTCACGAATTAATTCAGATCACACATCTTAATCAACGCTGGCCAATCTACGCAAATTTGGAAGAAGCCAAAGCTGCGATCCAATAACAGATCATCAAATTCTGTTTGCTGGATTGCTATTGTCTTTCATCGAAGACCAGTTTCTCCTTCTTATTGCAACTGTCAGGATCCCATGTTTTCACGATCGATGAGCGTCTGTCTGTTGCTTCTGTCTTTCGTTGCGATGATTTCAACACAAGAAACCTTCGCCGAACCTCCTCCTCAGATGCAAATTGAAGGCATCCGGGAACCGTGGCGGAAAATTACGTTTCAGTTTACTGGGCCAACTTGCTCTGAATTGTCAAAAGAGCCCAACCCGTTTCTGGATTATCGGCTGACGATGATTTTTCGGCATGAGCAATCTGGCAAAACATATTTTGTACCAGGTCATTTTGCTGCTGATGGAAATGCAGGCGAAACCTCTGCAACAGAAGGCTCCATTTGGCGAACTTATTTTTGCCCGAATCAGCCCGGGCTGTGGACCTGGAAGGTTGAGTTTGTCGAATGCAAAGATGTAGTCGTCATGGATGAACTCGATGCAATTGCTCTCTCTCGTCCCGTGAAGCCATTTGATCAATGGCAGGGTGAACTGGAAATTAAACCTGCTCCTGATGTCGCTCCGCTGACATATCAACGAGGTCGCCTGAGCCACCTTAAGGGACGTTATCTCACCTACGAGGGAAATCACGAAACCTACTGGAAAATGGGGCCAGACTCTCCAGAGACTTATCTCGCCTATTCAGGATTTGACGATACCGTTTCCCGGATTAAAAAAGGCCCACTGCTCACCTGGAAGCCTCATGAGCAGGACTGGCGAGAAGGTGATCCGCTCTGGAAGGGGAATCAAGGAAAAGGGATAATTGGTTCGTTGAACTACTTAAGTCACGCTGGCTGCAATGTCATCTCATTCCTCACCTACAATGCCGGAGGCGATGGCGATAACGTCTGGCCTTACGTATCCCGAGATGAAAAATTCCATTTCGATTGCTCCAAGCTCGATCAATGGGGCATCGTGTTTGATCATGCTCAGGAAAGAAATCTCCTGTTGCATATCAAACTTCAGGAGACAGAGAACGATGACAATCGGCATGGTGGTAAACGTGAGATCAAATCGACACCAACGGCACTCGATGCCGGGGATACTGAACGGGAACGCAAAGTCTATCTTCGTGAATTGGTCAGCAGATTTGGATATTTGCTAGCACTGGAATGGAATCTGGGGGAAGAGAATACGCAGACATTCGCACAACAGTTGGCGATGGCAAAATATCTGGAGGAAATTGATCCCTACGATCATCCCGTTGTCCTGCATACCTATCCCAACGAGCAAGACAAATCTTACGATCCCTATCTGAAAATTGATTCCCCATTGGCTGGACTCTCATTGCAGAATTCCTGGTCAGCGGTTTACGACCGTACCCTGTATTGGGTTAAACAGTCTCAGAAACATCACAAGCACTGGGTGATCTGCAACGACGAACAAGGGCCTGCGAGTCTGGGTGTACCTCCCGATCCAGGCTACGACGGATTCGATGGCATCGTTCAGGACAACGGCAAGGGTTACGACCTGCACGATATTCGTAGCGAAACGCTTTGGGGGAATCTGATGGCTGGCGGAGCCGGGGTGCAGTATTACTTTGGGTACAAACTGGCTGAGAATGATCTCGTTTGTGAGGATTTTCGCAGTCGGGAATTGTCCTGGAAATATGGCAAAGCGGCTCTGCAGATTCTGAAGAATTCAAAGTTTCCTTTAAGGAATTCTCAGCCCAATGATTCACTATTGAAAGGGAATTCGAAACAGGATCACTGCCTGGCGGCTTCCGGTCAACACTGGTTGATTTATCTTTCCAGAGGTTCCAGCCAGATCGAGCTGAGTGTTCATAATTCCGGGGGAAACTATGATGTGACTTGGTTTAATCCGATCAATAGCGAACAACTTCCAATTCAGTCAATAACTACATCCGCTGAGAAGCAGGTTGTACTGAAGAAACCCTTAGAGCCTTCTCAGCAGGACTGGATTGTGCTCGTTCGATCGAAATCGTAGAGAATCTCGTCAAGTCAACATATTTAGACAACGGTTTCAGTTGGTAAGTTGGATTCAATCCTGAATTCTCAATAAGATGATCTGGGCAATACGTCCTTTTGTCCGAATCATTTCTGCTTGAGCCCATTGATTGAATTGAAATAATGAATTATCGCGTGATTTCTCGGATGGTATTCCTTGTCTTGCTTTCATTCGCAGTTCAAACTGCTGATGCATTTCAAAAGACTGCTCCCCGCTGCTACAAAATGGAGATTCAACCAGAGTGGAGTGAGGACGGCACTCAATTCTGGTATCAGAATCATCTGGGAGTCGATTCCTGGGAAATTATCTTCGTTGATGCAAAAAGGGGATTGCGGAAATCGCTGGTCAACACTTCAGAAATGAAATCGCATCTTCAAAGAATTCAAATGGGATTTGATGAAGCACAATCATGTAAATTTTACGGTTTCAGTTACGACTTTGATCAACAGGTCTGTTCTTTCACATTTCAACAGCAATCCTACGTATTTGATGTTGAAATGAATGAGTTGAAAGTTTCCGAGCCCAGCGATACTGAAAGGGCGAAGAACGATTCAGGACGTCTCGACGATGACAATGCCCGCAGCGAAAATTCCGGCGAGCATACGGAAATCACTTTCGTGAATCGAACAAAACTCCTGCTGACATACAGTTGGATAAACAGTTCGGGACAAAGTGTCGCTTATGGCAGCATTAAGCCGGAAGCCCGAAATTCCCAGCACACTTTCTCGGGGCATGTCTGGGAAATCACAGACTCAGAAGGTGGGTATTATGGTCGATTTCGCGGACACCCCTCGCCATTACCGATTGAAATTCATGAGCGAGTTGAGCGAAAACAGCGACAGGCTTCGAGAACTCCACGGGTCTCCTATCAGAATTCCCCAGACGGAAAGTGGCAGATCCAGCACGATGCTGGCAATCTCATACTTCGAAGTGCACAGGGAAATGAAACCCGGTCACTTACCAAAGATGGCCATCCTGAGAATCCGTATCAGTTTTCAGGCTGGTCACCGGATAGTCAGTCTTTGATTGCCACTAAAGTCTTTCCAGTTGAATATGAGAATGTTTACACCTTGGAATCGGCTGCTCGACAAGGCTATCGCGGGAAACTGCACGAACATCGTTATGCCTTGCCGGGCGATGAGATGACTCAGTACGAATGGCATCTGTTCAACATTGAAACAGAAGATCAACATCGACTCGATCTTCCAATCATCGATTTCGGCAGGCCGGTAATTCATTGGACCAGCGATCAGACTTTTGTCGTTCCGAAAACAGATCGTGGTCATCAGCGATTTCGGTTGATCGAGTGCGACACAAGGACTCGGAAGACAAGAACAATTATCGATGAAAAGACTGATACCTTTCTCTGGTCTGCTCATGGCCCGAGTATTCCAAAGACCAATTTTCTGAAGTTATCCAAGGAACTGATATACGTTTCCGAACAAAGCGGCTGGCGGCATTTGTATCTGGTTAATCTCGAGGAGCCGGGTTCGATGCAGCCGATCACATCTGGAGAATGGGTGGTTCGCAAAATCGAATCGGTTGACGAAGAAACCCGTCAGATCATATTCGCGGCCAGCGGCCGACATCCCGACCAGGATCCTTATTTTCTGCATCATTACCGCGTCAATTTTGATGGTACCGACCTGATCGAATTGACCGAAGGAAATGGCAGCCATTCGATTGAATTCTCTCCAGACCAGCGTTATCTGATTGACACTTACTCCCGCGTCGATCTTCCACATGTTCATAATTTGCGCAATGCGATTAACGGAGAACTGATCTGTCCTTTGGAAGAAGCAGACAATCAGGAATTGATTGAAGCTGGCTGGAAAACTCCGACCGCTTTTCACACAACTGGTCGAGATGGTCAAACCGAAATCTGGGGAGTGATTTGTTTTCCGGACAATTACGACGAATCGAAATCCTATCCGATTCTGGAAGACATTTATGCCGGACCACACAATTATCATGTGCCTAAAACGTTTCGGCAGTCACGCTGGTATGAGCAGGAAACCGAGGCTGGGTTTATCGTAGTCAAAATCGATGGGATGGGTACTGCTCATCGTTCAAAAGCGTTTCACGATGTCTGCTGGCAAAATCTGAAAGATGCAGGGTTGCCGGATCGTAAACTCTGGATTCAGGCCGCTGCGAATAAGTATGCAGGCATGGATACGAGCCGGGTAGGTATTTACGGTACCTCGGCCGGGGGACAAAATGCCGTTTCCGCGTTGCTGTTCCATGGTGATTTTTACATAGCCGCCGTCGCTTCCTGCGGTTGTCACGATAACCGCATGGATAAGGCCTCCTGGAATGAACAGTGGATGGGATATCCCGTCGGCCCGAAATATGCGGCTTCCTCGAATATCGATCATGCCGCAAAACTTGAGGGAAATTTGCTTCTGATGGTGGGAGAACTGGATAATAATGTTCCACCTGAATCAACTTATCGTCTCGTCGATGCTCTGATTAAAGCCGATAAAGAATTCGACTTTCTCTTGCTCCCAGGGCAAGGGCATACAAACGGAGGCTCCTATGGAAATCGGAGAAGAATCCAGTTCTTCAAGGAACATTTGCACCCATAAAACGCTTGCTTTTGTATAGAATTGTGAAACTTTAACGATTAAATCGATCATCCGATTAGGATGATCCTGCAGCTTACTCGACTTGTTCTCGACTTCCGCATAATGACGGTCGATTTCAAAGGTATGAATTTCGAGAACTCCGAACTGATTGAAGATCATCCCCTCTGCCTGACAATTCTTCAGGTGTACGCAGAAAATGTGCGTCTACAAAAAGAGGATAAAGATTCTAAATGGCAGGATCGAGCCTCTGCTCTCGTGCCACAAACAGAAGAGGATTCTTCAGAATCTGAATCCTGGTCAGAAGCTCACGGTCTTCTGATCGCATACGGATTGCTCGACATCGAACTCGCTGGACGTGAGGATGGTATTCAGTATCGCATGACGACCGATGGCGAACAACTGCTCAAAATGTATGAGCAGTCTCAGAAAATGCTTCAGGATCAAAGCGAAAATACTCAGGCAGCCTGAATATCAAGTCGACATCGTAGCTCGATACCACTGTTGAAACACCAGTACATCCCAGAGCAAATATTGTGAGTTCTGCTTACCCGAACAGTGTTCCTGCCAGCGGGATCGAATAATCGCATTATTGAGCAAGCCATGCTCATTCAGGCTTTTCTCAGAGAGCAGATCCTCTGCCCAGTCTCGCAGTGAACCACGTAGCCATTCCCCAATTGGAATTCCAAATCCGACCTTCGGACGATCAAACATATCTGCAGGAATATATCGTTCGAGTAACGATCGCAGGATTCGTTTCCCAGAATCTCCCTGATAGCGGTAATGCTGAGGCAGTGTCCAGGCAAACTCGACAATGTGATGATCGAGCAACGGCACCCGCGCTTCCAGCGAAACAGACATACTTGCTCGATCGACTTTGGTCAGAATATCATCGGGCAAATAAGTCGTCGTATCTAACGCCATCCATTTCAGCTTGGCAAGATCGAGGTCGGGATTGGGAGCCCCGAAGCCCAGTTCGAAACTTGGATCGAATGTTTCCTGAGCCATGATCTCCTCAGGTGACCAGTGACGGTGCAACTGGGCATAAAGTTCTTCCGTCGATTCGATGCGAGCAGCAAACGTCAGCTTTTGTAGAAGCTCCGGCAGGATCGAATGCGGCACACGACTCGTCAGATTATCGAGTACAGAAGAGGTCCACTTGCGAGCAGGAATTTTCTGCAGCTTATTCCAGATATTATCCAAGTGAAAATATCGATGATAGCCCCCGAATAATTCATCGCCACCATCTCCGGATAACGAGACAGTGACATATTCGCGAGCCAGTTTTGAAACCAGACAGGTCGGGATCTGAGACATGTCCGCAAAGGGCTCATCATAAATTTCAGGAAGATGCGGAATGATATTCCGGGCTTCACTGGGAGTGACACATAATTCGGTGTGTGCAGTTCCGATGTAGTCGGAAATCCGATGTGCAAACGGAGCCTCGTCGTACTCGTGTTCAGTAAAACCAATCGTAAAGGTACGGATCGGTTGCGAATGCTTTTTCTGCATCATCGCAACGATCAAAGAGGAATCGACTCCTCCTGATAGAAATGCCCCCAGAGGCACATCCGACAGCATGCGATAATCGACCGCCTGCTTCAGCAAGATATCTAATTGATCGACCGCTTCTTCATAGGATCCTGTAAACCGATTGGTCTTCCCGTTGGCTATTGCTTCCTGCAATGTCCAGTAAGCTTCCGGTTCACAATTTGATCCGATCGGCTGATCGCAGCTTTCCTCGGTTGTCTCTCCCAGCGGAATTTCCAGCAGCATTCCCGGCTGTAACTTTTTGACACCCTGATAAATCGAATAAGGAGCCGGGATGTAGTTGTGACGCATTAACAGAGCGACAGCAGAAGGATTCACTTCTTTTTTAAAGCGGGGATGCTGATGAAATGCTTTCAATTCCGAAGCAAAGACAAATTCATTCCCGGCCTGACCATAATACAACGGTTTGATACCAATGCGATCACGTACCAGCGTCAGCTTGCGTTCTTTCCGACTCCAAAGTGCAAAAGCAAACATGCCTCGTAATTTTGGTAGAGTATCGCGGAGCCCCCAGTGGGAAATGGCCGCGAGCAGCACTTCGGTATCAGACGTTCCCCGAAATCGAACTTTCAGCTCTTTGAGTTCCGCACGAATCTCTTTGAAATTGTAGATTTCCCCGTTATAGACGAGCACATATCGGCCACAAGCAGAAAGCATCGGCTGATGCCCCTGCTCGGAAAGATCGAGAATCGCCAGTCGGCGGTGACCTAAAGCGACACCAGAATCAACATCCGACCAGACACCTGAATCATCAGGGCCACGAGTAGCCAGCACATCAGCCATGGTGCCAGCGACTGTGGTGAGATGCTCAGAAGAATGC
>DEML01000057.1:35950-68871 GCA_002359185.1 Planctomycetaceae bacterium UBA2671
CGGTCTCGCTAAAAATCCAACTATCCCACACACAGGCTGATCCGTCTATTTTTAAATTTCGTTTCCACAATTCAATTATTGCTCAAACCATCTCGCTTCGCAGATACTCTTTGAGGGCATCTTTTATGGTCCGGATGCGGGAGTTGGTTTCTTCGCAGTATTTGCTGCAGTCGAGTACACTATATTGAGGACGTTTGGCAATAGCCCCATATTCGGCACTCGAAATAGGAGTTATTTCCACATCCAACTCAGTAAGTGCGAAGATCATTTTAGTGAACTCATACCAGGAGACCTGTCCTCGATTCACAAAGTGAAACAAACCAGTCGCGTGAATGGTTTGAAGTTTGAGGACTGCTGATGCCAGATCCTTAACCGATGTCGGCGCGCAAAACTGATCGTCGACAACTCGAAGCGGTTTCCCTTCACGAGCCAGTCTCAGCATCGTTTTGACAAAGTTTCCATTCCCTCCCCTTCCGTACAATCCACATGTGCGAATAATCAGACTTTGCGAACATTCTGTCTGCACGAAATATTCACCTGCCAGCTTCGAAACGCCATACACACTTCTCGGGTCAGGCAAATCCTGTTCCGTCAGCGGGCGAGCTGGCTTTCTCTTGATTCCATAAACGAAATCGGTACTGATATGGATCAAACGACTTTTGTGATTGGCACAATATTGTGCAAGATTGCGTGGACCAAGTGCATTGGACTGCCACGCCGCTTCCGGTTCTTTTTCAGCCAGATCGACTTGATTATAAGCCGTGCAGTTGATGACACATGTTGGTTTCAAAGGATTCAGCACTGCTGAAATCATTTCAGGAGAAGTGATGTCCAACTCCAGCCGTGATAGCGCATTCGCCTCCGGCAGCAACTGAGCCAACTCACTTCCCAATTGCCCGCGACTTCCCAGAATGACTGTCGACATAATTATTGCTTCTTTGCCTTGGCCCAGGTATCTCGAAGAGTGACGGCTCGATTGAACACCGGACGCTCTGCTGTGCTTGTGCGATCACAACAGAAATACCCCATCCGTTCAAACTGAAAGCGATCCCCTTCCTGAGCCGAACTGAGCAGAGGCTCCAGCTTCGCATGTTTAATCACCTGCAGGGAATTCGGGTTCAGATGATCCTTGAAGTCACCACCTTCCGGAACATCGTTCGGATTCTCGACCTCAAACAGATGGTCATACAACCGAACTTCAGCATCAACCGCTTCGGCTACGGGAACCCAGTGCAATGTCGCTTTCACTTTGCGGCCATCGGGAGCGTTGCCCCCTTTGGTTTCCGGATCGTAAGTGCAGTGAATCTCAGTCACTTCTCCCTGCTCATTCTTGATGACATCTTCACACTTGATGAAGTAAGCGTATCGCATACGGACTTCTTTGCCGGGTGAAAGTCGGAAGAACTTTTTGGGAGGATCTTCCATAAAGTCTTCACGTTCGATGTAAATCTCACGTCCGAATGGAATTGTTCGTGTGCCGAACGATTCATCCTGCGGATGATTGACCGCTTCCAGTTCTTCCGAAGCTCCTTCTGGATAATTCGTGATGACAACTTTCACTGGATCAAGCACAGCCATGCGACGTTCTGCTCGACGATTCAAATCGTCTCGCAGTGAATTCTCGAGTACAGAGATATCGGTCGTGCCGGGATACTTGGTGACACCAATCGTATGACAGAATTTCCGCAGAGACTCCGGCGTGTAACCCCGACGACGAATCCCCGCAATGGTCGGCATGCGGGGATCATCCCAGCCTTCCACTAGTTTGGCTTGGACGAGTTCGAGCAACTTACGTTTGCTCATCACCATGTAAGTCAGATTCAAACGAGCAAATTCGTATTGTTTGGACGGGAAGATATCGAGATGTTCGATATACCACTCATACAGCGGCCGATGGATTTCGAATTCCAGCGTGCAGATCGAGTGAGTGATTTTTTCAATCGAATCGCTCTGGCCGTGAGCCCAGTCGTAAATTGGATAAATGCACCACTTATCAGCCGTACGATGGTGTGGCGTGTGCAGGATGCGATACATGATCGGATCCCGCAAATTCATATTCCCAGCTGCCATATCGATTTTGGCACGCAGCACGTGAGCACCATTTGGAAACTCGCCGGCTCGCATTCGCCGAAACAAATCCAGATTTTCTTCAACGCTCCGCTCGCGATAAGGGCTCGGCGTTCCCGGCTCATTGACTGTGCCGCGTTGAGCTCGGATTTCATCCAGGCTGCCACTATCAACATAAGCCAGCCCCTTCTGAATGAGAGCTTCGGCCCATTCATAAAGCTGCTCGAAGTAGTCGCTCGCGTAATGTTCTTCATCCCATTCGAAGCCCAGCCAGCGGACATCCTCTTTAATGGAATCGACGTACTCCGTCTCTTCCTTGGTCGGATTTGTATCATCAAATCGCAGGTTACAGCGGCCGCCGAATTCTTTGGCAATCCCAAAGTTCAGGCAGATCGACTTTGCATGTCCGATATGCAGATACCCGTTCGGTTCCGGTGGAAAACGGGTCTGCACCCGGCCATCATGTTTTCCAGATTTGAGATCCTGAGCCACAATTTCCCGAATGAAATCGAGTGGTTTGGCTGAGGCATCGTCTGTATTTTTTTCCGCTGACATCGTGCGTGTCCTTACGCGAATTGAAAGGTTATTAAGTAGGACGATTTATACTTTCCTTCTCCCTGGGGAGAAGGTGGCCAAAGGCCGGATGAGGGGATCCCTTCGACGCCATCATTCCAGATAACACCGATTTCCCCTCACCCTAACCCTCTCCCCGAGGGAGAGGGGACATGTTCGGATTGTAATCCATCGAGGTGCTTATTGAGAATCGGAGCTGCTGGCTAATTCCAGAGTTCTGCGAATTCGTTTTACGCAGCGCTCGGTTCCGAGCAGCGCCATCGCATCGAACATACCCACACCAGCTGCTTTGCCTGTGACGGCGACTCGCAACGCATGAATGATCTGGCCAATGCCGATTTCTTTTTTCTCAACAAACTGATGCACGAACTGGTCGAACTCCTCGGCGGTTTGACAGTTGGCCCCTGTCAGTTCCTCAGCCAGTTCTGCAAGTAGAGGGCAGGCATCTTCCGGTTTAACGACTCGCTTCTGGAAGGCTTTTTCTTCGAATTTTAATTGGTCATCAGTCACGAAAAATTCATCAAAACGGAGAATATCGCTCCAGACAACCAGTCGATCTCCAACAGCCGCGACGACTTTTTCGATATAATCGTGTGCAAATTCTTTTTCGCCCGCATGCACGTAACCAGCAGTTGCCAGATAGGGAATGCAGTTCAATGCTTTTTCATTGAGAGGAACTTTCCCCATCCAGTCGGATTGAAAACTGAGGAGCTTATCGGGATCGAAGCCAGCTGGCGATTTGACGATCCGATCAAGCGTGAAGTTTTCGACAATGGTTTCCCGGCTCATGATTTCCGTCTGATCATCAAGCGACCAGCCGATGCGGGCCAGTGCGTTGAACACGGCATCAGTCAGATAGCCAATCTTTTCGTAATACTCGACCATTACAGGATCGAGCCCGCCATTGTTTTCCAGTCCGAGCAGCGGGAAGATGAAATCGCCATGTTCAAACAACTTTTTGAACTTCGGATTCTTGCGATACTGCTCCAGTTTGCGTTTACTCAATTTCTCTTTCGTGCCCGGAGCAGCGACATAAGGGATGTGAGCAAAAGTTGGACGTTCGAATTCCAGTGCATCAAACAGCAAGGCCTGAACGGGAGTATTCGATAGATGTTCTTCTGCACGGATGACGTGAGAAATCTGCATCGAAGCATCGTCGATGACGGATGCGAAGTTATACAGCGGCAATCCATTGGACCGCATGATGACTGGATCGGGCATTGTTGAGGGATCGAATTCAACACGTCCGCGCACGGCATCGTCGATCACAATTTTCTCGTCAGTATCCCGAGGAACGAGAAAGCGGATGACGTAATTATCGCCCCGATCGATCCGTTCCTGGATGGTTGCTGAGTCGAGATCGAAGTCATTACGGTTATTAATGTAATTCCGTTTTTCTTTCTCAGCCGCTTCCCGTTCTGCCCGGCTCTGATCAGGTGTTGTGAAATCGTAAAATGCGAGCCGTTTTTCGATCAGCGTCTGGCAATGCTTCTGATAGGATTCGGTTCTTTCCGATTGAAAATAGGGGCCGAAATCTCCGCCCGTTTCCGGACCTTCATCCCACGGAATGCCCAGCCAGCGGAATGCCTGCAGGATTGGTTCGAGGGCAGATTCGACATTGCGTGCCTGGTCGGTATCGTCAATCCGCAGGATAAATGTCCCTTGATGATGTTTGGCGAAAACCCAGTTGAACAGAGCGGTTCTCATGCCGCCGATGTGCATGTAACCGGTGGGACTGGGGGCAAATCGCGTGCGAATCGCTTTCATGGACGCGTGTTTTCGTTGATTGTGATCGTGTTGAGTCGGTCAGACATCGTCTGCCCTGTTGTTGAACATCGTTCTGCTGCGAAACCGTAACAAGGGAAACGACAATCATCAATAGTTTACGGTTCACACTCCCAAGTCAATTCAAGGCATGGTAATATGGTGATCTCTAAGACGAAATCAATTTGTCTCCCCCAAATATTGCCAGAGGGCCAGTCATGCCGCTACGAATGCTGTTTTCCGGATGTCTTCTACTAAGTTTGATGACTACTCCCTGCCTGGCGCAAATTGAACGTGAGCAGGTCCTCAAAACTCTGGAACGGGCCTGCGATTTCTATATTGAAAACTGCTCCAAACACGGCGGCTACGACTGGCGTTACAGCAAAAACCTGAAACTGACGGAAGGGGAAGCGGAGACAGATGAGAAGACCATCTGGGTACAGCCACCCGGCACTCCGGCTATTGGAATGAGCCTGCTTGATGCTTATGAGTTGACGGGGAAGGAAAAGTATCGAGGTGCTGCACTGAAAACAGCCGAGGCATTGATGCTGGGGCAGATGCAGTCTGGAGGCTGGTATTACTCGATTTCTTTTGATGAGGAGGAACGCAAGAAATGGGGCTATCGCGATAATCAGTCCTTCAAACTCAATCCATCTCGTAAAAATAAGACAAATACCACCACGCTCGATGATGATACGACTCCCGCAGCAGTCCGATTTATGGTTCGGATGGATGGCACTTTGAAGTTTAAGAATCCCAAAATTCACGACAGCTGTATGTTCGCCCTGAATGCATTGATTCAAGCTCAACATCCAGTCGGAGGCTGGGCGCAGAACTGGGATCGACATCCGAATAAACCGGTCTGGCCGGAATATCCTGTGTTAATAGCGTCCTATCCTGAGGATTGGAGCCGGGAGTGGCTGAACGACTGGACGGGAAAATATTATCTGAACGACAACGTCACTGGGAATATGATCTCCACAATGCTGCTCGCCTGGGAAGTTTATGGGGATCAAGAATATTTGAACTGTGCGAAACGGGCAGGAGATTTTCTTCTGCGAGCCCAAATGCCGATCCCTCAGCGAGGTTGGTGTCAGCAGTACAATGAAGAGATGCACCCCGTCTGGGATCGAAAATTCGAGCCTCCCTCTCTAGCGAGCGATGAAACACAGGAAACAATCGAAACGTTGATGATGCTCTTTGAGAAGTCAGGCGATAAGAAATATCTGGAACCTATTCCGTCTGCTTTGACCTATTTGAAATCGTCTCTGCTGAAAGATGGACAACTGGCTCGCTTTTACGAATTAAAAACGAACCGCCCGCTCTACTTTGAGGTCATTGATGGCAAGTACCATTTGACGTATGACGATTCCAATTTGCCCACCCATTACGCCTTTAAGATACCAGCGAAAATTGAGAAGTATGAAGATGAATACCGAAGATTGACAAAGGAACCGATTCGCCAGAAATCTCACCGTAAGCCATCTCAAGATCGTATTAAAAGTATCATGGCTAGACTGGACGATCGCGGTGCCTGGGTCGATTCGGGAAACATGAAAGGCTACAACAAAGCCTCAAAAGAGGGTGTGATTGAATCCGAGACTTTTGTGAAAAACGTCCGAGATTTATGCGATTATCTGCGTGCCACAAAGTGATTTGGTACAGGGTCCACCAATAAGCAATCGAATATTCTACTCTAACCTCTAATCCCTCATCTCTAACGTCAACCAATGCCTGAAATTCACTACGAACAATCGACCGACCTGAGTGTCGATGACTACATCGATATCTTGAAACGTTCAACACTTGCAGAACGACGGCCGATTGATCAACTCGAGTTGATGCGAAAGGCGGTCACGGAAGCCGATGTGATTGTGACTGCTCGCATCGATAACACGCTGGTTGGAATCGCCAGATCACTCACCGATTATTCCGCTTGTATTTATGTAGCGGATCTGGCTGTCGATGAGGCATTTCAAGGGCGAGGGATGGGTAAGCAATTGCTTGATCTCACGCATGAAATCTGCGGCTTGCACACTAAAATGATTCTTCTGGCAGCTCCAAAGGCAGAGACGTATTATCCCCACATCGGCATGACCCAGCATCACTCCTGCTGGATACGTTAATGATCCAGGTGGGTGGTGGGGCGCTCTCGAAGAGAAGCCCCCGAACGCTGGACAATCGGGGGCTTCCGCTATTGCTGAGCGCCACCCGGCTATGAGATTATGCACTATCGTTTGATACCACCAAAGGCAGCAAAGCACGAGTTTTTGTGGAGAAGTTCCACCTCGGCGAATCCTACCTGTTTCAGTAATTCGAGCTGTTCCATTAATGGGCGAGGGGTGTCCTCGTATTCGATGTAATCGAAAACGTGCTGGCGATAGGCATCGTCTTTCAAGCCCGTCAGATATTCACCGTAACGTTGCCACATCAGTTCGTGAATTTCATGACTGGAGGAGAGGACGAGATCGAAAATCCAGAAGGAACCGCCGGGACGGAGAGATTGGTAGATCTTTTCGAAAACAGCAGACCACTCTTCGTCTGTTCGTAAATGATGGAGAACAGCAGAGGCTAGAACGATATCACAGGAGTGATCCTCAAGTTTCAATTCTCGCAAATCAGATTGAATGGTCTTCACGACTCCAGTTGTTTGACGTGTAACGCGTTCTTGCGCCCGGTCGAGCATTGGCTGGCTCAAGTCCACCAGAGTGACATTCAGCGTTGGTAGATGTTCCAGAAGTTTGAGGGAATAGTTTCCCGCGCCACAGCCCAGGTCGAGCAGATGTGTTGCCCTGGGTGTGCAGACAGCCGCCGCTGAGCAAACCAGATCCATCGCTATGGGAGCATCGACGGTTGACGACTGGCCGGTTTCGAGATTTGAAAATCGTTCGACATCGTGATCAAATCGTTCACGAATCTGCTCCACGGTCGCTTTTTCTGCGCTCATCTTCTTCCTCTTCGTATTCAATTTCTGATTGTTCGACAATCGTTTCGGCATGCTCATCAACAGCTTCTTCGTGAGCTTCGTCGCCCTGTTTCCCGCTGCGGCGCTGATCGAGTTCCTGAATGCGGTGAATGGGGCCGTAAAGAATTAATGTGTCGTCTTTTCGTACAATCGAGCTGGCGTCTGGTGCACCCAGGTAAGTTCCTCCAAGTCGCTGGATTCCGAGAACGAGAATCCCTTCGTTGGGTAATCGTAATTCTTTAAGCGATTTCCCTGCCAGCCAGTCGTGCGATTCCACAACCATTTCCGAAACGGCATATCCTTCCTGCAACTGCAGAATGGCGACGTAATCTCGAACTTCCAGCTTGCCGAACTTTCGGAGTGACCAGGAAATGACGCGATTCAAATGGCGCTCGATATAGCGACTGCTCGAAAAATACCAGAGAAAAGCCAATCCGCTGATGAGCATAATAAACGTTGTGTACTGCATACCAGAACTATTGACCTGCATCACCGAAACCATCACGGTGGCGACAACAGTCGCAATTCCAATATTACCAAGCAGCATCAGAATCATCAGAATGCGGCGGCGAACCGGATGATTGACCATCGATTCGGATTCGGTGGTCGTGAAGCCGACACCAGTAAAGGCAGATCGCGCCTGAAAACGAGCCATTTCCCGGGAGATGCCCGTGAGCATAAGAGCCATAGCTGCAATGCGGGTCACCAGCAGTGAGAGAAACATAGTGACCAGTAAAGAAAAAATTGCAATCATTGCTGCCGATTTCGTAGTCAGATGAGATGATTTGCTCATCATAAAGCAATCGCATGAAATCGTCGAGACTGCCAATCTCCATCCTTAAAGAGAAAAGACCACAGAGCTGAAAGAGCTTTGAGGTCTTAATCGGTTTATTAACTCTTTTGCAGGCCTATTCCTGGCTCAGGAAATGCGAGCGTAGCATTCGATAGGCGTAGCGGGCGCGAAGTTTGAACTTTTCTGGATTCGGGGGGAGTCCGATCGGAGTGATTTTGACATTCATGCGTTGGGAATTGGTTCGGCTGCCATGGGCACTCAGTGCGGCAGTGGCGTCAATCTGTACGAGAACCGGTTGTTGGTCTTCATTTTTTCCCCACCGTTTGAAGAAGCCCTTGCGTCCCAGCTGAAAATGGACGTCTCCCTCTTTAACTTTGAGTAACTTCGCACGATTCTGCTCGGCGAATCCCTGCAGTTTGAGAATCAGGAATTGATCGAAAAGAACGCCATCAATGGAAGCTTCAAACTGATATCCCTCTTTGGAGTTTTCCGGTTTTGTTTCCGCATGAATATCGGATTGCTGAATCAGTGTCGTACGGTTTCGTCCCTGATTTTTTGATTGATAGAGAGCCTTGTCGGCTCGCTTGAGAACACTTTCCAGTGAGTCGCTCACTTCGACTTGAGAAACTCCAAATGAGGAAGTGATCTTCAATGAAGAAGCGGTTTCAAAACTCAGTTTGGCAATTTCCGTTCGAAAACGCTCTGCACGTTTGACGGCCTGCTCAGCTGCCAGTTCTGGACACAGAATGACGAATTCTTCGCCTCCGTAGCGAGCCACAAATTCACTGGAATAGGCTTCTTCTCGCAATAATTTCGCCAGAGTAACAAGGACGTCGTCTCCGGTCGCATGGCCGAAGGTATCGTTAATGGATTTGAAGTGGTCGATATCCAGATAGATCACGGAAAAGAGATTACTGACAGGATCCTTTTTGAAGTTTGCCATCGCCCGTGAAAGCTGATTTTCCAGAGTGCCCCGATTCGCCACGCCTGTTAACGCATCGCGGCTGGCTTGCAATGCGAGCTCTCGAAATTTGGCAGATTCCACTTTATTTCTCTGCTTGAGACGATAAAACTCTCCGACACCGATCAACTCATCGTTGAAGTCGAACATTGGAATCGACTGGACTTCCAGCTCTTCCCAGAGATGATCGGGCAGTGGAACTTTGACGTTAAATGTCGCAGGGACTTTTGAGACCATGGTTTGATTCAGAGGCAGGTCTTTGTCCGCCAGAAAATTCTGATAGGGATCTGCCTGGGGGCACAGTTCATTACTCCAGCTCTGACCAGACCAATCTTTGTCGGCTTGCTGAAAGATACTCCGGCAGCCACGATTCGCCAGCAGAATTCGGCCATCGACTCCCACAATAGCAAACCCGTCATACGCCTGTTCGAGCGTATAAAGATGACTGAAGATGTTACAGAGTGAAGTCATCGCCAGAGAGGCTCCGCCGTTTACCAGCAAGCCGTTCATTGCCGATTCCCGGCCAACTTCCTGCAACGCAGCTTCTCCCCCATTATCAATCCAGCGAATTAATGTCTGTACGATACTGGCATCGTATAGCGAGCCAGCTCGTTCATTAAGAATATTAGTGATCTCCGGCTTCGACTTCGCATCGCGATAAATTTGATCCCTGGAAAGCGATTCATACGCATCGGCGACAGCCAGCAGGCGCCCCGCCTGAGAAAGATCCTTTCCCAAAGGACGCAAATAATCTTCCATGCGGGAAAACGGCAGACGGGATTCCACGATGATATTTCGAATTCGCAACGGGATTCGACAAATTTCGAGAATGTCTTCAGCGATCGCTGTGCGCAGTGCCATCAAAGACGCTTCTTCAACAGTGTACTTGCCTGGCTTAAACAAAATATGATCGGGAATTCCGATTTTGCCAATATCGTGCAGCATGGCTGCCAGTTCGATTTCACGAATGGCTTCGGAATTCCAGCACAGCTGTTTGGCAAGTCCGACAACGATCATCGAAACGCGTCGCGAATGTAAAAACGTATTTTCATCCCGAAAATGCAGACAGGTCAGTAAATCGCGCAGGATAGCAGGAGAAATTGTATTTGCGGAAGGGGTTTCCTCCTGAATCGACTCGAGTTCGATGGCGCGCTGATGCAATTCGACCAATGCCATCAATCCTCTTTGCGAGGAAGCAAAACGAATTCCTCGCCTTAAACGGCTCGATTTAAGTGTTGAAATGTCTTCCAATAACATTGAAACGATCCTCAGTTTGACACTGCATGACCAGTTTGTCAGAAACAACGGTGAGTTTGTGCGGAATCTTAAGTTCTGTCTGAATTGCCAACTTGTTTCCAGTGTCCAAATTGGTGACGAGTGAAATCAATTCGGATTGAAACATGAATAAACAGATCCCGAATGCATCTGCGCAGAATTTAAGTTCATGCAGACTGCTTAACGCTACGTCGTAAAAATCAAGGGTCAAACGGAAGTCTGTAACGAGTCAGAGATAATTGAGGCGTCTGTAGTGATCAGAACGATTATGCCGCAATCGGTACCTGTAAGATCGTGTCCAGACTGTAGAAATGTGCTCGGAATTCTGTCATAGTTCGCTTATTCTGCACCTGATTTATGAGAGAACACTTTCCCGATGACTGCTATTACAAGCCATACAACCCGTATCCGTGTTCGTTACAGCGAAACTGATGCGATGGGGTTTCTCCATCACGGAAATTACCCTGCTTATTTCGAGGAAGCACGAACAGACCTCTTCCGCGTCAATGGAGGCGATTACCGGGCGATGGAAGAACGGGGCCTGTTTTTTGTGGTCGTTTCGATGAATTTTCGCTTTCGCAATCCTGCTCGCTACGATGATTTTCTCGATGTGACCGCCAAGATCGAAAAGGTTTCCGCTGCTAAACTGGAACACTCCTATCGTGTGATGCGGGAAGAAACGGTCATCGCCGAAGGATCGACCGTACTCGCACTGGTCGATGGACAGGGGGTTGTTCAGCGGATTACAGCCGATCTTCCCGGTACGGCTACAGAATAGTCGGACTTCTACCGACAAGACTTGTCCGTGCTTGTTTTGCAGAGTCACTGCGGATAGTCTGTTATTCCACATCAATGATGTTTCATCTGAACGAATTTTGATCTTAAGATATCAGCTAAACAGGCACAGTTATGAACGACCCCCAGGCAGATGCCGCAACTGAATCCACTGAACAGGCCTATCTCGCAGAACTGCAGTCCAAACCCTTCCTGAAGCGGATGCTGGGCTACTTTTCCCTTTCCGGACCAGGCTGGTTGCAAGGTGCAATTACCCTTGGCGGCGGCTCACTTTCAGGCAGTTTATATCTCGGAGTACTGGCTGGTTTTGGGCTGATGTGGCTGCAGCCACTGGCGATGATCATGGGGATCATCATGCTCAGTGCGATTGCCTACGTCTCCCTTTCAACCGGCGAACGACCATTCGATGCGATCAACAAGCACATTAATCCGGTCCTCGGCTGGGGCTGGGCGATTGCGACCATGATGGCGAATTTTGTCTGGTGTATGCCTCAATTTGCACTCGGAACAGCTGCGATTCAGCAGAACCTTTTGCCCGGTGTTTTCGGAGCCGGGGCGATGGATGATTTCACCAGTAAGCTGATCATTGTTATTTTCCTGCTTGTTTCGACCGGAACTATCATCTGGTTTTACGATTCCGGCAGCAAAGGGATTCGCCTTTTTGAGCTGGTGCTCAAGTTAATGGTCGGAATGGTCGTGCTTTGCTTTTTTGGCGTTGTTCTGAAAATGTCTCTGAGTGGGGACGGCTTGAATTGGGGAGAAATTCTGTCTGGATTCATTCCAGATTTCAGTCTGCTTTCACGACCTGCCGACCAATTCACCAGCATTCTGGCTCAAACGGGCGAGTACTCTAAATTCTGGACAGATAAAATCGTCTACGAACAACAGCAGGTTATGATCACCGCAGCCGCGACGGCCGTCGGAATCAATATGACATTCCTGCTCCCGTATTCGATGCTGCGAAAAGGCTGGGGGCGCGTGCATCGTGAACTTGCGATTTTCGATCTCGCTTTTGGATTATTCATTCCTTTCCTGCTGGCAACCAGTTGTGTCGTGATCGCAGCCGCCACTCAGTTTCATGCTCAACCCGCTCCAGGATTTATGGGTGAAGTCGATGGTCAGGGAAATGCAATTGCACCGGCTGGAAACCTCGTCGGAGGCTACAACAAACTGGTGGAGAAACGACTTGAACAGCAAGTATCTGCTGGAGAGTTCGCCATTTTGAAAGCCGACCCTGCCGCGATGAAAGCAGCCGTCAGCGAACTTCCTGCAGCTGATCGTGAACTGGCAGCCATGCTCGTTACACGAGATGCGTTCAATCTGGCTGGTTCCTTGAAAGAATTGACTGGTCCGATCTTCTCGCAAGTCATTTTCGGAATCGGCGTGCTCGGCATGGCTGTTTCCACAATCATTATACTTATGTTGATCAACGGATTCGTCATCTGCGAAATTTTCAAACTGCCTCACACCGGAATGTATCATCGAGCAGGTTGTTATCTGGCAGGTTTATCAGGAGCAATGGGGCCATTCCTGTGGTCGGGAGATGCCAAACTCTGGCTGGCGGTACCGACATCCATGTTTGGAATGGTTCTGTTGCCGGTAGCTTATTTCACCTTCATGTTCATGATGAATTCAAAAAGCCTGATGGGAGCGAGCCGTCCGAAAGGAATTCAGCTTATCGTCTGGAACATTCTGATGCTGGCTGCCTCACTGCTGGCTGCGTTCGGAAGTTTCTGGAGCATCTATTCCAGCCCTTACCGCATGGTTGGCTTTGTTGCGATGGGCGTGTTTATCGGACTGGCTGTGGTGGTTGGCATAATCCGCAAACCATCAGAACCGATGCTGATTGCAGGTGATTCCGACTCAACGGGATCTGCATCCTGAGGCATTTCAAATTGAAGGAAAAGTTCGCATGAATCTATGGGGAGCCACCGGAGCAGTTCTGGCATTCTGGGCCGTCATTTTCGGTGCCTTTGCCGCTCATGGTCTGGAAGATCGATTCATCAAATTATACGGCGACCAACCACCCAAAATGGTCATGGGACATCCGGTACCAGCCGCAATCAAGTATCTGGAAGATTTCAAAACGGGAGCCGATTACCAGTTCTGGCATGCATTGGGATTGCTGTTCATTGGAGCCTATCAACCTCGGCATTCGAGCAGGTTACTCAATGCGGCAGGCGTTTGTTTTGTCATTGGGATCCTGCTCTTCTCAGGATGCCTGTATCTACTCGCCTTGCTGAACCAGCCGTGGTTGGGAATGATCGTCCCTCTTGGCGGGCTTTCCTTTCTGATCGGCTGGTTTTTGTTGGCAGTGGGCTTATGCAAATCGCACAATAAAAGCGAGCAAACCGAATAGAAAGCCTGCCGCCGGACGCTTGTCCGATTGTTGAAGTGTGGTTGCTATCCACACAACAGCAAAACCAGAATCTGGGCAACGAGGATTCTCAAGATCATGGCCAATGGGTAGACGGCAGCATAGGCAATCGAAGCGCCCTGGGATTCACTAAGCGAGGAAGCAAAGGCGAGTGCGGGCGGATCTGTCATACTGCCGGCAATGACGCCGGAGAGTGTCAGAAAATTGAGTCGAAGCCAATAACGAGCGACCAGACCGGTGATCAGTAACGGGACCGTTGTGATGACGATGCCCCCCAGTAGCCAAATCAAGCCAGTCGATGTCAGCACAGTCTCCATAAAATTCCCACCCGCACCGAGGCCGACACAAACTAGAAACAGGATGATTCCCAGTTCACGTATGGCATGATTCGCATGACTGGGGATATACCAGACAAGGGTGCCCAGGTTTCCGATCAGGCTGAATAAAATGGCGACCAGCAGCGGACCACCAGCCAGACCAAGACGAACCGGCACAGGCAATCCCGGCAAGCTGATCGGAATCAAACCACAGATGACGCCCACCGTCAGGCCGACAAAGAAGGGGATGAACTGCGTATGATCCATCTCCCTGGGTTCATTCCCAAGAAAACGGGATGCCTGTTGGAGATTCTCAGGATTCCCCACAATTCGAAGCAGATCTCCAAAATGCAGTCGGGTTGAACTGTTAGGGACCATCTCAACACCGGCTCGAACCAGCCGCGTAACATTCACGTCATATCGCTGATGCAGTCCCAATTCCCCAAAAGTTTGTCCCAGAATTTTTTTATTGGTGACAATCACACGTTGCCAGGTCGCATCGCCATTGACTTCCATCAAATCCTGATCGGAGACTTGTCCAACAATCATCTGAAAGCGATTCAGTTCGGAGGAAGTCCCCACCGCTAGAATCACATCTCCCACTTCGACGGGTGTCTCGTCTGCCGCGGGATGAACCACCCCTTCCTGCTTTTTCCAGATCCGCGAGATCATCACATGCGTTTCCTGGCGCCCGGGAATTTCATTAAGAGGAACGCCATTCAAATTGGCGTTCTGAATCAACAGGTTTCGTCGTTCCAGAGGAGGAGTTTGGGGAGATTGATCCAGCAACTGCTGTTTTTCAGCTTCGAGATCGATATTAAGAAACCGTTTGAGAAGCAGAATGGAAGCAATGATGCCAACGATGCCACCGGGATAGGCCACCGCGTAGGCTAAAGTGAGGAGACTGTTGGAACTCTCCACATCAGAAGACTGTTCCGCAAGCACCTGTTGAGCCGCTCCCAGAGAAGGTGTGTTTGTCGTTGCTCCGGAAAACAAACCGGCGGCTGCTTCCCCCTGAAGATTGAGCAGAAATGCCATTAAAACGGTCAGTAAGGCTCCACCCAAGACAATCAGAATCGCCAATGCATTCAGGCGAACCCCCTGATGTCTCCATAAGTCGATAATGCTCGGTCCCAATTCGATACCGATTGTGAACACGAAGAGGATCAGACCGAACTCTTTGGCAAAATGCAGAATCTCTGGTTCAATCACCACATCAAAGTGAGCAAATGCAATTCCTGTGAACAGGGCACCAGCTGAGCCGAGACCGATCCCGCGAAACTTGAGACTTCCGAGTGCCAAACCGGTTGTTGCCACAAGTGAAATGACGAGTATGGATTGACTCGTCGGAGTCAGCGAATTCAATAGATCCATAGAATTTACTACCGCTGCTCAGGAGGGTTCGTCAGGGTGAGCATCCAGACAAATAATGGTCCGTTGAAGGAAAGACTATTTTTGCATTTTGTCTTCTAGCTAAAGTTTGCCTGAGAGGCTCACAATTTCAAGACTGTCGGAGCCGGGAAATTTTGACTTCAACAAACGCTTATGAGGCACGAGCAAATTCTGATTATTCTCCGCAATGGATGAGGTGCGACCAATTCGTAAGTTGAATCCAGTACAATATCCCCTCCTTCTCGGTTACAATTTCATTATGATGGAATTGAACAGGGGAACTGAGTTCTCTCATGGTTAATGCAAATTAGAGGACAATCCGATTTCTGATCCGATACTGCGAATTTAGTAAACCAATTGGATTCTATTCAAAACGATCAACAACTCTCCCAGGAGCAGACCGATGAATTCCGAAGAAGAGGCACTGTATTATCGACTTGGAGGATCCGGGGAAATTCGGCAGATTATCGATGATATGTATAATCGAGTTTTGGAGGATCCGCTGTTAAAAGGTTTTTTTGAAAACGTCGACATGACGAAGCAGCGTCAAATGCAAACCGAGTTTATTGCTGCAGCGCTCGGAGGACCGGAAAAATATGGGGGGCTCGATCTTGCCTACGCTCATGCCGGACGTGGCATTACTTCGCTGCACTTATCTGCATTTGTAGGACATTTACTCGCGGTCCTGGAAGAACGTGGCGTCTCCGACAATGACATTCATGGTGTGGTGACTCGTATCAATACTTATGCGAACGACATTACCGGAGCGACCTCCTCGGACGGATAACGAAACGGTCTCTTCGGAAGATAAATATCACTCAAGTTTGAATTTGTATTCTAAATCATTAACCTGTATGGCCAGATAACTGCTACATAAGGAAATACAAATTACTTTTGGACTGGTCATGCCAGCCGCTATTCACAGGAATGAGATTTAATTATGAGTAAAAATTACCGGGCAGATGTTGACGCAGCGATCGCAGATATGGACTTCGAAAAGAACGATTATCAAATCGAATTCGACACCACAGCTGGCAAAATCCTGCTCGATATGTGGTCGGATGTCGCTCCAGGTCACTGCAAAAATATTCTCGGTCTGACAAAAATTGGCTTTTACGACGGCATCATCGCCCATCGCGTGATTCCCGATTTCGTCGTTCAGATCGGCTGTCCCAACGGCACAGGGACTGGCGGACCAGGTTACACCATCCCTCAGGAATTCAACGACAAACCCCACGAAGCTGGCGTATTGTCGATGGCCCGCACGAGCGATCCGAACTCTGCCGGTTCTCAATTCTTCATCTGCCTGGGACGAGTTCCCCATCTGGATAACCAGTACACCGTTTTCGGAAAAACAGCAGACCAGGATTCTCTGGATGTCGTCCTGAAAATCGGTGGCGTTGAAACCAACTCTGCCGATAAGCCTCTCGAAGAGGTGAAAATCAAATCGAGCCGCGTGATTGAAACGGCGAAGTAATTTGGTTGAGGGTTGAGGGTTGAGGGTTGAGGGTTGAATGTCAAAAGGGAACGCGAGGTGATTAACCTCCCGTTCCCTTTATCATTTCAATCATCGTGGGTGGCTGGGGTCGAAGCGCAGCGAAGCCCCCAGAGCATTTTCGCCTGCAATTACTTCTGGGAAACCTGAGACGATGCCGCTCTCAAATCGTAACAGACGAGTCGATCACTCAATCGCAGGTAAAGAAACCCATCGGCAAAAGCAGGCGTGGCACATTTCAGGGGACCGTGCCGTCCGACGTTTTGCTGATAGTCCGTCAAGGCTTTCTTGCGAGCCTCGGCATCAAGATCGTTGCTGTCCATTTGATAGAGTTCTCGGAAATGACTCGTTGGTGCCAGCAGATGATTCTTGTCGATCTTGGCATCAAACCGGGGCATGAAGTCATCGGGATTCAATGAAAATCCCAGAATGCCATCGTAGGCGTAAAATCCAATATCGCCAGCTGCGATCGGGGATCCCCATTGTGGATTTTCCATATCGAGATTCCCCATCCACAGTTGTTGACCCGTTTCCAGATCCACGCAGGCCAGCTTGCGTTCCCCTTGCACATAGACGGCTCCGTTCGCAACAATCGGAGTGCTCCCTTTGTCCGTTATACGCTGAAAGACCCACAATTGATCCGCTCCCTGAGGAGTCATCTTAAAACAGGCCAGACCTTTTTTACGGCTATTGCCATAAATCAAGAGTTTGTCACCTGTTACAACGGGAGAAGCACTTCCACCCTCTGCAGCGACTTTCCAAATCACTTCACCAGTTTGTGGATTCAAACAAACCGCATTGCCGCCATTGCCGACGGAAATCACATAGTTCTTTCCCTGATGTGTCCAGGCGGCCGGCGAAGCGTGTGTGCTTTTCGTCTGCTCAGGATCTCCTGACCATACGATTGATCCGGAATTGAGATCCAGCCCGAATAGATGCGTCGCATTAAATACTGCGATTTGATCGATCACCAGTACCGAAGCCTGATAGTATTCATCACTAAACTCGCCGGGCAGTTTTGTTTCCCAGAGCTGCTCTCCAGTTTTTGCATCGAGACATCGAGCCGTCCGACCTGCTCCAAGAATTAATAATTTCCCGCCGACAATTGTCGGACATCCTGATTGAGGAAATCGGGTGTAAGTCGATTCACTCTGATTCACCCACTCTTCCTGACCGGTCAACGCATCAAATGCATGCACAAATTCGCGAAACTCGTAAGCTTTGGCCCGCTCGGCATCTTCAGCCCGGCGATTCTTTTCGTGTTCTGCATACTCTTCATCAGAAAGGTGCGCACGCTTTTCTGGCGAGAGATACGGAAACTTTTTCTCTCCCGGCGGATCACCCACCAGTTCTTTTTTGTGGGAAAACAGGTAGACCTTACCATCAGCCACGACCGGCGAGCCCCAGCCACCACCTTTGGCAGAAGGAATCGAGTCAGTAATCCAGGTTGGTGTTAACCCTTGAGTTGGTAGTTCAGAAATCACAGCAGGGCTAGTCGCGACATAGCCCGTCCGGTCAGGTCCCCGCCACTGATTCCAGTCGGCTGCAGAAACTGAATTTAAGGAAATCGCAATCAAACAACTGAAAGATATGCTCAGAACCGCAGTCAATTGAGAAAGTAGCCGCATGAGATTCTCTCCTGAATCTTATTTTCTATGCTCCGATATTCCGTAAAACACGATCTCGAAGCTGACGGGATAATAGGATCATCAAAGCATGTTTACATTCTATTTACCAGTCATCGCAGAATTCTGCGATTTTGCAAGAGCGAGTCTTTCACATTTGGTAATCAATTCCATGGGTGATTTGCGTTGCATCGCGTCCGCTTCCTGCCCATAATAAAGGTATCTGCAGATAAGAAAAATAATTTTCAGCTTCGTCACTAAGTTTTGATAAGTAGAATATCTTCTGATCTGCAGGTTGCGAACATTGCTCTCCGGGGTAAATCTCCTTTTGCCCGACCGAGTACCCATCACGTTCTCCGGCAAATCTCCAGGCACATTTCCCTACGGAATTTGCGCCACCATTCCTGTGCGAAGAAGTGAAATAATCATGGCACTCCGATCCAAAGACCTGTTTGACGACTCCAGCATGAGCTTCGGGGATCATCTCGAAGAGCTGCGCTATTATTTAATCCGAGCATTACTCGGCGTGATTCTCGTCTCGATTTTCACACTCATTTTCGGAAACAAGCTCGTCGCATTGGTCCGCAGTCCGATCGATCGAGCCTTGATCCGGCACGGTCTCGGAGACCATCGAATCGACGATCTGGGTGATGACTCCTTCATCGAACGCTTTGTCAGCTGGACGACCTCCCTCACCGAGGGCGAGAAAAAGACCGAGGAAGAACTCGAAGAAGAAGCAACTGGGATTCGCCGTGCCAATGCCCGATTGAACGGCCCGCAAATCGATGTGCAGATTCCTCAGGCCGACCTGTTGAACGCACTTCACAAAGCAGACCCGGGAACATTCCCAACTCCCGCAGCAACATCGTCCACAGACCCTAAAGCCAAACCTGCAGAAATCACACTACGAATTCGTGCCCCCGAGTTCTCCATTTTTCGGGAAGTGGTCAAGAAAACCAATCGTCCGGTGACCCTGAATGTACAGGAAGCCTTTTTGACGTATGTGAAAGTGGCACTGGTATCAGGAGTTGTCCTCTCCAGTCCCTGGATTTTCTTCAATGCCTGGATGTTCGTCGCTTCCGGCTTGTATCCCCACGAACGCAAATTCGTATACCTCTATGGCTCTCTCAGTCTGGTGCTCTTCTTAATCGGTGCGGTATTCTGTTTCTATGTGGTTTTCCCATTCATCCTGGAATTCCTGCTCAGCTTCAATGCCTGGCTGGACGTCCAACCTCAGATTCGACTCTCCGAATGGGTTTCGTTTGCGGTCTTCCTGCCTTTGATGTTCGGAATCAGTTTCCAGTTGCCACTCGTCATGGTCTTCCTGAACAGACTGAACATCTTCACCGAAACGGTTTACCGCGAACAACGACGCATGGCGATTCTTGTCATCGCGGCTCTGTCGATGATCCTCACTCCGTCGGACCCGGCCAGTATGCTCCTGATGATGTTCCCGCTGATCTTCCTCTACGAATTCGGCATCTATCTCTGCAAACTCAACCCGGCTGCCAATCCCTTCGAACGGGAAGGTGAACTTTCCACTTGATGGGAGGTGCCCGTTATTGAACATGGGTGGCTGGGGGCGAAGCGAAGCCTCCAGAATAAAAGAATACAAGCACGAAGCGCAAGCGAGAGTATCAGGTCCGATTGAACACACTCGCTTGCGCTTCGTGCTTGTAAATTTAACCTTGATACAAAATCAAATCATGAGGAACGAATTAATCATTGCACTTCAGAATCTGGAACCGATTTCTCCGCCGCCCAATGCAATCCATTCTTCAACATTGTGCGGAACGCAGGCTGCTTGAAGTCGTCGACATTGCCGAGTGAGGTATAGAACGATCGTCCGCCATCTTTTCGCTGGAATGTCCAGGCGACCGGTTCTTCGGGATAGCCTTCAATTTTCGCATACATCAGCGGAGTCGTTCCCTCAGCCAGCGGCATCACTTTGTAGAGAGACCAACCCTGAGGAAATATCAGACTACGATCAATCCCCTTTAAAATCGGATGTTCGACATCCTGAGCAATTCGCACTGTCGATTTCAAATCGTTTGGATAATGGTTGTGATAGTTGCCGCCGAAAACATCCTGATCGAAAGTTTCCCAGTCGCCGTAGCCTTCGGGGGGGGCTTTCTTGATGTAAAACGCGTGACTGGCGGTTCGTATGCCCATAACTGGTTTTCCACTGGTGACATAGTTCCGCACGATCTGCAGATCGTCCTTCGGCAACACGCGACGGCGAACCGAAAAGATCGCAACATCCGCTTCCTTCAATTTGTCGATGCCGGGAATCAGATTCTTATCGGTTTCCGAAGCAAACGCGTAACTGACCCGAAAATCTTTACCCAGTTCTTCCTTCGCGTATTCTGGTAACGATTCAGCCGTTTCGTATTCATCTTCGGCGATCACCATCACCAGATGCGGCCGTTTATCATTCTTAAAGCGAACGGGAACACCGCCGATCAATTGATCGCTCGTAATTGTCGGGCAGACGAATCGTTCAATGTGCGAGATGATCAGATCTGTGCCAGTGAAGTGGCTGACATACGGAGCAGAAGCCGGGTTGTACATCGTGTCGGTCAGATCGCGAATCAGCACGGCGTTCTTGCCGTTGCGAGCCATTTGACGCAAACCGAATGGTCGACCGAGCACACACATATTAGTATGCACGCCAGCAATCATCACATTTTTGATGCCGCGGCTTTCGAGAATGCTCCAGACTTCATCTCCACGATCAGAAATGAAATCCCGCTCGGCATCGATTTCAATTCCAGGATGTTCTTTCTGCCAGGGACGTTTCGGATTGCGACCTTCGGCATTGAGTTGTGTGAGCCAATTGGCTTTTTGTTCGGGAGTATCGTCATTCCCGCCGTCGGTTTGATCGATCGGATAAACCCCGGCTTCCTCGGCTGGAATCTGATAGCACCATTTGTTGATCTCTTCAGGCAGCTGATCGACTTTCGGCAGAGTGGCAGCCCGTTGTCGAGCTTTGTGATCGGCATAGTTGTCCATGCAACCACTCGGGGCATGAATGATCGTCACACCCTTTGCCCGAGCCTGTTGAACGACTTCATTGAGCCGGGGGACAATCTGTTCGAGACGCAAAACCGCATTCTGACAGGTGTGCGAATCCCAGACATCACACAAAATAAGAGCCGTCTGCTCAGGCTGCCAGGTTTCGGCTTGAACCGTCTGATGATATCGCCCGCTCCCCGCTTTAGTCTCCTGCTGAGACCGCAACGAAAGTTCAATCGGCTCGGCTACGACAGAGAGAGGCAGAGCCGCGATTAGAAAGACAGCTGTCATGAAATGTTTCAGCATCGGTATTCTCCTGCATGAGTTGGGACCAATTGAGAATACCGGGTTGGGGAACTTACTCCAAGTGTTTAGAAAAATCCGCCACCGGAATTCGATCCTCCAAATTGTCCACCATTGCCAGGAGGCGTTCCCAATCCTCCACCATAACCCATGTTTGGCATTTCAAGATCTGACCAGGGATACTGGACCAAACGATCTGCCTCCATAGTTTCATCCAGTTCTAGCACTGGAGTCAGATCAATCGTCAAAGACTTATCCTTGGAAAAACGTCCGATATAACTATTTGGCCCCGCAATAAAGTTCTGTTCAATGCCTCCCATTGGTTTATAAAACAATTGATCGTAAATGGAAAAACCTTGTGTTGATGTTTCAGGCGGTTCATAACTCACTGGATCTGAATAATATTTCGTTACAGAGTTTTTCTGCAAAGTCCGATGAAGGCAAATTTGAGCAAGAGCATATTTACCAGGCAGGCAGTAGAACTTCTGATTTTTTACGCTGGCCACTTCGTCGATTGATGGGGTATCTTTTCCTCCACTCATTTCCAGAACATTTCCATTAGAATCGACGGTCAAAACAACGATGTCGGTACTGCGATACCATTGATCAGTTTTTGACTCGATAGGATCGACATCCACCACGAACAGTATGAGCACTTGATCATCATCTCTCAAAGACTGTCCATCAGCTGTAGTGAACTGAATTTCTAACGGCAGTTGTTCCGGCAGCTCAGATAGAATTTCAAATTCATAATTTTGCTCACGACCTGGCCCTAACAGAATTTGACGATTTGCCCCAAATCCAGCGGGTCCAGTCAAACTGAATTGATATTGTCCTGCTGGCAAAGCTCCAAAATTATGACTTTCTCCCGGCTGCAATTTAATAAAATCTGAAATTGAGCTTCCAAAATTTCCGGGTGAGATGATGGAATTGCTAATTAATCGGATTTCAATTTTTGGTGGCGTTACAGTTTCAGACGACTCCAGTGGCAATGCAGAGACAGTAAGTTCTGCCCAATCCGAGGCTATTCCAGATTCCTCCTTCTGATTCGAGTTCGACTTGAACTGTTCCATCATCATCTGCGTCTGCGCCATCATAGCTTCGACTTGAGTACGATTCATATCTGCCTGAGCCGACATGACACTCCACATTACGCCGATCATGCAAACGCAGAAGATTGTCACGAAAGCCGTGAGCGCCAGTGAAATTTTATTATTCATCAGTTTACCTTTCATCGCTTCATACCAGAGATTGAGTGCGATATCAGCCGGGTTGCCGAAGTTTTCGAGAACACGTTGTCGAGCAAGATCGGCATCGACACAAATCAACAGTTCGCGCCGGAACGACGCTTCAAGATGGTCCCGCAATTCACAAATAATTTCTTCGCGAAGCGTAGGTGGTTCCTCCTCGTGGTGCGGGGGCAGCTTCGCGGTGATCTCATCATGCCAGTCCACAATTGGCCCCCAGAATTCCTTGAATGCCTGCTGAGAATTCCGACCAGGTTTTACGCTTCTGTGCGAGTTCTTTCTGACCGAGAGCCGTGATGCGATAGTATTTTCGCTTGCGGCCATCGACCTGCTGCCAGAACGACTCCAGCATTTTCTTGCGTTCCAGCCTGTGCAGGCCGGGATACAAACTTCCCTCTTTGAGCAGAAATCGCTCGCCCGAACGGATTTTGACCGACTGGGTAATTTCGTACCCGTAACTCGGCGAATTGGCCAGCACTTCCAGAATCATTAATTCGAGAGTGCCAGAAATAAGTGTGGGATCCATTTTGATTTCCTCCTATGCATCGACATTCTATGTATAGTCTGGCTATGTATCGATTGTCAACAACAAATTCAAATTTATTGATTGGATTTCGACATACAAGCTCGAAGCACAAGCGAGTGAGTCAATTATAGAGGGAGTTTTGAACAGACTCGCTTGCGCTTTTTGAAGTTACACTTTTCTAATCATGATCGTTGAAAACAACAAAAATAATTTGATAAGTGGTGCCACGGCTCTGTGAGCCGTGCATTGCGTGATCTTATCTTCTTCCAACGCTCCTGATGCCTCCACACTGAAAAACACGGCTCACAGTGCCGTAATACACATACTTGGATCATATTTAATTCTTTAATTAAGCAAAACTAGCAACTTCAAAACTTGCGCTTCGTGCTTGTATGGATTGAACCCGGGGGGCGGGGCGCTCTCGCAGAGAAGCCCCTGAATCGTTGATTGTTCGGGGGCTTCCGCTGGAGCGGAGCGCCCCCGCCACCTGCGAGGATTTATAAATTGTGGACTTTATGAATCGCAAAACCGTGCACGGTTGGACTGGATGCTCAACTGAGATAGACTGCTCAGGATGATTTTTAATTGACCCACGGCTCATTCTCCAAAAATTCTTACCGGAGAACTGAACCACCAAATAACGAGCAGATTTGAATATGATTTCCCAATCTCAAGCGATTTCCTGGAACGAACTGGCAGACTCCGTCCTCAACGGCGGTACCGTCGATGATGTGACCGCGCATGCGATTCTCGATTGTCCGAATGAAGAACTGCTCGGATTATTGCAGGCCGCGTTTCGTGTTCGGCATCAATATTTTGGGAATCAGGTTCAGTTGTATTATTTGAAAAATGCAAAGAGCGGACTTTGCCCCGAAGACTGCGGCTACTGCTCGCAGTCAAAAGTTTCCGATGCCCCCATCGAAAAATATGCCTGGCTCAATGAAGAAAAGTTGTTGGCCGGGGCTCGTCAGGCGAAAGAAAATCAGGCGAAGACCTACTGCATTGTCGCCAGCGGACGCGGGCCGACGAATCGGGAAGTCGAGCATGTCGCCAAAGTCGCCAAACGGATCAAAGAAGAACTCGGTATGCACTTGTGTTGCTGCCTCGGACTTTTGAAACCCGAGCAGGCACAGGTTCTGGCCGATGCGGGTGTCGATCGGATTAATCATAACCTGAATACATCACGAGAGTTGTACGACAAAATCTGTACGACACACACTTATCAGGATCGCATTGATACCTTGAAAGTCGCCCAGGCAGCCGGAATGGAATTGTGCAGCGGAATTATCGTCGGCATGGGCGAAACTCATGACGATCTCATCCGTGTGACAAACGAACTTCGCGAACTGAACGTGAAATCGATCCCCGTCAATTTCCTGACATCGATCGAAGGCACGCCACTCGAAAACGTGTCGGAACTCGATCCGCAGCAATGCCTGAAAGCTCTCTGCCTGTTCCGCTTCACAAATCCCTCGACGGAACTGCGTATAGCAGGCGGACGTGAGATTCATCTCCGCACTCTGCAACCCCTCGGCCTCTACCCGGCAAATTCAATGTTCGTGAGCGATTATCTGACAACCAAAGGCCAAACACCCTCCGAAGATTACCAGATCATCAAAGACCTCGGCTTCGAAGTTGTGACTCAGGGATTTGAATCGGAAAAACCAACAGAGTTGGTTTGAACGACGTACAGATGGATAAGCACGTACAGTGATCGAGTGTGATTTCTCTCTCGAATGCATTTTGTGCTGATTCTATAGTCCGTAAAATTCCGGGCCGGATGTCACAAAGTGACCCAAAGGGTGCTCTCATGAAGCTCCATTACTCAAAATCCGCCCGGATGTCACGGAGTCTGATTGCTCTGCATCTGTTCGCAATCGCTTGTAGCAGTTATTTAATCTATTGGAGCTGGCACTCATTCGCCGGGCATCACTCTCCCTATAAATCTCCGATTTTAATACCCGTTGGGTTTATCGTTCTCTGGCTGCTCTCAAACCTCTCATTGATTTTCAAATGTGGCCCTGTTGCACCACTGACAATCATGGGAGCACTTTTCCCCTTCATGTATAATTATTACAGGCCATGGGGCTACATGGATCCTATTTACATGATGTTTAAAAGTCCGCTCTCTGGAATGTTTCTGGGACTGCTGCTGGAGAACTTTCTCTTCAAAATCAAGCAGCCTGACGATCCACAAAATGAGAACACAGACGACTCAATTCCGCCGCTTCCCTTGGCGAATGAGTGACTCTCTGATTATGCTACTTCTGGTAAGTTGAGCTCAATAACATAAGAGGAACAGCGATGACGGATGTTTGGCCGATTGGTGTGTTTACTTCTATTGATGCCGGTTTCGGTGTGCACCTGGATGTTGTTTCGGAATTGGGCATTCCGACGATTCAAATTCATACCCCCCATGCCGACCAGCGGACGCCTGCCCGGGCGAAAGAATTCCTGGCTCAATGTCAGGCAGCTGGTATCACTGTGACCTGCGTTTTCTGCGGCTTCTCGAACGAGAGTTATGCCGATATCGCCACGACTGCCAAAACAGTCGGGCTGGTTCCGGAATCAACTCGACATGAACGGGCGATCGATGCTCAGCTGACTGCCGAATTCGCCCGTGAACTCGGTTGCGATACTCTCGGCATGCATATTGGCTTTGTGCCGGAAGATCGGAATTCGGAATCGTATCGCGATTTGATCGCCGTTACTCAGGCGTTGCTCGATGAACTCGAAGAGCATGGCCAGAAACTGCATCTGGAAACCGGCCAGGAAACAGCCGTGCATCTGCTCAGTTTTCTGAACGATGTGAATCGCAAAAACATCTTTATCAATTTCGATCCAGCCAACATGATTCTCTACGGCACCGGCGACCCGATCGAAGCTCTCAAAAAAGTTGCTCCGCACGTTCGCAGCGTTCATTGTAAGGATGCCGTCTGGGCGGAAAACGAAGAAGATCGAGGCACCGCCTGGGGACGCGAAGTCGCTCTCGGCAAAGGCGATGTCAATATGAAAGAGTATCTCACCACCCTCAAAGAGATCGGCTACAAGGGCCCGCTCACCATTGAACGTGAACTTTCCGAAGACCGAGCACAACAGAAAATCGACGTCGGCGAAGCGGTTTCGTTGCTGGAATCCCTGCGTGCGGAATTGTGGTCATAAAGGATTAAGGACTGGGTGGACGAAGTCCACAAGAGGCATTCAGTTTGATGCGATGTATATTTATGGTTGCCTCTGGTGAAAGTGGCGTCCAAAAATAAGTAAACAGATTAACGTCATCGAGCAAATATGAAATATTTCGCCTTATACGCGATCCTGTTTTTAATTTTTATCTGGACGCTTATAGGCTTAGGTGACTACACAGTATTATTCGCGGCACTGGGTTCACTCACATTTATGCTCTACATGTGGGGTTTGTCATACAGTTTTGATTGGGTAAGCCGTTGGACTAATCGGACAATTCCCAGATCGAATGGTGCACAGGTTGTGCATATTGTACTAGGATTTGGAGGCTACTGGCTATTCTTGAATTACGTTCAAAATCGAGACCCCCTTTTGAATATAGTTGCCTTAATGGGTTTTGTGTATCTTGGTAATTTTGTGGCATTGTTGTTGTTTGGTGTTCGAAAACAAGAACCAGATTCACTGTGATCGTTAAATTGGATTGCATATCTACTTGATGCGAAGTTAATCACTCGATTACCAAGAGTTTTAGCTTGAGTTCCGATCTTGCTGCAATCTTCTTACGGCTACGCCGCCCCGAAAGAATCTTTCGGGGCTATCCTACTGATTGAGGAAATCCACTGTGAACCCACTGGAGCAGAATGAGGGTGCGATTCGCAAGCCGACTCCCCGTTCTCCTGCTTTGGTTGTGGTCATCCTGTTTGCATGTGGAATTGCGCTAGATCGTTTTTTCAGTAGCCGATTTGATTTCTGGCGCTGGGAATTGCTGGTTTTTCTGGAGCTCTTGCTACTGATTGGCTGGTTGATACTCCAGCGTTTCCAGAGTCAACTGGCGTTGATCCTTCTTTGCGGTGTAATATCGATCTGCGGATCAATCTGGCATCACTGGTTCTGGGAATTGATTCCTCCGAATCACATCCGGAATTTTGCCGGTGAAGAGGCGACTCCCGTGCGGTTGGAAGCGATCGTTGTTTCAGAGCCGACCTGGAAAGAAAATCAACTTCCCGAATTCGCCTCGGCCTGGCCCGGTTCGGATCGGACGATCTTTCCGATTCAATCCGAGCAACTGCATTTGCATGATCGCACAATTTCTGTCAGCGGACGCATCCGACTGACCGTTTCCGGGCCATTAAACGGAGTTCAAACTGGAGATCGAATTCTTGTCATCGGAAAGATGCGAAATCTGCAGCCGAATCGCAATCCCGGAACCTACGATTTCGCAGAAGCACTCAGAAGGGATTCCGTACTCACAACGCTCTTTTGCGAACATGCAGAAGGCGTTCAGGTTCTCAAGAAAGCAGACATTCATATTGTTAGCTGGTTTCATCGATGTCTGGATACTGTTCGCATCCGAATTCGCGAAGTCTTTCAGCAGACTTTACCGTCGGAATCGGCGGCGATGGCAAATGCTCTGATTCTGGGAGATCGTACCCAGTTGGATGATGAGGTGAATACTGCGTTTCGCCGCAGTGGCTTAATGCACCTGCTTTCGATTTCCGGCTTGCATGTCGCATTGATTGGAGCTCTGGCGGGTTGGCTGGCTTGCCTGTTGGGGGGAACATCTCGGTCGTTTAACCAGTTTACATTGGCGGGCATGACGCTCGCCTGGATTCTAGCCGAGTTTCGACCGCCTGTGTTTCGGGCGTGGTTACTCGGTTTAATGTTATTCTGGAGTTGGACAAGTTTTCGAAAAATCAGAACGGTTCAGGCATTGGGATTAGCGGGTTGGATTTGCCTGATCGTCAACCCGAGTTGGCTGTTTGATGTGGGAACGCAGCTCTCTTTTCTGGCTATCGTCGCCATTCTGGGTTGCTGGAAATGGATGCCGAGTCTGTTTCGAAATCAAATCGAAACGAAATTGCTGACTTCGGAGTCAACGTCTGATTCTCCGTCATCGATACAGCGAGGATTTCGTCACGCAATACACTTCCTCAAACAAACTGCGATTATTTCTTTAGCCATTACACTTTTTCTGCTTCCCATCCTGACTGCTCATTTTCATCTGGTCTCTCTGGCTGGCATCCCGGCAACCGTGCTGGCATTGCCGTTACTGGCGATTGCACTCCCCGGCTTGATCCTGACCGCAACGATCGGATTTTTCTCACCCGCAATTGCCAGTCTGATCGCAACCCCCACTCATTACATTCTCATGCTGATGAGCGGATTAGCAGAACTCTTTTCCCGTGGTCCACTCCAGTGGTTACCAGCTGGTATAAATTTCTGGATTGTTGCCTGCTTCTGTCTATTGGCGGGGTTGCTTGTTTTTCTTCCTAAACAGACGGGGATCCCATTGAAAGCCGGGATCTCAACGAGCTGGTGCCTGCTGCTTGTGATCGGTTTGTCTCCGTTCCCAAGTTCAATCTTTCATCAGTCTCTGGAGTGCCGCGTTTTGAGTGTGGGACACGGGAATGCCTGTTTGATGCGATGCCCGAATGGCCGGATCATCCTGTTTGATGCTGGTTCGATGGAGAATGGACGCTTTGCCTCATCAGCCATCACGGCAAGTTTGAGTGATTTGGGATGTAATCGGATTGACGCGATTGTGATCTCTCATACGGACACCGATCACCTGAATGCAATTCCATTTCTGATGGACGAAATTCCGATTCATACCATCTTTTTGAATCCTGTCGGTTTGAATCCCAGGCATCCTGGTTTGGCGGCTATCGTCGAAAAAGCAGGAGAACATCACATCAATCTGAGATACCTGCAACCGGAAGATGAAATTAGGCTCGATAAAAAAGTTCGAATCTCCACACGACAATGTGGTTCTTCTCCATTATCCCACTTGACTAGCGATAACGAACACTCAATCGTGATGGAAGTCGAATATGCCGATCGTCACCTGCTGTTTCCGGCTGATGTTTCCGGAGATGGGCAAGAACGGTTATTCGAAGAGACCTCTCCCGGATATGATTTCCTCGTCGCACCCCATCATGGCAGCATCAAAGATAACACACTAGATTTCTCAAAATGGGCTGGTGCGGAAAATATCGTCTTTTCGACGGGTGATGAGAACGGTCAAGGCTATTTGACGGAACTCTATTCTCCACAACAGGTTCTGTGGACCACAGCAGGAGCGGTTCGCTGTCGAATTGATGCTCAAGGGCATTGTACTGTGGAGCAGTGGCACAGAAATCAGTACTGGGGTATCCCGTTGGAGAACTGAACAGTCTTATGTGGGTCCGATGTTGTCCAACGTCTGGCATTGCATTAGCGTACAGGATATTATCAATAAGGAAACCTGCTATTGCCTGCCTCAAAATCTCACGACTCGTGATCAGGGAACGCATCACGAGGAAAGTAATAATATGAACGAACCTGCCAAAACTGAAACTCCCGTGGCTCCCACTAAAACTGAAAAACCAGCTGAGACCAAAGCCTCCAAAGGGAAGCCAAAGGAGAAAGAGACGGCTCGCGAGACGATTGAATCCATCGTTTTTGCGTTCGTCCTCGCTTTTCTGTTTCGCACATTTGAAGCAGAAGCATTCGTCATTCCAACCGGCTCGATGGCTCCCACCCTGTTTGGTCGCCATAAAGACCTGCAGTGCGAGCAATGTGGCTACACGTTTCAATTCGGAGCCAGTTCCGAAGTGACTCGTGATGGCACGGTGCTAATCCCCAACAGCCGAATTCACGAAGCTCGATGTCCGAATTGCCGATACAGCAATCCTCAGGCTTTCGAAGCACCTCCATTTAAGGGGGATCGAATTCTTGTCAATAAATTCCAATATGAGTTGGGAACCCCCAAGCGATTTGATGTGGTTGTTTTCAAATATCCGGAAGATTCGAAAACGAACTTCATCAAACGACTCGTCGGCTTGCCGGGAGAAACCATTCGGATCCATCACGGCAATTTGTATCGAGTAGCCGAGAATGGTCGAGAAGAAATCCTGCGAAAAAGCGATCCGAACAAGCAGCGAGTTATTCAAATTCCAGTGTATAATGATAACTTTCCGTCACTCGGCCTGCAGGAAGCTGGGTGGCCGAATCGCTGGGCGGGAGTTGAGCGAACCAATGCAGAAGGCTCGATTGCTGGCTGGTCAGAAACACCCAACACCTGGAAATTGAATGAGGAAAATCGTTCCTACCAGTTGACCAAAGAGGGTCAGAAGCCAAATCAACCAACCTGGTTACGGTATCGTCATTTTGCTCCCAAGGATTCGACCTGGATCAGTATTGAAGCAAACGATCCTGTCGAAGCCAACCCACGCTTGATCGGTGATTTCTGTGGTTATAACACCATCGTTGAAGATACGCTCAGACGATCAAGTACCGATGAGCTCTTCTGGGTAGGAGATTTAAACGTCACTGGTTCTGTTGAGATTGATGAGATTCAGGAAGGAGCCAACTTCACGATCGAGTTGACTGAAGGAATCCACTGGTATCGCTGCCATTTGAATCCCAGCACAGGAGATGCCCGGCTCGTTCGGGTGGAAGCAGGTTTGAATCCGGATGAAGAAATTGAAATCGCGACTGCGAAGACATCATTCAAAGGGATAGGAAGTCACTCCTTCTGGTTCGCAAATGTCGACGATCGTCTCTGCCTGTGGATTGACGACGACCTGATCGACTTTGGAGAAGAAGCCAATTATGAAAGCAGCGAACTGCATGGCATGATGCCGGACGCTTCCGATTATACGCCTGTCGGAATTGCCATGCAGGGCATGACCGGTTCTGTTTCCGATCTGAGAATTCTGCGCGATATTTATTATCGTGGCAGCGGAATCTCGCTCGAAAATGGAGAGTTACTGCTGGATAACGTTTCCGAGTGGCAGCGTGCGTATCGGAATCATGGTAAGGAAATCGACTTCTTTGAAGTTCAGATTCCCGAAGACAATTTCTTCGTCTTGGGCGATAACAGCCCTATGAGTTCCGATGGCCGTTTCTGGGAATCGACACATACTGTTCCCCGGCAGGCATTTGTCGGTAAAGCGTTTTATATCTATTGGCCCCATGCGATTCCGATGGGTGTCGAAAGCGGATATGCCGTCACGCTGAGTTATCACAAAAAATTCACCCGTCAGGGAGAAATCGTAACCGACCGCAGCTATCCACTCCACTATGCACCTTTCTATCCGAACTTCTGGAGAATGAAGCGGATTCGATAGAAAAGTACACTCGTAATATCAAACAAAGCTCCACTGGGATTTGCCAGAGGAGCTTTGTTTTTTTACAGGTACAGTGTACAAGATCAGTCAATCCTTTGAGCAGGCCATTCGACTTTACCCGGTACAATTTCTCCATCTCCAATAGTATGACTGGTTAAACTGTTTTCGGTCGCCTGAATGCAAAGATAGCAGAGTGATTCCTCAGAACTGGCCCGGTAAGTTCGCACACCTGCAGGGCGAATATTCACCACGCTACCTTCCTGAACCGGAAATATTTCACCATCGATCTGAAATTCGCCACGTCCTGAAACCACGATATAAATTTCTTCTTGTTGACGATGTTTGTGATGAAACAGATACGATTTGCCAGCTTCAATTCGATTCATCGAAATCTCGCAGCCAGTCGTCTTGAGAAGATCTCCCAGAAATAATTTCCCCTGTCCTTTCAAGTCTCCAAGTTTAAATATGTGTTGTCCAAGATCATTCCAACTTCCGGCTTCGAATGTGGTATAATTGGCCATTCTGCATCTCCTGAAATGAGTTTTTAATGCTTGCAATATGCAAGCTGGCGGCAACACTTGCATTATGCAAGTTTCTCTTTTCCTGACAATCTCAGATTCCAGATTATTCACAATGAATTCACAGACCCCTCGATCCTGCTGTCCGGTTGCCTGCACTCTCGACCTCATTGGAGACAAGTGGACCTTACTCGTAATACGAGATCTGGCCTTGGGAAAGTCTCATTTCAGTGAGTTTCAGAAGTCCCCAGAACGGATCGCAACTAATATTCTCTCCAATCGTCTGACCCGACTTCTGGAGTATGAGATTGTGGAGAAATACCCTTCAGAAACTATTCCTGGCCGAGACGCATATCGATTGACGAAAAAAGGCAAGACTCTCAAGCCGATTCTCAAATCGATTTTCAACTGGGGAATAAGATATATTGAGGGGACGAAATCGTTCGACGAGATGAGGCAGAACGAATCATCGTGAGTTTTGATACTCATACTGATAACTGGAGTTTTGCAAAACTTCAGTTTGAATCCAAACTTTGAAAATGACTCAACAGATTTTGAGAAAGATTACAATCACAAAGGCACAGAGAACACAGAGAACCTAGCACGGCATAGCCGCAAC
>DEML01000021.1:0-70501 GCA_002359185.1 Planctomycetaceae bacterium UBA2671
AACTTTAAATCGTTAGTAGCACAGAGACATTTTCGGAAAGTTCTGTCTGCTCAACAATCGAACTCTTCATAAGCCTTGGATTTGAAGCCTTCTCCGTGTCCTCTGTGTTTCTGCGGTGTAAAAATTAATTTCAGTTTTGTTAGGAGTTCTTATTTCTCCGGTTTTCATATTGATCTTGGAATAGACTCACTCGCTTGCGCTTCGTGCTTGTAAGTGAGGTTTTGCAATACTTCAGTGATAAGCTTGTAGCGGATTGTTAAAATTGATTTTCGATTGTCGATAGGACTCAAATTCTCAGAAGACAATTTCAAATTGTCTTGAACCTTACCTCGCTGATTTTCGTTGAGAATGACTCTAGATGAGGCAAATGGGGTCAAATCAATATCAAATTCGAGCACGTCAGGATGGTTTATGAATAACACCTACTCGAAACTCTGGATGCTCGCGAAGTGGTTGTTTGTTGCCTTATTGATTGGTTTACCGATTGTGTTCACACAGTGGTATCGGCAGTACCTTAAGCTTCCGGAAACGATCACGATTGCCACAGGGACTGAAAGCGGCCAGTATCAACAAGTGGGAAGAATTCTGGGTCAGGAACTGACACAGCGATATGGAATTAAAGTCAATCAACTCACAACGGATGGGGCAGGTGAGAATGTCTTGAACGTCATTCGGGGAGAAGCTGATATTGCATTCTATCAGCGAGGAACCGTCGAATTGCAGGACAATCCAGACCATATGATTCTGGGCCGACTAACTTCGATTGGCAGTCTCTATTCGGAAGTCGTTCACTTTCTGGTTCAGCCTGATCACACCGATACGCCCATCTCACAAATGCAGAACTTTCGCATCGCGATTGGTTCAGAGCGTTCGGGAACGGAACTGGTTGCCCGGTATCTACTCCAGCAATTTCACATGGACGATCAAGTTCAGTTCATCAATCTTTCTCTGGATCAGCTTCGTAACGCATTTATCAATGGAGAGATCGATGCCGCATTTATCACCGCTGGTGTGCAAGCTCCAATGCTGGAGCAGCTTTTAAAACCTGAACCAGACGGATCGACAGCTTGTGTATTAACCTCGATCCCTTTCACAGAAGCGCTGGGGAAAAAGTCAGGGTTTCTTGAATCGTATCTCATTCCTAAAGGAATGTACGATCAATCTCTTAGAGGAGCTCCGGACGAACCAATCGCAACACTGGCTGCTCGCGCTCAATTGATCACTTCAGAAACGGTTTCCGTACGATTAATTGAATTAATCACAACCATTCTCAATGATCCAGAATTTCAGAGTCGAGCCAGATTGAATGAATTACTAATCGGGGGGACAAACTTCGCTCAGGAGAATCTGGACTTCCCACTTCATCCCGGTGCTCAACACATTTATGAGCCTCAGTTGAAACCGTTATTGAATGTTGATTTCGTGGAAGCGACTGAGGGGATTCGTTCCTTTGTCGTCTCTCTGCTCATTGCAGCGTTCTTCTTAATCAAATGGATCCGGGATTATCGCAATCGCAGTCAGGAACATAAGCTTGATCGTTATATTAAGAAGCTGCTCGTGATTGAGCATGATCAGAAATTTCTGGACCAGAATGATCAGACGGATGATCGAAAACGACTGCAGGATATGCTCGATGATGTGACGGATTTACGTCAGCAGGCGATGAAGGAATTCACAGCTCATGAAATCAATTCCGATCTGGCAATTGCCTGTTTTGTTTCAATGTGTCATGCGTTGAGTGACAAAATCAATGCAAAAATTTCCCGCCAGAGACTCGATGCTCGACTCAGGCAAATTACTGCTCAAATTGAGAAACCTACCTCCGTAAATTAAATCGACCAGGATTTATTCACAATTTGCAGCACCGCTGCTACTGCCAGACCCGCTGAAATACCAGCGATGTCCGCACACCAGTCCAGCCATTCGGGGAAACGCCCGACCAATCCTTGAGTCAATTCATCGATCCCAGCGAACAGGCATAAGCCCAGAAAACAGTAAATCAGATTACGCCAACGCATCGGACGAAAGGCAATTAGACAAAAACTGACCAACAGCCCTTGAACAGCATAGGCGCAGAAATGCAGAAGTTTGTCGGAAGTCTGCGTGGGTGGGAGTTGCTCGACCGGCAAGTGCGTCATGACGAGCAGGAAAAGACTGTAGACAATAAATATGCCCAAACTGAGTCGCTTCACAATATCGGCCTCAAATAATATCTGCGAATAGATTCTTTTGCAGACAAGCTGACCGATTTTGTTTCTGACGTCAACGGACAATATCCACGGTTGATTTCTGCCCGGATTTCATGTCAAACAGATAAATCTCTTGAATATCTTCACTCACATAGGCCATACGATTGTTGACACTATCGAACGCATTGGGAAGCGAAGTGGGAGAATCCTTGATATTCTTAACTTCTTCTGAACCAATGGCCCATTGGAAGATCCCTTTTTCAGTTGAGGTTTTAACACCAAACAAGAAAACTTCCAGGTCTGAAACAATTTCGATATCGCCGGCAATCAAAGGTTCTGCCGGTTTGAATTCCTGAACCAGAGTTTGGTCGGTCGTGTTAAACACGGATAACATGCCTTTCTCTCCATGATTGATAATCAATACGGAATCGTCGGGAGACAGGCCTATCGAATGAATCGTGCCTCTCACTTTAACACTGCCCAATTCGGTCGCTTTAAGATCAAACAATTTCACTTCCTCATTGGCAGCGGCAGCAAAGAGTTTTCCGGAAGCAGAAAATTCAATCTGTTCATATCCTTTAAAACTCAACGACCCAACAGGCTGGTTCGTTGATGTGTCGTAAACATAGACAGTTTGATTTTGATCAAAAATGGCCGCTTTCTGTCGATCTTTTGAAAGTTCAAGGCGTACAAATTTTGCAGGTTGTTCAGCTACTGGAATGCTCTTAGACCCGTCATAACGAACAATTTTGTTAGAGAATGCAATCCAGATATTGTCATCAGCGACATAACCGACTCCGTTCAGTGGCCCCAAATCAATTGAGTCTGTGGCACTTGGACTTTTGTCTCCAATCTTCCAAATCTCGAGTGCACCAAGTGAACGCCCGGCAACTAGTTTATCCCCGGTTTGATTAAACGAAACCGAGAGTGGAAACGCACGGGGTATGAATTTTTCCTGCTTGGGGAACAGTGTGTAAATCAAGACTCCGACCATGACTGCAAACACAGTTCCAACCGTGCCTAGAATCATGGCCCGTCGCTCAATTTCTTCAGGCCAGAGCAGATCTTTAAGAACAGCCAGAGAAACAAAATCTGACATCTTCACAGAAGAAGATTTAACAGTTGTCGATTTCTTACCACGTTTTTTAGCAGCTTTGAGAATCTCCTTTTCCTTCCGTTCATCTCCCAGTTTCTGCAGGGCCTTGAATGCACCGCGGACGACCATTGGATCGGAGTCGACTGCCAATACTTCGATCGGACGTATCGAACGTTTGTCACCAATTTCAGCCAGAGCCTGAGAAGCGTGATAACGAATTTCCGGCAATTGATCGCGGAGCATAGCCGTCAAAGAGAGCATCGCTGATGGATTTCCAATTTGCCCAAGTGAGATTGCAGCCTTGATGCGTACCTGAACGGTATCGCTTAATGCCTCTTCAAGAGCTTCGACAGATTCAGCATCGCCAATTTCCCCCAGGGCTTTCGCGCAAGCAGCCCGGACAGCTTCACTGCGATCTTCTTTAAGCATCGCTTCTAATTCAACAACGACAGTTTCATCGCCGATTGGCCCCAAAGCATCGATAACGCGTTCTCGAATTTCCGGTTGAGGATCGTGAAGATTTTTGACGAGAGCCGGTAATGCTGCAGGATTCTTCAGACGCCGTAATGAGTCCAGGATTTTGAGGCGAAAAGTCCGGTCGTCGGCGATGTCCTGCCGATTCAACAGTTCACATAATTTTGGAACGGCTCGTTCGTCCCCAAGTTTTCCCAGTGTTTCTGACGCAGCCACCAGAATGTTATTTTGAGTCGATTCCAACAGGGGAATCAAAGCCAGAACCGCTGCGTCTTTCCCGCAAGTAGCCAGAGCGATAATGACCTGCTCACGCACCTCTTCATCGGGATCATTCAGTGCACTGATTAGCGCATCTTCTGCTCGTTTATCACCGAGTCGTTTTAAGGCGGTAGCAGACTGTAGCCTCACTCCAAGATCTTTGTCGCTCAACCCCCGAACCAGATAGCGAATCCCTTTCGACTCTCCCAGTCGACCCAGTGCTTCAATCGCATGAGCGCGAATTGTTGCCGATGCATTTGAGGTTTGATTGGACAGAACTTCGAGAGCTCGTCCATCTTCCAATCGTCCCAACGCCATAATTGCAGTCAACGCATGGTTTGGATTTCGCTCTTCTGCAAATTCGATCAACAGGGGAACAGCTGGCTCTCCAATTTTCACCAAAGCATCAGCTGCTCGAATGCTCATCTGGGGATCCTCATCGGCCAGACAAACCAATGGTCCGATCGCACGACGATCTCCCATCGCTCCCAACCCACTGGAAACTGCAGCACGCATATCGACCGATTCGTGGATCAGTTGTTTGATCAGCATTTCGAACGCTGACTGATCTCGCGTTTCTCCCAATGATCTGGCAGCTGTTTCTCGTAAAATTGGACGTTTGTCACCCAGGTAATCGATCAGAATCTGAATCGCCTCTGCACCACCAGCTGCGCTCAAATCTTCAAGTGCATCGCACATTTTGTTGATTGCAACCCGGCCATGTTCATCATAATTGGACTCCAGTGTCTGACGAGCGGCCTTGACGATTTTCTTCTGCGCTTTGCCTGTTTTTGTATTCGATTTCGTAGAAACGTCTTCACCAGCCAGTTCTGGAATTTCCGGAGGAGACTGTTTGATCGCTTTTTTAATCGCAGCCAGTGTCAGCGGAAAATTCGAGGTCGCATCTTTACGACGCTTCTCGCGTGTTCGTCGCAGACCACTTGGAGACTCCAAAGGAGAAGCATCGGTATCGTTCTGGTTCAAAACGACAGAGCTATTTTGAGACGGACGATTCTTCAGCTCACTCGGCTTTGTGGCTTGAGGTTGCTTGAAATTCTGTGGATTGTCGGTTTGTGCAAAAGGAGATTGATAAATCTCGCTGATTGACTGCGGTTCCTGGACCGGCGAAACGTCAATCTTACTATCCTGTGAGGAATTCTGATTCGACTCAACAGGATTGTGAGGGGATTGTGGTTTTGATTCTGGTCGCAGTTTGCCATCCGTCTTGAGGGTACGGGCAATATTGAAAACCGATGAAGAATCGGTTTCCGCATCCTCGGCGACCGAAAGCATATCTTCCAGACTCAGAGCAGTCTGTTCCGGTTGATTACGACGGTTCTCAGCAGCGGCACGATAGACACCCGAGGTCCGTGTTCCGGAAGTCTGAGAACCGGTATTCTGACCAGCAGGAGAGTCGAATCGATGTCCACAATCTCGACAGCGAACCATAGCCGCTGGAACAGAGACACCACACTGATTACATGTTTTTGTATTTCCAGCCATGAGTGATGTTTGCAAAGTTAGCTTCTCTTGCCAGGTATCGTTCATCTATTGAGAATCAGGTACTCTCTGACACTCTCATCATTAATGAGTTCAATTGAACCGGAGAAACGGCTTTCCTTAAATCAGACTTCAGTGATGATTTCAGGCAATTTAATTCATTATGCAATGTGAAATTACGGGTGGGACGCTACTCAGTTCGAGACTCTATTCGCCTATAAAACTGTTATGTAAGTTTAAACAGGGTAAAGCCATTAAAACAAAGCACACTTAATTTTTGCAAGATACACTCCCGGTGTTAACAAATTGTTAATTCTTGGAACGAGAGGCAAAACTCGTCAATTTTCGCTTCAGGACACATTTCTTAGAGAAATTCAGTTGATTCAAAAGTCGGGACAGTTAACGTCCACCGTTTTTCTCGGTATGGTATTCGGCTGAGAAGAAACCCGAAAATAGAGAAAATGCCTCGCACCAAGCAATTAAAGGACGTGTCAATTGAGCCTGGAAGTCATCAACGGTCATCTTTACGACTACCCGAAATATTACGATCTGGTTTTCGGTTCCGACTGGAAAGCAGAATTCGACTTTGTGCAGGATTGCTGCAAGAAGTTTGTCAAAAAGCCTGTGAAACGCATCTTTGAACCTGCCTGCGGCACGGGGCGTCTGATGTACAAACTGGCGGATGCCGGGTTTGAGGTCGCGGGTAATGACCTGAACCCCAAAGCTGTGGAATTCTGCAATAAGCGTCTGGAAAAACGCGGGCATGCTCCGACAGCCGAAGTTGGGGATATGTCGGATTTTACAGTCAAAAAGAAGTTCGATGCCGCTTTCAATATGATCAATAGTTTTCGACATCTCACCACTGAAAAACAGGCTGTCGGCCACCTGAAATGCGTTGCAGAAGCGATTAAGCAAGGGGGGATTTTTATCCTGGGTCTGCATTTGAACCCGGCTGATGTAGGAGATGATTACGAGGCCGAAGAAGAGTGGTCGGCTCGCCGTGGCCATTTGCAGGTCAATACTCGCTTGTGGTCGATGGAGTATCACCCAAAAACCCGGACGGAACTGATAGGCTTCACTTACGATGTGTACACACCTTCCAAGCAGTTCCGCATTGAGGATACAACTACATTTCGGTGCTATACTCGGAAGCACATGCAACAACTGATCAAAAAAGTACCCGAATGGGAGCTGGTCGAAACCTACGACTTCCACTATGACATTGATGATCCCATCGTTGTGGACGATGACACAGAAGATGTTGTTTATATCTTGCGAAAAAAATGAGTTGAAATGCCGAATTTATCAGGAATCCCATTTGGCTTCACATTTTCTTCATAGACGTGACTAGCATGGCGAGAATGTGAGATCTTAACAATTGGTGATTTCTTCAGGATTCATTTTTAGTTGATTTTGTTCTTGCATATCACTCAAGATTTACACAACTTTGCAGTCACTCAAATTCTCCAAGGACCCGTAATGTCGTTCAAAAATCCTACGCTCTTGTGCTCCGTCGCTTTAACGCTCTCCGGTTTACTGGCCGGATGTGCCTATGAAGAGCCCGCAGGAAATGTTGTCGTTGTCGAAGTTGCTGGCTCTAGCACAGTGTACCCCGTTTCTGCCCGGGTCGCTGAAGCTGCCGATTCTGCAATTGGTGTGAAAGCAACTGTTGCTTCCACCGGTACTGGGACTGGAATGGAACGTCTCGCTAACAAAGAATGCGATATTACCGGTGCTTCCCGTCCTATGAAGGATGCTGAGCTAGAAAATTGTGAGAAGAACGGGGTCGATCCACTTTCACTGAAAATCGGAATGGATGGGCTTTCTGTCGTTGTGAATCCTCAGAATGATTGGTGCGATGCATTGACAACCGCTCAGTTGAAAAAACTGTGGGAACACGGCAGCGAAGTCACGACCTGGAAACAACTCGATGACAGCTGGCCCGATGAAAAGATCAAGCTTTTCGGGCCAGACGATAAATCAGGGACCTTTGATTACTTCAATGAAGAAATCATCGGCGAAGTCCCTGAAGGTCAAAGCCCATGTCGTGAAGATTATACACCAGCGGTTCAGGACAATGTCCTGGTCGAAGGTGTCAAAGGCGACAAATACGCTTTAGGTTATTTCGGTTATGCCTACTATGTGATGAATAAGGAATCGCTCAAGATTGTAGGCGTTTCCAATACGGACGATGCGGCTGATGCCGTCAAACCTTCAGAAGCGACTATTGAAGATGGTTCTTACGCTCCCCTGTCTCGACCACTCTTTATCTATGTCAATAAAGAGGCTCTGAAGACCAAGCCTGAAGTTGCCAAGTTTGTCAACTACTATCTCAATGAAGGCCAGGAAGCTGTTTCTGCAGTGGGATATGTAAAAGTTCCAGAAGCGACTCTCGAAGCCGCCAAAGCCAGTGTCGCAGAAGTGACCGGAAAGTAGTTCTCTGCGGTTGATTCAAGTCACCTGTACCAGTCATTATGGTGCAGGTGACATCGTATGAAAATCTATTTCACATTCGCAGGATACGTTATCACTTTTGTGATATGGGAATGCAGCAGGTAATCCATTGAAATCAGAACGACATAGTCTGGCAGCAAAAACCAGCGTACGGCGTGTCTGGGAGCAATTCGTTCAATTTCTGCTGTTTACCTGTGCGTTTATCTCAGTTGTCACCACAGCCGCAATTGTTTTTGTACTGGTGACGGAATCCATTGTTGGCCTCGGAGATTCCGTTGCTTTCTTTCAACAGGTTTCACTCTGGAACTTTCTGACAGATACCAAATGGGCCCCTCAATACGGAGCAGGGGAGTTTGGAATTCTCCCCCTGCTGGTTGGCACGATGTGGATCACTGGTATTGCTGCATTGATTGGAATCCCTTTCGGCTTGGCGACCGCGATTTATCTGAGTGAATATGCTTCACCCAAAACACGCGGCATCATCAAGCCACTTCTGGAGATTCTGGCTGGTATCCCCACGGTAGTTTATGGCTACTTTGCTCTCGTTTTTATCACACCTCTGGTCATTGAACCGGTCGGTCGATTTCTGGGCATTCAAGTCGACACGTTCAATGCCTTAAGTGCCGGCATCGTTGTCGGGATTATGATTATCCCAATGGTTTCCTCCCTGAGCGAAGATGTGTTGCGGGCAGTACCGCGGGGACTCCGCGAAGCTGGCTACGCGTTGGGCTCAACTCGTTTCGATGTCTCCGTGAAAGTTGTCTTACCAGCAGCCTTGTCGGGTGTTCTGGCTTCGTTTCTATTGGCAATTTCCCGCGCTCTTGGAGAGACGATGGCCGTCACGATTGCCGGGGGGGTGATGCCAAACTTGACTCTGAATCCTTTCGAGCAAGTCTGCACAATGACCTCCAATATCGTGACCATGGCTGGTTCCGACTCACCGGCAGGCAGTGTGGAATATCGCAGTATTTATGCAGTCGCTCTCACGCTGTTCGTCATCACGTTTGTCATGAATGTCCTTTCACAGTTTATTCTGAACAAGTATCGTGAAGTTTATCAGTAGGGTTTGGTTGAAGGTTCATAGTTGAGGGTTGAGAGTTTATTTAACACGTAGGTCAGGCTGTGCCTGACATAATCAGCATCATTTTGAAGCCTGCCTGGCATTGCCTGACCTGAGGCTGACTTACAAACATAATTCCAGAGACATTCATCAAATAATTAATTCTCATGTCCGATCCTTATTACCAACGTCTTCAACGCCGACACTTAACCAGCAAAATTTTTGCGGGTGTCTGCCTGATTTCCACCTGGTTCGGGCTGGTGGTTCTTGCAGTCTTAATGACGGGACTGGTTCTCAAAGCGACCGGAACCTGGGACCCGACATCAACGGGAGCAGCCAAAGCGACTGAAAACTGGTTGACTCCCACCTTGCTGACTCATCAGATCTCTGCCGATCCTGAAAAAGCCGGGATGATTGCGAGTATCTGGGGCACAACCTGGTTGATTCTGATGACCGCGGTGATGAGCGTGCCGATGGGAGTAGGAGCAGCGATCTATCTTGAGGAATACGCCCGGGAAAACATATTGACCCGTTTCATTCGGCTGAACATTTCCAATCTGGCGGGGGTTCCATCCATCGTCTTTGGGATTTTAGGTCTGACTGCCTTTGTGCGCATGTTCGGGATGTTTTCAGAAGCGTCGGCAATCGGTATTCCTATGGGAATCGGAATGCTGAAAGTCCCTTTACCATTTGGAAAAACGCTGATTAGTGGAGCTTTGACTCTCTCCCTTTTGATTCTTCCGATCGTCATTATTGCCTCTCAAGAAGCGTTGCGATCAGTGCCGCAATCGATTCGGCATGCGGCTCTGGCTATTGGAGCCACCAAGTGGCAGACGATCTGGTACCAGGTTTTGCCAGCTTCTCTGCCCGGCATTATGACGGGTGTTATTCTGGCACTTTCACGAGCCATCGGGGAAACGGCTCCGATTATTGTTGTCGGAGCTGTTTCGTTTATCAGTTTCAATCCCGGCTATCTGGAAAGCCCTACCGATCTGGTGTCGGATCCCAATGTCATCCTGCAGATCCCTGCCAGTCCTTACACGGTGATGCCCTTGCAGATTTACAACTGGGTGCTCAACAGTCCCGATCCTGAATTTAAGAACGTCGCTTCCGCGGCTATTGTCGTTCTGTTAACGATTCTGCTACTGATGAACGGTATGGCTGTTTATATTCGAAATCATTTTTCAAAGCGTCTCAACTGGTGATTTCAAAGGCGAATTTCTCTCGGAGATCACAATGTTTCCAATGAAATCTTTTCTTCAGTTCACATTGCTATACAATAAAATCCTATGGAACTAAATACCTTTGAAAATCTGATTTCGAAACGGGATGGCGATTCTCCTGAGACTCCCAAAACGGGCACAGCAGGTAGCAAAACACCTGCCCCCAAAGCACTAACGAAAGTGGAAACCCGTAATCTCGATTTCTATTACGGTCCCCTGCAGGCTCTGTTTGGCATTTCCATGGTGATGCCGGAAAAGTCGGTGACTGCCCTCATCGGTCCTTCAGGATGCGGTAAGAGTACTTATCTCCGGACCCTGAATCGAATGAACGACATCATTGAAGGGACGAGGATTACGGGAGATATTCTTGTCGACAATGAAGACATTTACGCGTCTCAGGTCGATGTGGTCGAGTTGCGGAAAAAAGTCGGGATGGTGTTTCAGAAGTCGAATCCATTCCCGAAATCGATTTATGATAATGTCGCTTTTGGTCCCCGAATTGGGGGAATCAAAGGGAAATCACAACTCGATGAGATCGTCCATCGCACCTTAAAGCAGGCCGCGATCTGGGATGAAGTCAAAGATCGACTGAATTCCTCGGCTTTAGCACTCTCCGGTGGACAGCAGCAACGACTGTGTATTGCCCGAACGCTGGCAACGAATCCGGAAGTGATTCTGATGGACGAACCAGCCTCGGCTCTGGACCCTGCTTCGACTTCTCGCATCGAAGATTTGATCTTTGAACTCAAAAAAGACTACACAATTATTATTGTCACGCATAATATGCAACAGGCGGCTCGTGTGAGTGACTGTACAGCATTTTTCTTTCAGGGACGCCTGATTGAATTCGGGACGACAAAATCGCTGTTCACGACACCCCGGGAAAAACAGACCGAAGACTATATTACAGGACGCTTCGGTTAATTCATTAACGCCAGGTATTCAATTTATTTAATGGCAGGGAAGTAACTCACAATGTCCGTTCATCTCATCAGGGATTTAGACAACCTTCATCGTTCCTTAATGACGATGTGCACAATGGTTGAAGAGTTAATTCACGCAGCCGTGGAAACTCTTGCTCGACCAGATCTTCATAAAGCTCAGGAACTGGCCGAGCAGGATCGTGAGATTGATAACTACGATGTGGCCATCGAAGAAGATTGTCTGAAAATACTTGCGCTCCATCAACCAGTTGCCACGGACTTACGACGGATTACGGCCGTTATGAAAATCTCAGGAGAACTCGAACGCGTTGCCGATCTGGCCGTTCACATTGCTGAACGATCCAGTTGTCTCGTCGGTTCGACTTTCGTTCAGGTTCCTCCAAAAATTCATACGATGGCAGATAATGCCGTCAACATGTTGCACGAAAGTATCGATGCGTATGTCAATCTCGATACCGCACTGGCCCGTAAAGTGTGCCGTCAGGACGATATCGTCGATGACCTGAATCGCGAAATTATCGAACATATCACCAACTTGATGACTCAATCCCCCGATATTATCGAACCAGCCTTACACATGTTTTCTGCCTCCAGACACATCGAACGCGTGGCCGATCATGCCACGAACATCGCTGAAGATGTTGTGTATCTGGTGGAAGGGGAAATTGTACGGCATCGGAATCGCTCTGAAAAAATCGCTTCATAAACATACTGAGCCGGATTGCGAATGAGCCAACAGACAATACAGATTATCGAAGATGAGCGTTCCATTTCGGATGCGCTGGCCTACAATCTTCAAAAAGACGGTTTTGAGGTGATCTCCTCAACAGATGGTCAGGACGGCTTACGACGGGCTCAGGCCAATCTGCCTGACCTGATTGTTCTCGACCTGATGCTCCCCGTGCTCGATGGCTTGGAAGTTTGCCGACAATTGCGGTCAGACTCCCGCACCAAGCACATTCGTATTCTGATGCTGACTGCCAAAAGCGAAGAAGTCGACGAAATTGTCGGCTTCAGTATGGGAGCAGACGATTACGTCACCAAGCCATTCAAAATCAAACCGCTGATCAGCCGCATCAAAGCCCTGCTCCGACGGCCAACTTCCAAGAACAATGCCCAGGATTCTGTCACCTGCCGCGGAGTTTTTGTTGATCGTGTGAACCATCGTGTCACCGTCAACAATGAAGAACTCCCGCTCACTCCCACAGAATTCAAACTGCTCTGGACACTCGCCCGTCAGGCTGGTCGTCCCTTCCGACGCAACGAATTGATGGACACCTGCCGCGGAGAAGATGCCAACGCTCTTGAGAGAACGATCGATGTCCACATCCGCTCGCTGCGTCAGAAACTTGAGGCAGCTGGTGATCTGATCGAAACGGTCCGCGGCGTTGGCTATCGGTTCCGACCCGAATAAAATTTCACAGAACGACAACTTGACGAAGCAACTGAAGCATGGCCTGAAATCAGGCCATGTTTTTTTATGGAGTTGCTCAACAACAGGCTGAAAGTGATTTGCGAGATAACATTCTGTTATAGTTACATTCATTCCTTTGCCAGTTGAAACCACGTTCAAGGTACACCCGAGTATGGATGCATTACGATGGTTATCTCGTACCTGGAAACAGATCACCAGAAAAAGCCCGTTTGAAGGCGAAATTCAACCCGCTCGTATACCACTGTTCTCACCTTTCTCAGGACGACCGACGCTCCCGTTTCCGCATCCCTGGAACTATCAACAGCCGTTGAGAATTCTGGAAACGTTTTTTCATGATGCGGGTGAAATCAATTCTTCCAGTAAACACAATCGTTATCTCGATGTCCCGGGATTTGCTCCTGTTTTCGTAACACGCGATCCTGGAGTTATTCGCGCCATCACCACAGCCACTGGAGATAAGCCAGGTCAGTTTGATCGCGACACATTGCCCTCAACTGGAATTGCCCGCGCGACTGGAAAAGATACGCTCCTCTTCAGTAACGGAACTGAGTGGAAACGACAACGGAAACTCTCTGCATCACCTTTTGGCAAAACATCACTGTTTCAGCCGGAGGTTTTTCATGAGTTTGCAGAAACTTTTCGACAAACGGTTACTAAGCGACTAGAAATTCTCCAACTGCGGTTAGCCGAAAGTGGGGAACCGAAGTTTCGGATTCTACTGGAACCGGAAATCAAAGCGGTTATGTTGGAGTTACTGACCAACAACTTCTTCGGCACCGAAATTCCATACGACGATTTGCGAAATCGCTTTGTCCCGGCTCTCGAACGCGTGATCGATCATATCGTCAGTGATACGGTCTGGAATCGACTCGGCATTCCCATTCGAAAAATGCCAGCATTGACTCGCGGCATCGCTCAGGCAAAACGAGACGATGCCGACTTTGAGGAATTGACCACACTGGTCCTCGAGGCTAGAAAAACAAATCGAGGACACTGGAAACAATTCAAGTCGGATTCCCCCGACGAAAAACTTCGCAGTAATATCAAAGTCTTTCTGGCGGGAGCACTCGAAGCCACAACGTCCTATGCGGCATGGACCTTGTCGCACCTGGCACGCGACCCCGACGCTCAGGACAAAGTCTATGCCGAAGTCAAAGACATGACCGATTATTCACCCGAGAATCTGGAGCAAGCCAAATACTTCAGCAATGTTCTGGAAGAAACTCTGCGTTTGACGCCGTCGCTCTATTTCCTGCCCCGTCAGGCAACGGCTGACACCTGGATCGAAACTTCTGATGGCCGCAAACTTCATCTTCCTTACGGGACGCATATCCTGCTGGATATCTGGCATGCGAATCGTCATGAGGACCATTGGGGTATCGAAAAATCGGGATCCCCGGCGACAGAGTTTGTTCCTGAACGCTGGACCGAACTGGCAAAACGGGGTGGCAGCTCAAAAGACAATCTGCATTTTGGATTCGGACATGGACCACGTGTCTGTCCGGGAAAACATCTCGGACAACTCGAAGTCGCGTTGGCAGTTGGAGCGTTTGTCAAACTCTTTCGTTTTCAAGCTGTAGAAAGCCGACTGGATGCCAGGGCTGGCGTTTCCACAAAGCCAGCCGATGGGGTGCTGATTGATCTGGAATTGCGATGACAGGAACGATGTATTTGTTCGCATTGAACTAATACCATTGCCGATCTTCATAAATGTGGGGCTACGCTTTGCTTTCCTTTATTCAAACTCCTGTTTGATTTCCAAGGAGGTGTAGGTCAGGCACTGCCTGACGACAAACAAGGTGGCCACACATTTTGTCAGGCAATGCCTGACCTACAGTGCTAAGCCCGCAGATGGCGTGCTAATTGACATGGAACTGCGATAATAGGTACAGCAGTCTGTTCATGCCCTAAGCCACTTTCGACGTGGGTTACTCTTTGCCACTCCAATCTGCTTACTCGATATTTTCGGAATGGCGATATTCAGCTGATTTCCATTTGGAATACTGTAAATTTGAGACTTCCATCAAATTGATGGTGTTCATCCCCCTATAACCGAACTTCGCGAGGGTAATTACCTAGTGGTGAAGAGACTATTCTCCACATGATTCATTTTCGCAACATAGAGTTGAATTGAGAATCCTGTATGGATTCTTTAATGCTCAAACCTCAACGCGAAATAGAATGATGAAGCTCTTCTCTCGAATCCTGATCTGCTCGGTATGGCTACTTTTAATTGGAGTCGGTGTCTTTGCAATGCAAAAATATTCGATGACTCCCGCCCTGCCTGGAATCGCACCTCAACAATGGCCAGCCTCTCCCTCTCTTAAAATGATTGAGGGAAAGCCAGCGTTAGTGATGTTCGCCCATCCGAAATGTCCCTGTACGAGGGCGAGTCTTTCAGAACTGTCTCGCATTGTAAGCAATCGTCAGGATCGCGTGATGGCAATTGTTGTATTTATGAATTACGCGACGGAGCAAAATTCCTGGGATCATACCAATTTATGGGATCAAGCGGTTTCGATTCCCGGTGTGCAGGTTGTAAGTGATGAACAGGGAGAACTGAGTCATCGATTTGGAGCTGTCTGTTCCGGGGAAACTTACTTCTTCGATTCGAAGGGGAATCTGGCATTTCATGGCGGTATCACATCGTCACGAGGTCATGAGGGAGATAATTCCGGGCACGATGCAATCGTTTCACTCATTCAGGGATACGCAACTGAAACTCCAACTCATCCTGTCTTTGGCTGCTCTTTGAAATGCTTGCACTCTCATCAGGAGGAGACACTGTAATGACAAAACATACAGACAGTGGATGTCTTTACAATGACACGATTGAAACCCGTGCCCGAGAAATCTTTGCTGAAGATCGTCAACACGTCTATCAGTACACCGATCGTATGTTTGCCGGGCTGATGATCGTACAGTGGATCGGCGCCATCCTTGCGGCTCTCTATATCTCACCCCTGACCTGGGATGGGGCTTCGTCTGCCATTCATTTTCATGTCTGGCTGGCGATCTTTCTCGGTGGAATTCTCGCATCCTTTCCGGTGTATCTTGTCTGGAGACCGATAGCTGGAATTCCGACTCGTTATGTGATGGCCATCTCACAGGTTCTATTTTCCAGCCTGCTCATCCATTTAACGGGAGGACGAATAGAGACACATTTTCATATTTTTGGATCACTGGCATTCCTGGCGATGTACCGGGACTGGAAAGTGTTAATTCCTGCCACTCTCATCGTTGCTGTCGACCATTTACTTCGCGGAATTTACTGGCCGGAATCCGTCTACGGAATTTCTGGTGTGATTCTGTTGAGATCCTTCGAACATGCCGCGTGGGTTCTGTTTGAAGATTTCTTCCTCATCCTGTCCTGCCGGAACAGTGTCAAAGAAATGATGGCAAGTGCTCGGCAACGTGCGGAGTTGGAATCGACAAAATATGCTGCAGAAGCAGCCGATCTGGCGAAAAGTGAATTTTTGGCAAACATGAGCCACGAAATCCGCACGCCCCTCAATGGTATCCTGGGTTTCACGGATGTCATGATTCGGGGCATAGCCAATACCGAGAATGAACGTCGAGAATATCTGGGACACATTCAAACGAGCGGCCGTCACTTGCTCGAGTTGATTAACAATATCCTGGACATTTCCAAAATCGAAGCTGGGCAAATGACAATCGAGTTAAGGTCCTGCTCACCCCATCAGGTGATCAGCGAAGTTCTCAGCATAATGCGTGTGCAGGCTCAGCGAAAAAATATCGATCTGGAATACATATGGCATAGCCAGGCTCCAGAATCCATTACAACAGATCCCACCAAATTACGGCAGATGCTGTTGAACCTGGTAGGAAACGCCATCAAATTCACGGATTGCGGCAGCGTAAAAATCGAAGTTCAGTTGGACATCACACAGCATGAGCCTCTGCTCATTCTGGATGTTATCGATTCGGGTATTGGAATCCCTCTGGAAAAACGAGCCAATCTCTTCGAACCGTTTGTTCAAGCGGATAGTTCGGTCGTCCGAAAGTTTGGGGGCACAGGACTGGGGCTGGCGATCAGTCGGCGTATCGCTCGCGCACTCGGGGGAGATGTCGTTATTAAAGACACACAGGGGAGTGGAACGACATTCCGGATTACTATCAATACAGGCTCACTGGACGACATATTCATGTTGCCTGCACCGAGCAGTGACGCTTTGCAATCTCAGAGAGAGAACTCTCAGAAAGAGATCATTCAATTGCCTCAGGGGAAAGTTCTAGTCGTCGAAGATGGCGAAATCAATCGAAAGCTCATCGAAGCTGTTCTTGCTGAGTCTGGACTTGAAATTGAGATCGCAGAAAATGGGCAGATTGGTGTCGAAAAAGCTCTGCAGAACAATTATGACATCATCCTGATGGATATGCAGATGCCCGTGAAAGATGGTTATACAGCTGCAACGGAACTTCGGCAGTCGGGCATTGAGACTCCTATTATCGCGATGACGGCTCATGCAATGCTTGACGACGAGCAAAAATGCCTCGCCGCCGGTTGCAGTGGATATCTTTCCAAACCGATCAATATTTCGAGGTTATTGACCACTGTTGCAGATGCCCTGTATGTCCCTCATCAGGTAGATGCCATTGATACACAGGCTGCAGAAGCGGAGGACAATGAAAGGAATGATCACCCATTGATTTCCTCACTCCCCACTCATAAGCCTGTCTTTGCCAAGGTCGTTGTCAAGTTTGTCGATTATCTGGAAGAGCAACTGATAATGATTCAAGAAGCCATCGACAATGGAGATCACGCTCGACTGGCATGGGTTGCCCACGACTTGAAGGGAGCAGCTGGCAGTGCAGGATTTGCCGATTTCACCGAACCGGCATTTCGCCTGGAACTCATGGGGAAAAACAAGGATCTGCACGCTGCTCAAGCATCACTTGTAGAATTGACGAAGCTTTCAAAACGGATCGTAGTGCCAGAGATAGAAGTTCTTGCGTAAAGTATTCCATGTCATATTCTAAATGCAAAAAAAGCGTGCGACCCGATGGCCGCACGCTTTTCATTATTTCAGATCACATTTTTGAATACATTAGAAGGTATCCAGGATGAAGTGATGGCCTTTGTGGTATGGCTTTTCTGTGGGATAGAAGTTGTACCAGTCTTTGTTGTAGACCGGAATCTGCATTTCTGGTCCATAACGGTAGTACATGTTGTCGTAGCTGCCGTGCTGCTGGAAGTTCTGGGGATAGTAGAGGTAAGGATAGTGGTAGAACCGATTCCAGTCGGTCGGTTGTCCCTGACCCCCAGCGTGGGCTTCCTGGCTGGTGGAAATCGCAACCAGCAACAACATCATCATGGTTAACCCGGCTAGGGCCATGCGTCGAAACATCCGTGTTTCTCCTTCGTCGAAATTAGACAGCGGCTTCAAGCCGTAGTCCCCTGATGGGGCTTAATTTATCATCTAAAAACTGCATTGCGCACTTTGAAACGCCTACTACTCATTTCATCGGCGCAGCTGACCCCCTCACATCAGGAAACTTTCGTTTAATCGCTCAGTTCGACCGGAGGAATCGAAGTTTCAATCGCTTTGTAAAGAAGACATTCACTTTTGCCAGCAGTGCCAATTCTGCAATGTCACAGTTTCAAATGAGTTCACTTGTAAATAGGGAATGAAAACGCGTTTGTCACATCTCATTTGATGATATGTACTTGCGTTTTCCTGTTGTGATTTTCATGAGGTTTGAACGTTCCTCTCATAATTTTCTGGAGAGTGCAAACCAGCGATCGTTCAATTTTGCCTGTCTCAAAAATAAACAAGCTAATGCATGTTGAAGGATCAGAATGACAGTTTATTGATCATGCTGAAAACAGAATTGGCAGTTCAGCGCGCAAGCCCATCGTTCAAGTCGCTCAAACATCTCTAAATTCCACAAAATGAGTCAGTCATTTCAATCAAACTTTATGGCTCAGACTTTGCATATTCATTCAACAGGTTCACCGACACTTAGGAGTTTCATATGTCAATCTGTTGCAAAGTGCTTGTTCTATTTTCGATGATTTCCACAATTCCATCAACGGGAACAATCGTGACTGCTGCCGATCCACAACGTCTGCTCCCAGCAGTGTTAGCTGGTGAGGCTACTTCCACACGTTCTTTCTCTATTACAAGTTTCGAAGATTTAACCGCATACGCGAAATTGAAAGCGGCTCGTCCTTATCAGCCGGAACATCAAGTGGCTCCGGCTTTACAAGAGTTAAGTTACGATGAATTCTTGAAGATCCAATTCAAGCATGATCATGCCATCTGGGCAAAAAACAGTCCCTTCTGGGTCGAGATGTTTCATCCTGGGTTCGTGCAGAAAAGCCAGATTCTGTTGAATCTGGTTCAGGGCAATCAGGAGTTTCAAGTTCCCTTCAGTTCCTCTAATTTTCAATACAACGGTGAACTGACCAGCAGCGAAGTTCCGGATTCAACTCGCTATGCCGGAATTCGAATTGCTGGTCGATACCCCGGCAATGATGATCCTCAGGAAATTCTGACATTTCTCGGCTCAAGTTACTTCCGATGTCGTTCGGCGGCAGGGATTTATGGCTCTTCCAATCGAGGATTGGCCGTGAATATCGGCTCGAATAAGCCGGAAGAGTTTCCCATTTTTCGTGAGTTCTGGGTGGTGAAACCGAAAGCCGAATCCAATCGACAAGTTGTTTATGCTTACATGGATAGCCCGACTTTAACGGGAGCCTATGAGTTCACACTGGAGCCCGGCAAAGAGACGACCACGATTGATGTCCGTTCGATTTTATACTTTCGCGGACAACCCGAACGTCTTGGCATTGCACCAATTACAAGTATGTGGATGTGGGGGAATGGATTGATTGGCCCGCCGGTCGATTTGCGCCCTGCTGTTCACGATGCCGATGGCTTACTGGTCGAAACCGATGAAGGCTGGACCTGGCGACCACTGTGTCGACAGCATTATCCTTCTGTGAGCCGGATCTCGAATAAAGAAGTGAAGGGTTTCGGATTGCTGCAACGTAATACAGAATTCGAAGCTTATCAGGATTCGTTTGCTCAATATCACAGACGTCCGAGTATCTGGATTGAGCCTCAGAATAAATGGCCAGCTGGTCATCTCGAACTGTTCGAACTGACGGCTGCTCATGAGGGAATCGACAATATCGGAGCGTACTGGGTCCCTGACAATTCAAAACCGTTGCCTCAGGGCCTGCCGATATCCTATCGCATTTCCTATTTCCAGGGCGATTTGAAATCGAAATGTCGGGAATATCTGGGCGTGGCTGATTCGTTTCAGGTGCGACGTCAGTCTGACTCCAAAGTTCACATGACCATCAATTTTTCCGGCTCGTCATTGGCCGATCTGGCACAGGAAACACCCGTCGATATCAACCTGATGACCATCAGGGCGGAAGTTGTGCACCGCAATTTGATTCGACGACCTCATGGCAAGTGGAGTCTGCAGTTGGTTCTCGAACCGACTTCGGATGCTCCCTTTGAAATACAGGCTGGCCTCAGCGATGCCAGCCGCAAAGTGACGGAAACCTGGAGTTATCTCTGCCCGGTCACTCCACCTTCGTACGAATTCCCCCAGGTTTACACACGGATTGAATAGGCCATTTCAGCTGTGAAAAAAATGGATTGAACTTTCACAAAACAGGATTTAAGACCATGAGTGTCACATCAACACAACTAGCTCCCGCTCAAATTATTCAACTCCCGAATCAACCAGTTCCTGAAGAGCGTCAATCGACTCATACAGTCGACCAGCGTTCTTTCATGGTGGTTCCGCAGGAAACGCTCAGCGACTTTCGCAGTGCCCATCCATTAAGACTGGTTTGGTGGTTACGCACTGAGGGCTGGCAACAGGCTGGTGCGATTCGCGTTCGCCAAGTTCGTCAAGCCTTCATATTTCTTGGTCGACGTAAGCTCGCCGGAGAAAAATACTAAACCAAGTCAAATTATACGGTAGTGGGTAGCGATGAGTAAACGCCTACATTTGTAGGCTCCTTCGCAATATTTCATTCTGGAAGCTCAAATGCAAACCAAAACCAAATCGAGTCATCTGGTCCGTCAGACTCGCTTAACGCTGATCATCGTTTCCATATATTCGACGATTCTGTTGATGATCCCGTTTATTTACGCGGTCTCTCATAACGGGACTTCGACTTTGGAATACGTATCAGGCGTGTTGTTCGCGATGCTGTCTTTCTGGGTCTCGCTGGGGTTCTGGAATGCATTTTTCGGATATCAGAAAATGGCTGGTCTCAATAAAAGCGAGTCCACTTTTAAGCGAAAGCCGACTTCTGCAGAAGTTCAGGAGCAGACCAAAACTGCCATTTTGATGCCGATTTATAATGAAGATCCCGAAGCTGTGATTGCCAGATTGCATGCGATCATTCAGTCACTTCGAGATATTAATGCCGAAAGTGGATTTGAGATTTTCGTCCTCAGCGATACGACCAATCCAGATATTGCCCTGCGAGAAGAACTGGTCTGGTCGCAATACCTCGATCATTTCAAACCGACAGTGAATATCTACTATCGCCGCCGTCTGAAAAACGCGCAGAGAAAAGCTGGTAACATTGCCGATTTCTGTCAGCGCTGGGGATCGAGTTATGATTTTATGCTCGTGCTCGATGCCGATAGTGTGATGGCTGGTGAAACAATTGTCGAAATGGTGCGACGCATGGCTGCAGATCCCAAACTGGGAATTCTGCAAGTTTCCCCACGACCCTTTAACCGACATTCCTTATTCGCCAGACTTCAGCAATTCTCAGCAGCGGCTTACGGCCCGCTCTGTGTGAGAGGCTTCTGTTCCTGGACGGGAGTGGATGGCAATTATTGGGGGCACAATGCGTTAATTCGTATTCGACCGTTCATTGATCATTGTCACTTGCCAATTCTGCCGGGCCCACGTCCATTAGGAGGAGAGATTCTCAGTCACGATTTCGTGGAAGCGGCCTTAATGCGTCGAGCAGGTTGGAAAGTTAAAGTAGCCGATGATCTCGAAGGCAGCTACGAAGAATGTCCGACGACTCTGGCCGATTATGCCCAGCGGGATCAGCGGTGGTGTCAGGGAAATATGCAGCACGCTCGTCTTGTCGTCAGTGAAGGCTTTCATCCATTGAGCAGAGTCCACTTTGCGATGGGCGTGATGTCGTATGTCGCCTCCCCGTTGTGGCTGGCATTTATGATCGTCACGTTCGTCTCACAATATCTGGAATCCTTTCAGGCAAGCTCCTCAATCTCTGCTGGCTATGCGATGGCTTGTATGTTTGGAATATTTGCAGTGACAATGGGATTGCTGCTCGTCCCCAAATTCATGGGGTTGGCCAGCCTGATTGGGAATCGTAAACAAGTGACGCAGTTTGGCGGTCCACTCTCGTTGACGGTGAGTGTATTTCTGGAAATCTTCTTTTCTGTACTCCTTGCACCCGTTATGGCCTATTACCATAGTCGGTTTGTACTGATGACATTGCTCGGAAGAACAGTTTCCTGGAATTCCCAGCAGCGCGAAGAAACTCGCGTGACAGCCGGTGATGCGTGGTCGATGCACTGGGATGTGTTTGCATACTATGGGTTGCTCGGAACATTAGTCGCCAGCCTGGCTCCACAAATGCTGCCCTGGTTTACCCCGATTTTGATCGGTCCATTACTTGTGGTTCCCTTCGCAATGATTCTGGGAAGCGCCAAAGTTGGTCGATGGTTGACGAGACATCAATGGCTGCTCATTCCAGAAGAGAAAGCCGAGTCCCCACTTTTGAAATCGATGCAAAAAGTCCTGGATGATTTCGAGAAGCATCCCGTTGTCGAGCCGGGAGAGGACATATTTGAAGCGGTCTTGCGGGATAAAAACCGCACGACAATGCATCTGCGAATCGCCGAAGCGACTCAATGTCTGGCACCTGTTGATCAGGAAAAAGACATCGAACTTGATTTACTGGTCAACCGCAGCGACCTGCTGAATGCTCCGATAGAAGTTCGTCGTCGAATTCTGACTGATGCGAAAACATTCAATCGACTGGCCGCCAGCTTTCAGCAGGCGTAGTTGAATCCGCCTCAACTCTTCACAGTCATGAAAAGCATTACCTACTTTATAATTTATTGCATAATTCGGAACGAGAAAATTAAAGACACGACTTCAAAAGGAGTCGTGTCTTTAATACCGTTTACATTTCGAAATTAACCAGGAATCTGCACTATCAATTCAATTCGATTAAAATTGCTCAGTTGAAGTTTTACTGTCCAGTTCGGTAGGTCCACCGGATTCCAAGTCAAAATTGAAGGTGTTACTTCCAGATTTTACATCCGCTTTCAATTCTGATTTCGCATGGTATCGTAGTGGTACGACTTCCTTTCGGCCTTCAATATCGTTTCCGGTATTACTTTCATCATGATAAGGTTCACGCTTCGTCGTAATGCTGACGATATTCTCACCGATCGGCGCACCAGCACGATCCTGGTTGAATTGTAACGTGTAATTCCCGCTGGCATCGGTCGTTCCAATGGCGCTGCGACCTTCACCGGGGTAAAAGGTGACGGTCGCATCTTCCAGTGGTTTTCCATCCAGTGTCACTGTTCCTGAAACGTTTCCTAATGGAGGGCCACTCGATCCACCACACCCAGTAAGCATAAAACAGAAGAGTGCAACTGAGAGAAACTGAATGTTTTTCAATATGGAGTAACTCATGGTGGCGTATCTTTCTGGGATTTCACAGCAAGTAATTGAAAATACAGACGTTCGAATATTAGCAAATACGAACGTCTGTATGAAATACATTGACAATAGCTAAGCAGTTATAAAGTAGTGGTCTTCTTAAAATTCACCGACAGGATCATTATCAGCAATCGCAATCAAACGTTCGTAAGTGCTTTGAGGAGTCCAGTTTCCACTTCCATTATTTCCATTAACCAGATCAATATTTTCGCTGACGAATCTCACACTTCCATCCGCAAGTACAAATTGGGCACCACCATCGTGATGACTGCTGAATGCCTGGCTTTTGTCATTGTTATAAGTAGCACCATTCACGTTGATTGGCCAGACGCTGGAACCTGCAACGGTCGACCATCCCTGTCCCCATGCAGCAGTATTATCGCCAGCACTGGGGCCCCCTCCATTTTGATCACGGACGGCCAGTAAGCTTCCCGCACATACTGTATTCCCACCAAGCTTATAAGCCCGTTCTCCCAATAGGAATGTATTGCTCAAGCCATCCGAGATGTCATTGAAACCAACACTGCTGTCACGATAAAATGGCCCCAGACATCCATTAGTGGCTGTCAGATTTGGAGATTCATAAATTCTAACATTGGCGATATTATTTGAGACAATATAGTTGGTTACCGGAAGTCCGCGTTCCGTGGGGGTCGAGGCGGTATCCATAATTCCGTAGCCGGCATGGGATGAGGAATTTTGAAACTTTGGTGCACCGCTATCAGAAGGGCAGACGAAACTCGAATGAGATTGCTGCATCTCTTTCTGATTGACAGTCATTCGATCTGATGCGCGTGAATCGCCCACATTGAGTACATCATATAGCGACCCTAGTTCCACATAGGGCAAAATCATGGCTGACCATGTCCAATGTCCCTGATTATCCAAAATCGTTCCTCCAGAACCTCGTGCGTCAACATAGCCAGGTGGCAACGTATTGTATACATCGTGATAATTATGCATCGCCAATCCGAGTTGTTTCAAATTGTTCTTACAACTGGATCGCCGAGCCGCTTCGCGGGCCTGTTGAACGGCGGGGAGCAGCAGAGCTACAAGGATTGCGATGATTGCAATCACCACCAAAAGTTCAATCAATGTAAAACCTGTTCGAGTTCGTTTTGAAATTTGTACGTGGGCCATTGAAGACGGTTCCTTTAAGAAAATAAGCGAAAAACTCTTCAGAATAGAAGTTGAAAATAATAAGTAAATGACAATTTGAAAATCAGATTGTCTAATCATGAAGACGCGGGAATCCGCTCGTTTGTTCATCTTATTTTTAAAATTACATAGTCTTTGGCAAGAATTCAATCATATTTTCAAAGATTTCAGGTGAACTAAATAACTTCTTTTTCCCTGATCTGCCTGGGATAATCTCTATAAATGAACATCTACGAAGGAAATTGCGGCAATACTAATAATGCACTTATGGATAGTGAATCGTGGGTTGTTTTCAATCAATTATGAGGGTTTTCAAACTATATTTGTGAAAAATTTCCATGCGGAGACTCACTTGATAGAGATCTTAACTCTATTTCTCTCCAAAAGCACGAACCTGATACAGCGGTAAGTGCCGGTAATAAACTTCGAGTGTCATCACCGAGAGACAAGTTTGATAGAGTCGTCCGCCGCGATTGGAGTGGGGATCAGTTGTGTCCCAGCTCCCGGTTTCAGGACCTGAACGAACTTGAGTTTTGACCAGCCATTCCCGCATGTCTTCATTCCAGGCCGTCCAGACGTTGCCTCCGAGATGGTGCATGATCTGGGTGGCGTAATAGTTGTAGTAGATGTTCTCTTTGCTGGGACCTGTCTGACTGAGCAGGCTGGCTCCCTGTCTTAACACAGGATGTTCCCGCCCCCAGCCCAGATACATGCGGCACAGTAATCCGATGGCACTGGTCGAAGATTTCGGGCCTTGGCCGGGTAGGTATCCATACTGACTTCCCTCGTTTCTCTGACATGCATCGAGTAAGTCTTCCGACGTGGTAAAACCGATATCAGAAAAACGGAGTCCGGCTGTCTGACCGCTTTTGAGAGCCATCACCATCCAGCCAGTGACGGACAAATCTCCCACTTCTTCCGGCTTGTATCGCCAGCCTCCGACTTCCCGGTTCCGATTGCGAATAATGAATTCCAGAGAACCTTGGGCGTGGGTTCGGAGGGTTCGATCTCTTGTCATCCCATAAGCTTCACAGAGAGCAATGGCTGCCAGGGCATGCGCATACATCACATGATTTCCACCCGGCACCTCCGTTTTGTCGGCTCCCGTACGACCTCGGAAATCGATTCCCTCGCGAACTTCCGCTCCCTGAGAGATTAAAAACTGGAGTCCCTGATCGACCACCTTGTTGTATTCGCCCGGCTCGGTATGCACATGCCCGGCTCCCAGAAAGGCCATCAAAGCCATGGCGGTCGCGCCAATCGGGCAATTCCCCAAACTTCCCGCCTGATGATCGGTATGTTTATCTTCAGGTCTGCGGTGATCGAAACTCCAGCTGCCATCTTTCCGCTGTCGATCTGCCAGCCACTTTAAGCCCCGCTCGACAGCTTTTTCACTTTGCTCGGTTCCGCCAAAGAGTTTGATCATTTCACTTCGCGAAGCAGCTGATCGACCACCGAGATGGGAAGTGATATCGAGTTCGGGAATCTTGACCAGAGTCTCTACTGTTGGAGTTCCGTTTTCGGACTCGGTTCGCATGATGTTTAATTCAGGAGATCCTCCCGGATTTGTCGAAATCTGCCTGGTCACCAGATCAAACTGCTGCTCATCGACTTCGACGTTCAGTTCCGTGAGATCAGGGATCTCATCCAGCAGTTCCACTTCGTCTTCGGAATACTCGACGATCGCGGAAAGGTATTCTTCCGGGCTTGGAATCTGGAACACTATTAGCGCCATAAAAATCAACAGGAGAGCGTGCAAAACGAGACTGAGAGCAAAACCACTGACCAGAAACCGATCCATAAACCCCGGCTTTGATTCCGGGGTTTGGTTGTCGGAGTCGATGATGACCTCCACTTTTGGTTCTGGTTGTGGTGGCTTCATATTATTCTGCTATTGGAATGTATTCAAAAAAATACGGGCTAGAATTGCCCGTATAGATGTTTCTTGAATTATTATTAGACAGTACGTATCAGTTTAGAATACGCATTCTTCATAAATTTGTCACTCCGATTTCCCAATTCGCTCAAATAACGCTTTCGAGAGCAGAGGCAGAACAGCAGTCGCGTCGCAATAGACTTCGGCAAAGCGGCCGCCTTCTTGTGGCGGAACAAATTTTCCCCAGCTGACTCCTTCCGAGTAAGTGCAACCGGACAGTCCACCCCAGTGGACAGGTTCCGGGCAGATTCTCACGCCGTACTTGAAACGGGGAGCTTCCAGGTTTGTGCCGACGCGGTTGTTCGTAATATCGACATACGGCCCCACCTGTTGCGACCAGTTTCGGGGAACACCGCCGCCAATCGTGAAGATGCCGATTTCTTCGCTCGATTGAATAAACCGAGCATACTCCTGTAAATCCAGAAACGGATTGAACGGAGCCATTTCGCGGAAGACTTCGTCGGAAGTCATTTTTGAAGGATCCTGGCCGTTTTTCTCGAAGGCGTTTTTCATAGCCCAGGTCGAAACATCCAGTCCGATTTCACTATCGGTAAAAGCGGGAATGAATACGGGGACATTCTTCTGAAAAGCACTCCGCAGAATACCGGGGCCTTCGTCGAGCCGTTCGAGTTCTTCGCCGAGAGCCCGGCACAATCGAGCAGAGGACCATATGCCGTCTTCCGGCTGAGAATCGTTGAGCACTTTGCGGACAACTGCTTCGACATTGTTTAAATTCGATTCCATTTCGAGCGTATCGTATATTCGATTGTAGCCCTGCTCGAAAAGTGTTTCGTCGGATTTGGTGGGATCATATCGATAGTGAGTCAAGCCGATCGATTCTGTCAGACCGTGCGCGATTAAGGCACCTGTGGCAACAACAGCCTGTACGATCCCCCGGTCGATCAGTTCACAGAAAATCTGACCCTGCTTAGCAACGGTCATTGCCCCAGAGAGAGTCATGACGACGGCACACTTCTCATTTTTGGCCATCTCTTCGAGAACTTCAAACGCCTGACCGAGTTGTCGTCCGGCAAAAGCTGTGTTCGACATCGCATGCAACAACTCGGCAAAAGTATTTGTTTTATTCAAATCAATCGGCTGTAACGGGACGAGTCCATCGCTGCGTCCATCGTGTAAATGTCGATGCTGTCCTGGGCAATGAGAATCCATCTATCGATAACTTTCTTGAAAGCAGTAAATTCCGTGTCAGATAAGCAGTTGCTCAATATGCTTGATAATAACGACTGCAAAAGGGCGTTGTCGACTTGATCCGTTCATTTGCGATCTGCTGAAAGTCCCGCATCTAATAATGATTCAACAGTGACCGGCACAGGAGTTTTTAATTCTGCCGCGACTCTGAGTGGATGAGCTTTGCGTCGTTCGAGGCGATACCCCAGATCAAGAGCGGCTGGGAAAAATCTCTGTAAGTGATAGCCGACATACGCAGCCAGTGTAATTGGAACGAGCCTTTGATTTCGTTCGGCTGCACGAATCGCTTTTCTGGCAACGATTTCAGGCGTGGTTGTAATCCACCGCGGTGGAGCCCGTTTCTCCTCGCCTTCAGGTTGTAACATGCTGTCGAATAATTCGGTTCTTACAAACCCGGGGCATACAGCCGTCACTCCCAGGCCATACCTTAAATATTCGGCTCGCAAAGCATGTGAATATCCAATTAAACCATACTTGGTTGCATGATAAGCGGTGCTGCGTTGAGTCGGAAACAATCCGAACATGCTCGCAATGTTGACGATGTGAGAGCGCCTCTGTTCCAGCAGCAGGGGAATCAGAGCATGCGTTAAATTAAGGGGTGCGACAAAGTTAACTCCAACAACTCGATGCAATTGCTCGGAGGTCATTTTATCGGTCTGACCATAATAGCTGATACCCGCATTATTGAAGAGGAGATCCAGTCCACCCAGTTCCTCGCGAACAAGTTGAGCAACCCGCGCCGGTGTCTGTTCATCGCAGAGGTCTGCACACAACGTTTGCACTTCCACATGATGGGTACGACATAGCTGGGCCGTCTCTTCAAGTTTTTCCCCCTGCAAATCGACCAGGCACAAATGCACATTTTTAGCTGCAAGTTGTAATGACAACTCACGTCCAATTCCTGAGGCGGCTCCTGTGACCACCACGCGTTTTCGATGAATTTTCCACATGCACACGAGCAACTATTTGCGGAGGGCTATAGATAACGTAATGGTAAGACGAATTAATAAGCGTAGTCTCTGGACTGAGATTCGAGTCAATATTTTCAACAATCCAACAACCGTACTCATTTGTGCGCTGTTGATTATCTCTGACGAAAATCTTCACAAATGTTGCATTGGCTTTGAATTCCGCAGGTCACTGAGGATACACTGTTTAAGTTCGCATTGCATGTGTTCTGTATGACGAATTCGCCTTATTAAGCGTTCCAGCAATCCCACCACTATCTGGAGAAGTAACAACATGCCTCAAGATTCTCAGTCCTCGCGACGATCCTTCCTCAAAACCTCAGCAGCTGGCGCGGCTGCCGGTATGCTTACTCAGCAACTCTTTCAGGCCAATGTGCATGCTGCTGAAGAAACCGTTCTGAAAGTCGGACTCGTCGGCTGCGGCGGCCGTGGCACCGGAGCTGCTCGCGATACACTTTCTGCCGATCCCAACTGCAAAATTGTGGCTCTGGCCGATATTTTCAAAGATCAGGCCGAGGCAGCTCAGCGACAACTCAAAGCAACCGAATATACCGACCGGGTCGATGTATCTCCCGATCGCATTTACGAAGGATTCGACGCATACCAGCAACTCATCGATTCCGATGTCGATATCGTTCTGCTGGCAACGCCTCCCGGCTTCCGTCCGATTCAGGTCGAAGCGGCCATCAAAGCCGGTAAGCACGTCTTCTGCGAAAAACCTGTTGCCGTCGATCCCGTCGGTTGCCGACGGGTTTACGAAGCAGGCAACATGGCCAAAGAAAACGGCCTGACTCTCGTTTCCGGATTGTGCTGGCGTTACGAAGACGGCATGAAGGAAACAATCGGCCGCATTCATGATGGTGCCATCGGCGATATTCAGGCTATCTATAGCACACGTTTCAATGCGGGTGTCGATAAACGTCAGCCACGTACAGCTGGTATGTCGGACATCGAATATCAGATTCGCAACTGGTACTACTACACATGGCTCTCTGCTGATTTCTTCGCTGAGCAGTTCGTGCACGAACTCGATAAAATTTCCTGGTTGATGCAGGATGTGTATCCCGAAAAAGTTCTCGCCACCGGTGGACGCGAAACTCGTACCGGCGAGGAAAACGGCAATGTGTTTGATCACATCGCAGCTTGTTTCTACTATCCGAGTGGTGTTCGCTATCAAGCCGCTTCCCGTCAACAGATCGGCTGCACGAACGAATTCCAGGATTTCGTCGTGGGAACAAACGGAACCGCTGATTTGATGGCTTATAAAATCAACGGCCCGAATGAATGGAAGAAACGCAAGAATGTCAATCAGATGTATCACAACGAACATGTCGCCATGTACGATTCGATCAGAAATCAGAAAGCACTCAACAACACTGAATATATGGTGAAGAGTTCGTTGATGGGCATCATGGCTCGGATGTCGGCTTACACCGGCAAAGAAGTAACTTGGGAACAGGCTTGGAATTCTAACCTCGACCTCAGCCCAAGTGGATATACATTCGAGTCGAAACCACCAGAAACTCAAGTTTCTGTGCCGGGAGTTTCTCCTTTAGTTTAATAGAAAACTGAATGCACTGGGATTGCTTCATCGAAACCAGTAAAATGCATTCACGACGTTATTGTCAGCGAGTCTGGGTTTCAATATCCAGACTCGCTGATTTTTATATTGACGGACTGAGATCGCACTGCGTTTACAACTGAGGTTTCATATCCATCTCTTTTTACAGAAAGCAGCACGATGAAAGGCCCAGGACTGAGAACCCGACTGGATGTTCGACGAGTCTGGAAATGCCCTCAAACGGGTCGCATTCTCAAGACTCCCGGCCATGTCACGCAGTTCGTTTCCCCCTTCACGAAAGACCGCTGCTGGATGCAATTCATCGAAACCGAACACCCTCCCCGCCCGATGGTTCCTCTCGATGAAATGCTTTCCCACATGTATTTTTCGGCAACTGAAGAAGAGGTCGCTGCAGAAGACTCTCTTGAACAAGAAATCGTCAGTGAGAACTCAACAATCAAAGAGGATTGTCCTGCTCCTGAAGGCGAGTCCACTGATGTTGACGGTGATGTCGCACCTGAAGAATCGCAATAAAGTTCGGTATTGATTTTCTGAAATACTGAAGGATAACTTGAATTGTGATCGACTAAATCCTGGAACTCAATATTTCCCTTAGAGAACATTGGGATCTCGATTCTTCAAAATCTGTGGCCATCCGCGTTCATCCGTGGTTCAAAATATATCAATTTCGAAAAGTCCGACTGAAAGAACACTCACGATGAAAGCGGCATACATCGAACAAACCGGTGATCCAGAAAACATCAAATATGGCGACCGACCCGACCCGTCGATTCAGGAACATGACGTGTTGATCGAAGTTGCAGCGGTTGCTGTCAATCCGATTGATACGTATATCCGTGCCGGCAATATCGCTATGAATTTGCCTCTTCCCTACACCCCCGGCTGCGATTTTGCGGGAACAGTCAAGGAAGTGGGGGATCAGGTCACAAAATATCATGTTGGCGATCGCGTCTGGGGCAGCAATCAGGGGCTCTTCGGAAAGCAGGGCAGTTTTGCCGAGTTGATCTCCGTCCATGAGGACTGGATGTATCCGATTCCCGAAGAAACTTCCTTCGAACAGGCAGCAGCCGGGGCACTGGTTTCCATTACTGCCGCTCTGGGATTGACTACACATTCCCACCTGGCTGATGGCGAAACCTTATTCGTCAATGGCGGCAGCGGTGGAGTCGGCTCCATCGTAGTTCAGATGGCTAAAGCTATGGGTGCCCAAGTCATCACGACGGCGGGATCTGATGAGAATGCCGACTATTGCCGGAGTATCGGAGCGGATCTCGTTCTCAATTATCGAGATCCTGAAATAGACAAACAGTTGCAAAGCCATCTCGATCAAAACGGCAAAATCAATTTCTGGTGGGAAACATTGCGATCACCCGATATCGCCCGCACGATTCCCTTCATGGAAAAACGAGGTCGTATTATCGTGATGGCTGGACGAGAAGCCGAACTCCTTTTTCCACTCGGTCCGTTCTATGTGAACGACTTGAAACTGATCGGCTTCGCCATGTTCAATGCCTCGGCTACCGAACAGCAGGAAGTCGCCTGCACCATCAATGACTTCTATAAAGCCGGTCAGCTGACCATTCCCATCGGTAAAAAACTTTCTCTAAAGGATGCGGCTCTGGCTCATCAACTGCAGGAAAAGAAAACCCTCGAAGGCGAAGCCGACTTTCATGGCAAAATCATTCTGACACCATAAATTGAGCGATCTCTTTCTTGAATATTAAACAGACTAATGTTTCAACGATTTATCCAATGGCTAGGCAAACATGAGCTAACCACACTGATTCTCATCGCCGTGATTGGCGGTGGGAGTTGGGGATTCATTGAACTTGCTGATGAAGTTCTTGAAGGAGAGAGTGAAGATTTTGATCGTGCCGTCTTGCTCTCCATGAGAAACTCAGAAGACATCACCGATCCGCTCGGCCCGGTCTGGCTGGAAGAAATTGGTCGAGACATCACGGCTCTGGGCGGCAATGCCATTCTTATCTTTCTGACACTGAGCATCGCCGGCTTTCTGGTACTCATGAAACAAAAATGGGTCGCTCTGTTTCTGGTTTGCGCAGTAGCCAGTGGGATGTTGATGAGCAGTGGCCTCAAACTCTTTTTCGACCGCCCCCGACCCGATCTGGTTCCCCACGGCTCTCATGTTTATACACGCAGTTTCCCGAGTGGGCACTCGGCTCTTTCTGCGGTGACATATCTCACATTGGGAGCCTTGCTGGCCCGCGTACAACAGCGACGACGGCTCAAAGCCTACATTCTCCTGCAAGCTCTGTTCATTACAATTGCGGTGGGAACCAGCAGAGTCTATCTCGGCGTGCACTGGCCGACGGATGTTCTGGCCGGCTGGACAATCGGTGCCACCTGGGCCGCAATTTGCTGGATGATCTTCCGCTGGTTCCAACGAGAAACGCAGATCGATCAGCCAGCACTGGAAAAGAATTGAGATTTGTCGACTTTGTTCATTTGCACAAATAGCCACCTCTGGATAATCTGAAGATTCGCTCAGTTTACTTGTCATTCTGGACCATTTCGGCTCAGAACACGCTTGTCAATAAACGTCTCAGAAAAAATGGAGTCGGGCTATGGTCAGCTGTAGAAATGTTCTCACACTCACAATTTTCGCTTCTGTCATTTCACTGACAGCTACGCAGTCGCAAGCCCAACAAAATGGCTATCTCGGCTTTCGTGTCACTAATTTTGCAAACAAACACGGATTGAAAATCTCCTCGTTCATTCCTAACACGCCAGCTCATCGCTTCGCCAATGAGAATCCCCCACAACTGGCCAAAGGGGATGTCATGCTCACGCTCAATGGACGAAAATTGTGGTCTGTGAAAGATGTCTTCCGTGTAACCGATAACATGCAGCAGGGAGATCCCCCCGCCAAACTCGAACTGATGATCCCAAATTCAGGTGCCCGCTATCATGTTTATATCTACCCGGCTTATCTGTCGAATCAACCCTGCGAAATGAAGGCCACGACCTCGAGTGATCAGTACAACAAAGGTCGCCCAGGAGCCAGCAATAACAATAACGAAGAGGAAGATCGCCCCAGCACCTTAGGGCGACCTGAGTAATTCAATAGAGCCACTTTGAAAGAAAAGATTCAGAGCGGCTCTTTACTTTTTTCAATAAGAGTGCATTCTTAAATCAACTCCCGAATCGATTCCCATTCTGAAGCCGCCTGCAGAATTTCACGGGGAACATCGGGCTCGAGTCGAAGGATGCCGGGATCGACGAGCGTTTTCAAAATTGTCGCCACCAGATTTTCAATTGTGATCGGCTTCGATTTCGGAACGCTTCCATCCCGAGACGACTCCCCAATCACCTGTCCCATCGGTAAGCCTCCACCTGCCAATATCAACGGAGCCAGATTTCCCCAATGATCTCGTCCACCATTTTTATTGATCCGCGGCGTACGACCCATCTCGCCACAACAGACGAGTAGAATCTTGTCGCTCAGCCCTCGCTCATGCACATCCTCCAGAAAAGCAGAGACGGCATGATCGAACGGTCGCCCCATATATCGCATCCCCTCGGCTACCCCGGCATTGTTCACATCCGCATGCATATCCCACACAAAGTTTGTTGTGATCGTGACAAAGCCGGCACCCCGTTCGCAGAGCCTGCGTGAGAGCAATAGCAGTTTGCCGAGCGTCTGCCCGTTGTCGACATAATTCTGATAGTTCTTCCACTTTTTGCTGATGTTCTCGGGATGTGCAATCGGACTGGTGTCGTATCGCGCCAGTGTGCGAGGATCTTCCTGCTTTAAATCAAATGCGTCAGCCAATCCTCCGAGAATCGTTTCAAACGCCTGTTGACGAAATGGGGTTTGTCGAGAAGCAGAGTCACTTCGGTCACGCTGCCAGCGAAGTTGATCGAGTTCAGTCAATAACTTGCGACGATCATTCAATCGACGCAGCGGAATCGAGAGCTGCATATCATCCTGCAGGTTTCCACCTGCTCCCGGTGCAAACGGAGCCAGAGCCGCGGAATAATTCCCAGACGATCCGAACTTACCGAAGTTCATCGTCGTCGGCTGAGCTTCTGGCGCAACCGCTTGCGGAAAGAGAGCAACATTTCGAGGCATTCCTGTGATTGGATGATGTGCCCCGGCTATACGTGAGTAGAGAGTTCCCAGATTGGCATCATTCGTCGACTTATGCACAATCGGCTTGATATCGTGACGGCTATCCCCTGTCGTAAACGAGCGGACAATTGCCAGCCGATCCGCCATCGTCGACAGCCGCTCGAATGTTCCCCCAAATGTTACGCCTGGCAAATTCGTCTGCACTTCCCCAGTCGTACTGCGGATTTCAACTGGAGCATCCATTTTGGGATCAAATGTCTCAAACTGACTCGGTCCGCCGTGCATGAAAAGAAACACGACAGACTTATCCCGCAGTAAGGAACCATTTCCCGCAGTTGCCCCTGCCTGACACATCTGCTCAAGCGTCAATCCTCCCGCCAAGAGAGACCCGACGCTAAGAAAGTGCCGCCGCGAACCGAATCGACTACCAGCGTGTCGGTTACCAGTGAGACTTTGATCAAACAGATGCAGCATATCTTCCTCCATAAGACTCGGGAGAAACTGTATAGAAGGGCTTGAGCAAAACCCCGCCTGATCTATTCTGCCTGATGTAAGTTCTTCCCGTCCAGAGTTTTAAGCAGTATTTCCCGGAAATTTCCATAGACAACAAAATCAATTTTCCAATGCATTTGCATTTTCAAACCGATTGTTCATAATACCGTCACTGGTGATGATCACCACCCACGGGGGATTAGCTCAGCTGGGAGAGCGTTTGGCTGGCAGCCAAAAGGTCAGGGGTTCAAGTCCCCTATCCTCCAATCCGTAAGCCCTTTAACAGTAAGGGCTTACGGATTTATTTTTTGCGTAAAATCTTGTGGTTAAGGGGTTAAAGGCGTTTCCTCTGGGTGATCTGCATTGTCCCCTTTCGTGCTTCGGGCTATTTCTCGGCCTATTTCATGTCCTATTTCGGCCTATTTCGCCACGGTCTGACACCCGAAACTTCCTATTCTGGACCCTGACATGGGGGCATGAATAAGAAAAACACAACCAGACCACGACAGTACCGAAGCCAGCTTCCGAAGCCTGATCGGAATGGTGATGTACGTCCTCGCATCGGTGGGAGAAGATTTACCGTAGGGAACGTCCGCACCAATTCGCAGGGCGAGATGGAACGACGGATGAACTCGCTCAAGGAGTTTTTCGACGCCCAGTGTGAAGCCCTCGGAATAGACTTTTGGGCAGGGTGGGTATTGCCTTATGCGAGGCAAATTGAAAAAGGCCAGAAGCTTGTTTACGAGGTCCGGCCAATGGCCGTGACCGACGTTGAGTACGGTCGAGCCAATGCCGTCGAAGATGCAGAGGTTTTCTCACGCCTTCGCCAACTTGGACTCGAAATCGCTGCCAGTGATGAAGAAGCTATTGCTCGTGGTGAACGGCAACTCAAGGCTTGGCTCGATACTAAGATTGATGAAGCCGTCGCTCGTGCTGCCAAAGATGAATTCGAAAAATATACAAAATTTGTTGGATCAGATTTGTCCCAGCGACTTCAAGGTAATGCAATCCCAGAGTCCAAGCAGATGGAAACTCGCACGCTTCACCAAGCACTAAAAGCATATCGTCAGTATGTAGAAAACACGGGCAAGAAACGGGACAATGGATCGCTCGCCCGCTCTCCAAAAAACTACATTCGGTAGTCCACGAGGTAATATGGTCTTCTGCCAGACCAAGCGGCATTATGGCGGAGTGCTTATACGCAGGCTTGTCAGGTGCATTCGAATTTGAACCAGTTGAGTACTCCCAGACGTTGGTTCTCACGCCAAACTCTTTCATTACGACGACTTTGTCATTGCGAGTGACCGAGCCGTTTTTCTCACGCCGACTGTATTTTTTCTTTTTTCCAGCCGACTCGTTCCGGCGATCTTCAATTTGATTGATCGTTTTCGGGAATCCCTTGGAAAACAAGAACATGTGTTCGAATACGTTGTAGTAGCGAGACTTGTCGGGATAGCGGATGCCCTTCTTCTTGTAGATCATCCAGTCGTGCTCGGAAAAACCTGCATTGAAAAAGGATACGGCGTGTCTGATGCTCGATCCCGTACGTGCTCGCTTGTGGGTGCCATCGTCGATTACCCACACGACAACCCCTCCCTTCTTCATCACTCTAAACAGTTCGGGCGTCACCCTATCTATATCAAATGTGAATCCGTGATAGTCACGTAGGTTATCGTAAGGGGGACTTGTTAGGCATAGGTTTATACTCTCGTCTGGAAACTGGCGAAGTACATCGGCACAGTCGCCATGAAAAATCGAATCAAGTGGTAGTTTTGTTGACATATTGTCTCTCCTAATAAGGGGCGTAGGTACGTACCGATAGCCCTATTCTGGGATGCTAAAGCAAACGAGAGGGGATCAACACCCCCCCTTCAGGGGGGTTTGTCCCCCGTTAGCTTGCCCCAGATCCCGTAGTAAACTGCCTGTTTTCTGGTTTCCCGATATCTAGGGGCAGAAAACAGAAAACCCTATTTTTATAGACTCAAATCGATTCGGTTTTCTGGGCATTTCAGGAAACCGAATTCCCACCAATCAGTTGATAAATTGAGGCATTATTCAGTCCTTTTTTCTTAACAATAACTGAACCAGTTGCAGCAAGATCATCGAGCAATTGCCTTGTCTTGTCCCTACCGATCTTGGCACCAGTCTTGAGACGTAATTTTTCAATCGAATTGATGAATTTCCCAATTTCCTTATTATTGTCGCCATCGCCACTAAAGTTTTTTGATAATGTATCGATCACGATCAGATCAGCACTTTCAATGCTGTTTTCAATGTGCTTAATACATTGGTTGACAGCCTCGGTCAATTGCTCATTACGGATCGATCCATTCCGGTATTGTTTGAGGACTAACAGAGAGTCACTCAACGCCATGCATTGATCGAGCGAATCCCCGTAATTCGAGAACGCCATGTTTTGATGCAGTTTCTTCATGAATACTTCCCCTTTCCGGGAAAGTGTACTAACGTCCATTTCTCTTGGGAAGTCCAGTTCCCGCCCGGGTGTAGTCCATCCAGCGGACCAGCCGACCATCGGGTAATTGCTTGATCGCTTCCGCATCGGCAGAGCGGGACATGCCGAGCGTGTGATAAATTCGTTCGGTTTCCCGATCGAACCAGCGAGCCAACCGAATCGCCCTGGACATCACCTCAGCGGGGATACTCCATTCCGCAGACAACTCAGCCGAGTACAGAATCAACGCCAGCCGAGCGGCCCGCCCGGAGGACTTCGACCATGCCGCACGAAGTGCAGCGGGGATTCCCTGCAGACGAGTGACGTCCTCATTCTTGAAGTCCGCCAGCAATTGACGGGCATCATCGGCAAGTGGAATCGTGAGCGGTTCCCCTCGGGCATCAATCAGCGATTGCAGAACAGACTCATAATGTTCCGCAGACGGCATCGGAGTGTCCGACCAGCCAACCGGTTCATCGGGAGGCATCACAAATAGAAATCGAGCCGGTAGACCGGAATCGAAATCATCCTCGGAAAGTAATCGCCGCAAAACTCCCGGCTGGATTCCGCCCGAAACTGAGACAATCGCTCTCGGAACAATGATCAATCGGACATGACCGGTTTTCCGATCAATCACCAATCGGCAACCATCGTAAATTGATAACCAGTGCGATCGGTCCGCCCCCTTGCCGGACTTGTATTGATTCATTGAACCAAACCAGCCGGAGAGTTCATCGACTGCCAGAATCATTCCCTGGGAATTCTCTTTTAATACACAGGCAAGTGCTTCGAGTGTCGTATCTCCGATGCAGTAGCGGGGGAGGGGAGGATAATCCGGTTCGGACTTCTCTTTTCCCTTCTCACTCGAATTCAATTCCTCATGAGTACAGCGAATCCGTTCGCATTCTTCCGCATGTCGATCGTGTGCGGCTTCCTCAATTCGATACAATGGCCCGAGTGCCGACTGTTGAGCGGGAGACTTTCCCGACCCGGAATTGGCGACAACCCCCGTCCACAGAATTGACGGCTGAGTGTAGCCCGGTTTCACTTCAACAATTCGACTGGCCCCAATCGCCGCAGCAATCGCTGAAAGCATCGGCACAGCAACGAATGCGACATCACAGCCGATCGACTTTGCCGCCCCGATCACATATTCCATGAGTAACTTCGGGAGGCAGTTCACCGGGAACGGCTGATAGGGAATCTTCGGTCGTTGTCGTGTGACTTGTTGCATAGATGGCGATTGTCGCGATTCCGACTCTTTTATAGTGTCAAGACTTGTAACATCATCAAGTGCAGCGAGTTCGTCCGTGAGTGACATCAGACATCCCCCCGCATAGCAAGGACAACCCGAAGTGCTTTGCGTCGCAGCGGACTGACTTTCAGCGAGTGGAGCATAGAATCGAATTCTTGATCAGAGAGCACTGCAGGCATCTCGAACAATTCCGCCCCCGGTTCACCGGCTGCAGGTCGATAGGGACTCAGGTGGGCTTTATAGCCTGCCAGCATTTGAGCGAATGAAATCGGACAGTTCGGCTGCCAGCCTCGGGCAGTTCGTCGTCGGCATTCTTCGAGATAGCCGGGAACGTCTTGATAATCGGTGTTGCGGACGATCGCATTCGGATCGTAAGCGGTATTGTAGCCCCGGCTGATATTGCCGGTTGAGTGTAGCGGGGGTAAGATCATGATATCTCCAATATGCAAGGGGGAGTGTGAAGAAACTGAAATCCCGTCGGGTGTCCGCCCTGGCGGGTTTTCTCATGGAATGTTCCGTCTATGAATTGGCGGAAATGTTGCGGACCGATCACAGCAGACCACAGGCCCGCAGTTCGTCCTCGGTCACATCGGAAGGCATCCCCGAGCCGTCGGTGTCCTCAGTGGAGGATTGAGCAGCGGTCGCGGCTTCTGTTTGAGCCTCGACAAATTCCCGGAAGCGGTCCTCAGTCGTGAACCATTTTCGCCCGAGTTTGACAGCTTCGAGCCGGGAACCATTCGCCCCCCGTCGAATCCAGCGATAAAGCGTCGCCGGAGAAATGCGTTTCTGAAAAGCCTTGCCCGCCAGCGTGCGGACTTCCTGCAGATCGTCCTGGAAAACATCGATCATTGCGTGATTCCCTCATGTGAGTTCGTTGAAACGAAATATCGTCGGTGTGACGATTTACATGAGGGATTGTTCAAATAGTGCAGCGTTACAGCGAGAGACGTTTTGCGTTAATATCGTGACGTTGGCAATTCTTTAATAGTGTATTTCCCATCTGACGATAATGTCATTCCAAGTACCTTCAGAGAACTTCTGAGTTCCGAAGCAATAGTTCTGATGTTTCCCTTAACTGGTTTTTTCTCGGCTTTCACATCCCAATCTGAATGATTGTCATATGTAAAATTGGGGTTTCTTTCTTCAGCAATTGAATCTAGCAGCTCCATGAATAGATTGAATGCCCTTGGGCTTAATGCAACAGGTGTATTAAATCCACGTCTTGTAATTATTTTTTCTTTACTGTCGAATTTCATTTTCCATCTTGCCAAAACACGTTCTCTATTTTCTTCATTTAATGAATTTATCTCCGATAAATATTTCCTGTAAAATATGAGATGTTCCCGGCAAACAATAGAGTGTTCATACAATAAATCAGCATGAAGCTGTGATAATGAAAAACTCCAATCAGACAGTGAGTTTTTCCATTTTTCAACACCAATTCCTAAGGATTCTAGAAATGGGAGCAATGTCTCCCAGTAATCATCTAACCATTTTCGCTCATCGTGAAAAATAAAATGCATTTCAAGCTGGAATACTCTAGTGTCATATGATTCGTAATTTGTAACATTCTCAATAACTGGGACATCAGATTTACAATCCATCCAAGCATCCATGCAGATTGAATCGAATATATTGGCGACGTCAAACGCGGTTTTAATCGCTGAGTTGATAACACGTTCCCCAAAAATCCCCGAAAAAGAATATTGCTTAGATGTAATACTATTAAAGTACCAATTCAAATTTCTGATTTCGTAAATCAAATCACCTTGAATATATGTATGAAAAGTAGTTCGAGCATCACGGACATCTTGATACTGAAACATCCTTGCCTTGTAATTACATGACTCATTTTGAGATTCGATTATTGATTTTATGCAAAGTTGGGCTAGTCGGTATCCTTCATTAATAATCAGGAATTCCTTCTCTGTTAAGTATTCCAAGCATCTATGCCTTTCACAAAAAAACGGACGCAAATCCGGGAAGGCGTTCAGACCCGGTTTCACGTCCGCGAATCGGAGGTAGCTACTCCCCCGATAAATGCTCAATTGTCAGCACAAAACACAAAAGTCCTGGAACGCCTTACAATTCGCAGTTTTGTGTTTTGTGTTTCTGTGTTATGTTCAGATTCATTCTATCAGCGAAGTGCCGAGTTCGTAATCCTAACCGACTTCCCGAGCCACCTTTTCCGCCAGTGTCGCATCCCGTTCGGCATAAACTTGCGTCACATCGGCTTTCGAGTGGCCGAGTAGGATTTGAGCGGCTTCGAGTCCGAAGCGTTTGCGGATGATCGTCGCGAATGTGTGCCGGAGTTGATTCGGTGTCCAGTCGGGAATCTTCCCCTGGCTGCAGGCCCGGTTGATGGCCCGTCGATAACTGGTTCGGTCGTAGCCGTCCGGGTAAGTGGTTCGCAGAGAGGGCTTCTCATGTCGCAGGTCGTGCGTGTGAGAGGGAGAGAAGACATAGGAATCCTCAGTCCGATTCAGAAACGGCTGCAGAATCCGTTGAGCCTTCCGCCCGAGTTGAATGATGCGTTTCTTCCCATGATGGACCGTCTTGTGTCCCTCGGGAGCATATCGCCAGACATCCCCCGTCCGGTCGAGATTACAAACCCGCATCATGCAGATTTCCCCCGGTCGCATCCCGGTCACATACTGCAGTCGCACCATCGCAGCGACCACAGGCCCGAGTTGCCGAAGTGTTTTGATAACAACCAGCGGAGAGACCGGTTCCACGGGTTTGGATTCGGTCGCCTGAGTTCTCCCCCGTCGCAATCCCGGGAGGGCTTTCAACGCCTGCCAGACATTGGCGGGAACACATCCCTCGACCACACCATACTTGAACGCCCGGGTGATGATGGAAACGTAAGTGTTGATCACCCCTCGGGAGAGTTTCTTACGGATCATTCGATTCCGGACCCGTTCGAGATGCTTCGGTGTGAATTTGTCTGTCTGCAGGTCCTTACATTCGGCTACCAGAAAGCGGAGAGCAGAACCGACCCGGATCGCTTCGGACGTTTGTTTCCCGTCCTTCACATAATATTTGCGGGCAAACTTTGTGTAAGCGACTGACAAGCGGGCAATGGAGACAGCCGAGCCGTATTTGTCGAGATTCCCGGCAGACCAGTCAGAAACAATTTCAGACCATTTCTTGCGACTGTCGGGAGTGTCATATTCCCCGAGATAGATCATTCGACCATTGATACGGGTATAAGCCTGACCAGTCGCCTTATGCAGACCGTAGGACGGGGGAGCGGGCTTGCGAGCCATGAGAAACGCCTTTCTCTGGACACATTGAAGACACTGAACATCCTCAAAGTGTGTAGTAAACTGTGTAGTTACTACCGCGTCGCAGAAGAGGCGAGAGGCATAAGTCTATGCCCGGTAAGCATTTAAAAAGTGGTCCTGACAGAACTCGAATCTGTGACCTCTTGCATGTCAAGCAAGCGCTCTAACCAACTGAGCTACAGGACCGGAGTGAATCGCGGGGCGATCGTGTGAAAAGTTACTTGGAATTGATGGGCTCGTCAAGAATAGAGACAAAAAACGGATCGTTCTGGTTCGATTTTCTTTTGATTTGTCACTGTAATCAATTTCATTGCCCCTGTTTCCAAAGAAAAACGACATCTATGAGTTTTTTTGATTCGGAGATGGCCGTCTGAAAGTTGAATCAGGTGCAGGTCGGGCAGTGCCTGACCTGCAAGATTTTCAACGAATCCATGATTGTTCAATAATTGAGCACACTGATTTAGCTGATGAATGCAGGTGTTTTCACTTCGCCAGCCTCTGTGGTTGAAGTAAACTTGATGTAAACAATCGATTGATCGCTAAGCCCAGCCTTGATTTCGGGTTCTCAATGTCCGATAACCACAGCGGAACTGTTTTGCAGAGTTGGGTAGTCGGGATTACCCAAAAGATATGAATTTCATGTAGCCGTGGAAGTTTTTTAATGACACAGATCTGCTCTCGAATTGAAGCTGTTTTTCGTGAACGTGGTCCGAAGGGGCAGTTGGCGTTCATGCCATTTATTGCAGCTGGGGATCCCGATTTGCCTAGAACGGCTGAATTGCTCAAAGCGCTGGCGGGGGCGGGGGCGGACTTGATTGAACTCGGATTTCCCTACAGCGATCCGATTGCCGATGGTCCGGTCATTCAGGCCTCCTATACGCGGGCTCTGGCTCAGAAAACGACCGTGGATGGGATTTTCGAGATGGTTCAATCGCTCAAAGAGGATTCAATGCCTCCGCTGGTGGCGATGGTCTCTTATGCCATCATTTTTCGGCATGGGACGGATCGGTTCATTGAGCAAGCTTCCCAGGCTGGTTTCAGTGGATTTATTGTGCCCGATTTGCCAACAGAAGAGGCGAGTGAACTGGCTCCTCAAATGCAGGCAGCTGGTTTGGATCTGATTCAACTGCTGGCCCCGACGACGACTTCTGAGCGAACAAAATCGATTGTGGCACATTCGAGTGGATTCATCTACTGCATTGCGGTTTCCGGGACGACCGGTGAACGTGATCAGGTAGCGGGTGAATTGATCGAGCAGCTCAAGAGTCTGAAAGATAAAACCGAAACGCCGCTGGCAGTTGGATTTGGGATCGGCAAGCCGGAGCATCTCGATCCCCTGCGTGGTGTGGCTGATGGAGCGATTGTCGGCTCGGCAATCGTGAAACATCTTCAGCAACTCTCAGACGGTGGGAAGACTTTTGAAGAGATTCTCCATGAGATCGAAGTCTTTGCGAGCAGCATGGCTGAGGCGGCTCATCGGGAGTAGTCATGTAAAAACGCCTATCAATGACTCATCAAATACATCGCTCGCGAAAGTCGACAAGCCAAGAGGGGCGAAACGTTCGGGGGCTTCCGCTTACGCGGAACGCCCCCGCCACCCTATATAGATTTTGTTGTGATCAAGTTTTGTTGAGTGTTACAAGTAATGGAATGTGCGACTCTTGGCAGTGTGAAAGATGGGGGATTTTCTCGAATCCCACATTGCCAGGCAGGAGCATCTCATAGAATTCGCAGAATCGTTATGATTGTTTTTCTCAGAAAGTTGCGGTGCTGGCGATTTTGACGTTCGTGGAGGCGACTTCCTGAGAATTGCTGAGTGATTGCTGATTCATTCTTGTAATGTGAATCCACAGACTTTTAGATGTCAGCTTGTGAATAGTGATTCTGAGGTTGTCTGAAGGAAACCTCCGAGTGAACAATGGTCATGAAAGATTACATAATTCCGTGAGCGATACACTCAAAATAGGACTGATTGGAGCAGGTCATAACACCTGCCAAAAGCACATTCCAGGCTTTCAGGCGATTTCCGGGGTGACGTTGCAAGCGGTCTGCAATTCGCGTGAGGAATCGACCCGCAACGTTGCAAAACGGTTTGGAATTCCAGACCAGTATGCTGACTGGAAAGATGTCGTTCACTCCTCCGACATCGATGCGATTGTCATTGGTACGTGGCCGAATCTGCATTGCGAGGTGGCCTGTGCGGCTCTCGCAGCCGGTAAGCATGTTCTGACGGAAGCCCGCATGGCGCGGAATCTGGATGAGGCAAGGAGGATGCTTGAGGCTTCTCGGCAGCATGCGGATTTGACATCAATGGTGGTTCCCAGTCCGTTCGGATTGAAGTTCGGTCCGTATATGGACTCACTGATTGAACGTCGCTTTCTAGGAGATTTGCGGGAAGTGGTAGTGATTGGTGCAGACGATACGCACTGGGATTTTTCTCAGCATTTGCATCCACGACAAGATCGGGAATTGAGTGGAAATAATGTTCTGCATCTTGGCATCCTGCATGAAACTCTCAGTCGCTGGGTGCCAGCGACGAAACGCGTGATGGCTCAGGCAAAAATTTTTGAGACTGAACGTTCGCTGGAAAACTCCCCAGAGATGGCGAAAGTCACCGTGCCTGACAGCCTGCATGTGATGTCACAACTCGAGGGGGGGGCCCGCGGGATTTATCACTTGAGTGGTATTTCGCTGTTTGGCCCGGGGCATCACATTCATTTGTATGGTACGGAAGGGACTATCAAACTACGATTTGATTTGAAGTCTGGCCTGAAGGAAACCTTATTGTGCGGTCGAATTGGCGAAGAGTCGCTAATCCCCTTGGAACTTTCTGCTGAGAAGCTCGGAAGCTGGCAAGTCGAAGCCGATTTTATCGCGGCGATTCGCGGAGAAAAACCGGTCACGCTCAATAATTTTGAGACCGCATTAGACTATATGAAATTCACCGAAGCGGTTTACCAGAGTTACACTCAAGGTGTTGCGGTTGAGTTGGCTTCGTTGTAGCACATAGACCAGGTAGGACAGGCTTCCAGCCTGTCGAATGGAAATCGAACTTATTGTGAATTTAAGTGAATGCAATGACATAATAGAGAGGCAGTATGCCTGTCCTGCATTGTGCTTAAGACTTTTCAGGTCTTTCCTGGATATTGAGGAACTGCCAGAGGGAATACTTCTTGTCAATCCTGCTCCGGCAGTGGCTCGTGGGCCTCGCTCATGAACTGTTCCATTTGGGAGACGATTTCAGGATTTGAGTTGGAAAGATTCTTCTTTTCATAGGGATCTGACTCCAGGTTAAAAAGTTCAGTCTGCTGGCCAGCTTTGCGGAATGCTTTCCAGTCTCCCATGCGAACAGCCTGAGTGTCGATTTTCTGCTGAGAGCCTTTGCAGAATTCCCAATAGAGATAGTCGTGCTGTTGTTGAGATTTCTGATTTCCCTTGAGGGTTGGCAGAAAGGAAATGCCATCAACTTGAGGGGGAACGGTCTGTTTCAAGAGCTCAGCCATGGTCGGAAGGACATCCTGAAAGCTGCTCAAATGATCTGTCGTTTTACCCGCTGCAATGACTCCGGGCCAGCGGGCGAGCATTGGAGTTCGGATGCCCCCTTCGTGCATGTCGCGTTTATATCCACGCAGGTTTCCTGTGGAGTTCCAGAACGCGGGATCGTGCCCCCCTTCTTTATGGGCGCCGTTATCGCTGCTGAACATGATGAGCGTGTTGTCATCAATGTTCAATTCTTCGAGCAGATCCAGAATGGAGCCAACTTCGTTGTCGAGGTTCTCCATCATGGCTGCAAAGCCGACGATTGGATTCTGGACATCGGGGCACGGTTCGCCACCAGCGCCATACTTGCCGATTTTGTTATCGAATTGAGGAAAGACTTTCCGCCATTTCTCATGCAGGTCTTTCGGTGCATGCATGGCCGCATGAGGTACGGCTGTTGGAATATAACAGAAGAACGGAGTGTCGTTATTGGCGTTTTTTGAAATGAATGTCCGGGCTCGATCCAGGATCAAATCGTGAATAAACGTGCCCGGTTCGAGAGGAATTTCCCGGCCATTGTCGACCACGCTGGTTGGGTAATAGGTGTGAGCAATCGTCTGAGATTTCCAGCCATAGAATTCATCGAAGCCATGTGTGTTCGGGTTTTTGTAGCCCGATTCATTCGTATGCCCGAGCCCCCATTTCCCGAATGCACCTGTCGCATAGCCAGACGCTTTGAACAATTCAGGGAGGACAGTCATTTCAGGATCGAGTTCCGCATTCTTTTCGCCACTCACATTCCCACGCAAATAACAATGGCCGGAGTGTTGCCCCGTCATCAAGACGGCTCGTGAAGGACTGCAGACGGTATTGCCGGAGTAGTGGGCAGTGAACTTGAGGCCTTCATTAGCCAGGCGATCGATATTCGGAGTTGTGAATTTGTCCTGTCCGTAGCAGGAGAGATCTCCATAACCGAGGTCGTCGGCCAGAATGTAAATGACATTAGGCTGGTCGGCCGCTGATAAAGCACTCTCGGAGAGCATGAAAACAGTGACAAGGAACAGGAGCAATTTGAACATGGCGACCTCGGCTGATCGGGAAAATTTGTGCGTCTGAGAGAATTTACCATAACTTCCCGAAATGCTCATGTCGAGTTTCATTATAGTTCATGACAAGGAGCGGAATCGATTCAACGGGAATTCTGACTCCAGTTTCTCCAATTCATACGTTACTGAAATCATGCATATTCCAGTAGCGATTCCCCATTTGGTAAGCAACGTACAAGACCACTCCAGTTGACTCAGGTGGAATGAAACATCGCATTGGAATTGCTGGAGAATTCACGGAATCTTCACCGGTGTTCATAAACCAAGTGGGAATCCGAGACAGAAATGTACCTTTCAGATCCTATAAAAAACAGGGGTTTGAGGACTGGTCGGGAGATGATCGTCAGGGAATTTCTCATGAAAAATTTCCGGTTTCATATTGAACTCGTCTTGAGTTTGACTGAGGCCACGTGATATCCTCCGCCCTGCCCAGCTTCGCTGATTTGAACCAGTGTTGTAGACGGCAATTTTTTCAGGGAGAAGAAGTTTAGCCTCATGTTCTGACGATGTCACAAGATATTCTTCTTCAAGACTGTTGATAACCCTGTAATCACATTTTCTGTGGAATGCTTAATCATCTGTTTTCTGAAGTCATTCGGGATACTGCGACTTTCGGCCATCAAATAAGATGGCTGCCAGTTTTCATCAGTATGCGAATGACTTGAGATGAGTGCGATGCGCTTACCTGTCACTCAACCACAAGGGCTGCAAAATGAATTTATTTGGACGTCTGCTCACTAAAAAAATTTCATCAGGACGAGTGAAATCTCGCCGTTCCCGCCAGGGGCACTCCGGCAATGACAATTGTCCGATCATGAAGATGGAAACACTCGAATCGCGGGTTGTTCTTTCCTGTTCATGTTCAGGTGTAGGCGGAACGACAACTTTGCTTTCGACGAATGCCAATCCCGGGAACTCTGCACAATACGGCGACCATGTCGTTGCTAACGAAATGTTTGTCGTTGTCGGGGCACAGAATGAAGATACTGCAACCACGACGAATTCCGGTGTTGTGTATGTTTACGATGCCACCTCAACTTCAACGACGCCGCTGTTCGTCATTGAAAATCCTCAAGGCAATAGTAATGGCCTGTTTGGTAGCGATATTGCAATCGATGGCACGAATCTCGTTGTTGGTGCCCGAGGAACTGGGAAAGCTTATCTGTACGATTTAAGCGGTCCGACTCTCAACGGCCCTGTCGTGATCAGCAAACCTTCCGGGATTCAGGGACAGTTTGGAGACAGTGTCGCGATCTCCGGAAATAAAATTATCGTGGGCGATTTTGCCAGCGACTTCTCGAATCGTGGTGCGGCTTATGTTTACGAATTGACAGTCGATACCAACACACTGCAACAACAGGTAACACATCGTCTCACGATCAATAACCCGGGCGATAACAGTGTGCAGTTCTCTCGTCAGAACCTGGCTATCTCTGGTGATACGCTCGTCATTGGAGCATTCAATCAGGTAACCAATGGAACCTCGGGTGTTCAGCGCGGCCGCGTTTATGTTTACGATTTGAATTTCAATCCGTATGTTGCCACGCTGACCAATACGATCAACAATCCGAATATCGGATCGTCCGACAACTTCGGCTTTACCCTGGATATTGATGGGGACACCTTAGCCGTCGGTGCTCAAACCAATAGTACTTTGGGCAGTGAAGTCGGTCAGGTGCACATTTACGATCTTGCAGGCAGTACAGTTGCTCCCGTGTTCACAATCAATCATCCGGAGCCAACAATCGGTGGTCGCTTCGGAAGTGACCTGGCTCTTTCCGGACGAATGCTGGCCGTCTCTGCTCGTCTGGCCGATCCCAACAGTGTGACTGATGCAGGGCGGGCCTATCTGTTCGATCTCGACAGTGCGACTCCCGGAACTCCGACCAGCATCTTTGAAAATCCGACTCCTGCTGCTTTCGATACTTTCGGAACCGCCATAGATCTCACTGGAGATCTTGTCGTCATTGGAGCCCCCACCGATGATACCCGCAACGATCTGGGAGAAACGACGAATGTCAACGATGGAGCCGTCTACATTTTTGGATTTGGTTCCGTCAATAATCCTCCCACACTTGGCGATGACAGTTTTACGATCGAAGAAAACCGCAGCAGTGGCACGGTTGTCGGGACAGTCGTCGGAAACGATGTCGATGTTGATAACGTGCTGACTTATTCGATCACAGGTGGAAATACAGCCGGTGCGTTTGCGATTGATGCCATGACAGGTGAAATCACCGTTGCCAACGCAGCAGCCATCGACTTTGAAACAAATCCCAGCTTTACGCTGGCGGTTCAGGTGGAAGATCAATGTGGTGAGTTCGACACAGCCGATGTGATGATTGATCTGACCGATCTGGAGACGTCATTAACGATTGATGACGTCACACTGGTTGAAGGAGATTCGGGGATCGTCAATGCGATCTTTACTGTGACAAGCACAGATCGAATTGATGCCGGGATTGGTGTGGAGTTCGCAACTGCTGACGGCTCAGCATCGTTTGCCGATTATGTCGCCCAGTCGGGAACTCTCAACTTCCTGGGACAGGCTGGCGAAACTCAAACCATCACGATTGAAATCACTCCTGAAGATCTCGCCGAGATGGATGAAGATTTCTTCGTGAATCTCTTCAATCTCACCGGGTCGAACGATGTGACTATTGCAGATGCCAGTGGACTGGGAACGATCCTCAATGAAGATTATGTTCCTGTCTCCGATGCCGGCGGGCCTTATGAAATCTCAGAAGGGGATGACCTGACTCTCGATGCCTCGGCTTCAACCGATGCCGATTCGGCTTCACTCTCCTATCGCTGGGATGTCGATGGAGATGGCGATTACGATGAAAACATCACTGGAGCAACGCCGACATTGTCGAATGCTCAGTTGGCCGCTCTCGGCTTGAACGATGGGCCTCAAAGTGTGAACGTGACTGTCGAAGTGAGTGATGGAACCAATGTTTCCACCGCTCAGACGACTCTCACGATTAACAATGTCGCTCCGAATATTACCGCCCTCAATTCCAGCAACAGCGATTTTGACGACATCTCCGAAAGTGGTTATGTCACACTCGATGGATCGTTTTTCGATCCTGCGCTGAATGCGGACACTCATACCGTGACTGTCGACTGGGGTGATGGCTCAGCGATCGAATCGATTTCGGTGGATCAACTCAATGATTCGTTCGCAGGTGGGCATCAATATGCAGCCGGTGGGATTTATACAATTCTGGTGACTGCCATCGATGAAGATGGTGGCACCTCTTCAACATTGACGACTCAGGCAATTGTGCAGGGCATCAACGTTGTTGACGGTGAATTGTTCATCATCGGTTCCGACGGCAGCGACCTTGTTTTCGTAACCAAGTATGGTGGAAGCTATCACATTCTCACTTGCTTCGAAGGCAGTGGAGTCAGCTACACAACAGAATCGACATCTGGGATCGATTCACTGACCATTCTGACTGGTGGTGAGAACGATCTGGTTAAAGTTGACACCCGCGTGAAAACTCCGACTTTGATTGACGGCGGAAGCGGTAATGATCTGCTTTCTGGCGGAGGTGGCATGACGGTCATTCTTGGCGGTTCCGGAAATGACATGCTCTACGGCAACAACGGAAACGACATTCTGATCGGTGGGCTCGGTAACGATCTCGTCTCGGGGGGCTCTGGTCAGGATATCCTGATCGGCGGCACGACCAATCTGGACAACGACTACGCAGCTTTAATGCTGCTGCTCGATACCTGGAACGGTAGTGAATCGTTTTCGGATCGTATTGCTCTGGTCGAAGCCGAACTGGAAGTGACGGACGATGGCGAACTCGATCTTCTGATTGACTTCCAGGGACGGGATCTGTTCTTCGATGGCATGAACGATTTGCTTCTCGGGGCCCGCAACAGTGACGAAGTTGTTTAGTCACTTTTTGTTGCTCAATCAGTAAATTTCACAGCGGGATGGGCATTCATTGCTCATCCCGTTTTTTAATGAGGATCTGGACTTAAGCTCTTCTTCAAACGGGAAGGATACAAAACACTTACTTCAGATCCTTTCGCGTAGAGCACATTGTGAGGCTGCAGATCGTTCAGAAATGTAAACATTTGTCCATAGTTAGCGGCAAAATCCACATTGATCTCATAGTCTTTCACTTCGCAGCATTTCCATTGAGGATGCCTGACTTCATACTCCAGGGTATAGCGTGGAGTTTTCACATAGGCCCAGTAATGTTCTGTAATAAACTCGCCGAGGGAGTTGCTTTCAGGGATTGTGAGCTCGGCTTCGATGGTTCCTGAAAACGTGTTTTTTTCGTGATCAATCCAGGAATAGGAATGATGATTATCACTGCTGGAGTGATCCATGGGTAACGCCACGTAGTTCTCATAAAACAGGCTGTTGGAGATTATAGGAATCGATCTTTTCGGAACGATCTCCTTAATGAATGTCACCGCTCGAATTGAGGGGTCTTTGTTGGGGGCAACATAGAACCGGAGATTGACTTCCTCGAAGGATTGATGAAACGGAATCGGAATGCCAGCAACTCGCATGCGATTAAACATAAACGCAACCAGGCTCACGTAGATCTGACCATCAAAAGTATCGATTTTCGTTCCCTGCGGAACAAAGGGCTGCAGAACCTCTGGTTCGACAACATAGTTGGCCAGTAACAGATGTTCCCAGCGAGCGGATAAGAAATTCATAGTCGAAGCCATCTACTCTCTACTGGGGTTGATTCGTCCAATCCAGCTCAATTGCCTGATGTCTGTGCTCAATCCTGTGAAAGTTGATCGTAACCAGACAAGAACTGGAATTGAAGAGGCTGGGATGTTGTCTCGCTTTCGATGTGACAGAGCATATGTTACGTTGAACGCTAATGGGGCGATTAAAAAAATCGCGTCTGGAATTGTTACCGATTACTTATTAGCTCAATTTCACCGAAAATATCATCCACCATTCAGATTGAAAAGTTGCGACAATGGATCTCACTGGGAAAAATGTCATCATTACTGGCGCTTCTCGAGGAATTGGACGGGGAGCAGCTGTCGAACTGGCAAAAGCCGGGGCAAATGTCGCCGTGAATTATCATTCCGGAGCAGAGGCGGCTCAGGAAGTGGTCGGAGAAATCGAATCGCTCGGCCAGAAGGGAATTGCAATCCAGGCTGATGTTTCCGATCAGTCTGCTGTGGAAGCGATGGTGAATCAGGTCGTCGAAACCTGGGGACGGCTCGATTGTTATGTCTCCAATGCGGTCTACAGCGACCGGGAAAATATGGTCGATGCAAAACTGGATGGGTTTCGTAAAACGATTGACGTCAGTATGTGGGGAGCATTCTACGGAGTGCAAGCCGCTTCGCGTCAGATGATTTCTCAGGGAGGTGGAGGAGCGATTACGGTCGTCAGTTCACCCCATGCCGTCATTCCTCTGCCGGGAGCCATGGCTTACAATATGGCCAAAGCGGCTATTGATCAGATGGCACGGACTGCTGCGATCGAATTGGCAGAGCACCGAATCCGCGTGAACATCATTCATCCCGGGTGGATCGATACCCCGGGTGAGCGTAAGTTTTTCTCGGAAGAAGATCTCGCAGCCGGAGCCGGCAACATTCCCTGGGATCGACTGGGGACTCCATCAGAAATTGGTCGAGCGATTCTCTACACTCTCAGCCCGGATGCAGACTATATGACCGGCTCGACCCTACTCATCGATGGGGGAATTTCACTTCCGTGGTGGGCCGCCAAACGTCAAGAGGCGAATTGATCGAGTAAATATTATCCATTCATTAACTGACATAGCAGCCCCGAGAAAGACTTTGCAGAGCGATGGAACCCGAATCCCAAGAGTCGACAGATACCAAAATCACAAGACCGAGCTGTGTTGACGTGATGTCGACAGCCAAATGGACTCGGATGCCGGGGAAAGACGTTCGCTGGCATACCAGTGAGGCTCAGTCTCAAAAGCTTACAGAATTTGCGGGGGAACTGGGGGCCATTGATGAATTCACAAGCACCAATGGTGTGCATGCGATTCATGTCCTGATTTGTTCAGATGGCGGTGTGATTTCCTATGAGCTAGGCGATGGGAAATGGCTGCATACACTGCAGATGAAAACCATCTTTCGACAGAGAGTCTTTGAAATGAATCTGGTTCCCATCGAAAAACTGGGGCAATATCTCAATGATGCGAAAAACACACTGCAGAGCAACGACACCGAGATTTAACACAGATTTCATCGATTATTATGCCCAAACAGATGTTAATCTGAAGAATTGAGAGTAAGTTCTTTTTGAACATTGAATAATCCCTGCGGTTCTATGAATTCTCAGTGTAAATACCCATATGTTTCATTGACAAGAATCGGTTCTCTGAATAGCGTAATAGTATCTACGAATATTTATTGATTCGCGAAACCGATTCGGACAAATCTTTTTTTCATTCTTTCGTCCGCTTGATTCCGCGAACAATCATTTCATCGCTGGCATCTACTGCTCTATTTTTCAATCGTTTTGTTTTCCCAGTCCGTACAAAATGTGTTTAACAGGATTTAACCTGATTGCCCTGAATTCGTTTACGATTTGAGATCGTCTCTTTTACGATCCTTTATCGATAAAGAATTTACGGCTGTTGAGAACGAATTCCCTCTGCACAGCAGGGTTGGATTTGTTTGTGGTCTATTCGAATTCGGTTTTCCCTTCGATATTTGGATCACATGGTTTATACAGGCTAAACCTGATTACCTTTGGGATTACAGAGATTTGTGTGTTGGAGTTCCTAATGCTCACTGCGGATTTGCGAATTTTATCTGGGAAACATGAGGGGAAAGTCATTTCCCTGACAACCAAAAAGTTTTTGATTGGTCGTGGTGAAGATTGTCACATGCGCCCCAATAACGATTTGGTCAGCAGGCACCATTGTGTGTTCACACTTGATGAATATTCGGTTCGACTGCGTGACCTGGGGAGTACAAACGGGACACATGTCAACGATGAGCCGTTAAAAGGGCAAACTGTGCTCAATACGGGTGATAAAATTCGTATCGGTAAGCTCGAATTTTCCATCACGGTCAAAGAAGGAGCACCTGTTGCAGCGGAAGTCGCTGCAGAACCAAGTGAGCCAACAGAGTTGCCAGGAGAAACGATTCCGGAAAATTATCAAAGTGATGATTCAGAATCTGATGGCTCAGAAACCATTCATGACCTTTCCGAGTCACCGCAAGATACTCAAATGATCAACGAGGGGGACACTCAATTCTTTCCCCCTCAGCAGCAGTATCCTGGTCAGCAACCTCTTCAATATGCTCCCGGTTCGATGCCTCCGGGCTACGGGTATCCTCAGATGCCCGGATATCCTCCGCAGATGCCGATGGGTCAATTCCCATATCCGCAGATGCCCGGTTATCCCCAGCAATATCAGATGCCAGGATACCCCCAGGGATATCAAATGCCACCTCAGCAGATGCCCGGTTATCCTCAATACCAGCAACCTCAGTATCAACAGCCTCAGTATCAACAACCTGAATCAGAGCAGGACTATGAGGTTGAAGAAGAGGAAGCTTCTGCCAAGAAGAAATCAGGGACGGAAATACCTGTCAAACTTCCCGATCCTTCAGAAACTGGGGCAAAAGAAGAAGTTAAGGCCGAAAAGAAGGATCGAGAATCTGCTGGGAAATCATTTGCAGAGGAAAATCCCTCTTCAAAAGCAGGCGACATAATCCAGCAATACATGCGTCGACGTCCGCCATCTTAGGGCACTTAAAATGACATGACGGAGTTCTGCGTTCAATGAATTTCTGATTGTCACGGGAATTTTTCCGGGATTGCTTCATATCGGGAACCACTGTTTGTTAAACTGATGGACAGGAGTGGGCGGAGTCGGATTTGCTTCGCCTGCTGATTTTCTGAGTTACTGTGTCTTGGAATATAGCTGCACGGTAATACCTGTCCTGTTGCAGATTCCTGCAGCGAATTCGTTCATTCAAATGAGGAGGCGAGCCGTGGCGGATGCAAATGTGAATGCGGAGGTTCAACGTCGGTACAAAGAATTTATCGATTTGCTCCCGTTGACGATTGCCTTAGCCGGGCTTCCTCATAGTGAAGCCGGTCGATATTACGGCGAGGAACAGATTGAAAGCCGACTTTATACCGTTCGGCATGCCTACAAAGCCGCTCGAGCCATTGCCCGCGAAACCGTCCAGAAATCCCAGGGTTAAATGCTCAAACGACTATGTGTGTCGTTTGCAAACGGTTGATTTCACGATGATAGGTTGGGATTGCGTAGTCTGTCGATTACCCACAACTCACCTGACTTCTAAAAGGGGAGCGGCTTTCTTCCCTTCTCCTTGGGGAGAAGGTGGATGAGGGGTGGCACTGGCTTTGCCAGTGCTTTGTAACTTCAGTGTTAGTCTCGACTTGCACTGTAGAAGCCAGTGGCACACAATCCTAAAATTAAACTGTGACAGACCACTAAACATGATACGAGGTCGATTTGTATCGACAAGCATCATTTTTCTGTGTAATCGTAAAACCGAATCGGCTGATTCGAGGTAATAATTGCGATGGCAGACTTAAACTCACTTACAAGTGAACTTCGTGTCGTACGCGGGTGTCTTACTGGCGACGGTGAGAGTGTACGGACTTTCGTCGGTCACTTTCGGGAAGCGGTTTACCGAGTCAGTTTTCGAATTTTGCGTCATCATGAAGATGCCGAAGATGTAGTTCAGGAAACATTTGTTCGTGCAATTCGCAGTCTGCATCAATGGGATCAGACACGTCCTTTACGACCATGGTTGCTGACGATCGCGGCCAATCGTTGCCGAACCGCTCTGGCAAAGCGGAGCCGATCGCCAATCGTGACCAGTCAGGATTTTGCAGAGAGTGCCTGCGATGTTTCTCCGGCTCTGGAAGAGCGGGCTGAACTCGCTGAAGAACTGGAATTACAACTTCAGGCACTCAAACCCGATTTGCAGGAATGTTTTCGGCTGTTTTATACCGAACAACTCTCATGTGCGGAGATTGCCACTCGGATGAATCGTCCGGAAGGCACCATTAAAACCTGGTTACACCGTGCCCGTGGGCAACTAGCTCAGGCACTGCAAAGACGAGGCCATGGATAACTCTGGTCTCGGCTCAGAGATGTGTTCGATATGTGTTTAAGAATTAATTGAGAGATGATCCCCTGTGAACCCACCAGCATTTCAAGCACAACTCGAAACTGCAATTGAAAATCGCGATGATATTGCATTGACTGAACTTGAAAGGATTGCTGCAGACAATCCTGAAACACAAATCATGTGGCAGGATCATTTGCTGATTGAAAATGCGATTAAAGACTGGCAACTTATTTCGAATCGAACTCATCCGCTCAATACAACGCCCCGACAAACTCCGGTGCCTCTGTATCAGCGATTACTGGCGGCCACAACCGCAGCTGTTTTACTAATCTCAGCAGCAAGCTATTTTCACTCTCCAGTACCACAAGAATCGAATTCCTTAACGGCAACCAGTCAGAATGCAGCCGTTTTTGAAGAAAGCTTTCAACACGAGGTTGCTGCTAATTACGATCAATTCCTGGTGCGGAATGAATCGGCTTCGGCATTTCCCTCAAATACAGCTGGCTTTCAGGATTTGTACTTGCCTGTTTCAGTTGTCTCTCAAGTCCACTCTCAGCTGAGCGAAGAATTCTCTCAAGCCTGGAATTTAATTTCCCGACTCCCCAACGATGCCGAACAGGCCTACGAAAAATTCGAAGACATCGTTCCAAAATCTTCTCCTGCTGAGAAACCTGCTCCCGAAGAAACCGAAGAACAGGATTTTCTTCCTGCCAGCATTCGCAGTTTGCTGTCTTAAATTTCGTTTTTCCAGAGAAGACACACTCGATTGCTGAACATGCCTGTAAGTGGTATGGGTATAATGAGCACTCCCAAAATCGCTCTTGCTGAGAATTCCCGTATTGAATTAAACTCCGGCTCGCGCACGGGGGGTGCGCAGGCAGTGCGATGAACAATATGCTGGAAGAGCATCGTCATCTTTTTGCACAGAACGGCATGTCTTATTCAGTCGACACAGGCTGTTTGTCTCATGCGACTGCAGGCACATTATGAATATGTCCTGGCTGCCAACTCATAAAAGGGCTTGATTCAGGGAAGATCAACATGCGTTTGGAACGGATTTCCATCACTCGTCCGGGGACTGAATTTCATTTGAATCTGGCTGACTTTCGCCCGGGGTTCAATCTGGTTTATGGCACAAACGGAGCCGGGAAAAGCACAACCTGGAACTTTCTCAGAGATTCCCTGTTCGGAGAGATCGATCGCCGTCGCGCGAATGATGTTCTGAATGGGCAGGTTGAACTGACTGAAAATAATACGCGTGCGGCACTCAATTGGTCTGAGCCACTCGCAGCTGATTATTCTGAATTGACGATCTCACCAGAAACATCGCGAACGAAAAATCAGGTTCACGATACGCTCAAGCAGTATCGCGAGCCCTTGTTTCGCAATCTCTATTTTTCATGCATGCGCGATCAGTCCAATCTCCAGAATCTCATCGACGCGGCTCGTCGAGATGGAATCAGCCTCGAATCGCAGTCTCTCACGACCAGCGACGGCAAATGGACACTCAAGAACCAATTGTGCCCCCAGGACTTCTCTCAGGAGCTGTTTCAGGAGGAGCGACGTTTGCAGGAGTTGACAAATGAACTGGAGTCACTTGAACGTAAGTTTCATCAGGAAGCTCAGGACACGCAATCCAAAATCAGACAGAACGAGCAGGAACTTCAACACGCTCAAGCGGCGGTTGTTTCCTGCACGGAAGAGCTGACTCGCCTGCAAACGGAGATTAAACTTCACGAGCAGGCAAGTTTGCGAGCCCAGCAGGAAAACTGTGATCGCACGACCAGCCTGTATCAAAACTGGAGTCAATCGTTTTCAGACTACGGACAGACACGGCAGCAACTTGAACGTGCGCAATCTGTTCTCGCTGATTTGCAGGCGGAAGAGACGCGCTTGCGGGATCTGGCTCGGCAATCAAAAGTTCCTTATCTGCAAGATGCCGAACAGGAATTGATCGATTCCCTGCAGCAGGATGTACGGCATATTCTGAACGATTCCCAACCCTGTCCGGATTGCGGCAAGCACCATCTGGATAGCTGCGATGCCCGCTGGCAGTATTTGCGACAGACGATTCGCGAACATTCTGCTCAATTGACCAGCTTTTCCGAAGAGCATTGCTCTGCACATTGTCAGTGTCATACGACGGAACAACTTAAAGAAAATCAGAATCAACAGACTTCTCTGAAGAGTTGGATTGATCAGCTTCAGTCACGTCACGCGAAATTGAAAACAATGTGGCAGGAGTTGCAGAGTCTTTCGGAATGTCAGACAGCCGAGCAGTTTCTGTGTGGCTGCTCGAAACATGAAGCGGCTTTCCAGCGATTGCAGGAGATGGCTCATACCTATCTCGACTCAGCTGGCTTCAAGCTTTTCACACAACTGCTGGAGCAATCATCTCTGGTTCGTTCTTTGCAATCCTCGCTCGATCAACTGATGAGGCAACAGAAAGAATTGTTGCAGAAGAAGATCGCGACTGAGCAGGAATATCAGCGTTTGCTGAATGTTCGTGAATCCTTCAAAGCTTTCAATCTGAGCACAACATTTGAACTTCGCCTGAGCGAACTGCGATCGCAGATTCGAAATTGTGAAATTCGGATTGAAGATCTGAAAGGACGCTCGCGTTCTCTGCAGACAACCGCGGAAGTTGTCACGCGTTTGCGGGAACTGGAACAGCAGGGAATGATTTCCTCTGTGTTGACACGCACCTCAGTTCACTTGTGCGAACACAGCGATGCCAAATGGCGAGCGGTGAGAATCAATTCCGATAATCGCAAACTGGAAGCACTTTCTGCGGAAGCGATCTGGCATCCGTGGGATCAACTCAGTTGTGGGACTCAGCAATTCATCTCGACAATGCTGCGGCTCTCGATTGCCCGCGAGTATCGACGTCGAGGCATTTCATTCGCACTCGTGCTTGATGATGTGCTCGCCGATCACGATTACGAACAGCAGCAATCAGCACTGCAGATTCTCAGTCGCTATGCCTTCGAAGGTCAGCAGGTTATTTACCTGACATGTCATCAGCATGTGGCCAATACTTCTGCGGCACTTGGTGCCCATGTCCAACAGATCTCAAAATCGGGGCAGCCGAAATTTACGGTCACATCCTCACGATCCACTGTCGCCCAACCAATGATTTGTGCAGGCAAAAAAGTTCAGGAATTAACGCCAAAATTCAAGCCGATCCCATCAGTGACTGCAAACACGCAGTCTCTGAAATTTCAATCGGGTGTACCTGTTCTGAGTGAATTCGCATCCGAAGATTTCAGTCTGATGCCTGGCGACTCGATCAGTCGTCTTCCTCAAATTGGTCGCAAGCGTGTTGCTCGATTGCAGTCCCTGAAAATTCACACCATCGATCAATTGCTCAGTGTCCGTTCCGGAGTCGGTCAGTTCTGTAAAAAAGTGGGCATCAGCCCTTCCCGACTCCGCCGCTGGCAGGCAACCGCTCGTTTGCTCTGTTGTACCCCGGGGTTGAAACCGGCAGAGGCTCGATTGCTCGCCTTGTGTGACATTCGCGATGCCGACACTTTGGCTACGATTGAAGAAGATGCTCTGGTTCGGCGTTTGGAAAGTTTGCGAACCTCGAATCGAAAGTCTGCAAGAGCTTACAGCAATCATCGCTATGGTCGGAGTCATGTACAGCTCTGGAAACGTGCAGCGAATCGTCGAAGAAGTTACGAAACAATTCCGCGTACGGTTTTCTCAAATGGGCGAACTTCTGCTGGAATTCGTTCAGGACGAACCAGGCATATCTCCAGAACAACGAACTATTACCGACAGAATACGACACGATCCGCAATTCAATCACAAACGCCGCGACCCGGATCGCTGGTGAGTCGCATCGAAGCTGCACCGACCCATGAAGAAAACCGCGGTCTGAAGTTTTATCTTTCCCGACAAAGTGACATTGTCGATGCCCCGTCAATCGGCCCTAAAACGGCACGGCGACTGAATCGCGCTGGCATTAAAACGGTTAATGATTTTCTGATTGCCGATGTCGAGAAAGTCGCTACGAAACTGAATGTGAAACATATCACTGCACAAATCCTGCAGGAATGGCAGGCCCAGGCTCGACTGGTCTGCTGTACTCCGGAATTGCGGGGACATGATGCTCAGATTCTCGTTGCCTGCGGCGTCGATGATGTCAGTAAACTCGCGCTTCAGCGACCTGAAGAATTACTGGAAATCGTGATTCCCTTCTCAAATTCAACTCAGGGAAAACGCATTCTTCGTTCCAGCAAACGACCTGACCTGCAGGAAGTGAAGAACTGGATCCAATGGTCACGTTCGTCTCGACAACTCGACGCGGCGTGAGAATTTAACATTAATAGACATATTGGATGGGTGGCTGGGGTCGAAGCGCAGCGAAGCCCCCAGAAAACTCGTCGAATTTCCCAAAACTCTAACGGCTGCGCCGCTACGAAAGAATCTTTCTGGGCCACCCATGAGGGGGCAACACCGATAGAACACACACTCGCTTGCGCTTCGTGCTTGTATTTTTTTTGTGACCTTATGAGAAAAACTCCTCTGCAGAATGCAATGCATTCCACAGGGGAGTTTAATCTCGATAAGATTCCTGAATTGGGTCTTAAGCACGCTGAGAGGATCTGCGGTAAACTCAGTTTGCTCTTAAACATTCAAGTTTCTGATCGATGACCTCCAATTGTCTGCCTATTCCTTATGGGCTTGATGTTGGTTCTGCAGGTGGAGTCGCCTCTGTTGCAGGAGCCGTCATCAGATGAATTTCCTTTACGACAATAATCACACCATCCTGTTCGGTGGCATCGTTTTCAGTGACTAATTTGACTTTGTCACCTGGCTTCACGTCGACAATCTGGCTTGGTTCTTCAGCATTCGCTTTGTGAACCAAAACATCGGCATCGACAGCAAATTTATCTTCTTGATCTTCACCATAATTCAGTGTGATGGTCGTAGGTGAAACCTCAATCACAGTCCCTTCGAAGGTTTCCTGTTGTGCGGTTGCATCAGGAAGATCATCCATTTCTTTCTTGTTATCAATCGTTTCCAACCGATCAGCAGTTTTGTCTTGTATGACGCTACCAGCTTCCGGTACGGCAACACTCCCAGCTTCTCCCTCTGGAGCGGGAGTTTCGTTAACGACAGGTTGACAGCCTGCCAGCATTGCCGCAATTCCCATTGAGAGTATGATTTCAGGTGTTCTCTTAAGCATGATTTCTCTCCTCGCCTACCTCAGTCAAACATTTTTTCCACGAAAATGCAATTGATTGAGATTTGTGTTAGTTGTAATCCAGATAAATAAGCAACTCAGGGGCCAAAACATGGTAAATTGGGTTCTCAAAGACATATTTTATTGCTGTGAGTAGCCTCGGAAACTGCTGCATCAGTGAGTTTGATTAGGAAGCGATGTTCATGGCTGAGTCCTTACTGCTTGCCGTCACAAGGATTACGACGATGAAGGGGGATAAGGTTCTCTCTGAAGCGACGGGATTTTATTTCACGCGTGATGGCATTGTATTTCTGATTACTAACAAGCATGTTGTGAGAGATGAGCCGACCAGCCATCATCCCGATCGCTTGCTGATCGATCTGCATCCCGATAAAGACAATCTGGCTAAGCTTTCTCAATTTACAGTGCCCTTGTATCGAGAAGGACAGAAGTTGTGGAAGGAAGCAGCGGACAGAACTTCGGAAGTCGATATTGTGGCTATTCAGATCGATGTGTCCAAGTTTCCTGAAAATAGTGCGTATGCCTGTTTCGAAATGGAGCATATCTCCGAAAATCTGAATCATGTCGAAATTGGAGCCTCTCTGCTGATCCCAGGTTTTCCTCTGGGGTTTCATGATGAACTGCACCATTTGCCAGTCGCACGGCACGCGATCGTCGCTTCTTCGTTTGGGTTGCGATTTAAGGGGATGGGTTATTTTCTATCGGATGGACGCACGCACCGTGGTTGCAGCGGAGCTCCTGTCGTAACCCACATGCCCGGTGAGCCTAAGCACAAGCTCCCCTGGAGATTGTTGGGGGTTCACTCCTCGCGATTTGATGTCCGACGTGATATTCGAGCCGATGAAGCCCTCGGCCTGAATTCGGCCTGGTATTCCGACATCATTTTAAAAATGACGGAACCCGATAAAACTGACTCTGCAGGCAAGAATTCGGATTCTGGGGGCGGATGATCGTCAAACTCTCGAATAGGGAGTGATTTTCGATTTGTCAGCGAAGTCAGAAGGTGTCTGTTTTACATTTAAAATGTTTAATTATGAGAGTATGAAAATCGGGTCCTTATTATCTCGACTGCTATTATTCGCAAACGGCCTCAGCCTGGATGCTCCTTTAGTCGCGGTGGCCTGGCAGGAAATCGCCGCTCATCAACTGAATGGTCCGCTGCAGAATTACGAACGACTCTTATTATTTATGGCAACATGGCTCGTGTATGCTGGCGATCGTCTATTGGATAGCCGTGGTGTTTTGACATCCGTAGTCGATATTCCCCGTCATCAGTTTGTGGCACGAAACTTCTGGCCACTATTGTGTCTGTGGATCGTTCTTCTCATGACAACAGCGGTCATGACATGGCTATGTTTGAATCCCTCTGCAATTCTGATTGCCGTTTTCATTCTTGGACTACTGGGCGGCTACTTTGCTCTTTGCTTATGGCTGCCGATTGCTCGGTGGGTCATTCCTCGAGAAGTGATTGTCAGTCTGTTCTTTATTGTTGCAGTACTATTCTTTCCTTTGTTAGAGGCTAGTCCTCCAATCAATCAGGAACTGGCATTCACTTTAATTCGTTTCTCTATTCCCTCTGGTGGCTTGATTCTGCTGAATTGCCTCGGCATCGCCAGTTGGGAAGCGGAGATGGATCGCCAAGCCGGGGAGTCAACTCTGGCGACACGATTTCCGTTTGTCGTCAAATTCTTCCCGGGCATTGCCATCGCTACTGGAATTGTCTTTTTACTGATCGATCGATTGCTGGTTCATGAATGGAACATCTTTGGCGGCTCAGTCTGCACTGCTGCGATCATGATAGGACTGCTGGATTCCGCATGGATTCCTCAGGACCTTAAACCGATTCTCGCTGATGCCATGCTGATTGTGCCCTTTGCGATTCAAGCCATAGTGTTATGAGTTTATTGGTTCCACTCGCCGGAAAAGACTTCGGTTGCAGGGCCGGTCATGAAGACTTCGTTGGTCTCTTCCGACCACTCCAGTTCGAGGTCTCCCCCCAGTAGATGGCCGGTGACATTACGATTCATCTTACCGGTCAGCACACCTGCCACGGCTACGGCACTCGCGCCGGTGCCACAAGCCATTGTTTCGCCAGATCCCCGTTCCCAGACGCGCATATTGAATTCGTCTGGTGAAATCACCTGAATGAACTCGGCATTGATCTTTCTGGGGAAGACTTCGTGCTTTTCGATTTTAGGGCCGATTTTAAGCACGAGATCGTCGTTCAATTCTTCGACGAACGTCACGCAGTGAGGGTTGCCCATTGAAACGCACGTCACCTGTAACTCGATTCCCCCGACGGTAAGCGTTGCATTGACGGGAGGATCGCCTGTCAGCAGGGTCGGGATTTTTGCAGATTCCAGAATCGGTTCGCCCATATTCACGCGGACGCGATCAACTGTGCCGTTCTCAGGAAAAAGTTCCAGATGCAGCAGGCCAGCTCCGGACTGAATCTGCAACTTGTCTTTCCTGGCGATGCCATGATCGTAGAGATATTTGGCAACGCAACGGATCGCATTCCCACACATCTCTGCCTCGCTGCCATCGAGATTGAACATCCGCATGCGGGCATCGGCATTCTCGACAGGCTCGATGAGCACAAGGCCATCTCCACCGATCCCCTTGTGTCGATCACTGACGGCTCGCGCGAGTGCCGGGGCTTCCGTGGGAAGCGTTTCTTCAAACAGATTGACATACACGTAGTCGTTCCCGGCTCCGTGCATTTTCGTAAACTTCATTGTGGGTTCCGTGAATTGATATTGTTAATCAAATGTAGTGGTTAGCCGTCCCCTCGCTCACGCTTCGGGTTAATATGGTTTCATCGGGTGGCGGGGGCGCTCTCGGAGAGAAGCCCCCGAGATTATTAATCGGGGGCTTCCGCTTACGCGGGGCGCCCCCGCCACCCATGGTTTTACTTCTTCTCGATGAATACAACACACATGGGACGACTCACTTCCAGGATGTTGTCTGTCGGTTCGAGCTTTCCTGTTTTTTGATTCACTCGAAAGGAGACAATGTTATCCGAGTTCATGTTGGCTGCCAGATAGATGGAACCGGATGGATCCATACCGACGAAGCGGGGATGGTCGCCTTGAGTCGGTTCGTGTTCGATCAGTGTCAGCTTGTTAGTTTTTTTATCGATTGAAAAAACAGCAGTGCTGTTGTGGCCTCGATTAGAGCCGTAGACAAAATTACCAGAAGGATGCACGACGATTTCGGCTGTGGTGTTGTTTTTCCCGTCATAATCTTTCGGCAAGGTCTGTACAGTCTGAACTTCGGTCAGTTCACCTGATTTCGCATTCCAAGACAGGACACTGATCGTCGAATCGAGTTCATTGATCGAATAAACAATGTCTTTGTTTGGATGGAAAGTGACGTGTCGGGGGCCGGCTCCGGGAGCGGCTTTCCAGTAGGAATGTTCTTTGATCCCCGCGTTTTTATCGACGGCAAAGACTTCAACATGATCATTCCCCAGATCAGCCACGAGCAGATATTTGCAATTGTGACTGAAGGCAACGCCGTGCGGATGCGGCTTGGTTTGTCGTTTAGGATCGACGCTGCTTCCCTGATGTTTAATCTGAGAAACTTGAGGTTGAAGTTCACCAGCCTGATTCAATCGAATGGCGGTTGTCCCCTCTCCGCCGTAATGACAAACCGCGAGAGCTTTTCCCTGAGGAGAGACTTCGATGTGAGTGGTACCGCTATCGTGTGTGGAAACGAGTCCGCTCGGTTCGAGGGAGCCGGTTTTTCGATTGATCTGATAAGCCCGCACTCCTCCGTTTGGAATTCCTTTGCCTCCTTTTTCAGAAGTGGCGGCATATAGAATGGGGAGAGTTGGATGGGCATCCATGAAACCCGTCTGGACATCGTCTGCGGCAACTTCGAGCTCACCAAACTTGCCGGTTTCCAGATCGAGCGAAGCCCGATAAATAACAGGTGGCTTGGCCGGGCTTGCAATGTAAATCCATTGTTCGGCTGCTGGGAGTGAACTGGTTAACAAGGTGATCAGTGCAAACGCTGCAGAGGAGATCAGTTTCATGGGAGTCCCTTTATTGAGTAGGGTCCGCTGTGCGGACCAGTGTCAGTGCAGATTGATCACGAATCTTATGAGCTATTAATTCAGTCTACATAAATCTCCCCTCTCCCTCTGGGAGAGGGTTAGGGTGAAGGAAAACGACGTTAACTTAATAAAGAACGTCGATGAACTCCCCTCATCCGGCCGTTGGCCACCTTCTCCCCAAGGAGAAGGAAAGAAAACCGCTCCCCAAGGAGAAGGAAAGAAAAATTCATCAGTTCAGCATACCCGAGTCTTCGCCTCGGCTCAATTCTCGCGGAGTTCCTGGGATCGTTTTGTGGCTGCGACAACTGCTTCGATGGCAGCAGAGCGGAAGCCGTTGCGTTCCAGTGCGGCTAGTCCGGCAATGGTTGTGCCTCCCGGACTGGTGACGGCATCTTTCAGTTCGCCGGGATGCTGTCCCGTTTCGAGCACCATCTTTGCGGCTCCTAAAACGGTTTGAGCTGCGAGTTTTGTCGCTGTCGCTCGTGGTAATCCGGCGAACACACCGCCATCGCTGAGGGCTTCAATAAACTGGAAGACGTAAGCCGGCCCGGAACCGGAAAGCCCCGTGACGGCATCGAGAAGTTTTTCCGGAACCTGTTCGCAGGAGCCGACCGATTGCATCAACTGCATGACAAGTTGAGTCGTTTCCTCAGAAACACCTTCCGCAGTCGCCAGACCAGCCGCTCCTTCACCGACCAGACAAGGCGTGTTGGGCATAATGCGAATCAGATTTTCGTTTTCATTAAGGTAGCCGGAAAGTTGCCACAATGTAACCCCCGCAGCGATGGAGATAATTGTCTGTTCCGGTTTGAGCAGGGGAGCAATCGTTTCTGCCAGTTCAGGAAGATGCTGTGGTTTGACGGCCAAAAAAATCAGCTGTGATTTCTGAATTAATTCCGTGAGCGAAGTGACTGAATTTGCTTGCGTTTTCTCAGAGAATCTCAGCCGAGCGGCTTCAAGATGATCGTAAGCAAAAATCTGCTCGGCAGAGACGGCATTACTGGAAATAAATCCTCCCGCCAAAGCGGTCGCCATCTGACCGGCTCCGAGGAATCCGATTGTTTTTGTTGTAATTGACATAGAACTGTTTTCTAGACATTGTCGATGTGTTGATGATCAGATTCTATTATGGCGAATGAGTTTGGCAATGTCTTGTGAAAGCGATCTTTGATGGTTAGGCTTGCTCTTTCGCCTCAATTGCATCCTCAGCAAAATGTGGCAGCCGCCAGTCCCAGCGGAGAGCGACTAATCGAAGCAGAACCATTGCGGCAATTGCGATCGGAATGGAATAATTCTCTGGAAGAGAGCAGGCATCGAGCAGGAACATCAGCCAGCAGCCCAGGAATGAGCAGGTGGCGTATAAAGGAGCAGAGCGAAAGAGGCTCGGTACGCGATTGCAGATCACATCGGCAATCACGCCTCCAAAGGTTCCCGTTACGACACCCAGCATGGATGCAATAAAGAGTGAGGTTCCCGCTTCCTGAGCGGCCAGAGCCCCGGCAATACTGAAGAAGCCGAGCCCGAGAGCATCGGGCAAATTCAGCCAGCGTTCGGCTTTTTCCGGGAGCACTGGAATGAGAGAAGTGACAATCGCGAGAACGAATACAATTACGGCATAGTGATCATTCGCAATCCAGAACAGCGGATGCCGATCCAGAAACAGATCGCGCAAGGTTCCTCCGCCAAAGGCGACCATAAAAGCCAGACTGAACACGCCGACCAGATCCATTCCATGCCGACGCGCGAGCAGCACTCCATAAATGGCGCTGGAAACGACGGCAATCAGTTCAATCAGCTGATACATGGGCGCATTTCGAGTTTACAGAGTGACTGTCAGCAGAATAACCTAGCGATTATTGGACAGGATAAGCAACTTACTGGTTCAGAGATTGGCCATTACTCATCATGATTCAACATTATGCCGGGCAATCCAACGAAATTGCCGAGTTGTTCTACAGATCGATTCATGAAATTGCCTGCTCAGCTTATACAAAAGATCAATTCAATGCCTGGGCTCCATTTCCGATCGATTACGAACGCTGGAAATATCGTTGCGAACTGAAGCGGCCGTTTTTGTATGTCATCGAGAAGCAGATTGCCGGGTTTATTGAACTCGATCCCGATGGTCACATCGACTGCCACTACGTCCATCCCAATTTTACCCGCCGTGGTGTGGCGACGGCTCTGTTAAATCACGTAATAGAAATCGCCCGGCATCTGGAATTCGAACGACTGTTCGTCGAAGCGAGCCATGTCATCCGCCCGCTTTATGAAAAGCAGGGTTTCGTGGTCGTCAGAGGTAATCAGGTGGAACGAAATGGCGTGGTGTTGGAGAACTGGATTATGGAGTTGAAGAAATTTTGACCAGTTCTTCGAGATTAGTTTGTTCTGAAACTTATCGACATGTGATAGGATTTTTTAAACAAATTCACGCCCCTGCTCTGTCTTACAATGACTGCTGATCTCCTTGAGATCGACTCGGATCGTTCACCTCGCGCTTGTTGGGTTCCCAATATGATGTTCATCAAAATGCAAAAGCAAATTCTCTTTGTTGCGTTGTCATTGCTGGTTTTGTGTGTGCCTGGCTTTGCCGACGATCAGAAACCTCCATCAAATACAGCGAATTTAACGATTTCTCCAGAAACAACGCGCGCAACAAAACCGGTTCGAGAGAATGGCACCGTCGATTATACGGCGGCTCTGAACAATGCTCTCAAGGGCGACGTCACTCCGGAAAACAATGCTGCAGTATTGATCGTGAAAGCAATCGGCCCGAATCCTGATGGAATGGAATATGAGTTTCATGTCCGACTCTGCGAAGCGATGGGGGTCGAACCGCTGCCTGCAGATGCTCCCGGTTTGGTCACATTTGGAAAAGCAGGCTACGGATTTGAGCCGCCAGCTGAAGGGGGCGAGTTTGAGGATCTCAACGAAATCCAGGACCGGGCGATGGATCGCCCCTGGCAAAAAGAGGAACTTCCGAATGCGGCTCTCTGGATGGAATTGAATGAGACCGCGTTGAATCTCGTCTCTGAAGCGGTGTTAAAACCGGGCTACTTCCGACCGATCATTTCCGATGAGGAACATGAAGATCTGCTGGTTTATGCTCTTCTTCCGGATGTGCAGGCGAGCCGGGAAATTGGTCGCTGTCTGGTGGGAAGAGCCATGTTGCATCTGGGAGAGAAGAACTATCAGGCTGCAGCTGATGATTTACTGACCCTGCATCGTTTTGCCCGGAAGATAGCTCAGGGAGCAACGCTGGTCGAAAATCTTGTTGGATATGCGCTGGAAGGGATTGCATTTCAGGCTGACAATCGGCTGATTCAACAACCCGATTTGCCGCTGGACGTTTGCCAGAAGTATCGTCAACAGCTTTCAGAAATTGAGTCCTTTCCGAATCTGGCAAAATCATTGGATCTGGGAGAACGATATCTCGCATTACAAATCCTGCAGCAGATCGCGATCACCCGAATGGACGCTGAAACGTTGGAATCACTTACTTCAGAGGCTTCACAGGGACAACTCCTGGAAGAACTGAGTCGGCATTCCAATCTGGATTGGAATCTGGTCTTCAGAGAAGTCAATTCTGCTTATGACCAGGTCGTGCAGATTCTCAATGAGTCGAGCCGGGAAGACCGGATTGAAAATCTGAAGACTCATTACGAATCGCTGAATTTGGGAGAGATCAATCCGAATTTATTGCGAATGCTAAAATCCCGAAGAGCGGATCGAATTTCCAAAGAGCAAATCACCGAGGCATTCGTCCGAGCCTTTCTCGGCATGTTGTTACCCGCAATCGATTCCTGTTCCCGAGCCGAAGCGAGGACACGGACTTATTACGAACTGAGTCTGTTAGGTTTACAACTCCGAGAAATTCAACTGAAGACAGGCAGCTACCCTGCAAAACTGCCGGAACAAACCTTTGATCTTTTTTCCGGAAAACCCTATCAGTATCAGTTTCAGGACGGAGAATTCACTCTTTACAGTGTCGGCGAAAATGGACGGGATGATGGCGGGATGGGATACAATAATGATGAGGATCCAGAAACTGACGATTTGACGGTGACAAGTCGGAAATAAGAGTGTTCGGAGAGCAGTTTTTAGAGTATCGTCAAAGGAGTTGATTCCAACTTCTTTCAGTTGACTCTATAAAATTCAGGTGAGAACCATGTCCAAATATTTCTTGCTTTCCATGATCTCGATTTTGACAAATGTCTCTCCGGTGCTTTCTGAAGATCCGGAGACTTCGAATTTAAAAGTGCCATTTACGGTTTCCTGGGAGACCACGCGAGCCGTGTCTCCAGTTCGTCCAGAAGGCACTGTCGATTACACGGCTGCTTTGAATGAGGCTCTCAAGGGTGATATTACCCCGGAAGAAAATGCTGCGGTCGCGATTGTGAAAGCGATCGGACCAAATCCTGATAATGCGGGTTACGAATACCATGTTCGTCTTTGCGAAGCGTTGGGTGTCGAGCCATTGCCCGAGGATGCTCCAGGGTATGTTGAATTCGGGACCGAAGGTTATGGATTTATAGAGCCAGCTGAGGGGAGTGAGTCCGAAAATATCTACGATATTATTAACGATGGTGTATTGGAACGTCCCTGGAAGAAGGAGGAGCTACCGAATGCATGGCGTTGGGTTGAACTGAATGAATCTGTGTTAGATCAAATCTCCAAAGCCGTGCTGTTGCCGAGATATTACCGGCCTGTCTTATTGGATGAGGAATATGACAATCTGCTGATTTACACTCCTCAATCAGAACTTCTTGCCAGTCGAAGCGTCAGTCGTTGTCTCCTTGCACGAGCAATGCTACGTCTTGGTGAAGAAGATTATCAGAGTGCCGCAGATGATTTGCTGACTTTGCATCGATTCGCCAGAAAGATTGCAAAGGGGCCCACGATGCTCGATGTTTACGGGGGATACTCGTTTGATTATCGGTCTCAAGAGGGAGATATTCAGCTGCTTCAGCTAAACGATTTACCATTGAGTATTTTACATAATTATCGCGTTCAGCTGTCAGAATTAGAGCAGTCTCCATCCGTGGCAGAGAAAGTTGACTTGGCAGAACGCTATATGGTCCTGCAATTCATGCAGCGGGTTGCCACAAACCAACTCGATATGGAAACCGTGAAAAAGATAAGTTCGAGTTGGCCAGATAGTAAACCACTTGAATACCTGGTTTATCACACCGATACGGACTGGAACCCAATCTTTGAGAAAGTCAATTCGACGTTCGATGAGGCTGTTGAGGTTCTCAATAAACCGAACCTTGTCGACCGAAAGGTGGCATGGGATCATTTTTACAACGCTCTCAACACCGAAAAATACAACCCGAATCTTGAGAGGCTAATGACATCTCGTAGAGCCGAAACGGTTTCCAGGGAATTTATCGATGAAGCACTCGTCAAAACATTTGTGAATCTGTTATTACCATTTTTCAATAATTGGGATCAAACGGAACGTAGAGCGCAGGCTCGATCTGAAATGAGTCTCCTCGCACTGAAACTCAAAGAGATTCAATTAAAAGAGGGACGTTACCCAAGCACCCTGCCGGAATCGACGATGGATCCATTCTCAGGCGAGTCGTATATGTATCGTGTGGAGGATGGCGAATTTATACTCTACAGTGTCGGTAAGAATAGACGGGATGACGGTGGTTTCGGTCGGGAGAATGATGAGGATCCAGAAACTGACGATTTGACGGTGACAAGTCGAGCGGAGAAGTAATCAAACCCGGGTGGCGGGGGCGCTCTCGAAGAGAA
>DEML01000021.1:70578-83711 GCA_002359185.1 Planctomycetaceae bacterium UBA2671
CCCGAATCGTTGAACTTCCGGGGCTTCCGCTGAGGCGGAGCGCCTCCGCCACCCGGTCGTTCTTCAGTTATCTCAACGATCCGGGTGATTTCCTCTTGTGGACTTCGTCCACCCAGATCGCCGTTCGCTGAACGCATTTTGCAAGAAATACAAAATGGTCTTTGCGAAAATGGGCTGAGTTGTTACAGTCGGTCGGAATTCTCATTTTATCCGTCAATTTCGCGTATCAGGAAAGGACTCCGATATGCTTGCCGAGGCACCTCGTCTGCTTATCGCAGGGCATTTACACTTGGATGGAGTGCTGCGCGGACTGCCGGGCGTGGGTGATCCGCATCACGAACTCCTCCGCGACGCACCGCTCACAGCCTTCGAACGGCTCATCGAAACGGCTCTCGAACAGAATGTCGATGCCTTATTACTGGCGGGATCGCTGTTCGATCACCTTCCCTCAATCCGAACCGCGGCTTTATTCCGAGATGGAATTGAAGCTCTTCAGGAAGAGGGAATTGTCACGGTTTATGCCGGCCCAAATCCCGATCAAATTCGTCAATTGTCGAAACTGAACTGCTGTCCGCAGGAAATGATTCTGCTGGCTCCGGGGCACCGAACCGAAATTACAGTGGCCTCGCTGCAGCTGGCATTATTTGATGAACAGCATCGGAACTCGCTTACCAAATCAAAGATCGATATCGGGATCACGTGGGACACATTCGGACACATCTCCGACGACCATCGTCTGTTTCATGGAAATCGAATCTCGGCTCCGCTCATTCTGTCGGTTGCTCATGAGTCTTCGGTCACTCAGCAAGTTCAAAACTCGATTGTTCATGCACCGGGAAGTGTGCAGGCCATTAGTGGCTCTATTCCAGGTGTGCGGACTGTCACACTTTGCCAGCTGGATACGAATGGAGAAGTCGATTTGCAGAGCATTCCTCTCTCGGCTGTCGTATACAAAGAGCTGGAATGTCTGCTGAATGAAAAAGAGAGTCTCGACGATGTTGAACTGCGGCTCGCGGAAATCATCGAGCAACAGGTCGAAAAAACATTGCCAGCCAATGTGAATTTGTGTCATCTGAACTGGAGCATTAAAGGTTCGAGCAAGGCGGTGGCCAAATGGTCGAGTCAGACTTTGCTCGAATTGCTGGACTTGAACTACTCTGAGATGAATTCTTCAACTGAGTTGATTAATCAAGTGCAATTGATTCCTCAGTTATCGGGATCGCCTCATCGGCATGAAGAAGCTTTTGATGAGGAATGGATCGAGGAAGAGTTGTTGAGATATCTGAGTGAAGAATGCCAGTCGAATGCAGAGTGCAGATTCGATGGAATTGAGCAGATTGATAAGAAACATTCAGAACTGAATCTCTTGCCATTTCAGGAACTCAAGCAGGAACTGGAAACGAAAACGTTGTGTCATCGTGCAGCCGAATTGGGACTACAGGCGTTGCGAGATCAGCAAAAAGCGGGATAAGGAAATGTGTCGGGAAACTTCATATTTGAATTGAATCTGACACGGGGATCAAAAAAGATAGCGATCAGCCAGGGAGCAGGCGATGAAAATCACGGATGTTATGATCGATCGATATGGGGTGTGGTCCGATCTGTTGTTGCCAGTCAACGAGAGTGGAATGACCGTCATTTACGGTCCCAACGAAGCGGGCAAATCGACGTTGATGCGATTTATTCGAGGCGTCCTCTACGGTTTTCCGGCTGCGGGAATGGCGACTGCAGAACGCGGCGATCATACTCAGGGCTGGGGAGGATCCTTGCGTGTGAAGTCGCAGCATCAGTCCCTGCAACTCTCCCGGCACATTGATGAACACGGACGCCAGCAGTTCCGTGCGAATGCGAATAATAAATCGATGTCAGAAACGGAATTCGAGCGAATTCTGCAGGATGTCGACGCGGATATTTATCGCACGATTTATACACTCGGGCTGAAAGAACTTCGCGAACTGGCAACTCTGCAGACCGATCAGGTTGGAGAATTCATTTACGGCAGTTCGCTGGGCAGAATCGGTCAGCGACTGATGCACGCCGAGCAGCAGACAAGACGTCAGGCTTTCGAAATTGCCGATCTGGAACAGAGCCGCGGGCACCTGTTCGATCTTTCCGGCCAATACGGCTCCATGCACGAGGCTCTCTCGAAAACCGATGGCCTGATCAATCGTTATGAAAGTCATCTGACCGAATGTCGCCAACTCGAATCGCAGCAGGAGAATCGCCGGGAGCGCCTGAGTCGACTCAAACGGGAACGCTCGAATTATCGCTACATGCAGCGGGTTTGGAATCCGTGGAAGAAGCATCGGGATCTGCAAAACGAATTACGCATGCTGCCAGAAGGAATTCACTTTCCTGCAGAGGGTTTGAGCCGTCTGGAAAAACTGGATGCTCAGAAAAAAGCTGCAGAAGAACAACTGAAAAAATTGCGTCGTGATCGCAGCCGACTCAAGCAGGCTCTGGAAGCGGATAAATCTCATACAGAACTGCGGGATCACGCAAGTGGAGTGCGTGCGCTGATCGATCTGAAAAGTCTGGTGGAATCGGCAGAGCGTCACTTGGCCAATGTGTCTGCTGATGCAGCGATGTTGAAAGCGGAACTGGATGAAAAACTGCAGACACTCGGCAGCGACTGGACCATCAATCGGCTCGCGGAAGTTGATACTTCCCCGCAGGCTCATCTGCAGTTGAGTACGTCTGCCCGGAATTACCAGACGGCCATCAGTCGTCGAGCCAGACATCGTCGTAAGTATCGAAAAGTTTCTGACGCCCATCATCAGCGACAATCCGAACTGCAGGACAAACTCAAACGTCAGAACATTACCTCATTACCACAGGCAATACGCGAAGCCGAGCGTCGGCTGGTTGATCTTGAAAATCTGGCACAACTGAGTGTCCGGGAAGCCGAGTATGAGCAACGAATTCGCAGTGCGAAAACGCAACTGGAAAAGCAGGATGACGGCCGCGAAATTCCCTGGTGGGGACAATCGATGTTGACGCTGTTTAGCATGGTTGGCGGATTCCTCATTATAGCGGGTCTGGTCCAAAGTGTGCAGACGAGTTGGATTATCGGCTGGATTTATCTGCTGACCGGCATCATGGGAGGTGGACTGGCCTGGTCATTACGTCAACATTTCGAGATGGACAACGATGGCTATTCTCGTCGTCTGCATTCAGAAATTGAGACCTGTGAACGCGAATTGAATGATGTCCGTGGACGTATATCACGAATCAGCGGAGAAGTGCCACATCGTCGGAGCATCCCTGCGGAGCTTCAGAATCGGAATCGAAAATCGGAAACCGAACTGATCCAACAGGCCTCTCAGCGTATTGTCGATCTGCAGGCTATGTCTCGGACTCAGGAAAAGCTACAAAAGACCCGCAAAAAATTGTCTGTGCAGCGCGGTAAACTCGGCGAGTATCAGCGGGATGTCAGTGCGACGCGGCAAGCCTGGTGCGATTTGTTGAATCAGTTGGGAATTCGTGAAACCGTGCGAACAAGTGAAGCGTTTCTGAGTTGGCAACACGCAGTCGATGCACAACAGACCTGGCAACAATGGCAGGCCTCGAAAGATGACGTTCAGCGGCATCAGGAATTGTTGAATCAGTTCCGTGAGCAGATGGAAATGATCGCCGGGCGGATGTCGCTGCGGAGTGCGGATGGATTGTCGTTGTCTCAGACACTAAACAACTGGCAAAAGATGCTGCACGATTTCGATCAGTCGCACAACAGCTATCTGCAGAAGAAGCGAGATTATAGTCAGGTCGTTAAACAGTATCGGGATGCGGAAACGAAATTAAATCGTCATCAGGACGATCTTTCTCAATTACTTCGACAGGCCGAAGTGACCTCGCCGGAAGAATTCCGTCGCCGGGCCAAACAGTTGCAACGAGCCGAGGAATTGCGGGCACTCATTTCCGACCTGAACGATCAACTCAACTCGCTCAGCAAAGAAGAGCCGGAGTTGGCGATTGCGGAAGAGGATTTGCTGCGATATGAATCGAACAGCAATCAGGAACGCATCGAAATGCTTGATCTGGAAATTGAAGATCTCGAAAAAGATATCGCGGACTCTCAGGAAAAACTGGGACGAATGCGACAGACGCTCGCCACTCTCGAAAGCGATACCAGTGCCGATGACCTCCGTACGAAACAGGCACGGATTCTCGATCGAGCCTCGGCTTCACTGCGAGACTTGCAGGCAAATCGGATTGCTTCTTCTGCATTATCGAGACTGACAGCCGAGTTTGAACAACGGTTTCAGCCGGAGACATTGGCACGGGCTTCGGAATATCTCGATAAGCTGACCTGCGGAAAATATAATCAGGTTCGCACGCCAGTCGGTTCGCGAGCGTTGTTAATTCGTGAACAGAATGGCCTCTCTCGAAATGTCGGTGAGTTGAGTGATGGGACCCGAGAACAATTGTTCCTGGCGATTCGCATGGCTTTGATCGACACGTTTGCTGAAGATGGCATTGAGATGCCGGTCGTGTTTGATGACATTTTCGTCAACTTCGATCAGCAGCGAACCGAAGCGGCTGTCGAAACGCTGCTTGATTTCGCAGCCACGCGACAGGTTCTGTTCTTCACCTGTCATCAGCATCTGGCAACGATGTTTGAAGACCAGCAGATCGAATCAATCTGGCTGCCTGCACTGGCTAAGGGCGAAACAAGACTGGCCGGGTAATCGAAGACGCACCCAAGTTGCATTCTTTCTCTGTATGCGGGATGATTAGTAGGTTTTCCCAGGAGACCTTTCCATGATTTCTGCATTCCGAATTATATTGATTGTCTGCTCGATCAGCCTGATCAATTCTGTCCAGGCAACCGAACCGATGACTTGGCCGCATCCATTGGGGCCGGAATACAATCGGGTGAGCCGCGAGCGAAATTTTTCGCTCGACTGGGACGATACTTCTCCTCAGAATGCCGATCAAAACAATGAATTGTGGACGATTACCGAACTTCCCGGTTTACACACGCCGCTCATCTTCAATGATAAACTTTATGCGATCTTTAATTTTTCTTCCCCTGACGATGAGATAAAAACTGTCCGAGAAAGCAAAGCGAGTTCTCACTACGGAATCATTGCCTGGTCGATTAAAAATCGCGATCCGGAAGCGCGTTTCTCTCAGCAGATCTCCTCCGATTTACCTCAGCGATTTCCTCAACCATATCTGGCCGGCGACCCAACGTGGCGGCAGTTGTTTTGTCTGAATGCCACCGGAGAAGTGGTCGCGCTCGATAGTGATCTCGGCAATACTCTCTGGACGCAATCTCTATTTGATGACTCAGACCCGGACAATCTCCAGGCTCAATCGGTTGCTCCGATTATTTTCGAGCATTTACTGATCGTGACCTGGCTGGTTGAGCAAGAGAACCGCTTCACACTTTATTGTATGGCCATGGATCGACGAAATGGGTTGCCCTGCTGGCAATTGAAGCGATCCTTAGCTAATAACTTTCTTGCTTCCCCAGTGCCTGCGGTGGTTGGTCATCAGGTTGTGCTGGCGATTCCTGGTGAAGAAGGAACTGTGGAGTTACTGCAAATCCGGACGGGCAAGTCCGTTGAAAAGCTGGACTCTAACGGGAGTTCTCAAACGATTCATGAACTGCTTTATCAGGATGGTCAGTTACTCGTTTTATCCTCCTCAGAAAACGATGCGGCTTTGAAAAGCTGGCACATTGATTTGTGGCGATTAACACAGAGCGAATCTTCAAATACTGATCCAGCTGAGAATCCATTTAAAAAGCTGATACATTTTGATCTGCAATCCGCTGAGAGGACAACTGCTTTATTGCATGGAGAGGCCATCTTTGCTGCGAACTCAGCCGGAACGCTCGAAGTCTTTTCCATAAAGCAACAGAAACGATTGCATGAATTGCCCACCGCTCAAGGATCTGAGCCGCATTTACAATGGGTGAATGATCAGCTTCTGCTCACCACCAATTCTGGATTGTGGCAGGCTTATGCCTGTAAAAACAGTGCCTGTGAATTGATCTTCTCAAAAAAATATGGCAATCAGATCCCGTTCCCGCCAGCCATCTCGAAAAAGCAAATTTATGTGCAGCATGACAATGAGCTGACAGCTTTCGGTCCATTTGAGAATGGGGATGCGATTTCACAGTTGATGATTCCGCTCACTAAAATTGCTCAGGATGAGACGTCAGACAAACCCGGTTCAATCCAATTGATTCCAGCTGCGATCTCTTTGTCACCTGGGTTTAAACAGGCATTTCAAGTCTTGCTGTTTAATGAGTATGGCCACTTCCTCAAAACACTTGATCCACAGGAGTTGACTTGGGAGTGGAGCGGACCAGGGGAGTTATCTAATGCACAGGGAGTACTGACTCTCCCGATCGACATCCAAGATCACTCGAAAAGTCTGCTGGAAGTAAAGCTTGGCGAGTTGAGGGCGGAATCGGTGATTCGAATTGATTCCACTCCAGAGCCAATTAACGCACCGTCTGCTCCGTAAATGGAGAGGCGACCTGAATTGGGCCACGTTGTTCGGTGGTGCGAAATTCTGCCCAGACCGGTTGATGATCGGAAAGATCCAACGCATCGTCTGGCGAGATTTTCAAGAAGCTGGCCATATCCAGAACACCTGCCCGTCCAGTGAACTCGAGCGTGTTCTGATGATTGACAACGATGTGATCGTACTGCTTTGTTCCCCGTGTATTCGTCGGGCCTGTTCCTGCCACCGAGCGTAGTAACGGAATATTGGTCAGCGGAGTCAGTTTTGAAGCATCGACATTCAGGTCACCCAGAATGATGACATCATCCTCTTCAGGACGGTACGTTGTTACAAAATTGTAGACACCTGCCATTTGCCCGACTTCATACTCGGCTTCATCGGGGTCAGTGTGCATGTTCACGAGCGTGAAGGAAAACGGCTCGCCTCCTTCACCCGGTTTGGTTCGCATCCGAAACGAGCCGACAAACGGCTCGCGGTGCAATCGATCCTGACGATCTTCAATGTTGTAAATCGATCCTTGAATCGGTTCGATCAATGAGGAACGATAGACATAGGCGTATTGTTCTTTGCTAACAGTACGACCGAGACGATCGCCGATCAGATACTTGAAATCAGCACCTTTCGCATTGATCAAATCGACAAATTTTGGCAACACGGTTTGATCAATCGAACGAATTTCCTGGATAGCGACCAGATCAAACTGTCTGACCAGTTCGGCCAATCGTTCCCGGACGACAGGTTTCTCCATTTTGGAAACGCCAAACACCTGAATATTGAACGTCGCAATTCGAATGGAATCTTTGGACGCTGCAGGTGGCAGGGAAGTCGGACTGGTTGGGATTTCTCCAGAGGTGGAGCCTGTTGAAACCGTGGGAATGCTCGGCAGAACATTGCCGAGTTGCAGTTTCCCCAGAAAAGAGAACATCCCGATCAGGAGAATTGCGACAGCGACCCACCAGGACGCTTGCGATTTTTTCTTAGCCATAAAACAGACATCCGTGTCTGGAAATTTCCCACGCTCAGGCAGCGCGTACAATTGCCCATGAGCTTCATGCCCACATCGAGCGGGAACAATAAGCCGTCCCGGAACTCATCACAAGGGGAGTCTGTTAGCTGATGTTTTCAGGCATTAGATTGTCAATTTTGCAGAAAATATCACGCCAGAATCTCAATTGGTATTCCCTTGAAAGCAGGCGTTTTAGACCGCGGATCTCGTGTGCGGGGAACCAAGATGTTGGCTTCCGGATAGTACATCAGCGCATTACCCGCTTTGATGCCGGGGAATTCATAAACGAGAATATTCTTCAAAGCACCGGCAACACTTTGAATGGTCACCTTTTGATTGGCCTTCAGACCGAGACGAGTCACATCGTCTGGATGAAGAAGCACGACATCCCGGCGGTCGACGCCTCGATACAAATCATAATCTTCATAGACAACCGTATTAAATTGTCCTTCGCTGCGGACGGTCATCAACTGGAGTTGATTATCGGGGTTGGAAGATTTTACTGTATGGGGATGTAGTTTCGCTTTTCCACTGGGGGTTGCAAATTTGGGCGTGTGAAATGTCCTCCCCTCAATCTGGAATTCTTTCTTTGTCTTGTCGATCTCTTTGACCGCTTCATATCCCGGGACGACTGTGGAAATCATTTCCCGAATGCGACCGGTCTGTTCCATATTCGACCAGTGAATTGGTCCCTCATCTCCCAGAACTTTACTGGCCAGATGCGAAATGACTTCGATTTCACTTTTCGGTCCCTGATGCCGACTTGGCCCCCCATCACTGAGGCGAACATAGTTGAACATTGATTCCTGAGTCGTCGGTTGAGGCTCTTCATCTCGAGCGAGCACTGGCAGAATGATTGTCTCTTTGGCCAGGGCATGTGCATGACCAGTATTCAACGTCGTGCTCAGAGTGACCAGCATCTCCAGTTTGGAAAGAGATTCCCGGGCGAACGTCGCATCAGGGTTGGAGCCGTAGAGATTCCCCCCCAGACACAACCCGAATTTCATCCGCCCGGCATGGGCATCTTCCATGCAAGCCAGAGTATCGAGGCCTGTCTCAGTGGGCAGTTGCAAGCCGTAGTTGGATTGGAGACGATCGAAGATGGCCTCTTTTAACTTGGGAGTCACACCAACCGAGCCAATTCCCTGAACATTCGAATGGCCACGAATGGGCAACATGCCAGCATGTGGTTTGCCCACCATGCCCCGCAGACAGGCCAGGTTTCCGATAGCCTCAACATTCTCGACGCCGTTCGCATGATGGGTAATGCCCATTGTCCAGCAAAACACAGCATTCTTTGCGTTGGCATACAGGTCGGTTATCTGCTCAATTTCATCGAGTGTGACACCTGCCAATTGACACAGTTCTTCCAGATTCTGTTGAGCGAGATGATCGCGAAGTTCGGGCCAACCTTCCGTAGCCGTGTTGAGGAAGTTTTCATCATGAACCCCTCGTTCAACGATTCGTTTTGAAATTGCAGTTAACAAAGCGAGATCGCCGCCGATATTTGGTTGCACGTAAAGAGAGGCAATTTTTGTTCCGAAAATCAGACTGATTGGATCGCTGGGGACGCTGAAGTTGACCAGCCCCGGCTCGATGACGGGATTGATTACGATAATCTTGCCGCCCCGCCTGCGAACATGCTTGAGAGAACTCATCAGACGAGGATGATTGCTCGAAGGATTGCCTCCGATAATGAAAACAAGATCAGCATGTTCGACATCTTCAAGCAGCAGGGTGGCTGTGCCGGAACCGAAGGTGTTCGTCAAACCGACTCCACTGGCCTGATGACAATAATAGCTGCAGTTGTTGACGTTATTGGTGCCGTAAAGTCGGGCGAACAGCTGCAGCAGAAAGCCGGCTTCATTCGAACTGCGGCCGCTGAAATACCAGAAGGTTTCCGCTGGTGTGAGCGATTTGAGTTTCTCTGCGATTATCGAGAACACTTCTTCCCAGGAAATCGGCTGATAATAATTGTCGCCTGCTCGATAAATCATCGGCGAAGTCAGGCGGCCGGCGTGTTCCAGTTCTCGAGGCGTAAATTGCTGCATCTGGGCAACTGAGTAAGTCGAGAAGTAATCGGCGGGAATCGCCCCCTGCATATCAGCGACCATGGCCTGCAGGCTTTTCTTGCAGACTTCGGGGAAGGAGCCTAACTCATTGACCATGCCTCCTTTTTGTCCACCCATTCCCAACGCACAGGTTTTACAGGAGTTGCGGGAACGCATGGCCTTCCAGAGTTTCCAAAGTCCACCGGCTTCGCGAGATTTGGAAAAGGTATAAACAATGGCGCGCCAGCCGCCGCCAGATTTCACTGGTTTCATTGTGCAAACTTCCTTCGTGTCGAATCAAACCTTACTGATTAATTACTATAACATGAGCGGAAGCGGATTACAGGGAATGTCCAGGCAATAAAAAAGCAGGCTCGAAGATATTCGGCCTGCTTATGAATTTTTGAACGGGGTTCCCCAGGGGGAAATTCCTATGCGATCTTACACTCCGATCAATTCCAGATCATTCTCGACCATCATTTTGACCAGGTGTTTGAAGTTGACGGTAGGTTCCCAGCCCAGTTTTTCTTTGGCTTTGGTGGCATCGCCCAGTAAGAGATGAACTTCTGCAGGTCGGTAGAATTTGGGATCAATAATCACATGATCTTCGTAGTTTAGACCCACTTCGGCAAATGCGAGTTCACAAAAATCACGGACAGTCCAGGTTTCGCCTGTCGCGACCACGAAATCATCTGGAGATTCCTGTTGGAGCATTAAGTGCATCGCTTTGACGTAGTCGCCGGCAAATCCCCAGTCGCGTTTTGCTTCGAGATTTCCCAGAGGCAACTTATCGATTTCGCCTTTCTTAATACGAGCGACATACGATGTGATCTTCCTGGTCACAAATTCAAAGCCTCTGCGAGGTGATTCGTGATTGAACAAAATCCCCGAACTGGCGAACATTCCGTAGGATTCGCGGTAGTTTCGAGTCATATCGAAGCCGGTCACTTTGGTGATGCCGTATGGCGAGCGGGGATAGAATCGTGTTTTTTCGGTTTGAGGCACATCCTGAGCATGCCCGAACATTTCGCTGGAGCCCGCAAAATAGAACTTTGCTTCGGGCACAATTTCGCGGACGCATTCGAGCAAATAATGAGTGCCATCGATATTCACACGGAATGTCGAAAAGGAATCTTCAAACGAATACGACACAAAACTTTGAGCAGCCAGATGATAGACTTCATCCGGCTTCACTTCAGAGAGCACATTGTACAGGCTCGGAAAACTTTCCAGTGAAGCCGAATGCAGATGCAGTTTGTCGAGTACACCACTGAGCCGGTTCATCCGATGCGAAGGATCTTCCAGGGCAACCCTGCGGACGATGCCATGAACTTCATAACCCAGTTCAAGCAGATGTTCTGCTAGATAGGATCCGTCCTGTCCAGTGATTCCCGTAATTAATGCGCGTTTCATCTGACTGTCTCAAAATAAAAAAAGGGCAGGTTTTGATGCAGAATGCGGAAATGATAGGTAAGTTGACTCTGCGAAACTACCATTGAAACAGAAACAAACCGCACGATGGCTGATTTTCTCTGAAAAGACTCTATAATCAATCTGGAACTACAACTTTTAAATAAGTGGTTATGAATTCCAAATGAAATGAAGAGTCTATTTTGCAGTGGTAACATCCACGTAAAAACATCCGTGTCTTGAGTGGCAACGGTCAACTGATAACGATTGGATCTGGTATGAGCGATACACATTCTTCCTCAACGTACGAATTGCCGAACATCGGCGGAAATCCTTCCAGTAAAGCTGAAGGAACGAATCCGGGGTCGTTTGCGTTATCCCCGACAATTCAGGCAGGACCTGAAGGGGCACGAACTTTCGCCTCGCCAGACACTCCCGGCATGCCAGCTCCTTCTGAGAAAACCGCCTGGGACTTCATGCCTGAAGGCTGGACGAAAAAGACAGGCTTTGAAACTGACTATCATCGAGCAGAGGCCTGGCAGGCTCCTGCAGACTTCGAGCCGATCACCCAGTTGGAATCGGCTCGAATGGGCATCATCACGCCGCAGATGGAACGAGTTGCGGAACGCGAGCCGCATCTGACTTCCGAACAGGTTCGCGACGAAGTTGCAGCCGGACGCATGGTCATCCCAGCCAATACGGTTCACCTGAATCACCAACTCGATCCAATGTGCATTGGTCGAGCCTCCCTGACAAAAGTGAACGCCAACATGGGAGCTTCACCAGTTTCTTCCGGAACCGATGAAGAAGTCGAAAAGCTGCACTGGTCCATCAAATGGGGTGCAGACACCGTGATGGATCTCTCTACAGGTGGAGATCTCGACGAATGTCGTCAGGCAATCATCAAGAACAGCACCGTGCCGATTGGAACTGTGCCGATTTATTCGATGATCATTGGTCGTAAGCTGAGCGATCTGACTCACGAAATTATCCTCGAATCGATCGAACATCAGGCAAAACAGGGTGTTGACTATTTCACCATTCACGCAGGTGTCCTACGAGCACATCTCGATTACGTCAAAAAACGACTCATCGGCATCGTCTCCCGCGGCGGCTCTTTGCTGGCCAAATGGATGATTGACCATGGCGAAGAGAACCCAATGTATGTCCTCTGGGAGCAAATCTGTCAGGTGATGCGTCAATACGATGTGACCTTCAGCATCGGCGATGGCCTGCGTCCCGGCGGATTGGCCGATGCGACCGATCAGGCTCAATTGGCAGAACTTTGCACATTGGGCGAATTGACCGAACGAGCCTGGCGACAGGGCGTGCAAGTGATGGTTGAAGGGCCTGGACACGTGCCGTTCGATCAGGTCGAATACAATATGAAACTGCAGCGAACTATCTGTCATGGGGCTCCGTTTTATGTACTCGGGCCACTCATTACCGATATCTTTCCCGGTTACGATCACATCACCAGTTGTATCGGTGCGACTTCTGCGGCTTATCACGGAGCGAGTATGCTCTGTTATGTGACTCCGAAAGAACACCTCGGGTTACCGAAGAAAGACGATGTTAAACAGGGTTGTATCGCCTATAAAATCGCTGCTCATGCAGCCGACATCGCCTTGGGAATTCCCGGCACACGCGATCGGGATGACGAACTGACCAAAGCCCGCGCCGCTCTCAACTGGGAGAAACATTTCGAGCTCAGTTTCGATCCTGATACCGCTCGTGCCTATCACGATGAAGATCTCGACGTCGACACCGACTTCTGTGCGATGTGTGGTCACGACTGGTGCAGCGTGCGTATTTCCCGCGAGATTGTCGAGTTTGCTTCCGGGAAAGATGAAAACTACGCCTGGGAAAAAGCAAAGAAAACAGCGGCTCTCACTCCAGAACAACAGGCCATCCTCAAACAACGGGGTGTTCTCAGTCCCAATGAGATTCACAAGCTGGCGTCAAAAACCGTCAAATCGATGCCAGCAGATGACAAAGGCAAGGCCAATTGTCACAGTGATTACGTCGATGCCGACTCGGCTAAGCACCTGCAGGATGATCTGGTTGAAATTGAAGTGAAGTAGGGGATTGGTTGAGGTTTGAGGGTTGAATGCAACAGTCCTCTCTCCTTGGGGAGAGGGTATGGGTGAGGGGAAAATTCGCGTTTATTGTCCTTGCGATGGGTC
>DEML01000051.1 GCA_002359185.1 Planctomycetaceae bacterium UBA2671
ACAAAAAGAAGCCACATGGAACGCGACCACCTGCCGCCGATTCGGGTGGAGCCTGAGGACGTGGCAACAATTTCCATCGACTAGATTGAGGTCAAGAAACACGTCGGAGGATTGATCAAGTCGTTTGAGCGGAAGGTGGCTTGAGCAGTCAGTCTATTACGTTCGACAGCTTCTGATGTGCCAAGGCACTCATCCCACTTCAATGCTCTCACCCCGCTTCATATGAGCGAAATTATCGGCGTCTAAGTCTCCAACCTTGGACTGGTACATCTCACTGACTTTTGTATCATCTTTCTATCGTATTCTGGATCACAGTTCACATCTATTGTAGCGGAGGGATAAACTCAATACCGATTCATCTAGGTGTATTCCCAATTAAGATGTATCGATACGAAGAACTCCGACAGATATTGCTCTCGAAGTAATCTAGAATTCACCAATCACATTGCCATCATCGCGTGTCGCCAGGTGCTTGAGCGTAGCTAATTCCATGTTTTCACTAATAAAACGAATGCTACTGTCAGAAAGTATGATTTGGGCTCCTCCTTTATGAACAGATATCAAGGAGTTGTTTGGCCCTGCACCTGATCCCGTGCCATTTAGGCCACTGGACATGTCTTTAACACCAGGTGAGTATCGAATTGTGGTTAGGTTGTAGCTCGTGATAGGTGGAGCATAGGCACCTCCTGGAATTCCCGTTGCAAGTGTTCCCGCAAACCAACCGGAATTAAAACCTGCGTCCATCCTGACCCTGTTACCACCCAAGTCTCCATAATCTGAGATTTCGCCAACAATTATGGTATTGGACGCTCCATCAGTAATATCTCTGAATTGATGGTGTTTATTTGGAACAAGAATCCCCCCGGAACTGATTAGTCCGCTGTGAGGAAATGGTGGCAATCCTGTTGTCCCAAAGCAGCAGGATGTAACGCGAGTTTCCGTAAAACCACCATCTTGATATCGGCTATCATTCGATGGAGCCGCTCCGGATATGCCTGCATAATGAGGCATAATGACCAAGGCATTTCCCGCTGCTGGAACTGCTACTTTTTCAGGGAGAGGGCTTGATGGACAAAGAATGACACTGAGATTAGCCGAAGAAACAGCATTGGCGAAAGTGGCATTCATTCCGCTGCCGGAAATATTGTGGTTGAACTGGTCGTAGATAGCCCCTAACTCTAGATATGGTAAAAGCCCAACATACCAGCTAGGTCCGAAATCACCTCCCTGGCTTCTTGCTCCAATCGGAAAGGTATTGAAGACATCATGATAATTATGCAGAGCCAGTCCGATTTGCTTCAAATTATTTTTACAACTGGTCCTCCTGGCAGCTTCCCTGGCTTGTTGAACGGCCGGTAGTAGTAAAGCAACCAGTATGGCAATAACGGCGATGACAACGAGCAATTCGATAAGAGTAAAGCCTCGTTTTAAGGGATATTTCATAACAATTGACCCAACAAGCTTTCTTTTTATCACTGTGTACAAAGGTGTATCACAGACGATAATCACTAGAGAGTTTGATAGCAAATCATTTCGGCGGATCATTCAAAATAAATTTGAAAAATCAGAAATTCTTGACAGAACAATTCGTTTTAAAAATGAATTCTTGAATTAGGAAGGGACCCAATGATCTTGCTTATCGCGGTTAAAATGTTGAAATCGCTTGGCCGCAATTCACAAGGAGATTGTGCAATGTCCAGCCATAATCCTCCATATAAAAAAATATCCATTCACATGGATGATGATTCCTGCCTGTTTGCACACAAGATATCGTATCCTTTAAATTCGGCCTGTAATTCCGATTTTGAGGTAATTTTATCCTCAGTTGTCAAGATTATTGAAGATGACCCACCTCCGTATCGAATTATCATTCAGTTAACCGGCACAAATAAACCATCATCTATTGCACTTGATGATCTTTGTGCCATCGCAAGAGCTTTCTCAGACACTGGCGGTCAAATATTTATCTGTAATGATAGAAAAACTTTGAACGACGATCTGGAAGAGAATCTGTTATACGGAAATATCCGGATCGTACAAAATGAAGAGCAAGCAATACTTCATATGAAAACGTGAGCCTGGAGCCAGTTTCAACCCCTTTGATATCGATGAAATAGTTGCTTTGAGTAAAATTGTGATTTTCCTATGACTGGGGAATCACACTCACTCTTTCTCGGTATCAATCAACATGCACGACAACTGACCGTCTCCCTCAGAGACCAGCAGGGCGATGTCCTGCTCGCTCGACAGTTCTCCACACACCTAGCCAAGATCTTACAATTCTTCGACCAACTCACACAACGCTGTACTGAGCTGATGAATCGTTTATTGCTGTCCTCGAGGGAATGATCAAATCGTTTCAGCGGAAGGTGGTTTGAGCAGATCGAGAAGTCTGTATTTCGATCACGATCGGAATTGAATAAAACGACATTCGTCTCAAATAGATGGAGTCCTCGACTTCGAAGCCTACAATCATGATCTGACAATTCTTATTAACGTTACAATTCTCTTGCTGTCGTTGATTGGATCATCGATCAAATTTTCTGTAACGATGGGATTAATGGCATACCACGTGTAGACAATATTTCAATAAAAAAGGGGCTACAATCCAAATTGCAGCCCCTTTCCTCTCAGTCGCTTCTTGTTATTGCCAGCGTGGCAATAACACAAAATCAGATGCGTTTCGGACCTTCTGCAACAGGAACGTCGCAAGCGATATCGCACTGATCAGTGTCGCAATCATCAGTTTCGTCTTTCCAGGTTGAGCCACGGGTGTAGGCTTTGGCCTGACCTGGATCATTCTGCTTCATTGCAGAAAAACCAGTATAAAAGTAAGACTGATTCACAGCACCGATTGCATCTGCTACATCGTTCAATTCAGCAACAACAGCGTGTTGAATTGAGCTCAAACCAACGATCAGGCCGATAACGAGCAGGGTCGCAATCAGAATCAATTCGCTGGAAACAATGAAACCAGCTTCATCTTTCAGGAGTGACATCAACATTTTTTGAACTTTCTAAACTTTTTTGAAAAATAGTGTGATTGGAATGAAACATTCCAGTCCAGAAATGGCTCGATGACCGACATGCCTGTGTACAGCAGGACATCGCCAGCTTACGAATTGAAGACGTAAACAACGGCTACGGAAATCGAAAATGTGAGATGTCTGTTTGGCCCGCAGAAATCTCGGTTTCGCTGCAGCTGTCCAGGTCATGTATCCCGATTCGGATATTGATCTCATCACCAGAACAACCCTCAGAATGCACATAATTGATACAACCTTGAGGATGGATCAGAGACTAAGCATGAGTCCCATCAAAGTAAACACTTAAAATTCACAAATTACCAAAATTCCCCATATTTACATTCCGGCTATTGCCTCCATGGTTACGATTAACCTTTTATTACTGTATAAATCCAGCAAAACGGGCTCCATTCGTGGAGACCATTTCAATCAATCAGATTGAGGTTAAGAAATACGTCAGCGGATTGATGAAGTCGTATGAACGGAAGGGACAAGGCATTCGAGGGAGCTAGGCATTCTGTCATAAAACAGTAGGAGAAGCCCTCGACCCACGAACCGGGAACTTTTTTGCCTTGTTGCACGTCTAAACCGTAGATCCGTCTCGCCCGTCGTTATCTGGAGGCCACGATGCCTTTACGCTTTGCCGCCGCCCTCTGTCTCATGGTGATTCTGACTGCCGTGACCTTTGCTGCCGACAAGATGCTCGTCATTGATGATTTGACCCAAGTTCAAGCCAAGGTCGTGTATGGTGCCGCTGCGGAACAGCAAGAGCGTGCAGACATCGCCCTCTGGATCGGTGAAGCTCTCGCCAAGAAAGGTTCTCCGTTGGCCCAACCGCAATCCGGCTGGATCGCCCTCGCAAGTGAGAGCAAGCGGCTCCACACGGACAACGGACTTTATATCGACGGCAAGGTAACGGAAAAAGATGGTCAGTACGAAATCGAGATCGATGGTTGCAACGGCTTTTCTCTCGATCAGAAGACCACCTTGAAGCCTGGCGAACGTCGAGTCCTGAACTTGTCTGGCATTTCTGGTCCCGAAAATATCTTCATCGCACTGGAAGCTCCTGTCAGCAAGAAGGCGAAAAAACGGGCGGAGACAATGAAGGCCAATGCTAAATCTTTTCGCCTCGAACTAAACTACAATGGTGAGCAGTGCAAGCCTGTTATCGAATGATCCTCAGTTTGCCGGGAATCGTCCGAACTCGCAGCAGCCCTTTGATATCGATGAAAGAGTTGCTTTGAGTGGCAATTGTGATTTTCCTATGGCTGGAGAATCACACTCACTCTTTCTCACAGGAGGACGACCATGCTCTTTCTCGGTATCGATCAACATGCACGACAATCTGCACGGAGCAACGTCTGAAAACAAATCGACCTCTGAGTTGCCAGAGGTGCGAGGATCTGATCGCGATCGAATGTTAATACTCGCAGTTGAATGAATGAATGAATACGGATTTCAAAAGAGCAGGGGCCTGAATTTCGGGGCCGATTCCCTGAAGACGATTGAATTACCAATCACGCCCCAATGTTAAACTCTCGGTGTGTCGGGAACTCGGACAGAAAATATCAGAATGTCGTGACAAACAGCAGTGAAATTTACGACCGAATTGGGTCTCACACGATTGATACTCAAAGTAATGAGAACTCGCGAGGAAAAGTCCAGAATGCTGTGACAAACAGCAGGGAAAGTAATGTAACCCTGAGTGGCGGGTGGGGGATTTGGACATACATTTCAAGCTGTTACTGGGAATTCGAATTCTATTTGAAACAGAGACTAATTTACAGTCACAGTTTGTTGCACACGTGGTTTCATTAGCCAATAGTAGAAGGTGGGGACGACCAGGAGGTTGAGAATTGTGGAGGTTGTCAGACCGCCGAGAATTACATAGGCCATTGGGTATTCGATTTCGTGTCCGGGGATGTTGCCGCCGACAATAATTGGCACCAGAGCCAGGCCGGTTGTCAGAGCTGTCATCAGGATAGGAGCCAATCGCTCGGAGGCACCTCGCAAAATGAGTTCGGGTCCAAATGGCATGTTCTCAACTTTTTCGAGATGCCGATAGTGATCGATCATCATGATACCGTTACGGGAAGCGACTCCGAGCACGGTCACAAAGCCGATTAACGAGCCCAGAGAAATGACCCCTCCACAAAGAAATGCCCCGGCGATTCCTCCGATCATCGAGAAGGGAAGAGTTATAAATATGAGCAAAGCAGGACGGAAAGCCTGGAAGTCGGCATAGAGTAACAGAAAGATTGCCAGAGCCGAAAAAATCGACAATACAAAGATTCGTTGCCGTGCCGCAGCCGCTTCTGCATATTCACCCAGAAACTCGGGATGATATCCCTGACCAAATTTGACCTTTCCTTTGACGGCCTGTTCAATTTCGTTGGCGACGCTGCTCAGGTCCCTGCCTTCAACATTGCATAACACATCAATTTTTCGCGACGAGCCTTCCCGGGTAATCACATTCGGAGCAGGCTCGATTGTAATATCAGCCACATCACCGAGTGAAACCTGGGCACCAGAAGGTGTATCGATCATCAGTTTCTGCAGGGCATCGAGATCGTGTCGAATAGATTCTTCGCCCCACACCATAACGCGAAAGATTTTCTGATCTTCAAAGATTTCACCAACCTGCAGACCATTGACGAGCAATGACGTCGCTGCAGAAATATCTCCAGGCGTTAGCCCAAACGTCATGGCATCTTCGCTACGAATGCGGACAATAATCTGCGGAACCAGAACCTGTTGTTCGACTTTGAGCCCGACCACGCCCTCAATTTCGCCCATCACTTGATAGACATCATTGGCAGTCATGCGTAATTCATCGAGATTCGGACCATAAATTCGCACGACAATGGCCCCACTGGCTCCGGTTAAAACTTCCTTGATTCGTTCGGTGAGATAAGTCAGCAGATCTCGATACAGTCCTGGATACCCATCGACGATTTCCTGAACCGAGGCCACGGTTTTATCGTAGTCAACATCTTCATCAATACTGATCCATAGTTCGGTGAAGTTGGGGCCGACGACTTCATCGGCTACTTCTGCACGTCCAATATGGGCTCCGAAATTTCTCACCCCATCGACCGCCATCATTTCTTCACTGGCTCGGATGGTGATGCGGTTCATGGCATCAATGCCAATCCCCGGTTTTTCAACCCAGTGCATCAGAAAATCGGTTTCCTTAAACTTCGGCAACAGTTCTTCGCCCAGGTAGGAGACCGAGAAGGCTGCGACGGCAAGTAGACTAGTTACGAGGATCGCGGCAATGGAAAATCGCTTGATCAGAAAGGGCAGGATGCCTTCATAGATGCGTTTCAGAAATCGAACCAGAGGTGCATCGCGGTGCGTTTTTGTTGATCCCGAAAGCAGCAGCATTGACATTGCCGGCGTGACTGTCAGGGCTACGGCCAGAGATGCCAGAATCGCCAGTACATACGAGGCCGCCAATGGTTGAAAGAACGAACCGGCCAGGCCATCGAGAAAAAAGACGGGTACCAAAGTCAGGACCACGATAATACTGGCATACACAACAGCACTGCGAACTTCCATGGAGGCATCCAGCACGACTTGAAAAAGGGGCAGAGGGGTTTCTCGAAGTCGATTCAACCTCAAACGACGCTGAATGTTTTCTACATCGATAATCGCATCGTCGACAACTTCCCCCAGTGCAATGATCAGCCCGGCCAGCACCATCGTGTTGATTGTTCCGCCCCGGTAATACAGAACGGTGACAGCCGCAATGAGTGAAAGCGGAATTGCTGTACTGCTGATTAATGCCGCTCGCCAGTCAAACAGGAAAAAACAGAGAACGACGATCACGAGCACACAACCGATCAGCAGTGAATGCGTGAGGTTGTCCAGAGCACGCTCGATAAACGTAGCAGGGCGAAAGATGGTCGTGTCGACTTCAACGCCCTGAAGAGCGGGTTTGAGATCTTCCATCGCGGCTTCGACATTGCGAGTCACATCGAGTGTATTGGCCCACGGCTGTTTTTCGACAATGAGCATGATTCCCATCTGGCTGTTGATGACGGCATCGCCAATTGGTGGAGGCGAGCCGATTTTAACATCAGCGACATCCCCCAATCGCAAGGGAACCCCGTTTCGCCAGGCCACCACTGTATTAGCCAGATCTTCTGGAGTGGAGACCGAATTCGCCTGACGGATAGAGAGACGTTGGTTGGAAAGATCGACAAAACCTCCGGAACCGACGGCTGTCGATTTGCGAACCGCAATGGTAACTTCATCGAGCGTTAATTGATGGGCTCTCAGTCGATCGGGATTCACCAGCACTTGAAACTGCCGGTCGTAATCTCCCCAGATTGCGACGTTGGCAACTCCGGAGATAGACATCAACTTAGGACGGATGGTCCATTTGGAGAGGACGGTCAAGTCCATCTGCGACAACTCTTCTGAGGTCAATCCGATTTTCATGGCTCGACTGAGCGAGGAGAGAGGCGGCAGAATAATTGGCTGACGGGCAACGGTCGGCAATTGGGGAGCCGCCAGTGAGAGCCGTTCCTGAACGAGTTGACGAGCCGTGATCAGATTTGTACCGCGTTGAAAGATCAGCCGAACTGACGAGAGACCTAACACCGATTTTGATCGAATCGTCTCGACAAAGGGAATCCCGTTGAGAGCGTTTTCGATTGGGACGGAGATCAAACTTTCCACTTCTTCCGTCGAGACGCCGGGAACTTCCGTTTGAATCTCAACCACTGGTGGGGCAAATTCCGGAAAGACATCGAGCGGAACTTCGCTTGATCGTTCAATGCCAAAGACAATCAGGCCGATTGCAAATGCCACAACCAAAACTCGAAAATGTAACGAAGTCGAAATCAACCAACTCATGAATGGTGGCCTTGCCAGGCTTAAAAGAAGATCAGTAATCAGGAAAACTATTCGTAATTTGCTTGCCAAATGTGGTAGATGAATTCTGTTTTCATCAGAGATGAACCACTACTTTCCTGTTCCGAATTCGGTTCCGAACAGCTCTGCGACTCCGTCGACGACAACCTCTGTGCCGACAGGGGGACCGCTTTCCAGGATGGCTAAATCCTGAGTGGTGCGTCTGACATTCACGCGTGCCCGGCGAAAATGATGCTCGTCAATTCTGGTATAAACCCACGTGCCACCATACATGTCATACAGCAAAGCATTGACAGGAATGACCAGCGACTCTGCCTCTGAGAGAGTTGGAATCGAAACGGAGACACGCTCCCCCGGACGGAATCGACTATTTGTGTTCGAGATGCTGTAATAAACATCCGCGGTAGACGAGAGAGGATCGGCTGCTGGCGGAGCAGCTATAGGAGTTGCTGTCAGTGTTGTGTCAGCGGGATTGTCTCCAAAAATCTTAATCGTGACTGGTTCGTCTGTTTTCAGTTCATTGAGTAGCCCTACATAAACAGGAACCCGGATCCACAGTTCTTCGAGATTCACAATTTCGAATAATGTAGTTCCAGCCGAGACCGTCTGACCTAAAGTGACCGGAAGACTGCGAACAATTCCATCCAATGGCGAGTCGATATCAATTGGAGTGGCCGATTCTTTTTCGACATCCGAAGTAAGGCGATCCAGCACCTGCTTACGTTCTTTCGCCACTTTCAGACCTGCTTCTGCCAACGCCAGTTGAGCTTTCGCATCATCGACGGCTCTCTCGCTGCCGACGCGATCACTCAGAAGTTGCTGTGCTCGATTCAGGGCTATTTGAGCAGCGGTTACTTGTTCCTGAAACTGCTGCATATCTCCATCGGCGGTCATCTGTAAGGAGATCAGATTCGCTTTCGCGTTCGCAATTTGAGCTCTCTCTGCTGGTGTCGGGACAAGTCGTTCTGGAGAAATCAACGGAACGAAGCGGAAGATGGGCCGTCCTCGTTTGACGGAACTTCCGGGTTTTGGGAGCGTACTTTCAGTCGGGAGCTGAACAGTCCCCGCTACAGGAGCCACAACGACAGCCAATTCCCCGGGCGGAAGAGTGACTTCCCCTCCGAGCGAGCGAACCTGACCCACCATTTGCTTCTCAACCGGGGCAGTGGTAATCCCCAGCCTTTGCACGGCCTGTTCAGTCAGTTCCACTTCAGTCAGATTCGATTCCTGTGGAATTGCGGATACTTTTGCAGGAGACTTTTTTTCAGATTTGGATTGATGGTCCGATTTATTCTGGCAACCAGAGATTGCGAAGAGTTCCAGACCGATCAACAATAACAAACAATATTGCAGCATGTTCATCTCAGATTCTGTTGTAATTCAGCAGTTTTCGATGGTTTAATGGAATACGAATTGGAAAAATACGCAGCAGGTTGTATCTGCTGTTTTGGCTTCTGATCAGCTCTGGGACTCAATGGCTTTGCGACAACTCGCAATGAGCCGCCTATTGTCCCTGGATTGAAAGCCTCGGCGGATTCCGGCATTAACAGGCCAGGAACAGGATTCTCTAATTGTTTATCATTATTCTTGGGATAAGAAATCGTTTCAGAATACGGACACACAATCCGCCTTCCAACACTTCGATCCAGTTCTGCGATTGCTTTTCTGCTGGCAGCTGTCAATTCCAGTTGGCGGATTTGTGAGTCGATATACTGACTCGACGACTGAAGAACCAGGAAATAATCTGTCCCACCATCTCGATAAGATCTTTCCGACAACATCATCGATTCTTTGAGTTCAGGGAGAACGTCACTCTGCAGGTAATTCAAGTTTGACTGTGCCTGTTGCAAGCCACCAAAAGCGACTTTCACGTCCGTGACCACTTGATCCCGAATCGACTGGTAATTGTGATTGGCCTGATCAACCGTCCATTCTGAGCGAATAATGAGTCCCTGATTGCGATTGAAAATCGGGATTTCAAAACGCAATCCCGGTCCTGAATTCGTCGGCCCGGCTCCGCCGCTGTTTCCATCAGCAACTGCGTCAATTCGCAGGAACGATCGTTTTGCCAGTTCAACGCGATGGCTGGCAGCTTGAACTGCGATTCGTGCAGCTTTAATGTCCGGTCGGATCATCAGGGCTTCCGAAACGAGTTCATCCACAGAGAGTTCGGTCGTGTCTGGAATCGTTTCGCTGACTGGATACAATGGTGTCTCCAGAATCGCAATACCCATAACATTTTTCAGAGTCGCTTCAGCAATTTGAACCGCCTGTTCCAGACCAGCCGCCTCGGCTCGGGTTCGATTGGCATCGATTCGGGTGGTGATGGCTTCCAGTTCTCCGATATCTCCTCCCTCCAGTCTCTTTTCCGCCAGATCGGCAATTCCCTGCCGTACATCGACGGCTTCTTTGGCCAGATCGTAACGATTGATCGCAAACTGAAAGTCGGCGTATGCGACTCGGGCATCACGAGCGACATTCAGACCACTCTGTACCAGATCATTAGCGATCCGCTGAAAATCTCGCTCGGCGATCGTGATACGCTGTTTGCGGAGAATCAATGCCTCGATCGGCACGAAGAGAGTCCACTCCAGCTGTTTGGAACCGATAGGAGGAAACAACAGGTTGAGCTGCGGATTCGTTAATAATCCTGCCTGCACAAGATCCCCTCGGGCAATTCCGAGATTGGAAAGCGTGGAGAGAAATGTCCGGTTATTCCATAGTGCCAGAGCAACGGCTTCTTCTTCACTCAGTCCATCTTCAAGAACCACACAGGGCGGAATCGAGATTTCGCCTGGACAGGAGTGGGGAGCGACATCATGGAACGTCCGATGCTGCAACTCCATATCTACATAACCCCGATTCGCTGTCGATGGCGGTGATTTGCATCCGGAGATAATCAGAATCACCACGAGACAGTTTTTTATTTGAGAATGATGGTTTCGAAAATGTTGCTGTAAGTCTGGTAACAGTTTGAATAATTTACTGGTAGGGCTGGCGACCATCGCTGGACTCCTCGCTGTCAAACTTTGCTGGATCTGCCGATTAGGATGGATAGTCTGGAAGATCATTGGACATGAACTTCTCGGGACATTCCATTTCATCGGTCAAACTGGCAATTTCGGCACGATCAGAGTCCGGAAACGAACCGTTCTTTTCGATTCATTCGTCACCGGTAACGATTGTAGTGACGCTTCATGAGAGCCAGATGAGAATCGCTCAAGTTTATGAAACTTGCGAATGACAGGCCGTTTTTCAATTACGGCTCTAGGCTCATAAAAAAGACTATGAATTAAAAAATCATCCGGCTCATTGTGCCGAATATGTTCGTTTGAGCCGAATGGAAAAAACGTTATCAAAATACGAAGCTTCAATCTTACCGCCTAGTGATTCGACCAATCGCCGACAGAGCGACAGTCCCAGTCCGCTATGAAGCCCGGTTGCCGCTCGGGCTGTGTCGGCTCTCCAGAAGCGTTCGAAAACTCGATCGATATCCTTCGACGAAAAATCCTGAACCGTGTTACTCACTTCAATAGTTAACTCTTGTTGATTAGCGACGGCCTCAATTGTGATCGTCGTCCCGGCATCAGCATAGCTGACGGCGTTGTCGATCAGGTTTCGAAATAAAATAGTGAGCATATTCGGGTCGGCTGAAACGGTCTCGCATGAGGAAGTGTTCCACAATACGGTCAACTCTCGTTTATCGATAACTTTCTGGTATTCCCTCACGATGTCTGTCAGTAGATTGTTAATATCGATCTCTTGCTTGCGAATTTCAGAAATCGACTGCTGAGTTGTGGCAAGCAGACTCTCGACGATGGCGGTTGCCTGTTCGGTAATGAGCAGACATTGTTGAATTGTTTCCTGGTATTGTTCGGAACTGCGGGGTTTGGAGAGGGCCACTTCCGATTTGGCACGTAGTCCAGCCAGTGGAGTTCGAAGTTCGTGGGCGACATCAGCCGAGAAGGCCCGTTCTCGTTCGAATGTGGCTTCCAGCCGATCCAGTAACTGGTTGATCGTGTGAATCAATGGTTGCAATTCACGAGGTTGTTCTGCCTCATTCTCGAGTCGTTCTGAGAGTGTCTCGATATTAAGAGTTGAGATCTGTTGAGCGGTATGATCGAGTGGTCGCAGTCCATAATTGACGGCAATTCCAGTTGCAAGCAGCGTTACAATCAAGCCGATGATCCCGACACCGCAGAGGGTTAAACGCATTTTCTGGATGGTGGTTTCAATCCCAACGGTGGAGCGTGCAAATAACAATGTGACCTGAGCGGAAGGTATCCCTTCCCGCAGATCCCGTTCGATCTCTTCCCGTTCAACTCGCAAATGATCTAACCGTGGCTGAAAAGTGAGCCTTACGACTCGGGCAGATTCCCCGTTGTCGAGTTGAGTATTAAACATGTGGAGTGATTGATCAAAGCCCGGTTGAATGGGTGTTGCATTTTCTGGATAAACATGTTCGATATGTCCCTTTTTCCAGAGAGTGAGGACTTCACTTTCGCGGGCCAGTGGCACGGCTGCAACTGTTCCTTCTCGCCATTCGTAGATGAGTCCGTCGTGGTCTTGTTCGATCAGCTGGCTGAGCATTAACGCACGACTAATTTGAGATGCATCGAATTCCGACCAGAGCGTACTTTCGAGAAATGCCGAAACGGTTACTCCGCTGATGGTGAATAATGTAATGACAGTCAAGCCGACAAAAATAATCAATCGGCCATGCAGAGAGCGGCTCATATTCATTCCGCCTCCAGCACATATCCGAGTCCACGACGAGTTTGTATCAAGGATGGTTGTCCCGGAGTGTCTAATTTCTTACGGAGGTAGCCAACGTACACATCAACCACATTACTGGATGATTCACTTTGCATATCATACAGACTTTGCCAGACATCCGAACGGGTCACGACCTGACCACGACGTCTGGCAAAGTATTCGAGCAGGTTATACTCCCGAGCCGTTAATTCGATGACTGCATCATTTCGTGAGACTGTCCTCGCGTTCGTGTCAATTTGCAGATCACGCACCTGAATGATCGTGGTTCCATCTCCGTAACTGCGACGAACCAGTGCCTTGACGCGTGCCAATAATTCCGCAAGAGCAAACGGTTTGATCAGATAATCATCAGCTCCGATATTCAAACCACGAATGCGATCATCGACTGCTCCTAAAGCCGTCAATAATAGTACGGGAACCTGCTGCTGAGCATTCCGGAGTGTTTGAAGAATCTCAATCCCGCTGGTATCGGGCAACATGATATCGAGTACAATCACATTGTAATCTCCCGATTGAGCCAGCCATAATCCATCGCGACCATTCTCGGCAGAATCGACCGCAAAGCCTTCCTCAGCCAATGCCTGCACAACAGAACTACGAACAGGTTCATAGTCTTCAACGACCAACACACGCACGGTGAGACTCTTTCTCTGACTTAACATTTTGTTTTGGAGTTTTACAAAACCCCAGTTTAAACATCAGAATATGGTATAAACAAAATATGAGAACATGATGAGAATTCATTTTCTAATATGACAGCAGAAAAGCTGGATTCGAGTTTTGGTACTAAAGATTCAGTGGGTGCAGGTACTTTCTATAGATCAGTAGTAAGTCCGGCATGCAGGCATAGTTGTAAATCGTATGCATTTAGAGTGAATAACCCATCTAACAGGAGAAATGCGATGACTCATACTGATCTGACAGATATTACCCTGGTTCTGGATCGTTCCGGTTCGATGGAATCGGTCAAAGAGTCCACCATCACAGCTTTCAATGAATTTGTTTCTTCACAAATCGAGGTCGAGGGACAGGCCACAATGTCGCTTGTGCAATTCGACAATGAATACGATGTGCTTTACGAAGCGATACCGATTGAACAGGTTTCTGAACTGACCGCTGAAACTTTTGTTCCCCGGGGCAGTACAGCCCTGCTTGATGCGATGGGGCAGACGATTGTGCGAACCGGCCAGCGATTAGCCGCTATGCCGGAAGCCGAGCGTCCTGGAACGGTTTTATTTGTTACGCTGACCGACGGTGAAGAAAACTCTAGCAGCGAGTACAACCTACACAGAATCAATGAGATGATCACTGAGCAGAGAGAGAAATACAGCTGGCAATTCCTCTTCCTGGCCGCGAATCAGGATGCCATCGCCACCGCTTCCCAATTCGGTATTGGTGCTGGACAAGCCATGACATTTGGAGCCTCTGAACAAGGTCTGGCAGGCACGATGAGTGTGATGAAACAGAAAGTGACCAGCATGCGGGAGAGTCGGGCCGCCGGTCGCGATATGGCTCCCATCTCTTTTGATGAAACCGATCGAAAAAAAGCGATGGGTAAACCGACCGAAAAACCGGAACGAAAAAGCAGGCGTAAGTAAGTCGGGTAGGGGATTAAGGTCAGTAATCTGCCTCTTTACTTTTAGGATACGCTCCTCTGATCTGTGTGAACAATTATTGGATTAAACTGGGTCACCCAGATCGTCCCCCTGAAGGTGGAGAATCACCATTCATGGAAATTTCTGTTAATCCAAGCCGATTTCATGCCGGAACATCCTGATGTCCATTTTACAGTTCACCCCTGTTTTTCAGTGAAAGTGGCGACTGACTGAGACGGAAATCGTCCAGAATCCTGAAATTTCTCAAAAAGCCGGGGAAGATGCTGTCCCCTAACACGTTCCTATTTCGCTGTAAGAGTATGAGACATGATGGAATGTCAAAACAAACTCACTTATTCAGTCCACCACGAAAGCGAAAAGAACGATGAATACTTTCACAAAAACAACGGGAATCAAACTGGTCAAAGAAGTCAGCAAATTGCGATCTGACAAACAAGCCCCACAAGGCCGCTGCTGCAGTTCATGCCGTAGCTGTCGAAGCTGTCGCTCATGCCGCAGCTGTAACAGCTGCCGAAGCTGCCGTGGAGGCGGTTGCCACTAACAAGCATTCTGCTGGTCTGGGGGCAGTGGCATCGATCGACTCAAGTCGACTTGTTTGCTACCCCAGAACGACGCAAACGAAACTGGAAGACATAAAATAAATTTCGCCAGCGTGTGAAGCTGAATCAAGTGAATGTTTTGACCCTGCCGTCGTATGCGGCAGGGTCTTTTCGTTGATACGATAGGGGCTTGAGCAGATCGAGAAGAATACAGTTCGTTCACAATCAAAATTGACATGTGATATGAGCTGTGCCGTGAGATCGCCACGGCGTGATTACATCACGGCAGCATAACATGAACACAGTCATCAACCATCAACATTTCATGAAACAGGAGGACGAACCAACGATTCCGATCGGTTGTTCGATCCAGGTGTTCCAACTCACCTGAGATCCCTCTCGAAAAGTCTGACTCGCACGGCTCTTTAGCCCTCTTGCTTACTAAGCAACCAAGATGGAGAAACCCCCTCTCGCTGTCTCAACGCTTTAGCTCCTTTGAGTCTTCCATCTGTAATAATTTTAAAATCAATTGCTCGATCTCGTTCCTGTTTGATTTGGATGCAGAGTGAGTTTAGATCGGCTGGTGTCAGTTCTTTGTATTTCCCGTTCGGTTCCTTACGTTCGAATTTTACAATTTCTTCTAATGAAATTGGACGATAAACGTAGAACCATTTCGAGCGTTCTTCATAAGGGCAGAGAATTTTTAAGTATTTTTCACGCACGTTGAATTTTTTACGAAATTGACGAAACGTAACCAATTCATTCTCTGGAATAGAAACTGTAAGTCGTACATCAGTTTTGTCTACAATCCTAACTTCGGCCCATATTCTTATATTAGTTTCGGGGCTTGGATTTGTAGTCAGATTTACGCCTTTGGGAACCTGATCGTAGGAAAGTTCAGGGTCGACGGGTAACTCTCCGAGTCTAATTTGACGAGCATCAATAATTTCAGGTAACCAAATCAAAGCTGTATAGTGGAACATGGAATAGGCTCCAAAGAGTGGAAAATTCGATCATGGTAAACTAACCATAAATAGTATGCACCAGGCGGTACTTGCTTCGGAAAATAGTTTCTTCGCTCACTCAGACTGAGTATGTCCAGACGCGGCCCCTTCTTGACTTGCTGCATTTTCTTCATTGTCTGTATCCCGATCTCGGGCAACTGTCATCTCACTAGGCGGATCGGCTGTTGTCTTCCAGAAGAGATCAGGAATCGAATCAGCGGTGACTTTCCGCTTGGAGCCATTTTTCCATATCAATGTTTTGCGGGAAACAACCCCTTCCGCGACAAGCGAACCAAGTTTATTTCCATCAAAAGGCCCCATGATTTCGCCGTCAACATCACAAAACAAGTTTTTCACTGTCTGTCCTTTGATATCGATGAAACAGTTACTTTGAATAGAATTGTGACTTCCCAATTGCTGGGGAATCACACTCACTCTTTCTCACAGGAGGACCACCATGCTCTTTTTCGGTATCAATCATCATGCAGGACAACAGACCATTTCGTTAAGAGAGCAACAGGGCGACGTCCTGCTCGCTCGGCAGGTCTCACACGTCCATCCAGGATTTTACAATTCTTTGACCAACTCACACTCTTTATGGTGAAATCAGCAAATCAAATATTGCAGTCTGATGGAGACAATATTTATCGAGTACGACACGCAGCACCGACCGTGTGATAAAAAAATCGTTAACAAGATTATTGCTTGCGAGTGAGCGGCAATGATTATGATATTTCTTTCAGAGGAATATCACCTGGTGTCTCACTCCAACTACCCCAGTGTCCAGTTTGATTAATCTTCTGCAGCGATTCTTTGGCTGTGTATCGATTTGGATATTTCACCGAATATACGGTGTGGTACTCTTCGCGTTTGATTGGTACGAATTTATTCTCGTGTGATCCGCAATCAATTACGAAATCCCCGACTTCGACCCATGCGTGACCTATGTAATCTTCGGTCATTCTGATATATCCTTGAACTAAAATTACTTCCTCCTCCGATCCAACAAGCTCTTGCATTTGGGCTGTATTGTAATGTTGAGCCTCATACGCAAATTGGTAGCAGGCACCGAATTTTCTCGAACGATTCCAGATTCGACCATCATCTGGCGGAATGCTGGGGAATTGTTTTATGAGATATTCGAATTCTGGCGGAATCGGATATTTAGCAACTACGTGTGCAATTAACTCGATGGGCAAGTCATCCCCATATTGCTCATAAAGATTGTCGCTATCCTCAGCAGGTACTAATTCCCAAATATCATCCGTGATCATCTCAATTGCTTCGAAAATCGTAATTTTATCCTCATAATCATGATCACATTCCATCTTTCCGCAATCTGTACAGATCATTTCCTCACATTCTGTCGACCCGTGATCGCCACCACAAAAGTTACAACAAAAAATTAGCTCTTCTAGATTTTCTATCATTTGCTCGCTCCAAAAAATTGAATGTGTGGATTTCAAGAAACAGTCATTAATTGATACAATTTGCTAGGTCTACCAAAAAGTGATCACAATTGGGGACATTTCATCTAGCATAGTTCTGAACGCGAACCAGTGCCTCTCCTAATGTACGGGCTGAATCAAAACGATCCTGAGGACGTTTTGCCAGCATAGTCGAGATGGTACCTTCGAATAATGCTGGGATTGAGAGATGATAGCGGGTCGGTGGAACAGGCTGGTTATTAAGGACCTGATCAATGATTTTCGGGATGTTCGCACCTTCGAATGGATGACGGCCCGTCAACAAGGCATATAAATTTGCCCCGAGTTGATAGATGTCAGAGCGATGATCAATTGGCTGACCACTTCCGAGTGGTTCAGGTGATGCATAGGCAATTTCTCCCAGGACCTCTCCAGGTTGAGTGAGTGCAGGTTGAGTTTCATCCAGAGCTTTTACAATCAGCAAATCACTCAGCTTTGCACGCTTATCTTGCGTCGAATAGAGGATGTGTTGGGGTGTTACGTTGCGGTGTAGAACATTCTGGCTTTCCAGATATTCGAGTGCGGAGGCGATATCGATGGCAATGCGGAGAGTGGTTCGCCAGTCAAGCATTCCTGCCACGCCAATACGGTGAATCATCTCCGCAGCACTTTCTCCTTCGATAAATTCTGTGATGGCGTAGGGAACGCAATCGACAATACCACCATCAATCAATTTAACCAGATGCGGATGAGACATCCCCTGTGTCGTTTCAACCGCTCTCAAGAAACGGGTCCGATTTTTATCATTTCGAAACAATTGTGGTTCTAGCAGTTTCAAGGCAACGATCTGTCCGTTCCAGGATCCGCGAAACAACAATCCCTTCGGGGTGTGGCAAATCAACTCCTCGATATCAACACCTGCAAAATTTGAAGAAACGTAGTCAGCCGCTTGCAGGGGAAAATCTGCAATGAGTTTTTCAGGGGGCCGAGACGAAAACTTATTCGGACTTGAACGATCAGGAAATACTGGAAAATTCAATGGGCATGGCTTTTCATCAATCGATTCCACAGATGAGAAAACCGAGCGGGCAATCGTTAATCCGGGAGGGCGATTGAGTTCGGAATGTCGAGCCAAAGTCGTTCCATGCGATTCAGATTCCACGGACAATTTCAAAACAGACTCACCGACAGTCAACTCATCACCGGGCTTGAGTTCGCACTCATTGACACGCACTCCATTCACAAACGTCCCCCACCGGGCTCCGGCATCGGTGAGAAATACCTTGCCGTCCCGCACCAGTAAGCGACAATGCACTCGCGAAGCAGTCGGATCATTCAGTCGAACATCACAATGTTCGCCACGACCGATCAGGATCAGTTCGCCTGCAGAGAGCGGCCGCGGTTCCATTTCTGGGCTCTTGGCAGTATTCATTAATAAAAACATAAATCCTCCGCAGGGCTTTGAAAACTTCAGCAGAATGGAATCCCAACAATCATTTTAGATGCAATTTGACATCATGGATTACTCCAACTCTATTGACTCCCCTCGGCCCCCCACAGTTCCCAAATCTTGTAGGGGGGGACATCATCTCTAGGTCTGCAATAAAACAGTTCACCAGTTGCTGCACAATAGCGAACGCACCTGGCATTGACCTGTCTTCCGTTAATCATGATGGGCCGCGAGTTTGAAAACCGATAAGGATCGGCCGTTGCATTTGCTACGACTGGAAATTCCTCTGATTTATCCTTTCCGTAGTAACCACCAATAACATGCCTTCCATCTGCTGTCAGCGAAGGCCATGTCCATTTTGCTTCCGCAAGAATCCCAGTAAATGTAACTGGTCGAGGATCTGACCATGGAGCATTGATTGAGGAACGGATGGAACGAAGTATCTGTGTCGTTCCATCGATTCCCAAACGAGAAGAATTTAATAAAAGCTGGCGACCATCCACTGAAAAAGCTGTTCCTTTAGGGACCACGACATTTTTGAATGGAGTAATCTGCTGTGGTCGAGGAAATTGAACATTGAGATTCACTCGACGGCAACTTCCCAGAACATCCATCGAGCCAGTCTGATTCGCGTCACAGAGACAAACGATTTCAAGGCCATCCGGTGAAATGCTGGCAATACGAGCTTCCGGGAGCACTAACTGGATATTCTCAAATTGACTATCAACGTTTTTCCGTGTCGCCTGATAGATTCCCGATTTGTCAACGATTCCCTCTCGTGTCCACCAAATCATCAGACCGTTCGGCGAAACCCAGGGATAGGCATTGGAAGCAACTTGGTTGTCGCTGGATCGGTTGAGTGAGAGTAAATAACTAGCCTTAATGAACCGTGCGTTCTCAGGGAACGGAATCGATTTTGCTGGTGGTTCGTTGACTGCTGAAACATTCACAGAACTCTTTGTGAGATTCATATTTATCGATATCTCACGAATACGCAGGTTACGAAACCGAACGTCTTTACCGTACGTTTGGAGACCGATATGTCCTGAAGTAAGGGTCGCATAATTGGGACGAGCCTTATTGGACACATTTCCTAGATTACGCCAGTTTGCACTCCCAATTGTAGCTTCTGCAGTCTTTGTTCCGTTTAGCCAATGCGTGATCTGGTTGCCGAAGATGACGATTCGCGAAGTGTTAAACTGACCGCGGGGCTTGAGAGAAACAAACGATCCATAGAGGGGCCAGATCGAGCCGCTCCGAAATTTGGGATCGCTCCATTTGGGATGAGAGGGATCATCGAATAGCTGGTATTCTATGGCGGTGTTACTGAGAGATTCCCCACTCGTCCCGGCTCGATACAAAATTCCGCTATTTCCACCATTCGGCATCGCCCACTCGAATTCCAATTCGAAGTTGGCATAGACCCGTTCGGTCATAATATCTTCGCCATCACCTGTAACACGAATTTCTCCATTCTGGACACTCCAGCCTTGCTTTACAGGTCCTCCCTTGAAATGTCGCCACTCACTCAAATCACGGCCGTTGAACAGGCTGACCCAATCCTCGGCTGGATTACTGCTTTTGCCGGTATCCGCAGTATTTACAGTTGCAGTGTCTACAGTTGCAGTGTCAATAGCCGCAGTGTCGCTCTCAGTTGTGGAATCTTGCTCCTGAACAAGTTGTGAAGGAGAGGCCATTTTTATTGCCGCCAGTCGCATACCACTCGCGTCAATCTGCAGTATCTGCGTAGTTCCTTTCTTGATTGTGAATGTCTGCGGGTCATGCACTATGGTATCGTTATGTTTGACGGAAAAACCGTGCTCGCCGAAGGCCACTTTGACAATCGTTTCTCCGGCGGAAATCGTGTGTTCTTTTCCATCAACGGATAACGTAAGTTGTCCTCCCTGTTCCCGGAGCCAGTCTTCATTGACTTCGACGGCCAGCGTTCGCATGCCGTCCAGAATGTAAATCATGATTCCACCATATGCTAAACCGAACACAACAACAAAACAGAGCGTGCCCCATAGCAGCCAGTTATCCCAAATGCTGCCTGAGGAGAGCGGTTGAAGTTGGCCCTTCTCGTTAAATCTGTACCGTCGCTGATTGCTGGGAAGTTTGTCGTAAGATTGAAGAGAATCCCACAAATCTCGGGCAAACTTACTACCCGGTTTGAGTTTGAGAAATCGCTTGAGATTATCTTCAATTCCCTCCAACTGTTTTGTGCGGACGCAATCCTGCAGAGAGAGCAGCAGTAAATCGGCTTCTTCCTGGAGTTCCAGAGCTTTGTCGAGAGTCTGTTGTAATGCGGGGCTGCGGAAGTCGGGAGGAATATCCTGTAGAAGCTGAGCAGCCTGACCGTAATCGTGCCGATGCATAAACTGTTTAGCCGTGGCTAAGAGTGCAGGAATTGACTGTTTAAGCTGTTGGGGGAGCTTCTTAACCTCTGGCAGTTTCTTGCTGGCCCAGTCCGAGTAGTCCGCCGCGACTGATCCCTTTAACTGCTGCATCTTTTCCAGAGCTGCCACCGCTTGAGCGTACTGACCACGCTGAATCAGGCTGAGCACCTTTGATTTCATCAATTCGTACTTTTCACGTGCCTGTTTTTCTTTGGCCTGTTGCGTTTTGCTTTCAGGAGATGTGGTTTTTAGCCATTGCTGTAAAAAAACGACAACAGCCTGCATCGATTGCGGACGTTGTTCAGGTTCCTTTTCAAGCATCTGCAAACAAAAGTCTGCCAGATGTCGATCGACATCAGCACGGACTTTTTGCAGCGAAGGAGGTCGATCGTTCAGAGCTTGATTCAGGATGACCAGCACTGATCCCTGAAAAGGAGTATGGCCTGCCAACAGTTCGTACAGGACCACTCCCAGGGCATAAACATCGCTATGCGGACCGATTTGATGCTGGCTGGCACGGATCTGTTCGGGGGCCATATACGCCGGCGTCCCCAAAATCGAGTCTTGGCGGGTAATTTTGGATTCTTCACGACCTTCCATTCGTGCCAGCCCAAAATCGGTGACACAGGGGATTTCGCCGTTTTTCATGAGCACATTGCCCGACTTGACATCCCGGTGAAGAATCCCACGTGTATGAGCCACCTGCAGTCCGGCTGCGATCTCGGATACGATTTCTGCAATGCGACGCTGATCGAGATAATCCGCAACACCGACGCACTGAGAAAGCGGTGGCCCGTCGATGTATTCCATCGAAATGAAGGGTGTGCCGTTGACATCTCCTGCGTCATAGATACGGCACAGGTTCGGATGTTCCAACTGAGCAGCTGCCCGGGCTTCACGGGTGAATCGTTGGAGAAACTCCGGCCCCTCTGTACCTGTCCCACGAGGAATTTTTAAAGCAACCTGCCGACCAAGGTGTGTATCTTCTGCCAGATAGACGGCACCCATGGCACCATTCCCCAGTTGTCGAATCAGCCGATATCGACCGAAATCCGCTTGAGGAGCAGGATCGGTTCGCTGGCCTGCACCAGGACGAAGCGTCTCTGCAGAGCTGGTTATACTGGAGTCAACGCTAGCCGGATCAGCCAGTGCCTGTAAAAGCCCCTCTCCATCAGCGTATGAACGCAATCCATCAGCCAGGTCAGGATATGCCATGCAAAATGATTCAATGTCAACTGGATCCCCCGCGTCGCGTCTGCGAATATATTCCGCTAGCACAGAGTGCAGCAATTGCGTTGCAGCAGACTCATTCTGATCATTGTCGTTGCCCATCGCCCACCTCAGAAATCACTGATGCCACGTTGTGTTAGGAGTATTTTGAGTTGTCTCATTCCTTTGACCAGAAATCTGGCCACGGCACTCTCTGACTTATCGAGTTTTCTGGCGATGTCCGCCATCGAAAGATCCTCCAGAAATTTCATCCGCATCACCACCCGAACTTCGTCATCCAATTGATCGATCGCTTCCCGTACAATCTGTGTATGCTCGCTTCGAATCATTCGACGGCTGGGTGAAGTCTGAACTCCCGGAGCCTGTCGAATCTCATGACTCGCATCCTGTTCACGATCGATACTCCGTTTTGCTGTATACTTCTCCTTCTGCAGTAATTCCTTAATGTCGTTTTCCAGAATTTTGCGAACCCACCCAACGAACTCTGACGAGGTTTCTCCCTGAAACTGAGGAAAGTCTTTCGTGACCTGGATCAAAACCTTCTGAAGCAGATCTGACTCATCCGCTCGAACTCTCAGCCTTTGTCCCAGTTCCTGTTCAACAATTGGACGCAGTACGTCTCGTAAATGCTGCAACAATGCACTTCGAGCCAATTCATCTCCCTGTCGAGTTCTTACAAGAAGTTCCTCGAATTCATTTCGACCGTCCTTATTGTTGGTCATTAATACTCCCGATATCTCTACAGGCAGAATTCATTCATGATTCCAGCGGGAAAAATCATTAAAATTAAAATATTGCAGTAAAATTTGCAGAATAAGCGGAGATGTCTCTCGGTTGGCAATCAGCAGTGTTTTAAACTTAATTTGTTCGCAAAGCATTAATCTGCAGTAAAATCCCCAGTGTTCGACCTAAGTATTTGCTGCAAATCCTGTAGCAATCTGGAGCGATTCTTGCTCAAGTCATAATTCAGATCGATCAGCTCAATCCGGATTTTTGTCTTTTGCTTCGCGTCTTCCACAAAATATTCCGTGGGAGAAACATCAGGCACGTTTGGATAGAGCAGGATGTTGTCCCGCGATTCGTAACGCTGGGAATAGGCGAACATCTGATACATGTCAGATGTAGAAACACCATTCTTGCTGTCCTGAGTTTTTGGCTTGAGTCGTTTCCATTTGGTATCCAAGATCCATTGCGTTTCTCTTGCAGCCTTTTCAGCAAGAATATCCGGACATAAACGGAATTTTCCTTGATCAAACGCATCCCGGAGTAACCAACGTCGCTTGGATTTGGCTTGAAGATGGACCTGACGCGGAAGCAGTCCCAATGAACGGGCATTTCTCCGAATCATCTGCCCAACGAATTCTTCAAAGACTCGTTCCATCGGAAAGAGGAGACTGAAGGTTCTCATGGATCCACGGGAAGGCGTGGTAGACATCCCTTTCAAAAACAGACGACAGAACTCAAATGCCAAACGAAAACGTTCGGTATTTCGATCGAATCTTATTTGATCCAGGTCCGAAGCGTTAACCGAACACTCACCGATATCAGCCAGTTCAAAAAGGACTTCCCGCAAATATTGCTGGGTGCGATGACTGGAAGCTCGATGAATCAGTTGCTGACAGGTTGTCTTGAAGACACGATTGAGCAAGGTCTCTGAATTGAAATCGTCGTATTGAACAAAGACACGATGTTTTAATCCTGCGTTGATGACTGCATCCCGTGACAGCTGAATTCGTCCCCGTACACAATTCAGATTCTCATCGTAGCTCAGGTACTGATGTTGTTGGCCTTTGCGTAATTCTTGCAGCAATCGTCGGGCAAAAAGCCTGATCAGAAATTCCCAGAGTGGAACGTCAGCGACTTCCTGTGATGCCAGGCCACGCTCGTAGAACGGTAACATTCCTGCGATAGAGAGCATATAAACGAGGTTTTGACGGCACTGCAAATGATTCTGATCATTCGTTCCCGGGGAGATCGAACGTTCGATCTTAGGAAGGATTTCGATAGAAACATTTGCCGTTTGTATGACGCCGACATAATTCCTGGCTTTAATAGCACTGCTCAAGCTCCAGTCGAACACCGTGTCGGCACCACGCCTGACATGTTGCTCATCGAAACTTCTCAGGTCAGCCAGAGACTGATTCCCAAGAGTGCTGTGAGCAATGGCATCATGCTCCGTAATCGTCAATTCGAGCATGATTTAAACAGTTTCCGAATCACCAATGACTTGCAGGAAGTAGTTATTCAAAATTGCTTCATTCTGGGTTGAAGCGAATGTCTTGTCGATTTCGCAACGATGCTTTTCATCTTGAACGTCGGCATCATTCCCAAACAGCTCAGCTCCCAGTAATGAATAACTGTGGATCATCGCAGAGGTCGAGGATTGAGAAGTTCCGGAATCCCTTAGAGGGCATCCCAGTATCATGCAGATTTTTCTCCAATCTCCGTAAAAGTATTCCTGGAGGAGGGGGATGATTTTATGACAGAACACATCCCTTAATTCCAGTAAACTCGTCACGTTCAATAGAAATGCATGTCCAATCTGATGATCACGGTCGTAAAGAAATTCAATTCGACCATTGATCTGTTCCAGTAACAGGGCCACATCAACCTCATTAATGACGCCTTCCTCTCCCACGAGATCCCGGATGATGTCTCCTTGAGGCATCAGTTCTTCAAATACAAATCGTCGCCGCAGTGCAACATCCAGGAATGCGATGGAACGATCAGCCGTATTCATGGTGCCCAGAATATACAGGTTTGAGGGGACACCGAAAGAATCATTGGAATAGGGCAGTCGAACCAATAGTTCATTAGGTTTGCCTATTCGCTTATCCGGTTCGAGCAAGGTGATCAATTCGCCGAGAATTTTCGCGACATTTCCTCGATTGATTTCATCGATAATGAGCACGTGATTTTTAGGTTGATCAGAGTTCTTGCTGATCCGGTCTTGTAATGCTGCGAGTTTTAAGTGTTTTTTATTGAGTTGATAAATTGTCATCTGTGAAAGATTTTTATCATAAATAACACTCACCGGTAAACTTTCCTCGTAGACTGCCAACCATTCAACAGGACGCATCTGTCTCATTCTGGTTGTGGCTGTTTCATCTAGAAATTTATATTCACCTATTATCCTACCTATGGCTCTGAAATAATTGAGCCCATCGGAAATAACGACGATGTCTCCTTCAGTCATCCCATTTTTGAAAGAATTGACGGCTGTAGGTGCATAATCCTTGTCAGAAATGTCAGGGTGCTCGGTTTTGTACTTTTCAACTACAGCAGAAATGCTGTGGCAATCAGAAAAGTCTATTTCACCTCCATAACCCAGCAATAAGCAATTCTCATCGATACATGCTTCATAATATACAATGTCTTCTGACTTCTGCTTATTACCTAAAGACATCTTCCAAATATTGACACTTTCCAGATCGTACTCACGGTTTTGGCTGCGGATTTCTTTGGAACTCTTTGCCAACGAACACATCTTCTTGAATATTCCCGGCCGACATTCGTATTGAACTGCATTCGAAGGACTCTCGCTTTCATCTGTCACTTCTCCATTCAGGATCGGGCGAATTCCTTCAACAAAGTCTTCGTAGGAGTACGATTGATGAAACGTGACGAATGCAATCCGACTGTCATTCAGAAGCTTCTGATAGCGTTTAACAGTGTCGTCACGACTTTCTGGTGTTGAGCCGTCGCAAATTTGCACGGCTCGGGAAATGGTTTGATAGGTTTTCCCAGTTCCTGGAGGTCCGTAGAGTATCGTGTTGAGTTCGTGTGGTATCACTTCTATTATCGGATCGCCTTTTAGAAGTGTTTTCCAATCAGGATAGCCATCCTGGGATTCGCTCATTACGAAAAAGGCGATATGTACATGCATCAGATCTTCGAATGGAAGCTTGTGACGCTTTTGAAATGCCCTCAATGCCCTTTTGTAGAATTCCGTGGCATGCACCAGTCTGGCCACCTTGTCCAGTTTTCCCGAAGAAGTTAATGGAGTGGTCGCATCGAGGGCTTTGGCGGCTTTCTCATAAACACTCGGCTTGCAATACGCATACTCTTTAGGATTGGAAACTGAGAGTAAATAACTGATACAAGTTGGGTTAATTCCACTTTTTGTTTGGGAAGTCCCTTTCTGCATTTTAGACCATTCGAAGAAGTCCTGAATACGCTTTTCGAGTGAGTTTTTGCCGAAGAGCAGGTCGAGGAGATGCTGTTTCAGTAATTCAGGATCAGCCTCTGTAATGAATTTCTGAACCGGCATTTTATCGTGATGAGACAGGAGATTGACATCACAGTCAAACGCAGCCTTGAGGTGAGTTTTAACATCCTCCTGTATGGCTTGTTCTGTTAAGTGAGGCTGAGCATTCGGAATAATCTTCTTATGGTGATAACCTTCATTTTTGGGGTCATAGAGTGCCCCCTGATTAATCAGATAAGGACGAATTGTCTTTTTGACGGCTTCGTCAAGTACTTCGAAATTAATTTTCATGATGTCAATCAATTGAGGATGAAATGCTGTGATGGAATGATTTTAACGAACAGTTGATTCTGTATCAGTTCTCCATCAGATTGACCTGATCGATGGCTTCTTCGAGTCGTTCGCGTGAGCCTGCGGTGAGTCGATTGACTCCCAGCTCCCGGGCGATTGACGTTGCCGGATCGATGTCAGCTAAGCATTCCTTATGGGATCGTATAAATCCACATAATTCTGCTAACGGGATATCACCAATCGATCGCGATTGAAAGTATGAGGATGAGCTTCGATATTCAATCAGATCAGGAATTTCTCCATGAGGCCAGATGAAGGTTCCCGACGATTCCTCGGTTTTCGAAGCCGAACGTAACAGGGCAGAAATGCGTTTCTGGATTTTGCTTCCCGTTCGTTTCCATCCGTGGGCTCGAGCAATGATTTGTCCTAGGAGATCTTTTCTGAGTGGGGCTTCATTTTCAATAATCGCATTGATCATGCCACTCAATGTGTCGTTATACTCCTTTTTGTAAAATGACTCAGCGTCGATCGAGAATTCGGCCAGATAACTGCGTAGATCAGACTCATTCTCTGAAAGTTCCTCGATGGAAGAATCATCCTCAAAAACATCTTCAGTTTCTTCCACAGTCGCTTCACGCTGATTCGACAATAACTCACTCAATTGACGATCCATTTCTGTCACGGCTCCTTGCGTGTCATACCACCAGTCTGGCGACCAGATCCGCAGGATTTCCCAGCCCAATCCCCGTAAAACCTGCTCTCGGATTTTATCTCGGTCACGGGCGGTGGCTGAGCGGTGGTATGTGGCTCCGTCACATTCAATCCCCGCCAGAAAAGTCCCCGGCTTGTCAGGATGGACAACCCCAAGATCCACACGGAATGCTGAAACACCGATCTGCGGCACCACCTGCCACCCGAGCTTCGTCAGAGCAATCGCAACAGCTTCTTCAAACGGAGATTCGAATTCTCCGACAGATTTGACATGAGAAGCGGCCAAGGCCGAAGCACCTTTCTGGGCATATTCCAAAAACGCTTTCAGATCGGGAACACCCTGGTATTTGGCTTTGTCGGCCTTCAGTTGATCCGGCAAAAAGGAGCTATAGACAATTAATTCCTGGCGAGCTCGGGTCACAGCGACATTCAGACGGCGTTCTCCCCCCTGAAGATTCAGTGGACCAAAACTGGCCCCTGGATTTCCGGTCGAACGACGAACCTTGTCAGGACCGTACGTGATAGAAAACAGCATTACATCCCGCTCATCCCCCTGCACATTCTCCAGATTCTTGACGACCGTCGGTTCGATGCGGCCGTCATCAAAGAACCATTCCAGTTCTGGAGAGTTACGCAGTTCTGCATCGAAGTAATCCTGAATCAGCGATTGCTGCTGACTGTTGAAGGTAATCACACCGAGTGTTGGACGATTATCCTGTGGTAACTTGAGCCAGGCTTTCATTTTTTCAATCGCATCCTGCACCAGTCGTTTGGCTTCCATCGGATTCGTGCGACTTTTCCCTTTGTCGTAGATGGCTTCCGGCAAATGAACCAGAGAGACCGCCTGATCGGCTGTGGCTGTTGAAGGGAAGGTAACCAGCTTGTTGTCGTAATAGTTCCAGTTGGAAAACGCGATCAAAGATTCATGCTGACTGCGATAGTGCCAGTCCAGACGCCGGACGGGTAATCCAGATGCGATCGCTTCATCCAGAATACTTTCCAGGTCTCGTTCATAGTCCTGCATCTCCTCATCCTCATCGGAGTCTGACCGACCGAAGAAGTTTGTCGGTGGAAGCTGTTTCGGATCACCAACAATTATGGTCTGGCGACCGCGGGCAATCGCCCCAATCGCATCCCAGGTGGTGATCTGCGAGGCTTCATCAAAGATTACGACATCAAAGGGCTGTTGATCCGCAGGCAGATACTGAGCGATGGAAAGGGGAGACATCAGCAGGCAGGGAGCCAGCTTATTAAAAGCCCCCGGCATACCTTCGATGACTTCCCGAATCGATTTACTCGGTCGTTTGAGGTTCATCTGGTGACGCAGCAGGCCCAGTTCCGATTTGCGGGGGACTTTATCCGGTTTGGGAAGATCGTGGGTCATCTCTGCACGGACATGCGAGGCCGCTTCCTTTCGGGCCCGGTCATCGAGTGCACGAAAATCGGTAATCGCATCTTCGTGGAGATAACGCTGGAACTTTCGCAGAATCTCACTCTCGTCAATTGCCAGTGGCAGCCACCAGCGGACAAACGCCAATTCGAAGCCTTGGGAAAGTTGTTCGGCGGAAAGTGCTCCTGATTGAAGGTGATCGACAAACGGTTGCAATCCCATAGCGACTGCCTGCTGTCGATTCTCCGTCCAGGCTGTCCAACGCTTCAATTCCGTTCGATGTTGCTGGATTTCAGTGGCCAACTCCATCGTGCTTGCCAGATGGTGATCGGAAGTTTGATTCTTCAGGCTTCCACCGGCTAATTCCATAAACTGATTCAGGGACTCAATAAACGCTGCATAGTCTGATTGAAATCTGTCTGCTACCCCTAACAAAGTATGGGTAGCATTTTCCTGAATGATGATCGGAGAGATCTTGGAGGAGATCTTTTCCAGAGAGCCCATCGCCTTGCCGAGTTCAATGATATTCTGGCGAACCTGACTGGCTCTTTTCAGATAGGCCTTCACACTTTCAATGTCCGTTTCAAGTCCGTCCCAGCCAGGAAGCTGATCTGCCAAATCCGGTTCGACGAACTGCTCAGAATACTTCTGCATTTTTTGGAGTGTACCGAGATCGCGGAAAGGATCGACTTCACCACTCACGGCGTAGGATTGCAGAAGTTTGATGACGGATCGTTTGGCAAAATACGAAAATGGCCAGATTTTGGTTGACGCTTTTCTCCAGTTCAAATCCATCTCTTCAACGGGAATCTGAGCAAGATGGGCAGTATCGTATTGAGCACTGAGAAAATCACGAGACTTTCGATACGCAAGAATTAGCTTCGCGACCGGTGCAAATTGCTCTGGAAGTTTTGGAAATTTCTTATCGAAGATAATGCGGTAGCTTTCGCCGGCCGAAGACTTCAGAAGCCGAGCAAGATTGTTCAGTTTCTCGAGTAGGTCTGGGGAACAATCTTGAAGATCTTCAAAACCGACGCCACTCGCAAACTCTTTCAGAGATTTTTTGAGCGTCTCGCATCTTCCCTGCAAGTTCACACAACTGCTCAGCAATTGACTTTCCCAGGCGGCAGACCATTGGCCACTCTCAATCACCTCCAATGCCGGAGTTGGAGTGATGGCCTGAAAACTTAGTTCCAGACTTTTCACAGTCTCCGTGAGAACCTGATACCTGGACTGGTCAATTCGCTGTGTGAGTGGCCAGTCCAGTCGTGGCACTGAGAGGTCTTTACTTTTTACGAAGACACCCATCGCCTGAAAGACCGACCAGCCAGACGCGTGCTCTCGATGCAGGGCTTCAACATAATGATTGAGTTCATCACGTCGGACCTGCAGTCGTTCATTAATCGTGACCCATTGGCTGGTTTGCTTCTGCAAACCCGAGTTCCAGGAATTTTTCATCTGTTCAAGAAACTGGCGTCGCTCGGCTTTATTGGAGTGCAACTCCAGGCAGACATCTCCCAAACCATGCTGACGCAGACGTCGATAGACGACATCCAGAGCCGCTGTTTTTTCGGCCACAAATAACACCGATTTCCCCGTGACCAGACACTGAGCGATCATATTGGCGATCGTCTGACTTTTTCCTGTCCCCGGTGGACCAATCAGTACAAAGTCATGGCCTTCCGAAGCCGCCATGATCGCTGCCAGCTGTGAGGAATCCGCCGAGAGAGGGTGGACCAATTCCGAGGACGTGTATCGATGATCGATCTGCTCCGGTTCTGGAATGGGAGCATTGGTCGGGGATTCAAAGACTTTGTCAGGATCCCGAATCAAATGCCGGACAACCCGATTTTCCTCCAAGTGTCCCGTGCGATCGACCAGATCCTTCCACATCAGGTACTTTGAAAAAGAAAATGTAGAGAGTGCGGTTTCATCAACGACCTCAAATCCGGGAATCTCACGGATTTCCGCTCGCATCTTCTGAAGGACCTTGGGGACATCAATCCCGCTCTCATCACGGGGAAGATTGCTTTCCAGACTCGAAATATCGCGATCAAAATCTTTCTTCAGCAATTGAACGAGCGTCGAATTGAAGCGGACTTCATCCTCATGATGTTTAATTTTAAATTGTGATAAAGCACTTTTGCGTTCCAGTTTGACTGGCACCAGCAGAATGGGAGCCCGATAGGATTTTTCGTCGTTAGCGTTCCGCTTCCATTTGAGAAATCCGACAGCCAGGAACAGGGTGTTCGAACCTCCTTCGGCCAGATCGTTGCGGGAGGTCCGATACAGGTTGGTCAATCGCGAATCCAAGTCCGTTTTCGTCAGTGGGGAAGCCAGTTCGTTCCTTTGCAGGGCAGACATGGCGAATTCCAGATTCAAGTCCTGACCCGTTTTCTGGAAGTGCAGGGATTCATCACGATCGCCCATCGGATTGGAATCTGGTAAAGAGATCACCTGAATGGATTTCTGTTCTGCCAGTTTGTCTTCCAGCAAATGCACATCCGGGCAGACAAAAGGGATTGTCTGCTTACTGGGGCGAAAATTCAGTAACCGATTTCTCAGTGAGAGATCCAGGAGTTTTCTCTGCCAGCGTTCAACCCGGCCTTCGGGGGTTGTCGGCTTCTGCTCAATCTCATCGACGGGCATGTCCTCAAACGAGGGAAGGGGAGGAAGCGGTACGGCAACTTTTTGCTGGTTTTGAGAGATCGGGACCTGTTTTGCTTCAACGTCCGATTTAAGAGGGCGAATCTGTGACATACGGGCCCGGGAGATATCGATCGCTCCCACAAACTCCTCATCAACAGACTCGCGGGTTTTGTGTTTCCCGGCTTTAATCGTCTCGTTAAAGTCGACCAGAGGTTTTGAAGTGATGAGTGTCGTCTCGAATACGATCAGTTCATTCGCAGAGATGGCTTTACGGATTTCTGTCGGGTCCGTCTCGATGAGGTTGCTGAATCTGGTCTCTGTCAGCCAGAAGCCTGCAAAGCAATGCCCATCGACCAGAATCAGCACAGGATTGATGTGGATGGCTTCGAGTGCAGCGGCAAAAAGCAGACTGGTGTCCAGACAGGTTGCCAGACCATCATTCAGGATCGTGGCAGGTTGGCGGATTTTCTGACCATCCTGTTCAAAACTTTTGGGGGGATTGCTGTAGGTTAACCCCTCTTCCGACAGGGCACTCCAGATCGCAGCGGCCTGCATATAAACCCGCTTGGGATCGTGCCCCTGGTAACCTTCCAGAGAATCTGAGTGTCCCGAGCGAGCCAATATCTGGGATGACTTTTTCAAGATCCGAGTCACTGCAGGATCATTTGGGGTGACGAACGCCGCGAGCAATTCGGGATTATCTCGAAAACCACACCACTCATCTCGAGCCAGAATGCGGATATCGATCATCTGTTTGGCGAGCTTCTGGCTATCATGGATGAGTTGAAATGTGACCTGACCACGCTCGGCTTCATTCAAGCGGTTCACATACGCCTGGTCGATTTCGACTTCTCGATTGGGAATATCAAGGCTGGCACCAGGAGCCAATTGATCGAGATTCCATGTCTTGGCCTGAATGAAGGCTGGCTCAGAGAACATCGTCAACCGCAAATCGCGATAGAAGTTTGCAGTCGTATTCATCAATTTCAGCGACTTCAGAAACGGAACCGAATTCTGAAGTGATGCATAATTGATGCTCTGAGTCAGCGAAACATCCAGAGAGACTCCTGAGATTGGAGTGTTTGTGTTGTCCGCTTTTTCACTCAGTGACAGGTGAGAAAAATCCATAGTTGTACTTTCCCGTGATAGTCAAGTCTCAAAACTTCATGAAATGAGTGTACAGTTAACTGACAGTTATCGCACTTAACCATTTGAGCCATCTGACGCGAACAGGAGATACTTTTTCACATAACTCATACATTCGCTGCAAATTTCGATTCGGCTAGGGAACGATGCCAAAACGATGATTGTCAGGCCATTCACCATCCAGGTCACATTCGGAGACACAGTGCCTGAGCTTCGGGCCGTCAAAGTGCTCGAGGGTCTGGTCGAATCGCTTCATTTCCATCCACCACTTTTTCTCCGTAATCAGTGGTCGCGGACAAATGATCAGAACGGAGTTGATTTCCTGCCGAGCCTGAAGTTCCCGGAGAATCAAACAGGCCTCAATGGTCTTTCCGACGCCGACGCCATCGGCAATCAGCAGACGAGGCCGGTCTGCACGAATGAAGCGAATCACCGGACGAAACTGGTACGCGACGAAGTTAATCCTGGCTGCATTGAGCGAGTACAACGTGGACGTACTGGGGTGATTGATGTACCTCGCGGTCAAGAGTGCCTGACATTCATCCGCCGATAGTTTCTCGGTTGAAACTGCGACCTGATCGTCGGCGACCAACTGCGATGCAAAGAACATTCGCGTCTTGCCGTCGAGCAAGACTGAGTACTGGACTTCCGGCCCTGAACTGTTCACAGCCAGAACTGCTCCGCAACTGTCCGGCTGTGACTTCAGTCGGACAAGTTGCCCCGGTTGAAATTCTGATGAATCAGTCATATATGTTTATCACTCCCTCGCTGGTAATCTTCACAGGATCTCGCTCTGCAGTGGAGCCAAACCATTCAACGTCGCGAGCCTCTTGTTGGCTTCATGGCGTGAAAACAGGTTCCACGAATTCGCATCGTCCCGACCGGGATTTTGTCGTCCACCGACAGCGACATGATTCATCGTTAGCAGCCAACGAGCCTTCAGCAGTTTGTCGCCGGTCGAAACCGGCGTATATTCACCGCCCAGGATTTCGCGATTTACAAAACTACCAACGGGAAGCATTGTCAGTCTAAGGTCAGAACCTGGGACGACTACGTCTTTGAGTTCGGCCTTTACCGCACGAAAGACACGTCCGGGATCATGCTTTGCTCTGTCATTGATTGGAAACTGGACTTCAACATTGCTCTTTTGGAAGCCCTCAGGCAAGTTGGTGGCCAGTTGTACGATCTGCTTAACCGTAACGATCTCGTCGTCGCTTCCACCTTTGATCTGCGGCATTCTTACGATTATCCAATCCGAAAATGCACAGAAGGACCGAAGGACTCGCACTTGGGCTGGCTTGTCGCGTCCTACGTGCCGAGGATTACCGAACTCTTCCCAAAATCCCGGCATCACAAAGTCACCGACCTTGGTGCAGTTGTCAGGAAAAGTGGTAATGTTGCTGGATACGACGATTGCCTCAAAACCAAGGTCACGATGCGAATTCCTGGCTTCAACAACCCAACTGCTTTCGTCGTTCGTAACACTCCTAGTCAGCGGTCGAATAACAGTTAGCTCCGAAATGATCTTCTTCATCAAATCCATCGCTAACATACGATGATTTGGGTTCTTGATACGGGCAATCTTCTGGCCCAATGCCGTCGTCCACTTGTCCTCCCCCAATCGGCAGAGAATTGCTACCGAAGGCTGCCTGGGATTGAAGGGAAACAGACAACGCTCTAGCTGACGAAGCCTGTCATCCGATTCGCAAAAGGTATCTGGAGATAAAAAGAATTCTGCCAGCACTACTCAGCCTCCGGTCGTTCATTTCGATCCACGTCAAACCGTTCGTAGAAATCTATCTCGAAGAAGTCGTCCGGCCACGGCTGGATGAATTCACCTTTGACATCGACATCGATTTTCAGAGCATGCGATGAGCCGTCTTCCTGTTTCAGGTAGTAAATTGCCAAATCGTCGGTTCGAAGTCTGCGGTGAGTGGGTGCTTTGTTGACCTCCGTTTCGCGGATACGACGAAGTAGCCGAAGGATCAGATGTTCGCTGTGTGTTTCGATAATGAAGCGGTGCTTGTTGTTGTGGATCGCTTCGATGAACAAGTCCGCGATTTCCGCTTGAAGGCGGGGATGAATGTGAAGCTCTGGTTGTTCGATGGCGAGCAGCCGTTCGCTGCCTTCCAAGGCTGTGACAATAACCGGTAGGACCTGAGAGATCCCGATGCCAACATCTTGTGGGCGTAACTCAATATCTGTACCGTTTGGTACGATCATAATACGCGACGACGTGGGAGCACTGGCTAAATGGGAGCCAATGTGCTCATCGATGTCGTCGAAAGCCCGACGCGACATCAACGCTCTAACTATCGGGTCTGCATAATCTAATTCAAGGAATATTCGACGCTCAATGTGGCACCCAGCATCGAGATTGTCAGGATCAGAAAGCCAACTGCTGACACTATCAAACAACTGATCGCTACCACTTTGGAGAGCGTCCCATGCTCCAAGACCTGACGACCAACGCGACGGGTCCGGGTAGCGAGGCGGCTTATAATTCCTTGGCGGTGTCTTTCGAATTGGACCAAGATAATGAAAGCTCGTTATCGATTCCCGTATCTCCTTCAAGGGAAAAAGAAATATTCGGCTCAAACCATCCACCAAATCTTCGGCAACACGGTGTTTCAGAATCGAGTCAGGAAACAGCTCTTGAAGCTCATCATTGTCTGAATCTTCGCGTGAGACAAACGTAAGGGTGTCGTCGTTGATTGGCAACGCGTCGCTTAGGTCGGATAGAAAGTAGTTGCCATTCTCGTCATTCTCGAAGAGTGCATCTAAAAATGGAATACATTTTTTCAAACAACTCTCTTCGGCATTTTCGTGAACCTCATCCACTGGTTCGAAATCACTTTCTCCACTTGCCCATAACTTCAATGAACCGAAGCTTGGATGATCTGGATTGAGCGACAATGTCACTCGTCGTCCATCACTGTTGGCACTGATTCGTCCTATTTCTTTTCCTTGATCTCGGACCACGAATGAGGAAACGTAGGCCTTTTCTTGTAACTGGCTCCATGAAATCGCGACAATCACCTCAACGGAATCGAAAGATGCAAAATTGTCTAGGTAGCCATCCGAAAAACGCTCAAACTGCAAAGCGTCGGTCAATGCGTCTAACGGATCAAACCACGAATTGCCATAATCGATCAGGTCCACTTCAAAACCTAATGTAATGGTCGCACTTTCGTCGTGCCCGTTGACAAAGTTTCGGAACCCGCCCAGATCAACGTAATCACCACCGGCAATCGTCTGGTCGGCGTCGAGATTGTGCCGTTCAAACACTTCACGAGCGTAATGCAATGCGTGCACGATCGTGCTCTTCCCGGCACTGTTTGCACCGAACAGTAACGTGATGGGTCGAAAGTCGAGTTTGACTCGTTCTCGAATCCCTTTGAAATTCTCGATGGTGATGCCGGTGATCATGTTCGTAATCTGCTCCTTAGAATTCTTTCGCCAGCTAAGCGTTTTATTTGAGTAAGCCGTTGAGACGCGTAAAAGCTTGCTCAAATCGATCCAGAGTTGAAGCAGGTAGTGTTTTCTTCAACGTCGCAAGGTGTTCGTGAAAGTAACGTGCGGGTCGATAGTGATTGAACGGATGTCCGTTCTTGGTTGGGTTCGCTTCAAAGAAGTCGTTGAGGCGGACAAGCACTCGTGGATGCTTACTCGTCAAACCCTTGACGGTTGGTTTCTTGCTGAGGTTTGTTCCATACTCTCCCGTAATCATCTTCAGGTAGAAGCTCACATCGAACATATCTTCCACATCGGCTTCACCCGTTCCCGTGAAATCGGCGAAAGTCAGGACATGACTCTTTTCGAGAAGCCGACGTGTAAATAGTGCCTCGATCCGCTGCTGATCCTTTTTCTGGAAATCTATCAAGGTTGCGATTCTCAGCCCCTCTTGAGATCCCAGCAGTGCGGCAAAGGTCGGAACCTTCTCGGCTCCGCCCACTGGCGTAATCGTCCAGCGTTGATCGAGTGCGACCCGATTCTGTTCTTCCAGAACTCCGCTGATTGCCTCCAAATACAGTAAGTCAGAGACCCCCTCGACAATCAGACAGTTAGGACCGACGAAGAGTGTTTGAGCGATGTCATATCCCAATGCTCCTTGCAGCGGAAACAAGCTGCTTTCCCCCGCTTCAAGTACATCCTTGAAGACCTTCGTACCTGCTTCGACTATTGGCAATGGACTCGTTGCGTCAATGCTTCTGTCTTCCACGATACGGATGCGGTCAAAAGACTTCGCATCGATCATAAATGGAGAGTGCGTGGTGTAGATCACCTGATGATGATCCTTTAGTTCGGCTTCAATGTATGCCAGCAAGTCAGCTTGAGCTTTCGCATGAAGAAATAAACCCGGTTCGTCCAGAAGCAGAATTAGCGGCTCTTTTTGCTTCTTCTGTGCACCGAACCAAGCGAGAAACGAGAAGAACCAGAGAAAGCCCTTTGACCGACTTCCAAGCTGCGTACTGACGCGGTGAACGGTGTCATCAACGCGACCCCATCGTCTTCGACCAAGCTACGATATTCCTCAACGTCGGAACGTGGATACTCGTCCGTGATGTCGAACGAACCATGCTCTGTCACCACCGGATTCAGTTTGTACAGGGCTTGCAGTAGAGCTGTCTTGCCGGATTCATTCTTTCCGACCAGACAGGTTACATCGCCAACTTCAAACTCGCCCGAATCGCGAATCGAACGGAACTCCTTGATCTCGACTTTCTTCAGTTTCATGTTCATTTCTTTCTGCGGTTGAATTCGGCTATCGCGTCGGTTCCACTGCTCGCTTGTGATGAGAACCCGTGTCGAGTTTCAGGGTTTCAGCCCTTTCTCTGGTATTCCCTCAAGTTGGTAAATCCCGTACTCCAAAAACGCTCCTGTTGGTCGTCATCGCCTCTTCTAACTGTCGAGTCGATCTCGAAGTGCCTTCAAGTTATCCAGCAGATCATCAAAGCAAATCACGTCAATGTTCTTTAGGCTGTCATTCAACACACGAAAGTCTTCCCGCATTTCCTCGGATTTCAGATCTGATCGCTTCCCAGCAATAATGAATCCGCGTGGCCGAACGATGCGTGCTTCAACGCTCTCTTTACGAAGTTTGCTTTCAAGCTCGTAACGGTGTCTTTGTATGCTCGACATGTACTTTTCGGTTTGAGTCGTCGCACGCGAGATTTCTGCGTGCCAGTAGTAGTTTTTTCGGCCGTTGTCGAAACTGAGCAGTTTGGTCTGGGGCTTTTTGATCTCATAGACGTCAAGATACCCGTAAGCATCTATCAGCATGAAGTCGGGGTACTTTCCATCTAACTCAACACTTTGCTTCTCGATGACGTGAGCGTATGTATTCAGTAGTGTTAGGATGTGGTCATGTAAAAACTTCTGCCAAACATTCTCAGAACTCGAACCTTTGAGCTTCTTTTCAAACTCAGAAATAATCTTGTCCAGATAGACCTTCTTGCTTGTGTTGATTCCGTCAGTGACGATTTTCACCTTCTTTGCGGATCGCAAGCTGAATTCCATTTCCTCCACGAGGTCAGGGAATGCCGCCTGAATCGCAAATCGGTCTAAGTCTGATAGGTTCTCAACAACGTCTTGATCAGCCAACATTTCGGCGATTTTGTTTGGGCGGTACTTGAACGTCCCCGATGCGACTCCAGTGAAGTCTTTGGGGAACTGGTCGATCAGGAAATCCTGAACCAGCGTTGTAATCTCGTTCCTTCGAGTGCGTTTTACGTCAGACACTTCACGATTTACTTGCTGCAACTTGCCAGCGTTGATCGTAACCGTGACGCTTGCCTTCGTTTTCTTGACGGAAGATGGCTGAGTCGCCGACAACACGACGGTGAGTTTGTCTCCATACTTTGAATGCAGAGGTTCAACGAGTTGTCCACCGGAAATCTTGAAGCCGAAGCCTGTCGGGTAAAGTGCGGTGGGAAACGTCGCGAACCCTTCGATCTCGACTTTCTTCAGGTGCTTATACTGCGTAGAGTCCGTATTGACGTGGTACTCACCGACCTTGTTGTCTCGGTCAAGCCTGTAGAGGAGCGAACCGTCTTCGCGTCTTTTCTCAACACTGTTGCGAGCGGGAGTTTTTTTCTTCGCCATTCGTTAAAGCTCCCCCTTGAAGGCACGTTGGACGAGGGAGTTGAAGAGGTCGTTGTATTGTTCGGTTGAAGTCCGAAGTTTGTCTTCAAGAGCATGAACAGCACGGCTTGTGGCGACGAATTCGTCTTGAACTTTCAGTGGAGGCAAGGGAATCCTGAATTTTCGAATCTCGACCAAATGAAGATCGGGAACACCAGCCCCTTTGATTGCTCGGTCAGCTTGCCGTTTCAGCTCGTCACTAGCTAAGACCTCCTTCAGAAAGATTGGGTCGATCTTGCTGCGATCAGGCTTAATGAGTGCCACGCTCACATAAATGCTAAAGGGACGATCCGTATCAACAAGTGCTGGGCGACCATACGTGGCACCCACTTTCGTCAAAAGGACATCGCCGCGTTCGGGATGACACCGTTTGATATACTCTGCGTGGGATTCTTCGGACACAAACTTAGCATTGTCGAATTTCAACTGACCAGTGGTGATGTCTTTTACAGACACAAACGGAATGCCTGCATCGGTATAAGTCGGCTTAAAATGTACACCGTCAGTAATCTTGTGTGACACGGTATCAAGTTCCACGACATTCCATTCCTTTGGGTTGAACAAAGGATCGCCGAACTCTTGATAGAAGAGGCATGAGGTCGTTTTCGAAGCGATGGATTCGGCTTCTTGCCGTTTGCGGCGGATCGCGTCGGCTTTGTCGAGGATGCCATCGGGAACGATGACGGCACAGCGTCCACCGAGCTTGAGCATTCGCAGCATCAGCACGATGAACAGCAACTCTGTCTTCTTCGTCTTGACCTTGCCGGTCAGCGACTTGTGGACATCTTCTTCGTCCAGCGAACCCTTGAACGGTGGATTGGCGAGGATCAGGTCAAAGGCATCTTCCGCCCAGCGACGTGTTTCTTTGCGGTCGGTGAAGTTGGTGCTGAGCGTGTCCTGATAGTTGATGTCCGGCGTGTCGATCTCGTGCAGCATCATGTTCATCGCGGCGATACGGAGCATGGTCACGTCAAAATCGAAACCGTGGAACATATCGCTCTTGATGTGCTTCCACTGCTGCGGTGTGATCAGGTCACCGGTGTACGTCTTGCCGCCCGTCTCTTCATCGACATGGATGCCGTCTGGCGAAGTGAAGTGTTCCCGCAGGGCTTCCATGAACTGCACCAGAAAGCCGCCCGTGCCGCAGGCTGGATCGCCAACCGTCCACGAGATTGATTCCTCTTCGTTCCCTGCGAGCACCAGATCGACCATCAGATCGATGACGTGTCGCGGCGTGCGGAACTGGCCGTTGATGCCAGCCGTGGTCAACTTGCCGAGCAGGTACTCGTACAGATCGCCCTTCGTGTCTCCCTGTGTCAGCGGCAGGGCTTCGATCATGTTAATGGCCGACATCAAAAGCGACGGCTTGTTGATCATCAGCGTGGCGTCTTTCATGTACTGGTTGAAGGTGTTCTTCGGACCTTCGTTTGCCGAAGCTTCTTCCTCCTGTCCCATGACACGAAAGTGTGGGAAGACCTCGTCTCGGACGATCTTCAGCACCTTGTCAGCGTCGGCTTCCTGCTTCAAGTGACTCCAACGCAGGTGCTGCTTGCCGCGTGGGAAATATACGCCGGGGAACGGCTTGCCCGGATTCTTGCGAGACCATTTCTTCTCTTCGGTGCTTTCTCGCATGTCGAGCAACCGGGCAAACATCAGGAAGGAAACCTGTTCGATGACGGTCAGCGGATTGGTGATACCGCCCGTCCAGAATTCCTCCCAGAGTTTGTTGATCTGACTCTTCAGTTGACCAGTTATCATTTTCAGTCGTCCTGCCTGATTGTTGTTAATCCCCATATCGGAAGTTGTGTCTGCGGTTTGCATTGAACCTCGTCCTTGGGGTTTGAAGGGTGATTAGTCGGAGTTGGCTTGAAATGAGCCAATGATTTCAAACAGTTCATCTGCCAAGGACTGCTCAAACAGTCCATCCAAGCTGTCGCTATGCAGCGTGGTGAAGGGCGGTTCGTAAAGGTCGTCTGTCTTGATGGAGCCGAATTTCGCGATGTGGTTCTGGAGCAGGTCCAAGAACTTGATCTGGTGCGAAGCCAGATTCGGATGAGCCTGTACAAATTTGGTAAAACGCTCGTGAACCGCGTCGGCATCCATCCCGATGATTTCACGGATGGCTTGATCGAGCGAATCGGCTTGTTGGAAGTAATCCATCAGGTTGTGCAAGTCGAGACCCGGTTCCTGAGTCAGCACCAGTGAACAGAGGTCTTCGAGATCGCTGTCGGTGACGGGTTCACCGAGGCGAATCTTCCGCAGCGTGTCGTTCTGGTCGATGATGGCTTGCAGGACGTTGTTGACACGATTGCGGTAGGCGACCATGTCCAGATCGTCGAGCTTGTCCAAGCGGACTTTGTGCTTCTTGCGTTCGATGTCGGCTTCGTCTTCCTTTATGTCGATGATGATCGGATCGAGCTTGGTGACTCCGTCCTTGCGACGAAACTGGACGATGCCACGAAGCTGGTCACGGATTTCTTCGAGATCACCCACGGTGACTTCATCCCAAAACTCGTCGCTCTTGACGCGTTCAATGACTGGCAGCTTGACCTTCACTTGCGAGAGATTGATCCGTATCGGATTTGTCGGGAAGCCTGCCTCCGAGAATGGACATAAGCTTTTCGCATCGCGAACGCGAACTGTTCGCAGCCAAAGCACGCAAATCGGAATGACCAATCCACTGGACGAGTAATTTCTTTTGAGACATGGCACCATTCTGTTTGTTGAAGCACAAACAAACTTGTACCACAGTATACCATGATAGGCAATCATTACAGTCCTGTAAATTCAACGCGTAAGAGCAGAGGATCAAGCCGTTGAATTCGAACGCGTTTCTTCAAGTGACTGCGGCGGATAGCACATACCTCCCCAGTCTTCTTCAACCCCTCGCTGAGCCCAGATCAGCAGGAAGGAACGAATCAGAGGATCGAACAGTTCGGTACAGAGTTGAATAGCACTGCGGTTCAACTGACTATCGTAAGTTGCCGCTCCATGCACGATCTGGCATCGCAAAAAATAGATCCGCTCGACAACCCGATCTAGAATTAACGCCCAGTTACCCATCAAATACCAGGTGCGGGCTTCGTGTAGAGTTTTCCTGGAACGATTCGCTTGCTGGGGGCATGGTTCCTTCCAGAAATACCTGCTCAAAAACGGGTCTTCCAAAATCGACATCACCAGAGACTTTTGCTCGTTCAGCGTATTGATGATAATCTCCTGCTGATCGAGCTTGAGCATACGGTCGAGAAAGTCTTTCCAGCTTTTCAGATCCCCAACCGGTTCCTGTCTCAGAGAATCCCACTGACCATAAAGTGCATTCATGGCGATCCACTGAGACATGAGGGTAATATCGAGGTCACTGCCGATCGGTGTTTCTTCCGAACGTTGCAACCAGCTGCAGGCCCGATGAAAGCGTACGTTTGTCGGATGCTCCGGATGCAGAGCAGCCAGACGTTCTTTATGAGGCTTCCACATGCGGCGGAGTTCGCGGACTGTCATTGTCGTCGCAGTCATCTCAATTGGCCCTCACGTCACTGTGTCAGAAAATCATATGACTTCACTCTGAATCCCGGGAATCGGCAGATGTGAACAGCATACACCGATTCCAGTCGAAAGCCAGTTTTGAGTCCGTCGATTTTCAAATTTGTCGTGGATGCTTAATCTGGACTACCTATGGTTTATAAGAAAGGAAAGGAGTAAGCCCCTGTTTCCTTGCGACCATGACGGTGGGGATTAGCCAATGGATTGCATATCGTCGTCTGCTCTTCGACCTGTCTTTTGCACCCCGACGAATACTGACAGGACAACCGCCCATCAATTACCACATTGTGACTGGATTGCCATACGAACCGGAGAGTCGCTTCTGTGTCTCAACATGCTATAAGCGATATGAAGAAGTGACTATATTATGAATTTCTGGTTTGCCCAAGACTGAAGAGTAGTAGTATCGGACCTCTTCAAGAAGTGATATTCATTTGAATGATTTTACCGCAGCAAGTGAGCATTATGGTTCTATTCAAAACACGCAAGTCATGTGAAGATGCCTTACGCTCGCTCTATCGTTACCTTGACGAGCGACGACAGCCGGAAGATGTGAAGAAAGACCTTATGAGCATCCTCGATTGTACTGCTGACGAACGTCGGTTTCTGGACAAAGCTGCAAAGTCACGTCATGAAGAACACTGGTCATCGATGAGCAGCGATTTTTCTCGCCAAGTTAACCTGGGCAGGCAGTTAAAGGTCGCCGAGCAATTGTTCGGCCATTCAGTTTCTTTCTCACCCGATGATCTTGTTCAAATTGAGCAGTGGATCATAAACGCCGAGCAGTCCATTGGTAAGGTATTCCTCCTGGCGTTGGATATTCTAATGGTTCATCTGTTTTGCCTCAGGGCAATAAAAAAAGCTGCAGCCTTTCCGGTTAGGAAAAACTGCGGCTTCGTTCACAGTGGAATAGTTCACTCCAGCTTCGTTAGGGGATCTGTCTCATGTAGTGATATCTTTGCTCTATTAAGTTCAAATGTCAACAGTTGAATTGATGAGAGATCAAAATCACTACTTCAAATCATCTGAATATTATTCCTTGATCAACAGCCCCGTAAAGCAATTCTTGTTTCATAGGGGTAGATTGAGGAACTGAATAAGGTTCACATGGACAAGGAGGGCAGCTAACCCAGACTTGAACACACTCACAACAACCAGTCCATGGGTTTGTTACCGGAACTGTCTTCCAATAACCAGACTGTTGAGTACGTTGAACATAATTAGTAGGGAACTTATCTACAGAAACTCCTTTTGCATCCTTAGAAGAAACTGATCCAAGCAATGGTTGTCCAAAGGTGAAATTCTCTTTAGGAATTCGATATAGGGTTCCATCAATCCATACCGTTGCCTCAATGTCATCATTTTCAGAAACTGATTTTATAAAATCCATCTCGTTTGGGATATAGCTTTCCCCATTGTAAATCAGCTGAAAGTTCTTATTCTCTTGAGACTTATTTCGGAACCAAACGCTATCACACTCAACTGGCTTGCCATCAAAGATGATTTTCAATTCAACCGAATTGGTATTTCCAAATGCCGTCGTTAATGTGATGAATGCGGCGACGATTACTTCGTTCATTGACTATCTTTCAAGTTCGGATCTACAACTTTCAAAAAGTAGACTCCGTTCTTGAATCTTGCCAATACCTCTTCCTGAGTCGCGGAATATTTATTCAACGACTCTTTTGTAGGTTTAAGCAAAAAAAGACAATGAAATACTTCTCCATCCTGTATTCCTTCATTGTTTATCAATTCAAATGGCAGTGCTGTTTCGAACTGATACGATACGGGAAATTGCTCCGAAACTCTTGGTGGGGCAAACGGGCTTCGTCCAGGATCAATCACATTCTCAACATGCCAACCATCATTAATTAGGAGATGTGAGATCTGAGCCTTAAGTAGAAGCGAGTTCCCACAATTCGCATCAACAACTTTGATGTTGAGAGAAAGACGTACCCCATTGTCTCCACTCCCAAACGAATATGGTTGAACGTCTTCAGGCTGCAATTCATGAGCATACCACGGAAGTGATCTGGTGTGTGCGGCCCATGCACTGGTACTGGAAATAATCGCCAGGAGCAAGCAAATGAATCTGGCAGAAATTACGGTCATTTTGGAACAAAGGAAGGGTACTGCTGGATTTTTTCTTCTCATAATCTTACTCAACTTAACTTTTTCAGATTTTTCAGAGGTAATTACCAGCACCCATCCGATTGCAACATATGCAGTCAGCAGATATATCAGAATTCCAACAAATTCATTCCATCCGTCAGAGGGATGCGAAATATAGTAGGGTTTGTCACTTACGGCAATCGAACTTTTTCCAACCTTTAAAACAGGACTTTTGGGACTGGCTGTAATGCCGATCGCTGCTAAATAAGCAGCTGTTTCCAGAATTACAAACTGAAGCAACCACTGCACGTAGCTGGTTCTGTCGTCTTCTCCAAATGCTTCCTGAGAAGGATAAAAAAAGTAAATCATCTCTTTACAAAACAGCGTAAGTACAAGAAGACCGGGGCCAAATATCAAGAATATTAGTAGTTCTCCCCATTCACTCACTTGCTGCCCTCATATGAATTAGTAGACATTAATACTGAATGGTGGACAAAGTATTATCAATCAAAAAAAGTCGTTCCTGCCTCAAATTTAATTGAATCGGTGCGAGTGACGTTACTACCGTCAAAATCGGAAAATGAGGAATACTCATCAGGACCTATTATGACTTGGAATACTCAAGACGGTAAGCGAACTCTGGTTGGTTCAGAAGCAAGAATTTTCAAAGAATCTCTGAAAATAATTGCTGATCAGATCATTGAAGAAGAGATCACAGAGTCATTTGACCAATGGGAATTTGGGATTCCTCGATTCGACGATCTCAATCCCTTTAGTCGTCTGGCACTTCTAGCTGAAGTCGGACAGGGATTGTTGAGAGAATCGAAAACATGCCCTGAGCTAAACGCCATCAACGAATCTACCATCGCTGCTATTTATGAAAACATCAACCATCAAATCGATTTTGAAATTGACGAAATCGATGAAAGAGAACCTGCTGAATGGTATTACTGGCGACAATTGATCATTGATGTCATTAATGAAGCTGGCGAAGAAAACATCGGAGGAGCAATTCCTGATCTGAAATCTTCTGAACATTATGAATGGGATGAAATTGTCGAATGCCTCTCAGAGCGTATTCTCTGGGATACAGATTTTATGATGGCAGATCCTGTATATTCACAAGAAATGATTGAGCAGTATGGTGAGCCAGATGGTTATTTCCAGAGAATGGCTCCCTATCCTGAACCAACCCGACTGATCTTGCTACGAAACGCGATTGAAGATTTGTGCAAACCAGAAAAGTAATAAAGAGCCCAGCCCCTATTGCCCACGTTTATCGAGTAAACGAAGTCCTCGCATTTCTCGATGATGAGATGAAAGGCATATTGCTGAGCCCTACGGACCTGGACACAATGGTCACAAGTTTCGGGGAGTGCGACTGGGCCGTGATGTTTATTCTGGCTCGGGGCGGAAAACGCCACGCCGAACTTCGCTGGAATCGGATGCAGAACATGTGCATCCGATTAAAAACCTCCATTGATTACCAACAGCCGTTTCCTGAATCGGACTATCTCGGCTGGCAAAACGAATACGACGAAAACGTGGTCGATCAATCTCAGAGCTGGACGGGGTTGATGGACCCGAATGAGCTCTGGAACGACAGCGACTTTTACGAGGAGGATCCCCACACATTTCTGGAGTTCAACGCATGAGCAATCACGATCGTTTTATCAGACAGGCTGATCTCGTCCCGCGGGAGCGACTGCAAGCTTTGCAGGTGAGTGTAATCGGTGTCGGAGCGATCGGGCGGCAGGTTGCTCTGCAACTGGCAGCCCTGGGAGTCCCTCAACTCCAGCTTATTGATTTTGATCAGGTCGAGCCGACCAACATCACGACACAGGGCTACGACCATCAGGATCTGGGGCAACTCAAAGTCGAGGCCACCGCCCGGAGAATCCAGCTGCTCGATCCCACGATCACCGTGACGACGATTACCGACCGCTTCCGCTCCCGCATGGAGGTCGGGACGGTTGTCTTCTGCTGCGTTGATCGAATCAGCACCCGGGAATCAATCTGGCGATCGCTGCAGGATCGCTGCGATTTCTGGTGTGATGGCCGCATGCTCGGGGAAACTCTGCGAATCCTGACGTCCTCGGATCCGAAGTCCCGGCAGCATTATAATGGTACGCTCTTCAAACAGTCGGAAGCTCAATCCGGCCAGTGCACCTCTCGGAGCACCATCTACACCGCCAACATCGCTGGAGGGCTGATGCTGCATCAGTTCAGTCGGTGGGTGAGATCTGGCAATGCCGAAATGGATCTCACTTTGAATTTATTAGCCAGTGAAATATCACTATGTATATAGTGGAATTTTGATAAAAATCTCAAAGCTCTTCCAAAACATAATGTTTTATGACTTTTCATTTCAAATGTGGTTTTTAAGAGTGATTGCTGCAGAGCAATTTGGAAGTAAAAGGATTTTATACTTCAAACTGCCAGCAGAACGTCATGGGAAATGGGGGAAACATGAGGTCTTCCGTTTTTTCATTACTGAGAGGTTTGCGAAACTTTCGCCTGAGAGTAAATGCGTATAACTCGTGTGCTTTGGAAAGCCAGAGTCGTTCGAGCCGAATTCCATCGCCCCAAAGGCTCATGCCGGGTTTTTCAATGAGAGGCGTACCGTGAGGAGGTCGCCAGTGGTCAACTCGAAATGATCATCGGTGTGCGAAGGAACGACAGGGAGTTCCCGTTCCCTGAGAAGCTCAAATACGATCTCGATATACGGCTCCGATTTGCGACCGATTACCTTGTCGAAGTGAACGATGAAATTGGTCACTGGGATTACATCAACGGCAGGGCCACCTCCTCGACCTTCCTCTGGACCATGATGGGGCTGCGAGCTCTACTCAAACATCAGCAAGCCCTCGACAAGAAATAAGCTTGTCAGAGGCCTCCAGCTCCCCGCAGAATGAGCTGCAGGCCCTTCGGGCGATATGTTGCTCGTCTCGTCAGGCGACGCTCTGAGAGGCCCAGAATTCGAGTAGGTGAACATAGTACTGAATAATATACTGTACTTTATCCAGTACTGCCGCCTCTTTTTCAATTAGGTTCTCGGAGTCAATTTGATGATGAAATTGAAGTTTAAAGATTTGAACAGGCGGCGGTCTTCAGGCCTGGACTGAAGATCCGCCTACGTTACGTAGTAACGTTAAGTACCTAAAGTTTTTTGTACAGTGTACAGCTTTTTTCAGTCGCGATAATGCATAACATGCTGCGAGAACAGGACTTAAGGTTGTCAATAAGGACTATTGTACACAAATATAAAATATTCCTGATGAGTCGACGTAACTCGTTACGAGACAACGAGATAATTTGTCAATAGCAAAAACTCTCTACCCATACCTAAAGTGTAAGCTGTAAGTGCATGCTGAATATCGAGTTACGTAAAATTAACCCATAAATAGGGCATACCTAAAGTTTATGTCATAACCTGTTGCGACACAACGACTTCGAGTTTTTTGAGAGTAGTAAACCCCCCCATACCTAAAGCGACGAGCACTTAAACTGTTACTGGCAAAGGGTTTAAATTATTTCGACAATTTTCAAAATCGTTTTTCACGTTTTCTGTACACTACTTTTACGATATTCTTGCCAATTTCCCACTTTTTAAGCAAGGACCAAATCCATGACCACGAGAGCCCCGAGAGGGGGATACAACTCCCTGTCTGCTCGACAGGCGATCAGAGATGTCGTCGATGTCGCGAGGCGGATTAAAGATGCTCGGGTGTTTGCCAATGCACACTTGTATCATTTTCAAGAGGAGCTAGACACGGCCCTGCGAGAATTCGATCGAATCTTTCCACAAGGGCCTCAGCCTCCAGTGGTGCATTCCAGTGGAGCGACTGCTCGTAGTACTACCGACTTGAAGAATCCATGCAAAAAAATTACCGCCTTGGCTTAGTCAAACCAATCACTAATCGTTGCATTTCCAAACGATCGCAATCGATTCTTCACAATATTTACTCAAATTCGGAGTTTCAACATGCTCAATTTATGTCTTCATTGCGGAGCGAACCGCGTTGAACGTTCTCAGATCGCAGATTCCAACACACCGGAATCGACCAACACCTGGGTTCCCATTGCCCACCATCGCCTCCTCAATCAGGTCGAAAGGTCACTCGAAGGGTGCGGTCTGATTATTGAATCGCAAGCTCACGCACTCTGGGGTGATGATGCCCGCTATTTTGGATTGCTCGAAGTATTCAACGACCAATCCGTCAATGACTATGGCCTTGTAATTGGACTTCGTAACAGCCACGACAAGACATTCCCAGCCGGGATCGCTGTCGGAGCAGGGGTGTTTGTCTGCGACAACCTTTCATTCAGTGGAGAAATCACCATCGCCCGGAAGCACACCCGCTTTATCGAGCGGGATTTACCTCAACTCGTCAACCGAGCGATTGGTCACCTGGGGGAACTACGACTCCAGCAGGATGAGCGGATTGCTGCCTATCGCCAGCAACGAATCACTGACAAAACGGCTCACGACCTGATGATCCGTGCGGTGGATGCTCAGATTCTGCCCATCACACAAGTCCCCAGACTCGTCCAGGAATGGCGAGAACCGGGACATGAGGAGTTTACCGAAGATGGCAAATCAGTCTGGCGTTGGATGAATGCCTGCACGGAGGCTCTCAAAGGGAGAAACCTCGCCCAGCTCCCCAAACGAACCCAGGCCATGCATGGACTGCTCGATTCCATCTGTGGGATTGCCGTTTAGAAACTGTTCGATTGAAATCAGTTACTGTGAGTTGATTCTCGACACGCAAATTCAGCCTTCGTGGTCAGCCTGTCAAAAAGGTTGACCACGAAGGCATTCCTTTTAGCTATCAGCTCCAAGGCACCAGGGCATCTTTCGAGAACGCCAATGTAAACTCATGTTTCAGTAATCGGAGATAACCTTTGATCCTCGGTTAGCTAGACGGTTGAGTCGTACCTCTAACATCCACTGTGTCACACGATCTCCCCCGGATTCCTCCCACGATGCAGAGAGTTGATCCGGTGCATTTGCTAATGACTTGGACACGAGGTGATTGGCTTATACTTCGCCTATCGGGCAGAACCTGACTACCTCGTCACCTTGAGCCCGGGGAACAGGTCTGCTGACGGGGTGTTGAATTAAGTTCACAATTACTTGAAATAGAACCTTTAGTGTTCGAATTAAGGGTATGGGACTTAAATTTACGGCCTTTTCACATTTTGAATCGTCCTTTTCTATCAATCTCAGTACTTACCGTGATGATCGTCGGTTTGTGGTCAAAGGACCAAGCAAGAGGTCAAAATTAGCATCGCTTTCGTCATTTTTGACCAAACTAACCGTCTTAGTGGTGAATATTGGCTCTCTGAAGGTATTTCGCGTTAAACACTGCATCATTTCGACCTGTCCATGCGGCCAATTTCCATTATTGAGGACACTGATCAGCCCTCAATCGGGCAAAACTGCTTACTCTTTCCCCTCCTGTGCTAATCAGGTTTTGGCCCGATCGGGAACTGCGATTTTCTCGGATGGAATCACAGGCCAGCCGGATATCCTGAGCGGAATAATGTGTCCTGCCTGACTGTTTTAAATCAGATAAAAAAGATCCAATTTGCATGCCTAAAATGGAATCTTGACTGGCTTGGAATTTCCCCCTCAATCCAGCTTGGAAAGCTTGATAAACTAAGCTTCCAACATGTGAGAAAAGTCGGACTACACAAAGTGGATTGAACCCCCAGAAAAGCTCTTGAGCGACAATGGGTATTTCTAATCTCCCATGAGAAGAAACGGCGGGCCAGTCATTCCCCTTCAGCAAGACGGGGCCTTAACTCACTAAGCTGCGATCTCGACTATGGCAATAGGTCATGCCAGGCAGAAAGTGTTTCCAGCAATGACTCAGATTCAAGCCGACTAATTGCAATGGAATTGCTCGATTCACGAAGATGGCAATAACGAATTGAGTTCCCCGATCATTCAGAATCAGAATTCACTTCGCACTAACAGCAGGCAAACCCCATGGATTGTCGAAATGTCGGAGTTAGATCTATCTGAGAGCGTAGGATCATTCCGCGTTTCGGATTCGCTGTCAGCTGGAGATTGGGGATTCATCATTTCAAATCTTAAACTGCGGTCATGCTTTTGTGCGACGGGACTACTGAACTGGTCGTCTTGGCTCTTTTCAGCAGGGGCCTCAATTTCAATTGTGACCTGATTTGACACCAAAGTGTGTGCATGGGCTCGGCCTATTTTGACATGACCTGCTGAACTCTCTTTACTCGTGTAAATCACAAGTCGCCCTGAGACATAGCTCGGGTTAGCAAGCAGTTTGGGATCGGTTTCCACAAGAATGAGATCTCCTGTGTTGATCTCATAGTCACGCTTGAGGACTTTTGCATCGTAAGCCCTCACTTTCCACAGATACCGACTGCTTCCTCCCCACTGGGAAATCATCAACTCGTACCTTCCCGTGAATCGCTCCAGATAATCCTCAGGTCTGCCCGGGAGAGGTTGATCGGTCAGGGGAAGAGAGGTTGACTGGTTGCCATGTTCGATTTCGGCAACTCCCTCGCCAGTGCGGATCCATTCTGCATTTATTCCTGGGTACTTCGACAAAGCCTCCAGAAACTTCGTGCCAGGAGAGTGGATTCCGTACTCGACCTGGTTAACCACACTCGTACTCAAATTCAAATCTCGAGCCATGGCCGCTTTATTGCCGTGCCAGAGCTTATCGAGCAAATACAGCACTCTTTGTGCCTGGGGAGTCAATTTACGATTTTCTGGTCTTTTAAACTTTTTTGCCATTTGAACTTTCATTGAAAATGCGTAAAACATTACAAGCTATTTTAAATTACAATAAGATTACCCGAGGGAGATTACCCTGGCTGATAGGTCGTGAGTGAGCTAGTACAACAAGGTGCACTGAAGGCAATACGCATTGGTCACTTCATATGAATACAATTGAAATACAGTGCAAAAATAATATTCGTAATCAACTTTTCCACGATCGAAAAGCCACTCTAAACACCAATACAGCTGAAATCAAGCAACAGTGTCGAGTGCTACTCGATAAATCATAATAAAAGGAATTGCATCAAGTGATCAGCGTACCTAAGACGCAAAACCCAGCGGGAATTGACATTGCTGGGCATCTAATGACAGTTGAGTGCCCTGGATTTGATTTGGACCAATACATTCATGGCCCCTCTGGCATAGTCGTTAGAGAAGAACAGGGAAAAATCCAGCTCATCAGACAAAATGAGCATCGGGTGCAAACCTGGAAGCATTACGAGTATCCCACCGCAAGACTAGAAGAGATTCAAAAAGTACTCGCAAAGCATGGGATCAATTGGCGAATCACTCAACAGTGCGGGCCCTATGAATTATCTCAATGCTCAAAAAGTCATCCCTTGGCCGAATTCGTCCGTAGTAATTGCCGGGGCTTGATCGAACTCAAAGAATTCTCTCAGATCCCTGTAGCACTCAAGACAGTCGCGGAAGCGTATCCCAACTGCGGAATTGCCGTTTTAGGCTCACCAAATGATCTCCGGCGTGTAAAGAACGAATTTTCCAGAGCAGAACTCAGAAAACGATTCCTGCCGGAACGGTATCGAGATGAACCCAACATCAGTGATCCCGATCGAAATAGCCGGTTTCGTCAATTGGAGTTTTCCACTGCTGCAGATGCGGGAGCGTCGGAGCGGGACCTGGAGCTTCGAGACTTTGTATTTTTGCTCGATGCCAATTCCATTACTCATTCGCAAGGGAAGTCCTTTCTGTATCAAGTCGACCAGAGATTTCGCTTGTTTGGCTTTTGTCTGAGTCGGAGTCTAACTGGCGAAAACCAGCGGAAACGACTCGCGTACTGGTATGGGGACTCCTCGATCACGATGGTCGGCAAGAACAGGTATCTCTCACCTGTACAAACTCACTTTTTCAAGTCTCGCAAGGGTGCCTTACGAAACCTGTCGAGGCTGTCGGACATCTTTGAGATCAAGAAGGAGGGGCTCTGGGATAACGTATCCCGCAACTCGCTAATTGCGAGTCGGGTTGCCGCTCTCGTGAACGGCAATTGGGAGGAACTCCATCTCCAGAACCACCAAGTACCTCGCGAGTCGCTCGACAGCCCCCCACGATTGGCTGTGCTGGTTGAAAACAAACGACATGCCAAAAATCTCAAAATTGCTTTCGAAGCTCATCCCGGACTCTGTGGAGCGAACCCCCCTCCGATCGTCACATTTCACGAAGCCGAGAGCATGAAAAACCTGGACTTTGATGTGCTGGTTCGAGCGGATGGAAATAACGGTATGTCCTTACTATTAAAAGACTTAGTTATGCTTAACAGGAAGTTTAGACCCGTATTGGTCATCGATATTTCAGATTCGCATCACCCGGAACTCAGACGCTGGTCGGATACCCGCAAACAGGACTATCGGACTGAAGGTTGGCTGCCACTTTCTGAAAGGAGTCTCGCATGAGTCAAGAATTTAGATTTCCTGGTGGACGTTTTCGAGAGACTCAGGAACATCTCAAATGGGAAGGCATCCATCATATCAATCGTCAACGGGCCCGGAATCAGAATTTACGGAACCAGATCATTTCCACCGGTCCCTCTTATGACACCTCTGAGGATTTACCACCACTGGAGTGGGCGTTCGGCGTCGAGCGGCTGAAGACAATCGTTGACGACCTCGCCAAATACAAAGGGCAGGCCGCCGGTCCTGATGGCATCCACTGGAATGACGTAACCCAGGCAGGTCTTTATGCAGTCTGTCGGATAGTCAATGATCTCGTGATCAGAGGGGAATATAGGCCTGGTGCGATTCGGAAGGTTTCCATTCCCAAATCGAAAGGCGGAACTCGCACACTTAAAATCGGAAACATTGCGGATAGATTAGTGGCCACAGTAATCAGCCAGATTCTGACTGCTCTGGTCGACAAGCATTTTGTCTCAACGTCCTATGCCTATCGACCGAAACTGGGGGTCTACGATTTACTGATTCAGCTCTCATATCTAATCGACGTTGAACACAAACACTATACTGTATGTGAAGATTTCAATAATGCCTTCGACAACGTACCCATCGACTTGATCCTGGCAGGGCTTCCCGAGGTGGGAGTGATTGCCGCAAACGTGCCAGCAGAGGATGCAGAACAACAGGAAACAGTCGTAGAGCAATGGAAGGCTTTGATTGAAGTTGTCTTGCGAGGCTCTACATGGAAATCAGTAGGGATCTCTCAAGGCTGTCCGCTCAGTCCGGTCGCAATGAACATCTTCGGCCATTTGAATCATGATCTGGTTTGTCAAAGAATCGCAGCAGGGGTGACTGCTCTGAGATACTCTGACGACATGTTCTATCTGTGTGACTCTGAGGATCAGCTGGCGGATTTCCGCAAGCTGATTGGAGAGCACATTCAACAATTCGGTTTTTCTTTCAAAGGAGGAGGAAATCAACACTCAGATAATACCAATATAAGACCAACCAACATTGTTAACACTCCCATAGAATCCATGGGTTTTGTTATGTCCATGTCCCCAGACTCTAACCTCAGATACGAAATCCCAGAATCGGGATATCTGAAACTAACTGAGCGACTGAAGGAGACCCACCGCACCCCCAATCCCATCAAACTAGGAACACAAATCCTAGAGGGATGGATCAAAGCACACGGTCCAGCTTTCAGTCCGAACTGCAGAGACGCCACGGGAGTTAAAATTCTCAGCTCTCTAGAAGAGTTGTGTTTGGAAGACTCTCTGTCCCCGGAGAGCTGCTACAAGCTGATGCAAGACTCATACCGTAAATGGGAGCAGAAGCGACAGCAGTTCTATACCCGTCAGAGGACCACTACGGCCTATCAGACGACACAGGAGACAGCTTCCATACCTTCTACACTTCCTGAGGTGGCGACTGCTCCGCAGAGCCTGAATTTCGAGAACGACGATTCATGCCCATTTTAGGGCGATTATCGCGTTCTCCGAGCGACTGTCACGGTTTGCCACGTATTTTTGAGCAGTAGGGTTCGTGACTTGGACAAGCTTCGAATTACAAAGATGCGAATCCAGACTCTACTGCAAT
>DEML01000086.1:0-3919 GCA_002359185.1 Planctomycetaceae bacterium UBA2671
TGGACAAGACGATCGGGAACTCGCGGGTGGCCCCGAAAGATTCTTTCGGGGCGGCGCAGCCGTATGCAGACTTCTTGGAGACCGACCCCAAAACTGTTTCCTCTTGTGGACTTCGTGAACTCAGATAGCGGAGCCATCTGGGCTATCCTTTTCTCATCATCGAACACTCTGCATTTGACCATTCGCGTTGACTTTGAGGTTTACTGGATGTCTGTTAAAGTCAGAACCCATATGATAATTTTATCTTATCGCGGTGCGACCCAACCGACAAATCCGATCGGATCACCCGCGTGTTTCTGTGAAACCCATCTTCAATAAATCTCTGGAAGCTGGCCTCTCTGCCTCTTGGCATACCAGCTTACTTCGATGCCCTCTTGCCGTGAATTGCTGGGAGGCCGCAGTCGACCGAGATTTGGTAATTCGTCAGGAAACTCCATGAGCTGTCGGAATAAGGTTGAATCGCGTTCCTTTGCCAAATCCACGATTCGCATCCACATGACTCGCCAACGCTGGAGTATGGGAGAATTTAGGTCGATCTTCTGAATAAGGCGATTGACATCAGGGGCATGGCTGACGAGAGCACCGTCGGGCAACACAGCGACGATATCGGATGAAAGCATGGACAATGGATCATCAATCGGTTGGTCAAGTTTGACCGAGTTGCAGCGTCTGCAAGCATAGACGAGGTTGAAATAATCAAGTTTCCGATCCGGCGCAAGGGACTGAGGTTCGAAATGATCCAGTTCAAACTCGCAAGTAACTTGTCCCCACATTTCGCGTTTCAGGCAGTAGACACAGCGAAACGTAAATTCATCGCGCAACCATGGCCGAAAGGATACGTAGGAAGCGTAACCGGAGGGCCCATGAGTTCGTTGAGATCGGGGCTCGGGATAATCAAAGATCATGGCTCCGAATCCGTCGATTCTGAGTCTAAACCTGTAAGATAGCGGTGAAGTTTTCTGGCACCTGCAACCGGCATGTTGGCTTCAGAATCCACATGCTGCCGCATGAGTTGTGTTAGGCCTGCCAGCTCAAGCTGCTCGTTTTGGCTGAGGGTCCCTTGTATGTCGCCGTCGATGAGTTCGAATCGTCGCCTGTTCTTTTCGGTCGTCCATTCAGGCGTTTTCGATATGTCCGCATCCTCAAAAGCGACACGCCCAAATAGAGCAAGAATCTGCTCGTGATTGTGACCTGAATCGAGTAGGGTCAGCTTTACAGCCTGCATTGCGGCGAGACTGTAGTCCGCGGTATCGGAATCAGACGAAAGCCCCTGTCCCGTCTCCACCAGAAAAATTTCGAGATGCTTTAGAAATTGACGGAACCAGTCGTTTGCGCACTCGTGAAGTGTCCCGGATTGGGGATCAGGCTGCTTCTTGACGGCCATCTTTAGAATCTGTGTCCTGAACTGCGGTCGCCAACATCTGCACGGCGATACTCGCAGCCTGTCGGTAGTGACCAAGGGTGATAACGTCCGTACAGACGCTTTTTTTTGCCAGTTCCCTGGCCTTTACGGCGACCTGCTCAGCAAACAAAGCCTTCCATTGGGCTAATGCCTGAGCAGCTTCTGCTTCAATGCGATACGTTTGGTTCTGATCCATCACTACCTCCCTGTCGTCTGTTAATAACGCAGTTTATCATTTTGTCGTTTCGGCGTGAATCCCAGTTTTTTAGTAAGTCGCGGCTGGCTTCTTAGATACCGACCTTCAAACTGTTTTCTCTTGTGGACTTCGTCCACCCAGATTGCGGAGCTATCTGGGCTACCCTTTTCGTTGAAGTTGCTGGTGTCAGAGGCAGGAACGCTGTTTATTCCGTAGCAACGGCCTTCGCCTTTTCTTCCTCTGCGGCTGACACTTCCGGGTTTGGTTCTGTCGAACCTTCCAAGTCTCCCTGCATCCATTTGACGGCGTTTTCGACGGATTTCAGAAACGCTGCATTCGTCCAGGTTTCGTCACGGTGGCCGAGGTTGTTGAAGTAGACTTTGCCGTCACCCCAGCTTTTCACCCAGGCAACCGGAACGTGATACGGCTTGCTCGGTTTGCAGTTGGCCATGTCGAGTGACATCAGCACGCGGACCTTTTCCGGCTGCCAGTTCACGTACTGATAGATTTCATCCTGATGTACAAAGACTTTGCCGAACGGTTGCATCACAGGATGCTCGGGATCGTGTACGGTCATCGTGACGGTAGCCCCGGCTCCCCAGGGATGGCCGCTGAAGGTGCCGCCGCACATTTCCCAGTACCAGCGGAATTCTTCGTTTTTCTTGGGATCCCCCGAGCGATAAGTATCGGCTGCAGAATGAAAACCGATGAAGCCGTGGCCCTTTTGTTTTAACCAGTCATTGATGAAATAGTCGCGATCTTCAGGAGCGATTGGCAGTTCCCCCGTGGTGTAGAACATGACGATGTCGTACTTCTGCAGATTCTCTTTTGTAAAATCGGCGGCGGAATTTTGAGTGCAATCGACATCGAACAGCCCAGTTTTCTGACCGAGTTGAATCATGGCCACTTCGGCTGTGGCCAGTTTGCCTTCAGGACGGCGTACAGAGCCGTGCGTGAAGCCTTTACTTTCGGTCAGCATGAGAACTTTGGTTTTAGGTTTCTCTTCGGCATGAACGGCAGCCGTCCAGCTTAATGCCAAAGCACAAAACAGAGTTAGAAGAGTCATGCGAATAGCTGTTTTTATCATGTTGGTTTCTCTCATAATCAGTCTGCAGAAATCGATTCGGCATTCGTGGAATGGACAGGCTGAGGTACCTGTTTCGGATCAATATCAGAACATGTTTGCCGGAACTTGGCAATCATGATGGTATCGATAATCAATTGCAGGGCATGAAAAATCAGCGGAGGGATAATTGCGAGCGGCGAAATTCCGCTGGCGAGCAGAATGGGAGAGGTTGTCAGGTCGATCGCAATCGCCAGTGTTTTCTGACTTCCGGAAAAGGCGACACCAATCGCGTCCTCACAACTTCCTTTCAGCAAGCGTGTGAGCCCCCAACCGCTCCAGAGACCGATACCGTGAATCACTCCACATAAGACGATGACTAATAAGACTTGAAGCAGTGATAAGTTTTCCGACTGTTCCTGAAAGATCGGGCCAGTACGGATCGCACTAACCAGAATGATGATCAAAATGCCGATCTGTGAAAGCATGCCGATGGAAAGTTTATGAACATCGGCACTTTTTCCAATGATCGGAATTGCTCGCAATACCTGAGCCAGCCCCATCGGCAGCACAGCGACGATCAACAGTCGGGACATTAACGACCAGACATCAATCGGCAGCGATTGCCCGAGCGTCTGTCCGAGCCAGAAGGGAATGGTCAGAAAACAAAACGCATTTCCCAGGAGGGTCGCCATGAGCGGAATCGCATCATTTCCGCCTGCTTTACGTGTCCAGACAGCAGCCGAGGCGAGTGTCGTCGGTACAGCAGACATTATCAGTAAGCCAGCCGAGAATGCCTTCAATGGAAACAGCAGCACCACTCCCCAGGTGACGAGCGGCAGGATGACAATGCTGACGAAAATCGCCAACAGAATCGAAGTTGGCTGAGAAGCCGTCTGCCAGAGTTTTCCTGTTGGCAGCGTGATCGACATGCCAAAGAGAATGAAGAAGACCAGATAGCCGGTGTTCAAATATTGGCCGACGGATTCACTCAAACCCGGCACCGACTGACCGAGCAAGCCCCCCACCGGCAGCAGAATAAACAGGGTGATCAGAAACCATTGACGTAGAAAGAATTGCTTGATGAGACGACCTTAATCTATTGAACCTGCAGGATTGACTTGATCCCGTCAAATTTTAGAGGCACGTCATTAAGATACAAGCACGAAGCGCAAGCGAGTGAGTTACCAGACCGATAATTCTTAAAGCGTCTGATTCTACTTGACCAAGATAAAATCAACTTGGGTGGCGGGGGCGC
>DEML01000086.1:4095-32781 GCA_002359185.1 Planctomycetaceae bacterium UBA2671
TTCGAGAGCGCCCCCGCCACCTTACGTTTTATGGCGTTTGCCAGTGTTGCAGATCGATCGTCTTGCGGACATTCATTGAAGCTGGTAACTCTGATTGCTTCAGAATCTCCACGGCTTCTGCAGGTTTCTCATTTTTCTCCATCGCATTTGCCAGAAGTTGTCGAGCAGAATTGGCCCAGCGACCATTGGGATAACGGGCCACATAATTCTGCAACGTATCCGCAGCAGCTCGATAGCCCTGACTTTCATACTGGGAAATCGCACTCCAGTATTGGGCATCCTCAGCCTGAAGAAATCGCATCAGGTTTTCGAATTGAACCGCTGCTCCGGTGCCCGTCACGCTGAACTGCAGGCGGATGCGGATATACGTTCGCAGAGCCTCCGTTTCATTTCCCAATAACTGCTGCAGGCGAGCCTTGAGCATTTGCCGCTCCATGTTGACTTTGTATGTCTTCTCTTCATTCTGATCCTCATTCGCACGAACCGTGCGAACCTCTTTCATCAGGGTTGCATGAGAAAGTTCACGCAATGTCAAAGCCTCTTCGCTGGCAAGCAAAGACTGTTGATACATCTTGTGAGGATAACTCCAGAAGGTCAGCTTTCTTTCTCCCAGAACAGGTTTCAGCAGAGAAGAAACTCGCACTCCCAAGCCTGCTCCATTGGCATCATCACCAGCGAGAGGTTGATAAATCGTGCAGGACATATCTCCCGCGAACTCAATTTGCAACGCTTCCATTCGCCGCGATGTTGAAAGCATGGCATAAGGCAGAACGACTTCCGCAGTCTTCCAGTCGATTGCCTGCATCTGCAGAATTGGCGAGCCTTCAGGAAAATTCACTCCGGGAAAAGTTTTAAAGATTGAAGTAAAATCTTCTGACAGAGTAGTCGCTGTCCATAACTGATTGGCATCTTCAGAGCTTTTCTGAAGTTCAACTGCCAGTTCCGGGCAGAACGCCATTAACTGGTCGTCTATCATGACTAAAACGACGGCAGGCGAAGTTCCGTTTGCCTCAGCAGACTGAGGTGGCATCAAAATCACAGAATCGAAGTTCAGTTGTTCGAGCAGGGTCGCAAATACCCAGATCCGATCCTGAGGCAATCCCCGCCCCGCCAGCATGATATCCTGCAACGTGCGCGGAATTGTCATTGGATCAAGCTGATTAAGTCTCTCCTGAGTAATCAAGCCAACAGACGCCAGGCGAGGATCGATCAATTGTTGATCAAGAGTGATATTCCAGCAGGTGTACTCAAAGATCGCACGAATCTTTTCCAGATCTGTCGGTGAATTCTGAACAACATGCTCGACAACTTTCCGCATCAGCAGCTGATCGCGAAGATAAAGCACATCGCCCAGAGATACGGAATCGCTATTTAAATTTTCGATGAATTCCGGATCGGTCTGATCAGCAAATAACGGATTGGCAGCATCCCGCTGAGTCTTTGATAAATCGGCACAACTGCCAAACCACTGATTGAGAATCACCAGGGCAGCCTGCAATTCGCTGTTGATATTCTCGGCACTCGGCTGCAAAATCTGGTAAACCTTATCGAGATTCGACTTACAGATGCGTCGCTTTTCCAGATTCTCACGAGCCGAGGTCGCGTCGGCTTTCTTGTCATCCTTTTTATTCAACTTCTCAGAGGACTTGCCACCTCCGCACCCCGATACCATCAGCCCGGCAGTCAGAAGCACGGCACAGGAGATCAAATTCTGAATTCGCCAAATCGTCATCGTCAAGTGTCAACTCGAAAAAGGATAGTAAAATTTGGGATGGAAGTCGGTAGGTCAGGCTGTGCCTGACAAATACGTTATCAACAGTTAATCTCGTCAGGCACAGCCTGACCTACGGGTTGAAACCATACAACCTGCTAACTCATCCAGCTATTGACCAGTACGCGAATTTCGATCAATTGTTGGAGAATTTTCCTCAAATCCTTGAGGGGAATCATGTTTGGGCCATCGCTGGGAGACTTGTCCGGGTCGGGATGCGTTTCCATAAACACGGCATCGGCTCCGGCTGCCACAGCTGCTCGAGCCAAAAAAGGAACCATCGCCCGATTTCCGCCGGTTGTTTTCCCGCCGGGACGCTGCACGCTGTGAGTCGCATCAAAAACAACGGGGCAGCCCATGCTTTGCATCAATGGAATCGCCTGCATATCGTTGACGAGATGACCGTAACCGAACGTCGTGCCCCGTTCAGTCAGCAGGACATTTTCCTGTCCAGATTCCCGACATTTATTCACAACATGCTTGATGTCTTCAGGAGCAATAAACTGCGGCTTTTTGACATTGATCACACCATCATTATCCCGCGTCGCCTCGGCTGCGGCTTGAATGAGATCTGTCTGTCGGGCCAGAAAAGCTGGGATCTGGAGAATCTGACAGACTTCCGCAGCAGAAGCAGCTTGTTCCGGGAGGTGGATATCGGTCGTGGTCTGGAAACCAATTTGATCGGTGACCGATTGCAGAATCCGCAGTCCTTCCTGCAGGCCAGGACCTCGAAAACTGTCGATGCTGGTCCGGTTCGCCTTGTCGAAACTCGACTTGAAGACGACATTGATGCCCAGATCATCGGAAATCTTGCGGATCTCTTCTGCAATTTTGAGCAGAGAATCCTGAGATTCAATGACACACGGCCCCAGAATAAACAACAACGGCTCGCCGCGACCGCAACGGAACTTTCCCAGCGAAACTGAATTCTCAGACATGAGCCGCCCGATTTTTAGGATAAAATGATTCTCTGACAGACAGGCAGCATCCCCTGCCCTAACTCAGAGATTCATTTTAACCACTCCGCATGTCTGCGCGAAGAAACTTCCCCTCCGCGGCGGTTCACGCGGCTTTATTGCGTTGTTGATCCCGATGCATTTTTCGCAATCGACGACGTTCCTTCTTACTCAGCCCCTTCAGATCCTCTGAGTCCAGGCGATCATCATCGTCATCAATAGCAGTGTCAATCGACACGGTCTCTCGTGCGGCAGGAGGAATATTGTCCGGCTTGGGAGCTTGGCTCTTGGGCGGTGCAGAATTGTTGACTTCCGTTTTCTGAACGGGTTGCTCAGGTTCCGTTTTCACACGAATTCTGGGCTTGGCTGTAGTCTTAGACCTCGTATTGTTCGACGAAGATTCCTCTTCCCCATTGTCCACAACCGTTTTTGTATTATTCGATTCCCAAGTCGATGTGCGACTGGATGTTGTCTTTTCAGCGATTTTCAACTGAGGTTCTGTCCCCTCTGAAGAGGTTTGTTCCTCCTCAGATGCTGATCTTGATTTCTTACGACCAAATAATCCTGAAAACAGACCTGTCCGCGGTGCCTTTTCCTCGTTTATTTCTGATGCAACTGTCGTTGTGCTTTCTTCCTTATCTTTGACTGCGGTTTTTTCTGGTGTTTTTACCGTTTTCTTAGAGACGATCTCAACAGGTTTTTCAACTTTCTTCATTGCACGTTTGCGAGTCGCCTTCTGAGTGGTTTCCTCAGATTTCTGATCCCCGGCTTCTTCATCTGATTCAGTGATGTATCTCTTTTCAGCGGCCTTTTTCGCAATGGCTGCAATATTCGTGGCTGCTCGGGAAAGTCCGTGTCTACTCTTACAGCAAGCGTGAATCACTCCTTGAATGATCCAGCTTTGTCGTTTTTTGACGGGATCAGACGTGACATACATCACATAATGAGTTTGAGAAACGAGGGCGGAAAACATGAGGGTTGGTGTCAGAATCGACATCAACGCTGCCACAAACTGCCAGGCTTCTGCATAGCGGACTTGATCTTCCTGATGAAGCGACCAGGTTGCATACAAATAGAAGAACAGAGCAAAACAGCAGCACATAAACGACACCCAACTGCGGCGACAAAGCCACATTTCCCGGGTGAACGAACGAGCTGGCTCAATGAGCAGGGCCGCTGCCAGAACCATCCATAAGCACGATTTTAAGAGTGGAATTTCGATGCGCGTGTAACTGGCAAGAAGTTCTGCCCCGATTGTATGCAGTTCACACCCGGCTGCTATCCCGAAAATCGCAAACACCCAGCCAGACCAATACCAGGATTTGAAGCAGCCATCAAAATCTCGCACACTGGCCGAACGAAACCAACTGATCAACCAGCAGGTTCCTGCACAGGCCAGCAGTATCAAACCAGTAAAAAATCGCCACGCATAACCATTTGTCAGGTTTAACGAAGCCATTAATGGATGATCTGAAGCTAATGTGACCCATTGCATGGCCGCGACAAACAATGCCATCAGTAAGGGCATTCCACAGCAAATCAGCATCACTTGTACGCGACCATACGGAAGTAAACTGGCGATCGGTGAACGTGCATCAATGCAGGTTTCATCGTTAGGGCGATGGATTTTCCAATATCCACCAGCTTTGGCAATCGCTGGAGTCGGTTCGGGATGTCCCTCGTTTTCGCTGGCCAGCCGACGGCGGCGGCGATCATCGATATTGCGCGAGCCCGCAAATTTGACACTCATGAGTATTGACCTTCCCTGGTCACACAAATTCTATCTTCAGAGTTTCAAGCTGCTCATTCAAACTGTTGCTCCACAAGCAAAGTGTGCATCGGAAGTAAGCAGCAAAAATTTTGAAATGACAGCCGAAGCTCTTGAATTTCAGTTTGAGATGAAATTTCGACCGCACGGCTAAGCCGGCGCAAGCCTTCCCTGGCTGAATCGAAGTCCATTCTTATCTATCAGATCGTAATATGAGCCGAACTCTCTGAAGATCTTCCCCTCTATTGTGGTAGTCAGAGAGGTAAGTCCTGCGGATTTTCTACGTAACCGGTAAGAATTAACAACATGCCACTATGGCACATTTCCACCACAGGCTAATAGCTGCCATAACGGCACCCTCGTGAGAGTGCCAGAAATGATCGGCACTGCATAATTTTACGTAAGATACTTACTAATAACGACTTAGAGACATAACTCACGCCATTCGGGTTAATTGGCACACTATGTGCACTACTAAGTCAGCAATCCCTCTAAACGAGGGCTTTAAAAAAAGTTTTCACCTTAAAGGAGATATTCAATGATCGGTACATATGCAAAACCATTGAAATCACAGATCCCTTTATCAATTCAGCGTCTTCAACACGAATTGAACAATTCGCTTGTCGAATTTCGTAACGGATTGATGGCAAGCCAGGGTGCTCTCTCAATGAATGTCTGGCAGAAAGATCGGGAATGGATTATTCGGATTGAATTACCCGGAGCGGAACTGGAAAACATCGCCATTGACGTGGTGGATGACCGTGTGAGGATTTCGGCTGAGCGTCAGGAATTTGATAATGACGAAGGCAAGGTTCTTAAGAGCGAACGACCTTTTGGTCGCCTGAATCGTGAACTGGAACTTCCTTTCAAGATTGATGCTTCAAAGACAGAAGCCATTTATGAACGAGGGATTCTGGAGTTGAAGATCGTGGGAGTTGAAGAAGAAGGCCCACAACGAATTGAAGTGCAATCGCGATAATCGCGATTGCTGTTTGACTTAACATCAAGTTTTTTGTTTACCAAAAACAATATTGTAAGGAGTGACGAAAATGTCAGACCAAACCCAAATCACAAACACACAATCTGATCGTTGCTGCTCAACCCATGAAGTTCCTGAAGCAACTCATCGGGCAGCGACGCGGCCTCGAACTGACATTCGGGAAACCGAAACCGGATTCCTGTTGCAGGTCGATATGCCGGGAATCGATGAATCGACTGCGGAGATCACCGTTGAAAAGAATGTGTTGACCATTACCGGGACTGCTCATCTCTATCAGCCGGAAGGTTTTGAGAAGGTATATAAGGAATCTGATCAACGCTATTACGAACGTGTCTTCCGACTACCCGAAGATGTCGATTCAACAGCTTTGTCCGCTTCCGTTAAAAACGGCGTGCTGACTGTCTCAATTCCAAAATCAAAGGCAGCCTTGCCGGTCCGTGTTCCGATTAACGCCGGTAAATAAATCGGAATCTGTTTCATAAGATCAAAGCTCTTCGTAATTTATTACGAAGAGCTTTTTTTCATTCATCTCCTGAGTTACCGGGTAACGGTTAGCTCAGATAGCTCCGCTATCTGGGTGGACGAAGTCCACAAGAGGCATCAGTTTGAGGATCGGTACTTTCTGAAAAACTCTATCGGCTACGCCAACACGAAAGAATTTATCGGACACCCAGTTTGGCATGATCAATCGTTGAAGTATCGTTTAATTATGAGACCGGATCAACTAGTATGGAATGCTGATTGCGACATGCACTCCAGCTAACTCTTGATGGGATATGCTCCTGTGAAATCTGTACTGAATCACTGCCAAATTGTCACTTTCTTTCTGGCGATATTCGTCAATTATTTTCCTGTCAGGAATCTCTCGGCCGCAGAACCACTCACTCCTCTCAAAACCATCAGTCAGACAACGGGAACCGTTTCCGCTCTTCGATTTTCCGTCGATAATCAATCAGTCTATCTGGGAACTTACGGCCAGTTGCAGGTGGTCTCGATTGAGTCAGCAGAAACTTTGCATAAGCTCGACAAATTGAGCGGCTATATCACCAGTATCGCCGCATCTCCCGATGGCAAACTGCTCGCCGCAGGTCATTATCAGAAAGTGACGCTCTTCAATACGGAGGACTATTCGCAACTTATCCAACTCAAACATCATCGCGGCCAGGTGACCGGAGCCAACTTCCTTTCCAATCAACAACTGTTGACTGCAGCCGATGATGGGACAATTGCCTTGTGGAAATTAACCGATGACGTCTGGAGTCTGGCAGAATCTCTTGCGAATGACGAGCCGATTACCTCTCTGGCCGTCGATCCAGCCGGGAAATGGGCCGCGATTGGTCTCGGTGATGAAACACGTGTCACCCGTCCTGGTTCGGTCGTGATCATTGATCTGGAGACATTTCAGGAGAAGAAGTCGCACGTGATTCACAAATCGGCTGTCGCATCATTAGCAACGACAAACGATGGCAAATCTGTGTTATCAGGCTCCTTCGATGAGTCAATCATTGTCACATCGGTTTTAGATGGGATTCAAACGGGCATCTTCAAACAGCATGCTCGCCCGGTGAATTGCATCGCGACTGTTCCTGAAAAGGAGATCATTTTCAGTGGGAGTGGAGGCCGATACAAAGAAAAGAACGAATTGATTGGCTGGAATCTATCGACGGGTGAAGTGCTCATCAAGTCGGAACCTCATGCCGGAAAAATTACGGCAGTCGCGGTGTCCGTAGATGGCAAATTTCTGGCAACGGGGAGCCAGGATGAAACGGCTATCATCTGGGATCTGGCTGGATTTCTCAAATAAGACGAAGGGTGGCTGGGGTTGAACGTAGTGAGCCCCCAGAATATACGACGATCTGGGGGCTTCGCTACGACCCCAGCCACCCAATATTGAAGTACTCACTCGCTTGCGCTTCGTGCTCGTAGATGTTGTTAAGCCAGGGCTTTCGCGACTGAGGCTTTCATCTTTTCCAGACCTGTGGCAATCACTTCTGCTGGAGGTTGCTGGTAATAGGTATCATTAAAGAGTTCCAGTGACAGGACTCCCTTGAAGCCGATACTGTTGAGGGATTGCAGGATCAAATCGAGGGGGGCAACCCCATCCCCAGGATAAACGCGATCGGAATCGCGTGTTTCTTCACGAGGTGGTGATGATGGGTAATCGTTCATGTGAAAAATGTTGATGGCCTGGCCGGAAAGCAGTCGGAGTCCATGGAAGTCGGATCCACCGCGATAAAGGTGATACACGTCCGGCAAAATGGCAGCCCGCGGATGATTGGCCGCCACCGCCACATAAGCGGCTTGTGCAATGTGTGATAGATTTTTGGCAGACCCCCAGATTTCCAGTTGAGGAATCACTTCCATCGAAACGCCCAAGTCGAGCAAATCGGAATAGCGTTTGGCCAATAGATTCAGGTCTACCAGATTCGAGTTGCTGCCATTGATCCCAGCGGGAGGAGCGGCGATGCGTTTGCCACCGAGAGAACGAACCAGTTCCATTTCCCGTTTCGCCTGCTCGAAAGCAGCTGCACGCTTCTCGTCATCATCCACACCCCAGTTGGGAAAGCCGATTGCTGATTCGACCTGCAGGCCGCAATCGTCCAATTGCTTGCGTAAATCTTTGAGATTTCCACCCGACTTCTGATACGTTTCGATTTCGCCAATCCAGGGTTCAACGCCATCGTATCCAGCGGTCGAAACAAGTTCGACTAATTCAGGCAGAGGCAACTTCGCTTTACGGACACAGCTTGTGTTGAAGCAATAACGGAATTTTGTCGTAACGTCGCTGGAAGACTCTTTTTCATGAGAGACCGCTGTGCCACTCGCGCCACTCAATAAGGATGCCCCAGCCAGCGACGCAGCTGAGGTGGTTAGAAAACGACGACGATTGAAACTGCTCATAGATGTCCGCCTTGGTGAGTGAATGATGGAGCTTTGTATTTTTTGAACCACGGATGGACACGGATATTCACGGATGTATTAATTGCAACGTTCTATAAAAAATTGGCACGTATTTTGTAAGCCAGATTATAACTTAAATTTTTGAAAGTTAACACGCATTTCGTCAGGCAGTGCCTGACCTACAACTTTTATCGTTGCCAGTGTCCTCAGTTTATATAGTGAAAATAGTCACTGCTGGGTTACTCAATCAGAGGATTACAGGAAATCGGAAGCCGACCCCTCGCTGACGCTTTTTGAAGTTGCTTATTTGGCATTTTTTCGTATCAAACTTGATTATCAGCCGTGGCACGATGCATCAACGCATTTTTTTTTCAACCTGCATGTTTACAGAAAGTGCAACTTCAAAACTTACGCTTCGGGTTAAAATCGTTTACTAAAAAATCCCCTTGAATATCAATGGCTATCGATCATATATATCTCTGCGCATCCGTGTCTATCCGTGGATCTTTAAATGAATTCGATGTCCATATCTCGTCAGGCACAGCCTGACCTACAGTGTTCCTGCACCGCGGTCGAAAGACTCAAGATCTTTGAGATACAGTGCAAGCGTTGTCTGGACGGTATCGCGGCCGATTTTCCAGTTTGGTTCATCATCGGTGTATTTGCTGCAATGATCAAGCATCAGCCGATGGAGAAACTTGAAGAGATGCCGGGGGACTCTCAGGCGAGAGAAGGTGTCGACGAGCATATCTCGCGAAGCCGACTCATCGAACAGGTCCTGCACAGAGGCAGGGTTGTTCGGATCTTCCGAGCAGGCTTTGATGCGATCGTTGGTCATGTCATAAAGGGATTGTCCACTCCAGGCGAGTGAGAGAATCAGATTCTGCTTGTCCAGTCTGCTCTTTTCGTAGAAGTCGCGGCCCTGTTTTTGCAAGTAGGGAGCCATGTCGGCTGGCAGCAGCATTTTGAAACCAAAGCCAGGATGTTTGAGGAATTTATTGTCGAACATCGGCCAGACCAGATCTTTCATTCGCTCGGCTGACCCATTGATCAAATGAGGCTCATCGACTCGATCCATCAGTACAACAATGTGTTGAAAGCCGAGTGTTTTCAGGACCGACTGAAACTTGCCCAGCAGTTCGTAGCGGTCGTCGCTGCGATTTCGACTAGGAATCGGCTGACCGAGAATGTCCTGCCCGGGGAATCGCCCCAGGATTTTTCGGAGTGAATTTGGCAGACGATCAATCACGCGAATCTGACGCGAAACATCCCACGACCACCATGCGAGCCGGAATTGCTTCCACAATAAAGGAGCCCAGCCAGCGATGAGGGCAATGATGATCCACTTTAAGTATCCCGAAAATAGATCTAGCCAAAAACTGATTCCGAGCACAATTGCAGTCACGAGTGCACCAATCGCTATCTGCTTCCAACTGGCCAGGTTGTTGTACTTCAATTTACGACGCATAGCCGACCAGCGGCGAATGGGGGATTCCTCAAACGAGCGATCGTAAAAGGCAGCCAGCAATAAGAGGTCACGCCGTTCATTTTTGGAGAGGCTCTGCAGGGCATCTTCAGAAATCGAACTGGCAGGATCGTTTTCATTTTTCGCATTGAGAATTCGATCTGTCATTTTTGTGACGCCGAGCACGAGAATGGCGTCCATATGATCCCATAATCGCCATTTTCGCAGCATTTTTTCGGGCTGGCGATTCCGTCCATGCATCCGCTCGCGGAAATTATCGAGATACGGATTGAAATCGTCGTACTCGATAATGAAAGAGCGTTTGTCGCTATTCGAGCGGTTAAACTCCCTCAATTCGTTCCGCATTTGAATGCGGAGCGCAGTTTTTCCGCTTCCTTTTTCACCGAACACAACTGAAGTCGAAGGGTGTTCGGGATGTCCATAGATTTTATCCCAGCCGGGATGATGAACTCCAGTTACACAATGCTGCGAGAAAACATGGTCAGTACTCGCATCTTCCTGTGAAAATGGGTTGAGCTTGATATGGTGATGTTCCAGAAACTGGACGATCTTCATGTATCCGTATCCTGATGGGGAATTATCCGTCTCCCCGAGCAGAAACCGCCTGCTCAGGTCTCCTTATGTTTTTGACGTTCATTTTCACTCTTCAGTATTGTGAAATGAGGCGAGACAGGCAACCTTGGGGAAAGAATAAACGTTGAGTGATCTGTCAAAATGAATCAGAATCATTGTTAAGCCGAGAGAGTTATGAAAAACTGGTGGTGAAAGAGTTGTAATTTGCCTGAACGACGGATGGACACGGATTTACACGTATAAATTTTGGGGAACTACAGGGTGAATTCAATGAGCACATATCGATTGAGTCTGATAGCAACTTTAATTGTTTTGATGGTCAGTTTATCTGATCAGAATTGTGTCGCTCAGAAGAAGAAAGTTCCTGCTTCACAGGCTTTTCACTGGGTCAATCCCCTGCCGGAACGATTACAGTCGGAACGACTCGAACACTCCACGTTTGTCAGCCCGTCCATGCAGCGGGAAGTTGGATATTGTATTTATCTACCTGCTGCTTACAGCGAGTCTCAACAGTCAGAGAAGCGTTTCCCCGTCGTTTATTATCTGCATGGAGGGCGACCGGGGAGCGAATTGAAGAGTATCGGGCTCGTGCCTTTGATTGATCAACACATCAGTTCCGGGAATGTTGCTCCGATGATTTATGTGTTCGTTAATGGCGGCCCCGTCAGTCATTACAACATGCCCGATCGTGAGCAGGCAATGGGTGAGGATGTCTTCATCAAGGAACTGATTCCGCATATCGATGGCAAATATCGCACAATTGCCAGTCGGGAAGGACGGGGACTGGAAGGATTTTCACAAGGTGGTCGCGGCACCACTCGGATCATGTTCAAGCATCCTGAGTTATTCATTTCAACTGCTCCAGGAGGAGGTGGATATGAAACCGAGAAAAAAATCAGTGAAAACGACGGTTACGAAAATCCATACTTACGATTCGCTCCCGGCTACAATACCTGGGATCTGGCTCGGGAGTATGCGAAATCACTAGAACCAAAATTGAACATTCAGATCCACGTCGGAACCAAAGGCTTCAACTACGAAAACAATCTGGCCTACATGGAGTTTCTGGATTCCCTGAAAATTCCCTATTCAAAAGTGATCGTCCCCGAGGCTCCGCACAGCGCGAAAATCATTTATGAGAAACAAGGACTGGAGCTCATGAAGTTTCACGAGAAGAACTTCACGGATGCACATAATGCCCAATAAGTAAGTTCATTAGATGGAGGGCGTGAACATCGATTGACACAGCTCTTTCAATGATTCACATTTGGTGGCCGGGAGTAATCCATTTGAGTAAACCGTGTGAAGTTGATCCTGGAAGTGTGCAGTATCGAGTGGGCAATACAGGACTCGAACCTGTGACCTCTACCGTGTGAAGGTAGCGCGCTAGCCAGCTGTGCCAATTGCCCGTTTTGTTTCCGAAGTTACATTTTAGCCGTGTTGGGGGGATCGTCAATCGAGTTTGGGGAATCGTTTGGTCGAACACGGAGTTCGATTATTTAGGCGGGACGCCGAGGGATTTTCCGCCGTCGATGGCGATGGAAGTGCCGGTGACCATGGCCGCTGCTTCGGAGAGCAGGTAGGAAACATTAGCTGCGACTTCTTTAGGGTGGATCATGCGGCCTTGAGCAGCGGCCAACGGGCTGGCGTTGATGAAAGATTGGGCTGTTGCATCCGGATCAGCCGCGGCTGCCAGATCGGCATTGATGATTCCCGTTTCACTGACTGGCCCCGGGCAAATGCAGTTGACGCGAATGTTATCTCGTGAAAGGCAGAGAGCGAGTGATTTCGTTAATCCGACCAGACTCATCTTGCTGATGGAGTAAACGGGATCGTGTGCTCGTGGCAACAGTCCGGCATTGCTGGCGATGTTGACGATGCTCCCTTTTCCCTGTTTTCGGAAATAGGGGACTACATATCGAGATGCAAAAAAAGCAGCTTTGAGGTTTGTGTCAAGAACTCGATCCCAATCCTCTTCGGAAACATCTGTGATATCAGCGACGTGATTCACTCCGGCATTATTGACCAGCGCCTCGATGGGACCATAAGTAGCTGCGGTATCGACCAGCTTTTCGAGATGCTCGACCGAACGGACATCAACGAGGAGATGCTCTTTCCAGTTGTCAATTTCATGGATCGATTCATGAGCCGGTTGCAGATCGCAACTTACAACAAGCCAGTTTACGTCGGCAAGAAGTTGAGCGGTCGCCAAACCAATTCCGCTGGCTGCTCCTGTCACAATTACGACTCTATTTGGTATCATTTTACTTGAAACTCTTCTCGTGAATACTAGTGAGTGAGAATTGCTATTCCCCTTCTCCCTGGGGAGAAGGTTGCCGAAGGCCGGGTGAGGGGAGTTCTTCGACGTTCTAAATCTAATTCACGTCGCTTTCACCCTCACCCTAGCACTTTCCCTCAGGGAGAGGGGACTTGGGAGGATCCACACTCTCAGCGGGATTCAATCCACCTGTATCGGATGCAGGAGTTTTTCGAACTGTTCTTCGTTCATATTTTCCGGTGTGGCGACATACTCTCCCGTTTTAATGCGTGACTCAACTTCTTCTCCCCGCAGATGGGCGAGAAGTGTTTTCACTGCCTGATATCCCATGGCGACGGGATCCTGCAGGACGATGCCCTGAACGTGTCCCTGTTCCATGCCGTCGATCAAATCGGGATTGGGATCGAATGCGATGAATTTGACTTTGCCGGTCAGATTCAACTCTCGCAATGCTCCGAGTGTTCCGGTCGCATTCGGTTCACAGACGGCGAAGATGCCATCGATCTGATCGCGATATTTGTCGATCACTTCAGTCGCTTTTTCCAGAGAGGATTCCGGTGTTGTCCCTGCGTATTGATCCGAAGAGATGACTGTAATATCCGGATAGTTGGCTTTCAGCTTTGAGAGGAACCCCTCTTCTCGCTGTTCGGTACTTTCGCTGCCGGCATTATACCGCAGCATGACGACTTCCCCTTTGCCATCCAGAATTTCCGCCAGTTTTTCAGCCGCCAGTTCTCCGCCTCGAAAATTATCGGTGGCGACATAACTGACAATCGCGGACTCATCGCCCAGGGCACTGTCGAAAATAACGACGGGAATCTCTTCTTCATCAGCATGGAGAACACTATCAATGAGAGCCTGAGAATCGAGCGGAGCGAGAACGATGCCATCGACCTGCTTGACGATAAAATCTTCAACCACACTAATCTGCCCAGCTCGATCATTTTCTAATAACGGCCCCTTCCAGAGGATCTCGACATCACCCGCCTCTTCAGCGGCTTTCTTCGCACCTGCATGCACCGACTTCCAGAACTCGTGCGTTGTCCCTTTCGGGATGACAGCTATGCGAATGGTTTTGTCGTTCTCAGAATTTCCAGAGGTCGTGTTATTTCCATCTGGATTTCCCTTGCAGGATGCCAGCATGAGTGTGATTGCAAGTAGACATAGCGATCGAATGGCCACGGTGAATTCCTTATTGAGAGCGATGATCCGGAATAACCTTCAAGAATACATCTGAGACTAATTATGTTTGGTGAAGCCTTCACAATACTCTGTCCCGTCATCACATTCCAGTGAGGCCCGGTGAAACGATTTATTGAATCTTCATCAGTAAATCATTCCAGACCTGAGCATGAGATTTTGCAGAGGAAGCCAGTGTAAAATGACTGTGGATTCGTTGACGAGCCTGTTCGCCCAGGCGTTGTCGAGCATGAGAATTCTGCATGATTGAGATACATACATCGGCAAGTTGATGAGGATCATCAGAGGTTATCAACAAAGCCGATTCCTGATCCACGAGCATTTCGGTAGTTCCACCGACATCAGTCGCGACTATAGCCACTCCGCAAGCAGCTGCTTCGAGAAGGACGCGGCCGAATGGTTCCTGTCGGGCTGGATGAATTAACAGATCGACTTGGGGCAAGAGTTCATGAATGTCATCCCGATAACCGAGCCAGTGGACGCGATTCGATAGTCCACTTTGATCAACCGAGTTCTTTAAATTTTCCAGATACTCTCTGCTCTCCTGCTTACCGGAATAACATTCCCCGATGATCAGAAAATGCCAGTCCGGGCAATTCATCGCGATTTCAGGAAGGGCAGCAATCAAAGAGCTATGACCTTTCCGTAAACCGATTTGACCAATCGTAGCTGCAAACTTTGTTATAGGAGGACATCCCAGTTCGTCATACAAATACTTCGCAGGCTTCTGTGGATAATGCTCAACATCAATTCCATTGTAAATGGTCAGTAAACGCTCCGAGTTAACCCCCATCGTTTCGTAATAGTTTCGTGTTGCCTCAGAAACACATATCAATTGATCAAGCCGGCTGAGATCGGAAATCGAGCCTTTGGAAAGCTTCATCATGTCTCGAATGTGTCCGACAACTGGCATCGAAAAGTGGGAAAGATTTCGGCCCAGAAATCGGGAAAGTGTCAAGCTGTTGGCGTGCAGGAGATCGAATTGATGCGTTGAGAGCAACTGCGATAATTCAGAAATGGCGTCTGCATCATCGCGTCGCAAGCCAGATGCATCTCGGAGTGAAAACTCGATTTGAGGAAAGTTCAATGTGGCCAGTAACTTTTCCAGATCGCCTTTACGTGGCGCAAGAAACGTGAACGCAAATTTTTCCCGCAATTCCTGAACAATACTCAAAAACGATCGTTCTCCTCCAAGTGCGGAAGGGAACTCCATTAACACAGCAATTTTGCTTATGGACATTGACGGACCAACTGATATGGAATGCAATTTGTGATGACGTTAACTGGTATATCGAATGCACCAGGAACAATCGATATCAATTTATTGCAAACAATTTCGGATAAAATTGTAAATTCCCCAACAGACACTTTCGCGTATTCGTATCACGGGTACAGAATCCGGATTGTGTGAATACTTATGACTTACTGAGCGGCTCATTCGAACCGTGCAGTCAGCCGACCTGATCTCATCTCGACCGTTCGTGTCACTTTCAGGTGTTGCGTTCGCAATACGTCAGGAGTCTGCCATGTCTACAGAAGCTTCGCCCTCTCTTGCTGCTCCCGTCAAATCTACTCCGTGGTGGCTGACACTCTATAACCACAATCCCTTTTATGTCATCAGCACCGTACTCATGCTGATCTCCGTTCGAGCCGCCTACGGAGAAATGCCGATCGGGGAAATCAACTGCTGGGTCGTGATGGGCGTGCTTGCCGGTTACACCACTCTGCTGGCACTGATTGGCATCTGCATCATTCGCTTTGGGAAAATCTGGGAAGATGCCCGCTCGATACTGCTGTTATTACTGCTGCTCTTTCTGGGCATTTCTGTCAGCATGGACGACTTATTCGTGAAACTCGAAACTCCCGCCGAGGGAGCTTTGCTGGCTGCAACAGGAGTTGGATTTTCGTTTCTCATTACTGAAGGAGTTCTCTTTCTGACAGGAATTCGACTGAGAATCCGATATCGCATTCCGTATTATCTGTTCCTGATGCTGTTCTTTTTTACTCCGTGGTGGATGTCTCCGGAGTTAAATCCCCGATCTTCTGCAGAGACCGAATGGTTACTATTGCTCTTCCCGATTGCTGCTGCTGGCAATCTACTTGCTTTACTACCGGCTGTCTGGGGAGGTCCGAAGTATGTCCGCAATAATGGCACACCATGGAAATGGCCTCTGTTTCCGTGGTCGATGTTTTTTATGTTGATCGTCGCGACGATGATCCGTTCCTATGCACTGTGCCTGACATTCGGCCCCACCGGACCAATCTGGCACAAACTTTCCAGTGGAGGCGTTGGCATTGTCTTCTCCACGATTTGGGGAACCTGGTTTCTGGTTCCGATTCTCTGGGCCATCCTGCTCTTACTACTCGAAGGCGGAATTGTCGCCCACTGTTCGAAACAACGAAAGTGGAGTCTCGCCCTGGCACCTGCATTGATTTTCCTGGCATTTCCGTTTGGTAACTCGACGGTTTTCACTGATTTCTGGGATTGCATGCTCACGACCGTCGGCTCTCCCATCTGGATTGCCACCATACTGGTCATCCTCTTCTACGGCTGGGCGACTCTCCGCCATGTCTCGCGGGCAATTTATGGATTTCTCGGTTCATTTCTGCTACTCGCCTGGATCGGCCCGCACACCGAACAATGGCCCGCTCTCATTCCGCAACAAGCCTGGCCGATTGCTCTGGTCGGATTCGGACTGCTGATTAAAGGCCTCATGGAACGCTCTTCACTCTACCAGACTGCTGCCTCGGCTCTGCTCATCAGTAGCGCTGCCGTTTTAATCCAACAATCGAGTTATACTCAGTGGACCACCGAAGTCACTTTTGTCCTCACCTGGCTGACCGCTTTGATTCTCGGGTCCTGTCATCGCGACGACCTCGGCTGCTTCTTACGCTTTGTCGCCAGCACTCAGGCGATCCTCGTTGGCTATCAGATCCTGACTCGCACTCTGCCGCTGGAGTTAAACATCGGTTATCGACTGCTCATTCTCGTCGCATTGACGGGTCTCTGTCTGCTGCTGGCGATCGGGCTGAAGAATCGCTGGTATCTGTTCGCCTTTACGGGGAACTTTTTACTGCTGCTCTATGGCGCGGTCTTGATCGGCTATCAACAGGCCAGCAGTCAGTTCGGGGCGACTGCTATGCTCACCTTCTCCTGGAGCCTGGGCATGTTATTGTTCGCGATGTTGATCAGTGCCCACAAAGCAGAGTGGCTGCCAAGACGTTTGATACCGAAAAACTGGACGGCATAATTCCACAAAACTTTTGGTTCCCCCTCTGCATGTTGTTATACTGAACAAAACACTTCGCGCGTCTCAGTAACAAAGGACAGTATGACAGAATCAAAACCACTGCACCTGTATGAAGAATTGCTCCTGCTGGCTCTGCATGATGAAAAGGGAACATTGAACGGCGGGTACATCGATCATGCTCTGTCCGGAGCGGTGCTGGCAGAACTGTTGCTGGAAGAACAGATCATAATCGATGATCAGGCGAACGGAACGATCAAGCTGCAAATGGAAAAGGAACCTGACGATCCCCTATTTCGCAAAGCTTACCGTCTGATTAATCTGTGGCAGAAGCCAAAGAATCTGGAAGCACTTTTATCGGAGTTGGCAAATCTTTCCAGCCTCAGATATCTAGCCACGGAGCAACTCTGCGACAGAGGCATTGTTGATGATGTCGAGGAGACGATCCTGTATATCTTCTCCAGAAAAGTCTATCCGACTCTCAACCCCGCTCCCGAGCAGGAAATCATATCCCGTATGCGTGATGGCATTTTCAAGGAAAATGCTCAAATTGAACCCCGCACGTGTGCTTTGATTTCACTGGCACATCATACCGATTACATCACTGCAGCAATCACCTTTCACGAACGGGCAAAGCATAAAGCTCGCATCGAAGCGATCGCCAAAGGTGAACTCGCAGGCTCTGCGACTCAAAAAGCGATAGCCGCCTGTCAGGCTGCAGTCGCAGCTTCAATTGTGATGACGACGATTATGATGAGTCAGATCAATAATTAAGCTGATGATCACATGAAGTATTCCTATAGGAAAAGTATCTCGTTTTCAAATTCTCGGTTCGAATTTTTGCCATGCAGAATCATGATTCCCACGACCTTGCTGAACGATGCGAAATCCTCATTCAAACGTTGCCGCTCCAATCGCTAACGACCATGCTGGTCATTTTAATTCCTGGAGCAGTATTATTTGCGTGTGGAGTGTTCGGTTTGACACAATTGCCCGCGAATCCCTCAGGCTGGGAAGTTGGTCTCTCTGTGACCTGTGCAGTTATCGGCGGGGCGACATTGGTCTTCATGGGCATTCTATTTCTGGATCGTCGCTTCCGTCGCAAGACTTTCCGAGAAATGTTGTCCGGACAACCGCTTGCCCATTGGACATACACGACAGACGAATGGGCAAACTATTGCAGTCTTCAACAGCTGCGACGGGATGAGAATACTCCATTCACATCGTCTTCAATGATCGCATGGTTGTTGATCGGAGGAATCTTCGCGGGAATTACAGCTCTGATCAGTTGGAACTGGGGAGAATCCCGTGGCATGGCGATCGGAATTGCCTTTGCCGCTGGTGTCCTGTTCGCCGTTCTAACGACAGTTATCGAATGGATCAGCTGGATGTTCTGGTGTCGAGCACTCGAAAATCGACAGGGAGAAACTTTTATCATGCCCAACTGCGTCTACTTCCATAGTCGTCTACACAATTGGGGACCCTGGGGAGGAAGGCTCAAATCTCTCACTCACGAAAAACAAAATGAGCTCTCACTCTCAATCCTGAAATTCGAAATTGCAGTCACCGGTAAAAACGGCGAACATATTTTTCAACTCGATGTTCCCGTCCCCAGGGAAAATCTTAATGACGCGGATCGAATCGTACTGGACCTGCAAAGATAACTGATGCAGACAATGTCTTGATGACTCACCGCTTCAATACCAGCCGATATCGAGGTGAACCGTTTCGCAATTTCTCAAAAGCGTCATTGATATCAGACATGTCGTAGACTTCTGTCATCGGGACGATATCGTGCCGGGCGCAGAATTCGAGCATGTTTTGAGTGGTTGCAATGCTTCCCAGAGGAGAACTTGAAAGTGATTTTTGACCTCCAATCATTGGAAAGACGGTCGCTTCGATTTTGGGAGCCGCTCCAACAGTATGCAGCACACCCTTGGGAGCCAGGGTCTCAATATAATCATCCCAAGGCAGCATCACATTAGTCGTATTGAGGACCATATTGAATTTCCCCTGAACATCCTCGAACGCGTCATCCTCTTCTGATGCGATGTATTCGTGAGCGCCTAGACCGCGGGCTTCCTCTTCTTTATCCCGGCTGCGGGAAATAGCCGTCACTTCACAACCCCAGGCGTTCAAAAACTGCAGAGCCATATGACCGAGACCACCAATCCCCACCACAGCCACCTTCGACATTGGTGAAATTTCATGCTGCACCAGCGGATTAAAAACCGTAATCCCACCACACAAAAGTGGACCTGCCGTCAGAGGATTCAGGTCATCTGGAATTTTAATCGCCCAGCCCCAATGACACCGCACCTTATCGGCGAAGCCACCATGCTGATGCGTAATCGTCCCCTCGACGGTTGGGCACAAATTCTGATCACCCGATAAACAGGTATGACAATGCATACAGGATCGCGAATTCCAGCCGAGACCCACCAGATCCCCAATTTCCAAAGCCGGAACATGCTCTCCCGTGGCAATCACTTTGCCGATCACCTCATGACCGCCGACAAAGGGATACTGAGTCAATTCCCAATCATTATCAAGCATCGACAAGTCGCTGTGACAAATCCCGCAGGAAATCACTTCGATGTCAACATCATCCGGACCAATCGCTGGCAACTCGTACTCATAAGCCTCAAATTGTCCTTTAGCTTCTTTGGCGGCATAGGCTTTTACGGTTGTCATGATCAACTCCTTCTTGAATTTTGTAATGAACATTCAAGTATTAGAAGAAGTTGCCGGGAAATATACAATCGGACGCATCAGGCAAGTCACCACATATAAGACAAACTATAACTGACACGCGAATAATAGATTAATTTCATACGCCCTGTTTAATTACAATAATAGTCCCTCACGGTTTTGATTTCTCCCAGCAACGCTTCCCGTTGAATCCAGAACGAACGATAATTGTCCCATGTAAACTTTCAGATTCCTCCTAAAAAATAAGACAGGCTGGAAGCCTGTCCTACTTAGGGGATTCATTATTCAATTATGAACTACGCGTACAATGGATCGACTTTATCGGGATCTATGTCTAAATCGTTGATGGCCTGTGGCAGGATGGATTTGTCGAGATGACCATCCTGAACGAGGCCGACCAGTGTGGCATAAGTAACGAATGTGGCATCGACTTCGAAGTGATGCCGTAAGGCTTTGCGAGTGTCGCTGCGACCGAAGCCATCGGTGCCGAGGGTGAGATAAGTGCCCGGCATCCAGTCGCGGATTTGATCGTGAACCAGTCGTACATTGTCGCTCGAAGCGATGAATGGTCCCTGAATTCCTTCGAGGGTCGTTTCCAGATATGACTTCTTCGGTTCCGATTCCGGATGCAGACGATTCCACCGCTGAACAGCCCTGGCATCCCGGCAGAGTTCACTGTAACTGGTGACAGACCAGACATCAGTCGCGACATTGTACTTCTCAGCCAGAATTTTCTGAGCATCAAGCACGCCTTCAAGAATTGGGCCGGAGCCAAACAACTGCGGACGAACTTCAGCTGCTGGCTTCTCAACTTCGTTCGAGCTGAGTTTATACATCCCTTTGAGAATGCCTTCGGTCACACCTTCCTCTTCCGGCATGGCTGGCATGACATAGTTGCCATTGTAGACACTGATATAATAGAAGATATCTTCGCCATCGGCATACATTCGCTGCATACCATTCTGGATGATGACAGCCAGTTCGTAGGCGTAAGCCGGATCGTAGGCGACGAGGTTCGGCACAGTGGTTGCGACCAGTTGCGAATGACCATCTTCATGTTGAAGGCCTTCACCGTTCAAAGTGGTACGACCGGACGTTCCGCCGACGAGGAAACCTTTAGTCCGGGCATCGCCCGCCAGCCAGACAAGATCTCCAACACGCTGGAAACCGAACATGCTATAGAAGATATAGAACGGAATCATGTGCAAGCCAAGATTTGCATACGCAGTTCCCGCCGCGATAAACGAGGAAATCGCACCGGCTTCGTTAATTCCTTCTTCGAGCAACTGACCGTCTTTGGCTTCTTTGTAATACATCAATTGAGAGGCATCGACCGGCTCGTAAAGTTGCCCTTTGCTGGAATAAATTCCACACTGCTTGAAAAGACCTTCCATCCCGAACGTGCGGGCTTCGTCGGGAATAATTGGCACAACTCGATCGGCTATGTTCTTGTCTTTCAACAAGATACGGCCAATGATTTCGCCAAAGGCCATAGTTGTCGAAACATCTTTGCCACCACTCCCTTCAAATAACTTCGAAAAAGCTTCCAGCCCCGGAACAGTCAATTTATCTTCTGTTGGCTGGCGTGAAGGAACATGGCCTCCCAGTTCTTCGCGTCGTTTCTTGAGATATTCCTGTTCAACACTTCCCTCTTCAAATCGATAGAACGGCGTTTTGAGGACTTCTTCATCGTTGAGCGGAATGCCGAAGCGGGTGCGGAAGTTGATCAGTTCTTTTTCGTTGATCTTCTTCTCGTTGTGCGTGTTGTTACGACCTTCGCCCGATTCTCCCAGTCCATAACCTTTAATCGTTTTGGCGAGAATTACTGTTGGAGCGCCAACGTGATCGACAGCTGCTTTGTAAGCGGCGTAAACTTTGGACGGATCGTGTCCGCCACGTCGAAGTTTCTGCAGTTGTTCGTCAGAAAGATGATCGACCATATCGAGCAGTTCCGGATCCGCTCCGAAGAAGTGCTCGCGAATGTAATCGCCCTTTTCTACGCTGTATTTCTGATACTGTCCATCGATGATTTCGCCCATCCGTTTGACGAGCCGGCCATCGACATCTTTGGCGAGAATTGGATCCCAGTCTCCACCCCAGATGACTTTAATCGCGTTCCAGCCAGCACCGCGGAATGCTCCTTCGAGTTCCTGAATGATCTTGCCGTTGCCGCGAACCGGGCCATCGAGTCGTTGCAGGTTGCAGTTGATGACGAAGGTCAGGTTGTCAAGCTTTTCACGGGAAGCGAGTGTGAGTGCACCCAGTGTTTCCGGCTCATCGCATTCGCCATCTCCCAGAAACGCCCAGACGCGACATTCACTGGTATCGAGCAAACCACGATGTTCGAGGTATTTGAGGAAGCGAGCGTGATAAATCGCTGTGATTGGTCCCAGTCCCATGGAGACGGTTGGGAATTGCCAGAAGTTGGGCATCAGCCACGGGTGCGGATAGGAACTGAGTCCCTGGCCGCGAGGAATTTCCCGACGGAAATGTTCCAGATGCGATTGATCGAGCCGTCCTTCAACGAAAGCCCGAGCATACATTCCGGGAGAGGCATGTCCCTGGAAATATACCATGTCGCCGAGATGCTTATCGGTTCGTCCACGGAAGAAGTGATTCTGTGCCACTTCATAAAGGGTGGCTGAGGAAGCGTATGTTGAAATGTGTCCGCCGAGTCCATCAAATTTCTTGTTCGCACCATGCACCATCGCCAGAGCATTCCAGCGAATGATACTTTTGATGCGACGTTCGATTTCCAGATTGCCCGGATAAGCCGGTTGATCATCCAGATCGATCGTATTGATGTACGGAGTGGTGGCGGAAAACGGAATCATCACGCCCCGCAGGTAAGCCCGCTCACGCAGATTGACGAGCAATTGAGTGACCCGCTCCGGGCCGTAGCGGTGAATCACATCCTCTAAAGACTGGTACCATTCTTCGAGTTCGACAGGATCAATTCCCGCCACGACGCCATCGGTTACATCTGTTGTCATGTTGTTCTGTCGTTTATCTTTGTGCGATTTTTATGGAGGATCAGCCAGACATCGAAGTCTGGTCGAGTCAGTGGTTACGAAACAAATCAGTAATATCTGATTGGGTTGCTAGAGAATTTATTCTCTACACGGCCTTAAATTCTAATGAGATTCCCTCATTTCACAATCCACTCTCGGCCCACGAACCAATCAGATCCACTTTTGATACAGGAGAGATTCAAGCAGATTTCCATCATTTCCTGCAAGACCGATCATAACATTTCCGTAATCAGGAAATATAGTCAATCCCGTTGAGGTTCTCGTCACATCAATCGATTTTGGCGCGATGATCGTAATTTGTACATTGCAGAATTGATTTTTGTGATATTTGAACCACGGATAGACACGGATTTTCACGGATAAAAATATCTGTGTCCAGCCGCGCTGGGTAAATCAGAGTTTCTTATTTTTTACGATCGCTCGTGTTGATTTCATAATGATTCCTAACCCGTAAGTCACGCATGGCAAGATAGGTTATACATGGGGTTTATAATCGTTTTTCCAATTGAGATTGCTTCCTGACTGGATGATTCCCAACCTTTGCAGTGAATCCAATCCGAATTTAACCGAAATAGAATGGATAACAGGACGCTGAAAATGCGTTTTGAGAGAATTACGGGTTCAGGATGACCCGTTTTGACATCAAATCCAGGGAAGGAGCCCGCTCATGCGGCGACTCGTCAAATCATCATTGCTTTCACTCTTTGCGGCTGGCTATGCAAGTTTCGGTGCGCCACTCGAAAGCTACTCAGCCGACCTTGAAATTGAGCCTGTCAGCGGGATTTGTATCGAAAACTCTCCCGGAATCAGCAGTTACGGCCCTGGAAATGTCTGCGATTCGGATTGTCGTCAGGTGAGTGCTGATCCGTTTTACTATTTTGATGTCGACTATCTCTTCTGGTCCCGCGATTCAGGATCTGCTACGCGTCCGATTATTGGTGGACCGCAAGCCCTCAATTATGGGGGGACGGGCTCCGACTTCGAAAGTGGAGTCCGCTTGAAAGCAGGAGCCGCTTTTGAGACCTTCGAACTCCAGTTTTCCTGGTCGCGGATTGATAACTGGAACAGCACCCAATCCGGTCAGCTTGTGAACGGGATCAGCTTCGATTCCGGGATCAACACTTCATTCGCCGGTGCCAATTTCATCAACGGAACGACTGGCTTTCGCTCTTTGTTTGCCGCAGCGGAGTTCAATCCGGGGGGCGGACCTGATGAAACTCTTGAAGATGAAGGTCTCGGACCTGTTGGCATCTTTGCGGATGCTGCTCCGACATTCAATGTGCAATATCGCAGCGACTTCAACGATTATGAATTTATCACAAAATTTGCTCCGATCACATCCCGCATCAAATTTGGAGTCGGCTGGCGACATGCAGATCTCGATGAATTGATGTCGGCCTCAATTAATGGGACATTTCGAGCTGTCGACAATGCCGTGGGAGCCAACGGAGGCTTATCGCATGCCGCTTTAACTGCTGCCAACGGCGGAAATTTGATGCTGATTTCCGGAGCTGCTGACGGTTTCGACGACGAAACGGGTCTTCTGGGTGGTGTCGGGCCAGACATGCTGAATCTGAACGAACGAGCCAGCACAACAAACTCACTCGATGGTGTTCAGTTTTCACTGGATTTGCTGGTGATGGAATCGGACCGATTCCTGATTGACACAATCCTGAAAGTCGGAGCGTACAATAATAAGACGACAGGAACCTTCGTTGAAACCTACTCGGGAATCGGTAACGACAACTCTGTTTATGGCCGCACTTTAACCGACAGCAGCAACTCGGTCGCATTTGTTGGTCAAGTGGGGCTCGGAACAATGTATCGGTTCAACGATTACGTCCGTTTCCGCTTTGGTTGGGACGTCATTTTCCTCTCAGGTGTTGCCCTGGCTCCAGAGCAGACAACCGTCGCCAATACAACCTATACAGTCAATAACGATGGGAGCCTGGTCATTAATGGCGGACATGTGGGCCTGGAGTTCGTCTATTAATTCTTGAACTGCTTTCTCCAATTAAGCCCTGTTAACTTTCAAAGTGGAAAGTTGACAGGTTTTTTTATTTGGCTCCGGGTGGCGGGGGCGCTCCGCTTTAGTGGAAGCCCCCGGAAGCACTACGATTCGGGGGCTTCTCTTCGAGAGCGCCCCCGCCACCCAGGTTGAATTATTTTCATTGTTATCCTGGTGCAAACTGATCTATTTGCAGTTTGATGATTTTCTCCGGGTTTCAAAGCGAACTTAGTTTAGTCACTTCCGCATGCAGTCAAGCCAAGTATTTTACTCCTTAACATAAATCTCATCAGGAACACACCTTATGTTATTTGTTGGTGGTAATGATTCTGTCGAAAAGAGAAATAGAGAACACGTTGAAATCCTGACGACAGAACTTACACAACCTGCTGATGATAGACCGATCCCGTTCAGGAATTATGAATTTAAGACAGGAAGTCAATAAGCGATATTATCGCTGCCAATACTTTTTTATTGACAGGTCAGGGAAGGCCCAGGTGATTTTATGATTGATCCCAATTTCCCCGCGACGCCGTTTCTTCCGGTCAAGTCTGCTGCTGCAAGGTCCCATCACACTCCTGCAGGAGAAAAGGTACGTGCCCTTTTTCTGAGCGATGTGCATCTGGGAAGCCCGCATTCCTCAGCAGATGAGTTTCTGGCGTTACTGAATCGATATCGCCCTGAAAAACTGTTTCTTGTGGGTGATATACTCGATGGACGACGCCTGAAAAAGTTCTGGCACTGGCCGAAAGTCTACAATCAGATCCTCAATCGCTTTGCTGATTTACTCTCAAACGGCACTATTATTTATTACACCCCCGGAAATCATGATGAATTCATGCGGGATCTGCTCCCCTCACTTCCGCAGTTTGTGCGATCAGACCAGATTCGAATTGCCGACGAATTTCTTTACGAATCGCACCGCAAAGCTCGTCTGCTGGTGACTCATGGGGATCAGTTTGATCATCACGAGCAGGCCGCTGGATTCGTTTCTGCTTTTGTGACCGTGGTTTATGACTGGTTATTGCGTCTCGATGGGGGATTAACCCGATTTTTTCCTCAAAGAAAACGGAGCAATATTGCTCGCTGGGCGAAGCGACAATCGTCTAAAGTTCAGCAGTTTGTGGAACAATTTGAGGAAACCGCTGCCAATTATGCCGAGCGTGGTGGCTACGATGGGATAATTTGCGGGCATGTGCATGAGCCTAAGATTGTTTCTCGAAGCTCAATATCGTATTGTAATACGGGCGACTGGGTCGAACACTGTTCTGCATTGATAGAGCAGACAACAGGCGACTGGGAGCTGACTTTTTTCAACCCGAAACATTATTCTTCGGCCAAAACCACCGAGAGCAGGCAATCTCAAACTCGTTCCTCCACCTGGAGTACGATACCTCCCCGAGACGATGTGCAATTGACACTACTCAAAAGCAATCGTTGGACACATCGGCATTCATTTCCCGAGAAAACGTCCGATGCAGGCTGCCCGCAAGTGAATCAGGCCAGCGGAAATCAATCTGATGCTGCGTCCCAAGAAAAACAAATCTCCTGAGGCTGCGACCTCAAGCGAAGGCGATATCCAAAAAAAACGACGACGACTCAATTTCGACCGTCTGAGCAAAACCTGGTTCAATCTCGTCCATCAAAATAATCTCGTCTATAACACCTGCTGGGAAGACCCGCGGCTCGACCATGTCGCGCTCGAACTTGGTCCCGATGATGTCGTCATGGTCATCACCTCGGCTGGGTGTAATGCGATCGATTACGCTCTCAAAGAGCCGAAGCATGTGCATGCGGTCGATGTGAATCCCCGTCAGAATGCCCTGCTCGAACTGAAACTGGCCGCCATTCGCGAATTGGATTACGATCAGTTTTTCCAGATGTTCGGCCGCGGTCGACTCTCCGGCTACAAGAAGATTTATAAAGACAAACTCCGCAAACATCTGACCCATGCTTCTGTCTCCTATTGGGACAAACGTACTAAGATGTTTACCGGAAATGGCCGCAGACCGAGCTTCTATTTCTATGCGACCTCAGGCATGTTTGCCTGGCTGATTAACATTTACGTCAATCGCATTAAAAAGTTGCGACCAGCCGTTGATGAGTTATTGGCCGCAAAGACTGTCGAAGAGCAGCAGGAAATTTACGATAAGCATCGCCTGCGGGAAACGCTGTGGACTCCGTTCCTGAAATGGGCCATGAAACGCGATATGACATTGTCCCTGCTCGGAGTGCCCCGTGCCCAGCGACGACAACTCGACCGCAGTTATCCCGGCGGAATTCTGCAGTTCGTGGTGGATTCACTCGAAACCGTCTTCACAAAACTGCCGATTCGCGACAATTACTTCTGGCACGTTTATTTAACCGGGCATTATACTCCCGAGTGCTGTCCGGAATATCTGAAGCAGGATAATTTTAATCGCCTGAAAAATGGTCTGGTCGATCGCATTTCGATTCATACCAACACGATTCTCGGATTCCTGCGGGAAGATAAGGACGTTGAAGTTTCGCGGTATATTCTGCTCGATCACATGGATTGGCTGGCGGAAGTACGAGCCGATGTGCTGGCCGATGAATGGCAGGTCATGCTTGATCGAGCCGCCCCGAAAACACGATTCCTCTGGCGAAGTGCCGGTCTGGAAGTCGATTTTGTCGATCCGATTCCCGTCAAATGGAATGGAGAGGATTGTACTGTCGGTCAGTTGCTGAACTACAAACAGGAACTGGCTTCTGACTTGCATCCAAAAGATCGCGTTCACACGTACGGCAGTTTTTATATTGCTCACTTGGATCGAGATGCCAAACCGAAACCAATTGAAGAGTCGACAGAAACCACCAAAGAGCCGGTTGGAACTTGAGGTTGAGTCGATTTCGTCAGGCAGTGCCTGACCTACAGCACTGTGATCGCCCGTTTGAGAAGTTGAGAATCAGGAAAATTTATGCCGTTGCCTCAGTCGATCAGTTCCAATGCCCGCGTGTTGTGGCACCTGGCACTCAATCGGGTGACCGGCAATACACACGAAGAACGCCTCTCCAGTTTCTACGAAGGCCAGGCTGGCGATTACGACAGCTTTCGGAAAAAACTACTGCACGGTCGGCAGGAGATGCTCGAATCGATTGTCTTCCCGGATGATGGGATCTGGGTTGATCTTGGAGCAGGAACTGGCTCGAATGCTGAATACGTCTCTGAGACGATTCCACGGCTCAAAAAGGTCTATCAGGTCGATTTGTGTGAACCTCTACTCGATGTGGCACGCGAGCGAGTGAAGGAACGAAACTGGCCTCAAATTGTGCCCATCCATGCCGATGCCACGAAGTTCACCCCCGAAGAAGGTTATGCCGATGTCGTCACCTTCTCCTACTCACTGACCATGATTCCCGACTGGTTCGCCGCCATCGATAATGCGTATCGCATTTTGAAGCCGGGTGGGGTGATTGGAATCGTCGATTTTTTCGTTTCTCGAAAATATCCAGCGGATGGCTTTATTAAACATCCGTGGTCGACACGCAATTTCTGGACAGTCTGGTTCAGTTCGGATAATGTCTTTCTAAATGGCGACCATTTACCTTATCTGCACAAATACTTTGAGCCTTTGCGATTGGAACAACGACGCGGCAAAGTTCCGTTCTTGCCTCTTGTCCGAGCCCCGCACTATATTTTCCTGGGGAAGAAAAGCGAGAAAACGGAGCCGACCATATCATAGTTTTGAATTATACAAAAAATATTAATACCACAGAGCGGCTGTGTTATTT
>DEML01000063.1 GCA_002359185.1 Planctomycetaceae bacterium UBA2671
GTCGAGCATCGTCGCAAGCAATCAGCTATCTGGGTTATCGGTGGAGGAGCGATCGCTCCTACGATCATTCTGAGTGTGCTCCTGATATATGGTCTCCGTTTACTGCCACCTCTTCTTGCCAAACCGCCTGAAGGGACTCTTCAAATTGAAGTGGAAGGACGGCAGTGGTGGTGGCGAGTGAAATATCGTCAAACTGAGAGAGAACCAATAGAACTTGCGAATGAAATTCGACTGCCCGTCGGGGAGCCAGTGGAGTTTATTCTGACCAGCGGCGATGTCATTCATTCCTTCTGGATTCCTGCCTTGGGCGGCAAAGTTGATATGCTGCCCGGGCGAACGACTCGTTTAACATTGGAGCCGACGAAGATCGGAACATACCGGGGAGTCTGTGCCGAATACTGTGGCACCTCTCATGCGTTGATGAATTTCTCCGTCGTTGTTCTCTCCAAAGAAGATTTCGAAGCGTGGTTGAATCAACAGAAGTCGCCCGCTTATCAGACCAATCATGAACTCGCGATTCGCGGGCAAGAGATTTTTATCAATTCCGGATGTGGTGCCTGTCACTCCGTCCGAGGAACTTCGGCTGATGGTATTATCGGGCCGGACCTTACGCACGTCGGCAGTCGCAACGGCCTGGCTGCCGATGCCTTACCCAATGATCCAGAAAGTTTCAGGAACTGGATTGCTCATACAAAGACGTTGAAACCCGATGCCTTAATGCCGGAGTTTCAAGCCTTCCCCGAAGAGGAATTATCAGCTTTAGCCAAATATCTCGACAACCTTGAATAAACGACCTATGAAAACAACCAGCGACGATCCCGAACCATTAGCCGAAGCTCCGCCGCTGGAAGTCCGTGAAGCTCAGGAGCAGCGACTGCTCAAAGCCTGGAAGGCACCAACTAGCTGGCGTTACTGGTCAGCCGTCAATAATACGGAAGTTGGTTTGTGGTACACCGTCGCCACACTTTGTTTCTTTCTATTTGGCGGCGTGCTGGCGTTATTGATGAGAGTTCAGCTGGCTGTTCCCGGCAATACGTTTCTGACGGCTGATCAATACAATCAGGTCTTCACAATGCACGGCTCGGTGATGATGTTCCTGTTTGCCGTGCCGATCTTTGAAGCGTTTTCGATTCTGGTACTCCCGCAAATGCTGGGGGCTCGTGATCTTCCGTTCCCCCGACTTTCCGCTTACGGGTTCTACAGTTTTGTGATCGGCGGAGTGTTTGTCTGTGGCTCAATCTTCTTCGATGCCGCTCCCAAAGGGGGCTGGTTTATGTACCCGCCACTGTCCAGTTCCTATCAGCCGGGCATCGGCGCAGACATCTGGCTTCTCGGTTTATCGTTCATCGAAATTGCCTCGATCGCAGCAGCTATCGAGTTGATTGTCGGCGTGTTGAAGTGTCGCCCGCCTGGAATGCGGATCAATCTGATTCCTCTTTACTCCTGGTACATTCTGGTTGTTGCGGGGATGATTCTGTTCGCATTTCCTCCACTGATCACCGGAGACATACTGCTGGAAATGGAACGGGCTTTTGACTGGCCGTTCTTCGATCCTGCTCGCGGCGGCGATCCTTTATTATGGCAGCATCTGTTCTGGATTTTTGGACATCCGGAAGTTTATATCGTATTTCTGCCCTCAGTTGCGCTGATGGCGATGATCGTGCCGACCTTCGCTAAAACGCCGATTGTCGGCTACAGCTGGGTCGTTCTCTCGGCTGTGGGAACAGGCTTTCTCAGTTTCGGTTTATGGGTCCACCACATGTTTACAACGGGCTTGCCGGGCATCTCGATAGGCATCTTTTCGGCGGCATCGCAGGCGGTCGCGATTCCAACCGGAATTCAGATCTTCTGCTTTCTGGCGACCCTGGTAGTTGGTCGAGTGACAAAATCGGTTTGCCTGCTCTTTGTGTTTGCGGGACTGGCGACATTTATACTTGGCGGCTTGACCGGAGTGATGGTCGCTGTTGCTCCATTCGATTTTCAGGCTCATGACACATACTTCATTGTCGGGCATTTGCACTACGTACTCATTGGGGGAACAATCTTTCCGATAATGGCAGCCTTCTATTATTTCTTCCCCTTGTTCAAAGGGAAGAAACTCTCCGAGCGCATCGGCACCGTAGTGTTTTGGCTCGTGTTTGTCGGCTTCAATGTCGGCTTCTTTCCGATGCACATCTCGGGACTGCTGGGCATGCCTCGCCGAGTCTTTACGTATCCTGCCGATCTGGGCTTTGATACGCTCAATCTGATTTCCACAATTGGAGCATTTATTCTGGCAAGTGGGTTTGTTCTGTTCGTATTCGATGTGCTGCGACCTCGGAAAAATCAGCCTCTCTCAAAACGGAATCCCTGGAACGCGGGCACGCTGGAATGGCTAGCGGAAATGCCGGACAAGCCCTGGGGAGTGCGTTCAATTCCTGAAATCGACAGTCGCTATCCGCTATGGGATCAACCCAACTTCATGCGGGATGTCGATGAAGGTCGTTTCTATTTGCCGGATGCCGAAGAAGAGATGCGGGAAACGCTCGTCACTTCAGTGATTGATGCACGCCCCATTCAGTGCCTCCGTGTGGCTGGTCCGACATTCCTCCCAATGATTGCAGCGATCTTCACGGGGGGCTTCTTTATCTTTGCGACTTACCATTGGTGGATCCCGGCTATTATTAGTGCCGTATTTGCAATTGCAACAATTCTCACCTGGGCTTGGACAGGGACGGCCATAATTCCTGAAAAGGAAACTAAAGATGTGGGGCTGGGTCTCTCCTTGCCGCTTTATGTTTCCGGTCCCGATGCTGTTGGATGGTGGGCGATGTTTATCACGATGACCGCCGACATCACCGCATTTGTCTCACTAATCTTCGGTTACTTTTTCTATTGGACGATTCACGAAGATTTCCCGCCCGAAAATTCGACAGGTCCGGGAGTGTTTTGGCCAGTCAGCGGAATGTGTCTGTTACTTGTTTCCTATGGATTGACATTGCTATCGCGCCGCTGGAACTCTCTCAATAACTCCACTGGCTACTACGCAGCACTGACATCGGCTTCGATCTTATCAATTGTAGGTGCGACTTGCCTGCTGGCTGGTCCCTGGTCGACGAATATGGACCCGACTGCTCATGTCTATCCGGCTATTGTCTGGGTTCTGGTTGGCTGGACCGCTTTGCACGTTGCGTTGGGAGTCATTATGCAATGGTATTGCCTGGCTCGCCGTGCAGCCGGCAAGATGACTGCTCGCTACGATGCCGATATCGTGAATGTCTCACTGTACTGGAACTTTCTCGCTTTGACGATCGTAATGACCGTCGGAGTCATTGCTGGTTTCCCTTTGGTCGCGTGAGGAGAGACATGAATTCAACAACGGAGATTGAAAACCAGAACTTGCCGGAAGAAGAGGATCCACTGTGGTTGATCTTTATGCCCCCTCTAACGTGGGCGGTCCATTTTATGGCCTGCTATTTAACAGCAGCCATCTGGTGCGCCAAATTCTCTGATACTTCTGCCCATTTTGCGACGGTGCGAATTGCCATCGCCATCTACACGGCTGTCGCACTGGCCATTATCGGGGGGATTGGCGGGTATGGCTTTCTCCAGCATCGGCACATCACCGGAAAAACGCCTCACGATGATGACACTCCACTCGATCGTCATCGGTTTCTGGGATTTGCAACATTTTTACTCGCTTTATTAAGTGCCATTGCGACTATTTTTGTCGCGACGGTGGCTGTCATTTTCGGGAGTTGCGAATGAATCATTCCTCGACAACCTCCCAGGTTCATTCCGAGAAGTTGGAATCTTTGACAAATGGCCCTGAACGACTGAAGGATTCCCGTCTACGAATCGGATTATTACTGGCGGGATTACTCAGTCTGGCAATCGCCTGGCTGGGACCTTTGCCGCATCTGGCCCACGAAGCATTTTTTGCACATATGCTGATGCACATGCTGGTGGTCGCGATCGCCGCTCCCTTACTGAGTCTGGCGATTGCCGGAACGAACTTGGATCCAGTCATCATATTGCCGAAACTGTTTGCTCCCATACCGGCTTCGGTGGTTGAGTTGATTATCGTCTGGGCCTGGCATGCACCAGGACTTCATCATGTTGCGAGAATGACAACATGGGGATTGTTTGCTGAGCAGGGATCGTTTTTAATCGCGGGGCTCGCCGTCTGGCTATCGGCTTTTGGGGGACCTGTCCCGCGCAGTGGAGCACGCAGTGCTGCCGGGGTAATAGGCCTGTTATTAACTTCGATGCACATGACGTTGCTGGGAGCATTGCTCGCATTGGCTCCGCGTTCTGTTTATGCCCATCATCAAGGCTACGGAGGAATGACGGCTCTGGAAGACCAGCATCTGGGGGGAGCGGTGATGCTGATCATCGGCGGTCTGGCTTATCTCTCAGGAGGCGTCTGGCTCTCTGTCGGACTTGTTCGAGAGCACAAGCAGAAGAAGGAAACCCAATCATGAAATTACGCATCAACTGGAAACAACATCTAAAAACAATCATCGTGTTTTTATTGATCGTGGCCGTTGGTGGAGCGATTGTCGTGGTCAGTGGGATCGCTCCAATCGCGGCCAGTTCGGGACACTGGGAAATCACCAAGTGGTTCCTGAATTTCTCCAAAGAACGAGCCGTCGCGACCCATAGCATGTTGATCGAAGTCCCCGATCTTGATGTCCAATCAAAAATTGTCCAGGGAGCAGGCCATTATGAAATTGGTTGCCTGCAATGCCACGGCTCTCCCGGAAAGGTGCCCCCGCGGATCGTCTCCTTAATGACCCCCAAACCTCCCGAAATTGCCGCTGTTGTGCCCGAACGCGAGCCTCAGGAACTGTTTTATATCGTCAAACATGGCATCATGCTAACGGGCATGCCTGCCTGGCCGTCTCAGGAGCGGGATGATGAAGTCTGGTCGGTCGTGGCTTTCTTACTGAAGTATCCCCAGTTGAGCGAAACGGAGTACCAGCAACTTGCCTTGGGTGATTTCGAAAAACAGAGTGCACAGACAATTGAGGGGGTAGCAGATGATGCGTTGACGGTCCCGCACGAAGTCATCGAATCCTGTGCAGGATGCCATGGTGTCGATGGGCAAGGTCGTGATCTGGGAGTCTTTCCCAAACTGGCAGGCCAGAATGAAGCGTATCTGATCGCCACATTAAACGCATATCAGGCTGATCGCCGTCACAGTGGAACGATGGAACCGGTCGCCGGGAGAGTTGATGAGGAAATTATTAAAGGCGTCTCCCGGTATTATTCTCAACTCAATTCGGGTGATGCCACAATTTCATCAGCTGGAACAGAAGAGAATCCCGAAGGGATTGCCCGGGGACAAGAGATCGCCACGAATGGAATCCCCGAACAGAATGTTCCCTCGTGTGTAGACTGTCATCCGACATCGCGCGCACCTTACAATAACGCATATCCCACTCTGAACGGGCAATATGCAGATTATCTCGAACTGCAGTTGAATCTGTTCAAGCAGAGAAAACGGGGCGGAACAAAATCAGCCAATCTGATGCATGCCGTCGTCGATCATCTCAAGGATGAGCAAATGCGTGATGTCAGTCTCTATTATGAGTCACTGAAGTTCAATGAATAATTTGCAAGATGGGTCTCACTTGAAGATCAATTTGAACGCTTGACGCTCAGAGTGATCATTCATTGATCACCTGAATTAATCGTGAGGAGTTTGTACAAACGATTCAAGCCAGCAATCGCTATTGTCCTTAGAATTGTCGTCTTTCTTAATTTCGGAACACAAAATGCTGATTTGTTTCATTGGAAATATTCGCCATTATGCAAATCAGGATTTTGAATTATGTCTACCAAACAACCCTCACCCCCCTTTCCCGCACAAGGCCTCGAAAAGCCAGGCCGTGAAGCGAAGATGGATCCCGCCCCAAGGTTTGAGGCTCCCGATTATCGAGCGGCTGGAAAACTGAAGGGACAAGTTGCACTGATCACCGGCGGCGATTCCGGAATCGGTCGAGCCGTCGCAGTGCTGTATGCCCGAGAAGGAGCAAGTGTTGCCATTTGCTATCTCGAAGAGGAACAGGTCGATGCGGAAGATGTGCGGGATTACATTAAGAATGAAGTCGCTGACGAGAGTGGTTGTGGAGATATTCTGCTCCTCAGCGGGGATGTGACTGATGCTTCATTCTGCCGCTCAGCAGTCGAGCAGACAGTCAACAATTTTGGGAAACTGGACATCCTCGTCAACAATGCCGCCTACCAGCAGCATCAGGATACGATTGACGACATTACTGACGAAGAATTTGACCGGACATTTAAAACTAATATCTATGGCTATTTCCACATGTGCAAAGCGGCTTTGAAGCACATGCAACCGGGAGGCTGTATCGTGAATACGGGTTCGGTCACCGGACTTGAAGGAAGTGCCAGATTGCTGGATTACTCGGCTACAAAAGGCGCGATTCATGCCTTTACGAAGTCGTTGGCTCAAAATCTTGTGGAGCGAAAAATCCGCGCCAATTGTGTGGCGCCCGGCCCTGTCTGGACACCTCTCAATCCTGCAGAGCGCACCGAAGAGGAAACAAAAAAGTTCGGCAGCGAAACTCCTTACGGACGACCCGCTCAGCCTGAAGAAATTGCTCCCGCGTATGTCTATTTCGCTTCCAATGCGGACTCAAGTTACATCACGGGAGAAGTTTTAAGTGCATTGGGAGGATCGACCTCTGCGGGCTGATTCTCAGAATCCGTGTTCATCAAATCGTATTCGAATGTAAAATGAGGAGATCGTCATGGCAAAAGATCATGGCCCCAGCATCAAAGATGATGAACGTTATGAGGCCCTTCGCGATGAAGGAATGAGCAAAGAAAAAGCAGCTCGCATTGCAAATTCCGATCCCCATACCACGGGCAAAAAAGGGGGGCATTCGAAAAAGTACGAAGAGTGGACCAAAGAGAAACTCTACGACAAAGCCAAAGAAGTTGGTATCGAGGGGCGATCCAACATGAGCAAGGAAGAGCTGTTAGAAGCATTACGGAATCATTGAGAATCAAACGCAAAAGCAATTCTATAAATCCACAACGAATGAATCGATCGTAACTATGCAGGCAATCACATACAAAGATTACGGCTCACCCAGTGTCCTGACATTATCGGAAGTCTCCCGCCCACAACCTGCACGCGATGAAGTTTTGATTCGCGTTGCAGCGGCCAGTGTGAATCCGATTGATGCCCGCTTACGCAGCGGAGAGATGCGATGGATGCTGCCGGGAGGCTTTACCAGAATTCCAGGCTACGATGTCGCAGGAGTTATTGAAGAGGTTGGCAAAGAATGTTCTTTCCAGCCGGGTAATCGCGTGCTGGCATTCCTCGACCATATGTATGGTGGAGGCTATGCGGAATATGCCGTCTGCTCAAGCAGTAGTGTCGTCTCAATACCCGATGAGATGTCATTTGAAGAAGCTTCAGCTTTACCATTGGCAGGTTCGACGGCTTTGCAGTCTCTGCGAGATTATGGACATCTCAAATCAGGAGATCGTGTGCTCATCAACGGAGCGAGTGGTGGAGTTGGAGCTTTTGCCGTGCAGATCGCTGTGGCCAGAGGTGCTAAAGTCACAGCGGTTGCCAGTGGAAAACATGAGGAATTCGTAAGGTCACTCGGGGCGACGAATTTTATAGATTATACGAAAGAAGAGTTCTCAAAATCGCATCGACAATGGGAACTCATTTTCGATGCGGCCGGGAAAAGCTCATTCGCGAATGTGAAAGATGTTCTCAGTGACAAAGGTCATTTCGTGTCGACTGAGCCGAGCCTTCGGGGACTGGTTATGTCGTTAATGACCTGGCCTTTCGATAAGCAGGCCAATGTCATGCTCGCTCAATCCCGAGAAAAAGATCTGAAAGAACTGGTCCGACTCTGGTCTGCTGGTCAACTCAAGGTGACTATCGAGGAGACTTTTCCGTTATCAGAAGCCGCCAAAGCTCATCACCGCATCGAAAATGACAGCTTTTGTGGTAAACTTGTCTTAAATGCATGAAGCCTGACTCATCCCCAGTTTGGGGAGGCTTTTTGGAGGGCGGTTGTGAGTGACTCAAGTGCATGTCTTGGTGTGAGTTGCGTAATGCCAAGCATACGGCGGGC
>DEML01000037.1 GCA_002359185.1 Planctomycetaceae bacterium UBA2671
TCGATAGAATCTGTCAAAGACGATTTAGAAGCAACAGCCGCTTCCGTGGAGACGCAACTTCATCAAAGCCAGAAAGTCGCAGAAGAACTACTCCAGACCAGTGACGTCTGGAAGCCGGATCTGATAATGATAGGACATCAGGGGCACGGGGCTGTTGCTCAGTTTCTACTCGGAAGTGTCGCGTATCGCGTCGCTGAACACGCCCCCTGTTCTGTGATGGTGGTCAGGTAATTGTAAATGCGACGATGGAAGGGTTGGCCTTTGAAGAAATTAAATCCAAACAGTGCGGAATTCAATTTCCTTCAGGCGATCGTAATTTCGGAATCCAGGTAAACGTCCTGAATTCGATTCAATAGCTCGATCCCCTCTTTCAGCGGACGTTGAAAAGCTTTGCGTCCACTGATCAGCCCCATGCCTCCCGCTCGCTTATTAATCACGGCGGTGCGAACCGCCTGAGCGAGGTCGGAATTTCCTGAGGAGGCTCCACCGGAGTTGATAAGCCCGGCTCGCCCCATATAACAGTTCGCCACCTGATATCGACAAAGATCGATTGGGTGCTCAGAAGTCAATTGTTCGTAAACGAGATCATTGGTTTTGCCAAATTGGATAGCTCGAAAGCCACTATTGTTTATGGCTTGTTTTTGCTTGATGATGTCCGCTTGAAGAGTGACACCCAGATGATTGGCCTGACCAGTCAAATCGGCCGAGGTATGATAGTCCTTATCAGTTTTGAAGGCTGGATTCCGAAGATAACACCACAAAAAGCAGGCCATTCCAAGTTCATGAGCCATCTCAAAAGCCTGGCTGACTTCTTCGATTTGACGACGGGATTCCGGAGAACCAAAGTAGATTGTTGCTCCGACAGCAACCGCACCCAGATCGTACGCTCTCTTCACAGATGCGAACATCCGCTGATCATAGGAGTTTGGATATGTCAGGAGTTCGTTGTGATTCAACTTAGTCAGAAATGGAATCCGATGAGCGTATTTTCGGGAGACTGCACCGAGCACTCCAATCGTGGACGCGACGGCATTGCAACCTCCTTCGATCGCAAGCCTGACGATATTCTCCGGATCGAAATAATCTGGATTGATTGCAAATGACGCGCCGGCTGAATGTTCAACGCCTTGATCCACCGGCAATATCGACAGGTATCCCGTCTGACTCAAACGACCGTGAGTAAACAGCGTTTCCAGGCTTCTGAGCACCCGCGCGTTTCGATCGGAATTTACACACACCCGCGAAACAAAATCTGACCCGGGAAGAGTCAGTCGTGATTTCTCAATGGTTTGGCATTGGTGGTCCAGTAGAGATCCACTTTCTTCCCCAAGAAGTTCAAGAATGGAATTCATGAGTCACTGCTCCTTTATAAAATCGGCCAATCGCGGCACTCTGCTCAGGCATCTCATCTGCGGGAAAAGTCATCCATGGAATTTTGTGAGAGATTGCGTAGACGGCTAATCGATTCAAAAGTTCTTCATCATCATCCCGTCTTTCAGAATGCTGCTCGATCACTCCTGTTGACTCGCTGTATAAACCCCAGACTTGAGTTTCTTCCGCAAGACAAATCGACTCCAGTCGGCCAGCAAACAGCTCTTCAAATATCACTTCAAGATCACTGGAAACGTCAGGCAGTTCATGTCGTGTTAAAAAATCATCCATGAACTTTTGACGTCGACCTGCAACCATTCTACTAATAATTGATAACGATTCGTGTTGGAGATCTTCTACCGATTTCTGATCGGGATTTCCTGATAGAACTCGACTTGAAAGATCCTGATCAGCCACAACCTTACAAAATTCAACAGCCATTCGATTTTCAGCAGCGAGCAGCAGAGGACCATGCTTGTCGTTAAGTTTGGACTTAATCGCATCAAAGACATGCTGGCAAAATTCGTGTAGGCGAATTTTTGAATGCGGGTCATCGGGTTCAGCCTGATGACCATGCAGGATTTCTTTTCCGGAACCGATTGAGTGACGCTGAAGTCCAGGATCCGATTCCTTGGCACGCGTAGCCGTCATACTCATTTGTTCCAGTTCCGGGATCTTGAGTTGCGTTGGTTGACCTTCGCTGACTTGAATCAGACGAGCATGATTTTGACTCAGTGCCAGAATTGAGTAAGGAATCTGCTCCTGAATGACGGGAAGCAATGGTCGGATGTAAAAACGTTCCCCGACAAAAACCAACTCGGGGACAGGGTCGGGGAGATCATAATGATAAATCTGTTGACCTGAGATCAGAATCGCCATCCCTTGGGTACGCTTTTTCCAGACCGTCTTTTCCGCAAATGACATCACCTTATTGATATACTTCTCAGCCTCGGGTTGTTCGAACCACCAGTTAGCCAAAGCACTCTCTGCTTGCTTCAATAATTTATGTAAGCGGATCGAGTTCTGTTTCGATTCTCGTCCAGTAACTTCGACAGGAAGATAGACGGAGATGAGTGGTGGAGTATTTTGATTGGCCAATTCCGTTAACTCTTTTGTTTGAATGTCACACATTTTCAATCCAGAAGACCACAGCGAACGACTTCGCTGTCCTCTCTATTCTGAGTATTTGGCTGATACAAATAAGTAAACAGTAGAAACGGGTGAATGCACATGCACTCACCCGGAAAATTCCGATCAACCTTTGACGGCGATCTTGTGACATTTGGCTTCTTCACATTTCGGCATCGTTACAGTCAAAACACCATTGTTGAGTTCAGCAACAATTTCCTCCTGAGACACCGAACAGGGAAGATCGACCACACGGAAAAACGAACGTTGAGATCGTTCGACCCGGTGAAATGTTTTATTCTTTTCTTCGCTTTCTTCTCGATGCTCGCCAGAGATGCGGATGCGGTCTCCAGTAACATCCAATTGAATTTCCTCGGGCTTCAAGCCGGGCAAATCCATTTTGAGTTCCAGCGTATTCTCAGT
>DEML01000041.1:0-14774 GCA_002359185.1 Planctomycetaceae bacterium UBA2671
CGTAAAAGTGCGAAAGTCGAATTTAGTTGCTTTCGTTGTTTTCGTAGATCGGCTTCCCGATTTCGCTTTTGTGTTTTGCTTTATTGTTTTCGTTGTTTTCGTTGTTGTGGCAAAAAACAGTTTCCGTAAACGTTGTTCGCAGGTCTTAACGTATTCGGCTGTATTGCCTTTTGCTCTCAGGTAGTCAATGTATTCGTTGAGAACATCGGATAACGGACGATTCCGTTTGTCATCTTGTTCGGTATATCCGATTGATCGTTTATGGTCATGATCGGATTGTAATCGATTCAGAAGACTCTCAGACGACTTTCGATCTTCCGTTAATGGAATCTGTTTCCGTTTGTCGTCAAACGTTCTCAAGGTACCGTAGAACCGTTTTGAGAGAACCGTTTTAGCTTTCGATCCTGCTACGCTTTTGTTTACCTGTTTACCGTTTTTCAGATAACGTTTTGTTTGTTTCTTCCAGACCTTCATAATCGTTCTCCGTCATTTTGACAGTTAGAACGACTAACGTTTTCGATTTTCAGTTGCATGATAGTTGCACAGGATTTCGTGCAACTGGTCATTATGGCATAAAAAAAACGTCATCCCTACAGGGGACAACGTTTGCAGTAAAGCCTTATTTTATAAGCATTTAAGCCTAAAATACGAGAGGGGGGACTTGAACCCCCACGTCCGAAGACACTGGATCCTAAATCCAGCGCGTCTGCCAATTCCGCCACTCTCGCAGAGCATTGTGATGTAGGATTTTATCAGGTTTGTTCCATCAGGACAAATGAAAACGCCTGAGGTTCATTGCCTCAGGCGTTTTGTCATCAAAGAACATCTATTATCGTTTTTATTGGATCGGCAAGGCAAAATCGCCATCCATGTCTCGCCAGACGCAGTGGATATGATTGGCGGGATTGCCGGCTGCGTCGGGTTGAGTGTTGACGAATTCAATCAGGAATGATTTTGCCTGAATGCGGTAATAATGTCCGATTCCCGGTTCAGTGGCTCCAGCCCAGGCGAAGTGGACATTTTCAAAGCCATTGTCTTCAATTTCTTTGAGTCGGATCGCGGCCCGTTTTTGCGGGACGGCATTGGCGTAAACATTGATCAGGTTCTTGAGAGTAACTTTTTGTTCATTGGACAATTTCTCAGCAGGAATTCCTGCAGGAGCGTCTGTTGGTGGATGCACGCTGCCCGCATTGCGGATTTCGCGAGGAGCTTCTTGATCGATGATCGCCGATTTTTTCTGCGAGTCGCTCAGAGAGTTGACCAGATCGAAGCCGAGTTGTTCTTCATCTTTCAGAACAGCCATGCCCATTTTGAAGCCAAGGTCATTTTCGGTTTTGATTGTTGCCGGGTTTGTCGCAAAGAACTGAGGCGTCGCTGCGATCAGTTCGCCATTTTCGACAACAAAATTCAGAGACAGATGATGTCCCTCAAAGCTCAAGCCCCATTGTTTGTCTTCACGGGGATCTCCAAAAATGGTGACGTAATATTTGAGTGGGTCACGACGATCACGTGTTTCTGGTTTTTCAAAGGAATAGAGCAATTTTTCAAGAGACATGATCGACTCGGCCTTTTTGTAGCCCGCCTGACTGAGACATGTTTTGAGTAAGCCGAGTGCGTTCTCGCGTTGAGCGTCGGTCATATGCCGCAGCATCAACCCTTTGCGGGTCTCCATCGGAATGAAGTGCCAGTCGACACGTTGTGAGGAAGCATAAGGCAGCATCGCCACTTCCAATTGGCGCTCGTCCAGTTGATTGAGCAATCCGGTTGCCTGGGCGGTCATATCTGGAGAAGGTTCAGTTTTCTTCAGTACCGACCAGCCATTCGCGACAAATAATGTGGAGAGGAGCAGTGTTGCGGAGAGCAGAATCAATGCGGGGGACGTCTTTTTCATAGTCGTCTTTCCATAATAGCGTTGTCATATTCAGGTGGGAGGAATGCTGATTTGCCAGTATGACGAAAGAAAACAGACTTCGCCAGTGTCCCATCAAACTCTGTGCATCTATTTTGAGTCGAACATGGGGCAGAAAAAAGAACTTTGCAGCATGAATTACCGCTCGATCCAGTCGAAGCCTAAGTCGAGAGCCGGGGCGGAGTGTGTCAGTTCTCCAACACTGATCCGGTCAACTCCCGTTTTAGCAATGGCGGCGACTGTTTGCAGATTTATGCCTCCCGAGGCTTCCAGTAATGTACCTGCATTCTGCTGGTTTCGAATTTGTACGGCTTCAGTCATTTCCTCATTCGACATATTATCCAACAGAATGACATCGGGTTTCCAACTGAGGACGGCTGGCATTTGATCGAGGCGATCGATTTCGATGATGATCGAAATGTCTGCATACTTTTCCCGCACGGAGGAAATCAACTCGGCAGGAGCTTTGTGGGTCATGGAAGCCAGATGATTATCTTTAAGCATAACGGCATCATAGAGCCCCATCCTGTGATTACATCCACCGCCACAGCGGACCGCATATTTTTCCAGGAGTCGGTAGCCGGGTAAGGTTTTGCGGGTATCCAAAATTTGGGCATTAGTTCCGTAGACTTTGGAGACGTAAGAACTCGTTAATGTTGCGACGCCGCTCAGGTGCGTCATAAAGTTCAGAATCGTTCTCTCAGCCATCAGAATTTTCTGCACGGCTCCTTCCAGGACTGCAATCGATTGTCCAGAATGCAATTCATCGCCATCGATCACATCCAAAGTGCATTTGATCGTGGGGTCAACTTTCTGAAGCACTCGTGGAATGATGGGGATTCCGGCGATTCGGCCTGGTTTGCGAGCCGCGATTCGCACACGACCAGTTCGGGCAGGATCGATAAACATCAGGGAGGTGACATCCCCTCGCTGGCCAAAGTCCTCTTCGAGGGCGATTTCGATCAGACGCTCAGCAGCCTGTTGTTCGGCAGCTTTCCATGAGGGAGAATTCGTTTGCTGTAACATGGTCTCTGTATTTTCGCAGGCAGGTTGTTATCGTCTTTAATAGTTCTTGTCCCTGTTACCTGCATTTTAGCGACGATAAACTGAGTTGGATATGACAAGCCCATCTTCTACTTCCGGTCCCAGCAAACCTCAGTTTGCCGGTTATGTTTCCCATGAAGACTTATTGACCTGCATTCACTGCGGTCTGTGTACATCTTCCTGTCCAACATATCTGGAAACGGGTAATGAGAACGATGGCCCGCGTGGTCGAATCCATTTGATGCGGGGCATCGAAGAACAGCGTATCGAATTGACAGAGAAAGCTCGCAGGCATCTGGATTTGTGTCTCGATTGCCGCAGCTGCGAGACGGCTTGTCCTTCCGGTGTTCAATATGGACAGCTGATTGAATCGTTTCGGAATTCTCATCATCAGAAGCAGCAGGCGGCAGACCCGAATCATAAAGAGTCCTGGTTCAATAAATACATCCTGAGAGATCTGTTCACAGATCGACATCGGCTCGAACGGATTTTATGGCCGGCTCGGCTGATGCAGTGGTTGAAGCTGGATCGGGTGATTGATGCGACCGGAATCGTCAAATTATTGCCGACGCCGTTGCTGCGAATGCATCGGATGCTGCCGAAGTTGAAACCGTACGAGAGTCCACTCCCCGAGCGGATCGATGCTCACGTGCGGCCTGCTCGTCGCAAAGTGGGACTGTTTCTCGGTTGTGTGGCCGACGGCATGTTTCGCTCGCTGCACTGGGCAACAGTACGCGTACTGCAGGAAGCGGGCTGCGATGTGATCGTGCCGCATGCTCAATCCTGCTGCGGTGCGATGGATTATCATTCCGGTCATACCGATGTCGCTCTGCAGCGAGCCCGCACAAATATTGAAGCCTTCAAAACTGCGGGCGTCGAAGTCATTCTGGTGAATGTGGCTGGTTGTGGGGCGATGCTCAAGGAGTATGGACATCTAGCTCAGTATGCCACAGAGAATGCGGAGGAGTTGAATCAGTTTGCGGGGCAGATTCGAGATATCAACGAGTTTCTGGCCGAGCTGAATATTGAGCCCCTGGAAAGCCCGTTGCCCGTGCGAGCGGTCTATCAGGATGCGTGCCACTTGCGGCATGCTCAGCAAATTGAATTGCAACCGCGAGAACTCCTGCGAAAAATCCCGGGGCTGGAGATCGTCTCGATCCCGGAAGCGAATATCTGTTGCGGAGCAGCTGGCAGCTACAATCTGGTTGAACCAGACATGTCGGATCGACTTGGAAATCGCAAACTCGATCACATCCTCGAACAGAATCCCGATGTCATCGTCTCGGCCAACGTTGGCTGCTCTCTTCAACTTCAGGCTTTGTTGAAACAACGCAAACTCAACATCCCCGTGCTGCATCCCGTTGAACTTCTGGACGCCAGTCAACGCAAGTTGAGTTGGGACGAATTGAAGAAATAACCTCAAGCAAATTGGTCGTTGTTCAATTCTTCAATTCATTACCACTAAGACACAAAAAGTCCTGTTCCTGTGTGATCACAAATCAACTGGAATTCAGGAAAGCTGCGCAGTCAATAACGGTTATCCGTTTTGTGTGTACAATTTCTTTTCACTCCAATTTGCAAGATGACAGGTTGTAATGGATATTGCGATTGAGTCTGCAGGAAACAGTTTTTTTGAATGTGTCAAACTGAATCAGAATGCCGGAGGTGACCGAAGATAGGATTGTACGCCCTGAGACTTTTATCCGTTTGTGAACAGTTGCATCGACTGTGACATGACACTGGGAAGACATATGCGACACTCCTCCGCTGCTCAATTGGGACTTTTACTGGCTGTTTTGGCGCCGGTTGGCTGTTCGAGTTCACGCGATCATCTGCAGATGATTGATAATCGGGAACTACCTGCCCAGCATCAAATTGCAGAACTCAAGCCAGTAAACGCAGAAACGGTTGAATCTCAAGCGGCTACTGATTCCACCGAGATTGCAGAAGTAGCGACTGAATCAGCGGCAGTCGCAGCGACCGAAGTTGCGATGCAGAAAGCCGTCGCTCCTGAAAGCGAAGAGATCGTGCTCGCCTCAGTCATCGAAGATCAGTCAGAAGAAATCACGAAGTCTGACTCTCAGAATGTCGAACTGGCCTTCGCAGAAGAAACGGACGCGATCTCCAGCGATACCAGCCAGACTTGCCTTACGGAATACTCTGTCGGAGCCGGTTCGAAAATGACGCTCAATGAGCTGGAAAATCTGGCTTTGGAAAATAATCCAACATTGAAGCAGGCCAATGCTTCAATTGTCCGGTCTCAAGGATATTTTGATCAGGTAGGACGGGGTGCCAATCCAACCCTTGGCTATTTCGGCAGTCAGATTGCCGATGAAGGAACCGATCAGCACGGCTTGTTTTTCGAACGTGAGTTTGTGCGTGGTGGAAAACTTCAACTGAATCGAGATGTCCTCTCGCATGCAACTGCTGCTCAGCAATGGGAACTGGAAACTCAACGAATGCGTGTTATGACAGACGTTCGCATTCGCTTCTTTGCTGCAATCGCCGCTCAACAGGAACTGAAAGCGGCGACAGAATTCGTGGAAGTTACGACACGCGGCGTGGAAATCGCCCAGATGCGGAAGGAGGCTCTTGAAGATACACAAATTGATGTGCTGCAGTCTCTAACACAGGATCAGGAAGCGAAACTGGTTCAGCAGAAAGCCCGCATCGCTTACGAAGCCGCCTGGATGGAATTGACCGCTCTGATTGGCTTGCCTTGTCTCGGAGAAGCCGAGTTACTGCCACCTGCAAACATTTCTGCACATCCACTCAACGAGTGTAGCCTTTATGAAATGATGCTGTGCAACAGTCCGGAAATGGCCACTGCTAAACAGCGAGTCGCTCAGGCACGTGCTAAATTGAGCAGACAGGAAGTTCAGGCAATTCCGAACATCACCGCTCAAATTGGAGCCGGGTTCGATAATGCAACCGATGCGGGTATGCTCAATCTGCAACTCAGCGCACCACTCCCGATTTACAATAAGAACCGGGGAAATATCTCCGCGGCTTATGCCGAATATTGCAGAGCCACCAATAACGTGACCCGCATTCGCTGCGATATCAAAGCCCGACTGGCTCGCGTCATTCAACAGTACGAATCGGCGCGTGTGACTGTAGACCGATATGAGAATGAAATTCTCCCGCAAACCGATGAAGCGTTGCGCCTTTCGAATGAAGCCTACGACCAGGGAGAATTGAGTTTCCTGCAGATTCTGGTGATTCGCAAAAGCTATCTGGATGCCCGATTCAAATCGATCGCCGCTCATAAAGAACTGGCCCAAGCCCAAGCCAAACTGGATGGGCTTCTGCTGACCGGCGGTCTGGAAGAACCTCAGGACGTGATCGAAGACGATTCCCTCCGAGGGCAAACGTTCAGCGGGCAATAGTGGTTTGACCAGGTAGGACAGGCTTCCAGCCTGTATGGATTCGACGTCGATTTCATAGACAGGCTGGAAGCCTGTCCTACCGGGTTTCTGGTCATTTCAATGGGTTTTAACGAGGAATCAATCAAACAATCCTCTCGGCTCTTGAAGTTCCAGAGAGCTGTGGGCACAATTCAGAGAGATAATGACTATTTTCACTCTGGATTGTTCATGATTGCTCCCCTTCCCACAATTTATTCGCTGTCTTTTGCCGAACTGCAGGCTTGGTGTGCAGAGCGTGAGATTCGTAAATTTCGAGCCGAGCAGATTTTTCGCTGGGTTTATCAGCGACGTGCCCGTTCGTTTGCGGAAATGACGGATGTTCCGGAATCGCTCCGCGAGCAACTTTCACAGGAATTCGTGTTCTTTCAGAGCGAAATCGAATCGCATCAGATCGCCTCGGATCGGACCGAAAAACTGCTCCTCAAATATCGTGACGGCGAATTTGTGGAATGTGTTTTGATGCGGGAACCGAAGCGAAATACCATCTGTATCAGTACCCAGGTTGGCTGTGCGATGGGATGTGTCTTTTGCGCAAGTGGACTGGCTGGACTGACTCGTAATCTTACGACCGCTGAAATTGTTGAGCAGATCGCGCGGATGGTGCACCTGCAGGACGATGAGGAGCAGTTGACCAATGTCGTCGTGATGGGAATCGGCGAACCGCTGGCCAATTTGCCGAATCTGCTGCCAGCTCTTGATCGACTGCACGAGCCGATTGGCTGGAACATGGGAACGCGACGCGTCACAGTTTCGACAGTTGGTTTACCTGAAAAAATCCGTCAACTGGCTAATGCGGGCAAGCGCTACAGTCTGGCTGTGTCGTTGCATGCCCCGAATGATTCCCTGCGAAATGAAATTGTCCCGGTCAACAAGAATATCGGAATCAAAGCGATTCTGGATGCAGCCGACGACTTTTTCGACATCACGGGCCGCCGTGTGACGTTCGAATACGTGCTGCTGGCAGGTAAAAACGATTCCATCGCCCATGCCCGAGAATTGGCTCAACTTCTCAGAGGTCGACAGGCATTAGTCAATCTGATTCCGATGAACGCCATCAGTCTGCTCTCCATTCATGGATCGACGCAGGAAACGGCTCGGGAATTTGTGCATATCCTTGAACAGTCGGGCATCACGGCGACAATCCGCAAACGAAAAGGAGCCGACATCGACGCCGCCTGCGGCCAATTGCGATTGCCCCACGTGCATGAGCAGGCACTGCACACACTGGAAAAGTCCAGCTGAGTTTGAGACTATCCCCAGCAGTCGACTTAGACCATTTTCAAATGGTTTCTGCAGTCGCTTGAACACCAAATGGCCTAAAAACACTTTGTTTGCTCCTGCTGAACGTTGCAGTTTATTTTTATATGCTCTAGAGCAACTGTGCGACAATGCCTCAAAAGTCAGGCGCTAAGCTGTTCGGATTTTTCCACATCAACTTCCGGGAATCGATCGCGGTAGATCCAACGATGCCACCAGCTTGCACGCTTTAAATTTGGATCCGTCTTTGAAAGCTCGCGAATCTTTCCGCGGCGAGTCTGGACGATCAAATTTCCTTCATCGGTAATATCACTGACAACCCAGAACTTTTCGACGACGTAGTTATACTGATCCCCATGAGCACTCGGGCTCACTTTCGTCGCGCGTAAAGTCGGATGGGAGGACTGTTTTGTCATCATGTATATGACAGGATCACCGATTTGAAATTGATTCGTATTGCCCATTGTTTCTGATTAAAATCCAAACTATGAGGGAAGAAAAATTGGACGATCGTTCATTATAAACCAACTCCCCACCCTTGGGAAGAGGGTTTTCAAATCGTTTCGTACTTCTTAATCTGAGTTCTCCAGGAGTTCACGAGATATTCATGGGATATTGAGAATCCACAGACGATCAATCACCCAACTCTATCCCCTCACCTCTAATCACTCATCTTTCAAAATGTACAACAGCTTTGCTTCCACATTCAAAACCATGGGTGATGTCGATGTGCTCTATCACGATGGCATCTATCACCTGTTTCATCTCGTGTTGCCAAACCACGATTTCATTGCGCACGCGATCAGCAAAGATGGCCTGAACTGGAAGCGAATCCAGAATGCGATTTTCATCAGCGATCCCGGTTCATGGGACGACTACATGCTCTGGACGATGCACGTCAGCCCCGATCCTCACGAAGCGGGCTGGTGGCGGATGTTTTATACGGGCATCTCCCTGAAAGATGAGGGGAAGATTCAGAGGATCGGCCTGGCTCGAAGTTCTGATTTGATCGAGTGGCATAAAATCTCGGACAAGAAAATCCACTTGCCCGAAAATATGGATTGCAAACCGTTCCATCCGCTTAGCTCAATTTCACCTTACTACGAAGACAAGCCTGCCCATGATCATGCCTGGGTCAGTTTTCGAGATCCCTTTTATTTCCGAGACAACGATGAAGGCTATTTACTGACCGCTTCCCGCGTTCCCTATGGTCCAACAATTCGCCGGGGATGCGTCGGGATCGCCAAAGAAACAGCTCCCAACGAATTCGAAGTTCTCCCGCCGCTGCATCATCCTGGTCAGTACGACGACATCGAAGTCCCCAATATTATTAAATTTGGTCAGCGATATTATCTGATTGGCAGCATCCGGGAAGATGCAAAAATCCGCTACTGGTATGCCGATGACTTGAAGGGGCCTTGGAACAACTACTACGAGAATGTGCTGCTGGCTGGGGGGAATTATGCCGGGCGAGTCAGCTATGATGATCGCGGCCCCCTCCTGTGGAATTTTTATACGGCTGATGCTTCCATCCGTAATCGTAAAAATCTGATGCCGCCGCCGAAGCGAATTGTTCAGCGTCCCGATGGCCGGCTGGCAATGCAGACGATTGAAGCATTTGACGATATCGTCGAAGCGACACTCGACCCCCCGCAGCTCAATCCGATTGCGCTGCTATATCATCACGAGAACAGTTCGGTCACTTATCATCCGGAAGTACAGGATTACGAACTCCGCTCAAACGCCGGCTTTCAGGGTTTTCTATTCTCGCCCGTCTTTAAATGCTTCCGCTTCAAAACAAAAATCCGTCTCTCCGGTGAGGGGAAGTGTGGTTTGCTGTTTCGGATTGATCCTGAAACCAGTGATGGCTATTACCTTTCCCTCGACTTGTTGAAAGGTGTCGCCCAGTTGCGTGCCTGGGGTCATCGACACGAAAATGGTTCCGAGGAAGCTTTTGCCTACAGACGATTGCAAGCCGCCTATTGGCGTAATACGGAATCGATGGATTTCGAAATCAGCCTGCTGGTCGTCAATAATTACATTGAATTCTCACTCGATCATCATGTGCTGTTGAGTCTTGCCGATGAAACTTTTTCTATTGGCCATTTGGGAGCCTATGTGGAATCCGCTGGTCTGATTCTGCATCATCCGACAATCGAGCGAATTCAGACCTTATCGCATCCGACCGACGATTTGCCAATCGGCCCCAAACATGCCACCGCTCCCATCCCCACACCTAACGATCCGACGTCATCCGAATAAGATACTGAATGCCGAGCACTGCTCCTCCTCCAAAACCAAGAAGAGCAAAGAAGGTGATCTCCAACCAGTGGTCAATTGCATAACCGATTCCCCCACAAATCAACATGAGTGCGACAGCCGTCGTGACATGAGAAATCGTCCGGAACGCCTCGATAAAGGGAGATGTCGGTTTGTCGTCTGCTGAGTTGTCCGGTTCAGGTGCGTTTGTCATAAGTTGATTATATCAGAGAAGGATAGTTGTTCATTAGGAAAAGCGTTGATAACTGACGGCACCGGCATGATACAATTCAACATTGGGTGGCGGTGAAATATAAAGTCATTGTTCCCTGTGAACCTCCCGCAATGTTCAGTGTCAGTGCCAGCGTGATTGCAATCAGGGGGTTCAGCGATGTCCAGCCGGTTTTCTGGATTGAACGAGTTTTTCGAATTTCTTCCAGATTTCGTATTGTCAGAGTTGGTCCCGGGTGCAAGAATCTTAGTACATGGGCCGCGTTGAACGCGACGTGGCAGGACAATTCGTCGTGAAGGGGCTGATTGGCTTGTCAGCCGAAGCGATTGATTCGATTTATTAGAGAGGAGGTGGTCTTGTGACAAGTGACTGTTGTTGTAGCCAGAGAGGTGGCACCGCTTAAACACGGGCGGACGGTCGGCGGGCTGTTGCCCGAGTGCCACCGTCTCGTCAGGATCACCTTCAAGCAGAACTTCGGAATTCTGACTCCTCTGCCGACGAGTTGGAATTCAATCAATGGGATTCTGCTTCGATCCGAAACGAGGTTATCAACGCAGGACGTAAGTCCCGCGCGAGTACAGCCTCGGTCTTCCTTCGGGAGGGCCGAGGTTTTTTTTGTTTAAGAGAAAGCTGAATTTCACAAACAAGAATGACTTATCTTAAAAACTGGCCTTAAGAATTATAATAAGTCAGGCAGTAACTGGCAGATTATATTTTCCGATTTGTTTGTCTTCAGGCACTCCCCGACCTACACAATTTTGCCATTTTTCACTCGTCTTGCTGATTGGGCTCCAATGGGGCAGGCGGATCAAAGTGCACCCAGTAACTTCCATCCTGATTCAATACAATTTTCTTAGCTGACATCCAAAAGTGGTTTACTCTTCCAGACTTTTTTGATGGTTTGAAAATTATAAACAAATCGGTCACTTGAGATTTTTTCTTCGAGTAGAAAATGCACACAGAAACATGCTCATCATCGAGTATAGCGAACAGATTAAATTGGTCAGGGTCGGTCTTTGATATGGCAAAGCCCCCTTCCCTGTGAACAATATTCTGTGCTTCGAGAGAGTTCTTTGCATTTGCGACTGATTGCCCGACAAAAATCATTGATGGTTCAGGCTTCTCAGCTGACGTTTGATTGCTCTGAGAGAACGCGTTATTGCAGATAAGTATGACGAAAAGAATCGTTTGCGAGAATTTATGGATCAGCATTCCTGGCTCCTTCTACCAGTTGAATACGCTATAGGTTCCAATTGTCGAGATAACACTTTCTAGATAACGATTTCAGTTATACCTTCGGACCTGCTTTACACACATAATAATTGCAACGGCTGAGAATTATCTCAAAGTCAATCAAAGAAAAGTACTAAAAACGGCAATCTACTATTGCACTAAATCGCATATTTTCATGAGTCCCTGGTGCTGCCCCATTGAGCGAAAATGCTCAATGAAACAGCAGAAACAACAGGTATGATGCCTCGTGATATGAAAATCAGGCCGTTTTCTGCACAAGGCTGCGTATTCTTTGTTGGTATGGGATTTGCAAAGTTTACATCAAAGTAAATTCTTGAAGTCTCATTCGAGACAAAAAAGATGTCTGAAATCAATGATTGCTTTTTATTCTCTTTATAAACCCCGGGCTATGGAGTAGGTATATGTTGATGCGTCGTGGATTCACCCTGATCGAACTTTTGGTTGTGATCGCAATCATTGCTATACTGGTCGCCCTACTGTTGCCAGCCGTCCAGCAAGCCCGCGAAGCTGCTCGACGGTCATCCTGTAAAAACAACTTGAAACAACTCGGACTGGCACTGCACAACTATCATGATGTGCACAGTACTTTTCCACCTGCCGTGATTAATGCAGGCATGGACGATTGTCAGGAGTTCATGCCCCAGGGTGGTCAGATACTCAATCACACATGCTACCAGATGATGCTCCCTTTTCTGGAGCAGGGCGCTTTGTACGATCAGTATAACTTCAGCTTACCCAGCAGCACGGGCCGACATAGCGGGTGTGATGCGACAATCGGTTCTTACACGATCACTTCGGCGACCACTCGCCAATACAGCATCGTGAAAGCTCAAATTCCGGTGTTTCGCTGCCCTTCCGATCCGGGTGAAGATGTCGGTGCCGGCAGCGCCGGCAGCACCTATGATTCTCTGGGCGCCTACCGCACCAGTTATGGCGTAGCAGCACATACCAACGGTGCAAACTGGAGTGGAACATGGCGATCCAACAACAGTTCGGCAAAAGGTGCACTTGGGCCCAATGGTGCCGCGAAAATGCGGGACCTTGTTGATGGCACCAGCAACACAATGATCTTCATCGAAACACCACTCATAAAAACCTCCACGAGCTACGGGCCTTACTGGAACAATGGAACCTGGACCTTCTTCATTCAACCTGGCGTTGCCAGCTATGCTTTGAACGTTCCTCGTACACCTCCCAGTCCGCTCTCTTACGCCTGGGGAGCAGGCAGTTTCCACACCGGTGGCGGGCAAATGGTGATGGGCGACGGTTCCGTCCGCTTTTTAAGTGAAAACGCGAATCTGGGAACTGTCCAGGCACTGGTTTCAGTCAGTGGTGGCGAAGTGATTGGCGAACTGTAACGCTCGTTCAACTTAATGTAGTCGATCGGAGTAACAGGCTCCCCTGTCTGTTACTCTCCTCTTTTATTGATTTGATATCTCGATACATCAATTTTCAAAATACTTCTGCAGGAACAGTTCCAGGTGACCTATGAGAGTCGTATGTCAAACATCCTTTCTGAGCATTCCCCGAATTGTCCTGATTTGCGGACTGGTTGCCGTGATCGGATGTGGAGGCAGCGGTGCCCCGATCCCGAAACTGGCTCCCGTTACCGGGAAGGTTGAATTTCAGGGAAAACCTCTCGAAGGAGCGTCCGTTTCATTTTCACCGGAACAGGCAGCGGAAACCGGAAGCCAACGCACATCAATCGGCAGGACAGATGAAAATGGCGTTTTCACCCTGATGTACAATGGCGACTACGAAGGAGCCATCATCGGAACTCACATTGTCCGCATCAGCAAACTGGAAGGAACTGATGAAGAGCCGGGGGGCGAAATGTTACAAGCGAAGTACAATGTGCAGTCAACGCTCACGGAAACCGTTTCTGCTGATGGTCTGAACGATTTCTTTTTTGAGTTGAAATAGTAATTGGCTGGTTGTCCTGAAAGAATGATATCAAGCGGCAAATCCGTAAGAAGTTCTTTGAAGAATTCATTACCAAACTGAAGCCTCTTGTGGACTTCGTCCACCCAGATAGCGGAGCTATCTGGGCTACCCGATTTTGGTGAATTCTTCCGTTGAGAAACTACGCATCCGCAATATTGACATACACTTTCAGTACAGACGAATCGGCCAGCAGAGGCAGCAGTTGTTCGTAGTTTTCCATGCCGTCGATGGGGTGGGTCAACAATTTTTCGATAGTGCCGGGGTACATGGCTGAGCCCAGGGCCATGTCTGCGATTCCATCATGGAAGTGGCGGAAGTTTCCGTTGACCGAGCCGAGCATCAGTTTGTTACCGAGCACCCATTCGAGATTGATTTTGTCGGACTCAATTTCCGTCTGACGCGATCCACCCGTCACGCTGGTCAGAACAAGGGCGCCGTTCAGATTAAGAACGTTCATGCACTGAAAGGCGATCATGCTGTTACCGGTCGCCTCGATGATCAGATCCGGGCGGCCGTATTCTTTGGCGACCTCATCCAGTGAACTATTCTTAGTACTGACGTAATGGGCTCCGAAGGACTCTGCGATCTCTGCTTTCAAATTTCCTTCCGCTGGCGAGCGGGCGATAGTGCAGACGTTGAGCCGACGGAGTTTGAGCATCATCGTGGCAAGCAAGCCGATCTGGCCAGCTCCCATCACCCAGGCCGTTTTCGGTTCCCAGACCTGCAATCGCTGCTGAGCCGCATAGGCCTGTTCAATCGCTTTGGCACACACACTGGCTGGTTCGGCCAGGACACCAATCTCTTTAAGTTGCCCGGGATACTTGACGATAAACTCAGCATCGTCGACAAAGTACTCCGTCATGAAACCGTGCCGCAGATTGATACCGCGTTCGTAATAGGTTTCTTCACTGGTGATGTCGGAACGGCCGATGGTATCGTAAATCGATTTGCCGGGACGCCGGACCGTACAGGCGACGTAATCGCCCGGCTTGACGTGATCGACCTTGTCGCCGACGTCTTCGACGATGCCGAATACTTCATGGCCAATGACCAGAAAATCATCACCTGCGGGGGCGGCTCCGTATTGAGCCTCGCTGATTTCGAGATCGGTCGCATCAACTCCCACCTGCAGCACTTTGACGAGAACCCCCCGGCCGTCAGGAATGGAAGCGAGTTCCGGCTTCTCGATATCACGCATGTGCATGGTATGGGCTTTACCCGGATGGACGGCGATCGCTTTCATGAAAGAACTCACTTTTTCTCTTGTCGCTCAGGCGTAAGATCAGATGATGTAATAGGAACTTAACGTTTGCCCAATCAGGTACACTTCTGCGGAGGATGATATCGGGCGAAATTAATAACGATTTATTAGAATTTTTAACAATATTGACAATCCAATTCACCATTGCAATGAAAGCAAGGGTGGCGGGGGCGCTCTCGAAGAGAA
>DEML01000041.1:14907-27285 GCA_002359185.1 Planctomycetaceae bacterium UBA2671
AGAGAAGCCCCCGAATCGTTGAACCATCGGGGGCTTCCGCTAAAGCGGAGCGCCCCCGACACCCCTGGTTGAATTATTTTGATCATATTTGTTTGAAGTTCTTAATCATCCAGAATACAGGAGCGAATGTGTGTCGTCCAATGCACATCAGGATAATTCCATGAGAGAAGACCAGAGAAGTGAAATTCAAGTCGGCGAATTTCGAATCAGAGCGATTTCCGGTGGACAATACTGGATTGATGGAGGGACGATTTTCGGAGTCGTTCCGAAAACGCTCTGGCAGAAATTCTATAAGCCGGACGCCGAAAACCGGATTCTGCAGGAAACAAACTGCTTTCTGATCGAAACCGACACTCAGAAAATCCTGCTCGATACCGGATATGGAACCAAATTGCCGGAGAAATTCCGGACGCATCATCGGATTGAACAGGGAAACTGGCTGATCGATAATCTGGAGTGTCACCAGGTTTCGCCGGAATCCATCGATGTTGTGATTCTCTCCCATCTGCACTTTGATCATGCCGGCGGATGTACAAGATTTAATTCGAAGAATGAACTTCAGTCGACGTTTCCCAATGCGAGATATATCGTCAATCATCTGGAATGGGACATTGCTAACAGTCAGTTGCCGGAACTTAAAGAATCGTACAATCCAGATGATTTTTCGATTCTTGAAAAGTCAAGACAGCTGCAACTGGTGGAAGATCGAGAGGAGATAGTCCCTGGAATTTCTGTGCGAGAGACGGGAGGACATTCAGTGGGACATCAGTCGATTCTGATTGAATCGGGTGATCAAGGTGCATTATTTGCGGGGGATGTTTGTGCGACAGCCGCTCATCAGCAGATGGCTTGGTGCATGTCGTACGATGTGAATCTGCTGCAGACGCGACGGATGAAAACGGAATTGTTAAAACTGGTGACAGAAAATCAGTGGTGGCTGTTGTTTGATCACGACCCGTATTGTCCTGCCCTCCAGTTGGGAATGTGAAATTGAAATTGCGACTTCCGAAAACTCGAGTTGGACAATTCCTCCTCTGTGCATTTCTAGCGGTGGTGTTGTTTATGGTGATGATGCGAGTTCGTGCTGCGATTTCCATCCCCGGAGAACTTGGAGTGACCGAAATGAAGTTAGCCCCCTGCCCCGACACTCCCAATTGTGTTTCCACTCAGACCGATCAAGTGGATAAACTCCTGTCACCAATTCCTTACACCGGTTCTGAAGAGTCGGCATTGAATCGCATCACACAAATTCTCCAGCAGATGCCACGCACGAAAATTGCGAAAGAGAAGCACAATTATGTGCACGCCGAGTGCCGCAGCTTTCTGTTTCGGTTCGTCGACGATGTCGAATTCCTGATCGACGATACCGAAAAACTGATTCACTTCCGCTCCGCTGCCCGCGTGGGCTATTCGGATCTGGGAGTGAATCGTAAGAGAATGGAAGAATTCACGAGGAAATTCGGGGAATCATAATGTGATCTTAACCACATAAAAAAGGACGACTCAATCAGAGCCGTCCTTTTTTGTTTCTGTGTTTACAGCCGATTAAGCTGTTGCAATCGCTTCTTCCTCTTCAATCAAAGGCGGTGTAATCTCACCGTCCAGAAGAGGATACATCGCATCGACGAAGCCTTTGAGGTGGTTGCTGCGGGTCTGGTGCTGCAGTTTTCTCAGGGCTTTGGATTCGATCTGGCGAATACGTTCCCGAGTCACCTTGAAGATGCGGCCGGTTTCTTCGAGCGTGTAGCTGTAGCCATCGCCCAGACCGTATCGCAGTTTGATGATTTCGCGTTCGCGATAAGTCAGACTCTTAAGCACATGATTGATCTTATCCCGCAGCATCTGCTGCATGGCGGTATCAGCCGGGGTGCTTTCGGATTCATCCTGAAGGAAGTCACCAAAGCTGCTATCTTCAGATTCGCCAACCGGCGTATCAAGACTGACAGGGTGCTTCCAGGTTTTCATAATCCGTTCGGTCTCTTCAACCGACATATCAATCGCCGCTGCCAGTTCTTCCATCGTTGGTTCGCGTCCGGTTTCCTGGCGAATCTGCTCGGCTTTCGCCTTGAGCGTGGAAATGCTCTGGAACATATGGACGGGAATTCGAATCGTTCGTGCGTGATCGGCAACCGCTCGGGTAATCGCCTGACGAATCCACCAGGTCGCGTAGGTCGAGAACTTGTAGCCACGACGATACTCGTACTTCTCGACGCCTCGCATCAGCCCGGCATTTCCTTCCTGAATCAGGTCGAGGAAGCTCAAGCCACGGTTACGATATTTTTTGGCGATCGAAACTACGAGTCGCAGGTTTCCGCCGGAGAGTTTCTGCTTGGCATCAGTCCAGCAGGCGAATCGGCGTCGAATTTCTCGAGTTCGCTGCACGAATTCATCTGGTGTTTCGAGCACATCGTGCACGATTTCCGAAAGTTCATTCTGCATCAATTCCAAGTCGTGAGCAGCAGAAGGAATCCGCTTCAGTCGTTTAATGTCACGCTGCAATTGCAAAACGCGTTCTGCGACCTGCTCCATGCGTTTGATGACGGGCTGCAGTCGCTGAGTTCGCAGACTCAATTCTTCTGCCAGACATGTCATTTTACGACGACGGACGATCATCCGTTCATGAGCTTCTTTGCGCTCTTCTTTTGTCGCAGATTCTGACATGCGAATCTGGAAATCTTCGCGATTGCGAGCCATCAGATGTCGCAGTGTCTGCAGATTAGGTTCCATGCGTCCGAGGATCTGCTCTTTCTGAGCATTCTCGGTTTCAGATGTTCGCAGCGTCCGCTCGAAGGGAAGCTCGCCGGAGTGAACTTTTTCAAACATCTCGACAATGATGCCAAGCGTGTAATCGGATTCGACAGCCGTTCTGCGGAATCGCTTTCGAGTCACTTCGATTTGCTTGGCCAGGAAAATTTCGTCGGCTCGAGTCAGCAGAGGAATGTTCCCCATCTGACTCAGATACATACGGATCGGATCCCGAGAGGAAACGGGTGTTTCCGGGCCAATCAGGGAACGAGCGACATCGTCGCCGGTTTCGCTGTCTTTCTTTGATTCTTTCTGACCCTTCTCCGGCTTCAACGGCATCCGGGCAGCCGGATCGTCGTACATGTCGATACCGAGTTCGTCGAGAGCCAGAACGATTTGATCGATCAGCGTCGGGTCGCCTCCCTCATCGGGAAGATACTCGTCCATTTTCTGATAGCTGAGTCGTGTGTTCTGAACCGTGATATCCATCAACGGCTGAATCGATTCGCTGAATCGAGGCACCATAAACTCCCTCACTTGGGTAAAAAGTAACAAAAATCGCGTGTCTCCATCACGCGGCCAATTCCTGTCGATCGCGGATTTCAGTCTCTCTCTGAAAGCAGGATTAAAGTCTCCCACCATGCCAACGATTGATCAGGATTACAAGTCTCGCTCAATGCCACTCAAAGAAATTCGTCAAAATGCAAATCATGAAAGTCAATTCCATTTTGCAGGCAATGTCATTCTTCGTGAGGCTGACTTAAAATAGTCCGTTCAACAGCATCAATCGTGCTGCAAACTGTTGATCTGCTTATGAAAAAATTGCGGCAGATTATGTTGTGAAACCAACCATTGAGAGGAGGCTGGCAGGTAAGCGGGCCGGAACTGGCTCGGCTGATTGACAATCCATGTCGTTATGTTTCACAGGAAAATCCTTTTCAATGAGACGTACTCCAAGAGACGTTTCGGTCGGGCCTTCATAGCGAAAGTTAAGCATCTTATCGAGACTCAGCTTTTGCGAGGTCCGCATTAGTAACACATGCATCCTTGCGATGGTTTTCGTTTGTGAATCGACTCCAATTCACAACTGAGGTGCAAATACAACCAGTCAATTCATTTTCCGAACTGGTCTTGCCTCTCTTTGATTGCCATGCTACCAGTAATTGAAATGTCGTCTACGAAAAAAACGAAGAATCCTCAAAAATCTCCTAATTGCCCGACTGACGCATTGATCCAATTTGATATGTTGTCCATTCGGTCAGTTTAACAGCCGACTTTCTCCCTGATTTTTAGCTTTGCAGACTTTCAAATCCAGTCAAAGTTGCTACACTTTCAGCTTGCTCGCGAGATAAAAGAGACGCCTCTGCCGAGATGACATCTTCGATGCAGAGGGCGTGAGTGCGGAAATGTGCCTGTTTTTACCGTGTAAAGACTGAGTCTTCGCAATTCTCATCGCCTGCCAGAAGACATTCCCTTCGTACCCGGTACGGTCTGTTGCAGACTCGAAACTGAGATGAAGTTGAGTATAAGTTGAAGAAGTTCCCGTAAAATACCTGTTATCGCTGAGGAGAGCAGAGTGTCTGTTCGAATTCGAATGAAAAAGATGGGTCGAACCCATCGCCCGTTCTATCGCATTTGTGTGATGGATTCGCGTAAGCCAAGAGATGGTAAGTCCATCGAAGAAATTGGGACGTACGATCCCATGGTCCGTGAGAAATCACAACGCGTTGCGATGAAAATGGATCGAATTGACTACTGGCTGTCTGTCGGTGCTCAGCCAACCGAAAAAGTGGAAGTCCTGATTCGTAAGGTTCGGGAAGGGGATTGGGGAGTGACCAAAGAGCCGCCTCCGATGACCGCTCCCAAAGCTCCAGAACCGGAAGCTGCTCCAGAAGCCGAAGCCTCTGCTGAAGAAGCTCCTGCTGCTGAAGAAACGACTGAAGGCTAATACGACAGGCCTCGGCCAGTCTAATAGTGATATTTGTTAGGGCTGGTTTCGTGCGGTTTGATGTTTTAACATTATTTCCGGGGCTTTTTGAAGGGTTCCTTCACGAAAGTCTGCTCAGCAAAGCCTTGCAGCGAGAATTACTGGAGATACATCTCTGGAATTTTCGAGAATGGGCTTTGGATAAGCACCAGTCCGTTGATGACCGTCCTTACGGGGGTGGTCCTGGCATGTTGCTCGGCTGCGATCCGATTTTTCGGTGTTACGAGCATGTTCAGGCTCAAACGGAAGTCCCAGGAGAATTGATCATGCTTACGCCCTATGGGCAAAGGCTGGATCAGACTCTGGTGGAAGAATTAGCGGAAAAACCTCGACTCATCTTTCTGTGTGGACGATACGAAGGATTTGATGAGCGGATTTCTCTGGGGCTCAAGCCTCGGGAAATTTCAATCGGGGATTTTATCTGCAATGGCGGCGAAGTGCCGACCATGGTTATAATCGAAGCCGTTATGCGGCTGATTCCGGGCTTGCTCGGAGATGAGGAAAGTGCTCGAAAAGATTCCTTTTCACAGGAAGGCTTGTTAGAGTACCCTCAATATACAAGGCCTCAAACTTACCGGGGCATGTCTGTTCCTGAGGTCCTTCTCAGTGGGGATCACGCAAAAGTGGATCGCTGGAGAGAGGAAATGAGTCGGGAACGGACTCAAAAGCGAAATGAATCATCTCGCAAATGTGAATAATAAACACTGCGGGGTTTTATATACTGTTGCCGTTATTTGATGATTTAACCAGGCCCTGACAGGGCATCCGATTGAGGATAGAGTGCGATGAGAAATCGACAGGAACTTCTGAAATCTGTAGAGCAGTCCAGCTTGCGGGAAACGCCGCTCAAATTCGAAGTGGGCGATACCGTCGACGTTCACACCCGAATTCTGGAAGGCGATAAAGAACGCATCCAGGTCTTCAATGGCGTTGTCATTGGAACTTGTGGTGGTGGAACTCGCGAAAGCTTCACGGTTCGCCGAATCGTTGCGGGCCAGGGTGTCGAGCGATCGTTCCCGGTTCATTCACCCAAAGTTGCCGAAGTTGTCGTCTTGCGACACGCTCGCGTCCGTCGTGCGAAACTGTTCTACCTGCGCGATCGCGTTGGTAAAGCGACTCGCCTGCGTGAACGCCGTGCGAAAGTCGGTGAAGTCGAAGCCACAGTCAAGAAGTAAGTCGTGAGCACCCCCGGTGGATTTGCTCAAATGGCTTCAGCAACATTTTCGTCCTCGACTGACAACTGGTCAGCGAGGAGAAAATGAAGCCGCTCGATATCTAAAACATCGCGGCTTCAAAATTCTGCACCGTAACTATAAAAATACGTTTGGTGAAATCGACCTGATTGCTCAAGACGGCTCGCAGCTCGTCTTCATCGAAGTCCGCACTCGCTCAGCAGAGAAGCAGGGCCATCCCGCGGAAACGATAGGTCCGGTCAAACAGCGAAAGATTTCGCGGACTGCTCTCGGATACCTCAAATACCACAATACGGCTGGGTTGTCCGCCCGCTTTGATGTCGTCACAATCCAGTGGGGTGAGAACGCGAAAGTCAACAAAATTGACTATTTCCCCAATGCTTTTCCGGTAACGGAGTAATACAAGCACGAATTACAATTCCTCACTTTGACTTCTAAGTGAACTTTGTGTTTTCAATTCCTGTCCGTGATATGGTACGATCCGCTATTGGTTGATAAACGAAACGGATAGGGGACGAAGTCCATAAGAGGTCTTCAGCTTGAAGACTGAAATTTCACACAGACTTCCTGCGGCTGCGCCGCCCCGAAAGAATCATCCGGGGCTATTCTAAAAACAATATTTTGCCAGTATTATCGACGAGAAACTTTTTTTATGCGTGAGTGAGTAATGTCAGAACAAATTCAATTTGCAAGCCGTGGTGAAAAACAACAGATCGAACAAGGGCTCGAACTGGCCCCTAAGTTTGACGCCAACGGCTTGATTCCCGCCATCGCTACCGATTTCGAAACCGGTACCTTGCTGATGGTTGCCTACATGAACGAGGAAGCTCTCAAACAAACCGTCGCCCTCGGTGAAGCGGTCTATTACAGCCGATCCCGCCAGGAACTCTGGCACAAGGGAGCAACCAGCGGGCATGTGCAGATCGTCAAAGAGATCCGCGTCGATTGCGATCAGGATGCGATATGGCTGCGAGTCGATCAGCAGGGTAAGGGAGCCTGTCACGTCGGCTATCAGAGCTGTTTTTATCGAGCGGTCGATCGTGAAAATCTTTCGGACGATCAACCTGTGCCGCTCGTGATTACGGAAACAGAGAAGTCGTTTGATCCGAAGTCGGTTTATAAATAGTGTTTCGGGTTTCGGTATTCGGGTTTCGACGAATACTGAAGGCGAGCCGAGTCAGTTATGATTCGGGAATTGTCACGATCATTGTGCTCCCACCCCAAAATTTTACTCTATTCTCATCTGCAGCCACCGTTGCAGAACATGCCATGGCTCGTCGACAGATTTCGACTGAAGAAACTCAACAATTACGCCAGCGAATTGCCCGCGAGGCAGCTCGTTTGATTGCCCGTGGCAAAGTCCGCAACTTTCATACGGCTCGTATGCGAGCAATGCGCTGGCTCAGTCAACAAAAGTTGACTTCGGCTCAGGTTCCGACTCAGGAAGAGGTGATGCAGGAGCTCGATCGGATCACGTCCGTCAGTGATGCCTACCGCGACGAAGGACTGCAGTATCTGATTGACGAAGTCGCCAGCCAACTCGATCAGTTCAATCCCCTGCTCTATATCGATGGCCAGGCGATGCAGTCACCCGACACTACGCTGTGCCACTGGATTGTCTCCGGTTACAAGCACGAAGCGAGTGTGTTGCAGGATGGGTTGACTCACTCGCTTGCGCTTCGTGCTTGTATGGATTCGTCTCATGTTAAGCTGGAACCGATTGAGCCACCTGACTGGGCTGTCGAGGCATTTCAATTCAGCAATGGAATCGGGCATCAGCTTTATATTGATCCGTCACTTGAAAACCCAGATCAGGCCATTCGTCAACTCAACGGCCAGAATGTGACCTTTCACGAACGCACCGTTCACAATACATCTGCACCGGAAGAATCTCCTGAGGATCTCAACTGGTCCGATACATTTCGGCCGTTACTCGAACGACTCGAAAGTTTTCACTGGGATTATGCCGAGCATCCCGAAGGCGATGCTCTGTATCATTCGCTGCAGGTTTATGAACTGGGACGAGATCTGCACCCTTACGATGTCGAATTCCAATGGGCCTGTCTACTGCACGACATCGGCTTTGTTGTTGATCCGCGTTCTCCGGAAGAAGCAGCTTTGCGTGTGCTGGCGGGACGAGTTACCGAACGTGTCGAGTTTCTGGTGGGCAATCTTTCTACTGCTCATCGCATCCTGAAACACGAAACCCAGGCGAAATCGCTACGAAAATCCGAAAGTTTTGAAGAACTCCTCGACCTCGCCCGCTGCGACCGCGATGGCCGTCAGCCCGGAAAGGTCGTTCCGACACTCGAAGAAGCTTTGGAGCAACTCGAATCACTCGAAGAAGACTGGTCCGATGAGCCAATCGAATAATTAATTACTTTCGTCCAATTAAATTAGAGGGTGGCACTGGCTCTGCCAGTGCATTGTCACTTCAGAAGTCGTATCGACTTGCACTGGCGAAGCCAGTGGCACACACTCCTTAGCTTAAATTGCAAAAATTCATCAGCGCTTTTTGTTCTTCTTCTTGGATTCATCCTTCCAGTTCTCCCCATTGTCTGCTGGCATCGACTCCTGCCAGTCGACCACTTGCTTTTTCAGCCGATTGACGATTTCCGGATGATCATCTGCAACATTCTTTGTTTCACCCCGGTCATTCTTCAGATCATACAATTCTGCCTGACTGCCATCATATTCGCAGAGAAGTTTCCAGTTTCCATCGCGGACGGCCAGATCTGGCAGATCTTCAACGCCGTAAAAAGAATCACGATCGGGCGGCCGCCTGAAATAAATCGGCTCCTGGCGTGACTGATCAGATTGACCGAGCAACACGCCTGCCAGATTTTCGCCATCGAATTGAACATTTTCATCAGGCTCGGTACCCGTAATCTCCAGCAGACTGGGAACCAGATCGATTGCGGCAAAAACGGATGTTTGGTTCACTTGCCCTTGAACCGACTCCTCCATCAATCCCGGCCCCCAGGCAATCAACGGCGAGCGAATTCCGCCCTCATACAACATCGTTTTATATCCCCGAAATGGGCCAGCCGAACCTGCTCCTGGTTCGGGGCCGTTGTCAGAACAGATTAAAATCAATGTATTCTGCTTCAACTGCGGGTCGCTTTGGATGACATCGAACAACTCGCCGAGTTGTTCATCCATGGTTTCGAGAACACCGAGATACAACTCCCGCTTTGAGCCATCGCCCCGACGAACTTCCGGGGGATACCAGGGGCCGTGAACATCATCGGGCCAGAGGTTGACATAAAACGGTTTGTCCTGTCGCTGACTTTGACGAATGAATTCGATGGCAGCCTGCGTGAAAGACTGCGTGACGAGAGAACGATCGACCCACTCGATTTTTCCGCGTCCCAATGTGTCAGACCCGAGGGCATGCCTTTTGATCGGCTTGCCATTATGAGCATCGCATAATGCGAGGACGCGAGGGCCAAGTCCCTCAAAGTTGGTGAGCGATTTGTCGAAGCCGTATTCGGTTATCAGCGGAGCCTCGCCGACATCCCTCTGTCCACCCAGATGCCATTTTCCGAAATGCCCCGTCGCATAACCCGCTTTGTGCAACATGTTTCCCAGCACGGGAGCATCCAAGTCCAGCCAGTTTGCAACTCCACGAGTTTTATTGAGTTCCCGGGAAGCCAGATACGAATTGATCTTCCATCGCTGCGGATATTGCCCAGTCGTAATCGCTGCTCGCGAAGGAGAGCAGATGGGAGAATTCACATAAAACTGCTCAAACCGGATCCCCTCATTGGCCATCCGATCGATATGCTCAGTGGTGGCATCCCGATTTCCAAAGCAGGAAAAGTCTTCCCAACCCATGTCATCTATAAAAATCAGCACGACATTCGGCTGTGATTCTGCAATAATTGAATTGAGGGGAATCAGTAACGAGACGACTAAAACAACACAATTCAATATTTTGGACATCATCTTCTCCTCAGAAACTTTTGAACGCATAAAACAGAACTTATCAGATGACGAAAGAAATTTCACCAACCACACAGACTTTGTAAGGCAGAGTTGACAATATTTTTGAGGCAGTCATCCTGAGGAAATCGAATTCGTATATGAGTGATCAATTGCGAAAACCGTTTCAAAGATGTGAGATGAACCATGCTCAGCGGCCCTTTATTAACTGCGGAAGAATTCCTGGATCGTCGCTTTTCCCTGCCCGAAAGTGGGCAATGGGCGGAGTTGCATGCGGGTGAGGTCCACCTGTTTCAGCCGCCCGATCTCGATTACGGGAATGCAGTGCTGAATCTCTCAAAAATATTTGCCGACTATGTTCAGAGGCATCAGCATGGCTATCCCTGTTTTGACCTGGGACTGCAGATGGAAACCGCTCCCGACACGATTCTCTTCCCGGCTGCCTGCTATTTTCTGGAAGGCAAACGATTCACCGAAACCGATAAAGCGATCACTGAAACAATCCCGCCTCTAGTGATTGAACTCGCCTCCACGAGCGATCGCAAGCAGGTCATGTTGCGGCGAATCGAAAATTATCTCGCCTGGGGAGTGCAGGAAGTCTGGGTGATTGAACCCTCGGTTCAGCTGGTGACGGCCATCAATCCGCAAACCGGAGAAATCAATTTTCAAGAAGGTGATCAGCTGATCTCCAATCAACTGCTCCCTGATTTTCAATGTGATGTCGAAGAACTGTTTGTCGAACCAAGCTGGTGGAATGCGATGTGAATCATCGAAGCGGTCGGGTGGCTGAGGTCGAAGTGCAGCTCGTAGGTTGGGTTACACTACGCTAACCCAACCTACTGAATACTGACTTGGCCACCCAAGTGATATTAAGTGGCAGCTGTGGCAATCTCTGATGCTGGGGCTTCGAGAGATTTTGGTTGTGGACGATCCGGTGCAAGGATTTCCATCACGCTGCGAATCATCGCAGGGACATTCAAGATGATCGCCACGATTGCCGCAACCATCAGAATGCCGACTGCACCTCCCGAGTAGGATCCATTTCCAATGGCGTTGATGGTTGAAATCGGATCGGTGATCTGCAGCAGGCTGTACGGGGGATTGTAGTTATCGTAGTAATCCATCGCCGAGAGAATCATGTGTGGCATGATCGATGAAATCGCAAAAATGATGATCAGCAACGTTCTTGCGTGCATCGGTTTGAGTTCGTTCGAAATCTTGAGCAATCTCCGCGATATCATGCTACCCATGCACATATAAATCACCATGTAAGCCACGATTGCAAAACTGACCTGCAGAAATTCGGGATCAATCCGTGTCACAAATGGCTGAATTCCCAGCATAATTCCCATCAGAATTAACAGATTCATCAGGACAAGAATCAAGCCGCGTGTTCCGCCCGGCATGAAGGGAACGAGCAACAGTCTGAGAATACCACGCTGAGGCAGGTCGCGTCGAATTCGCCGTGAGAGATAATCGCGTTCCATCGTGATGAAGAATCCGAAGATTCCCCAGTGAACTAAAGTCAGAAAGACAATTGTGTAAAAGACGTCATCATCAATTGATGTCCCCACAAACCAGGCGTAGCCAGCCGTCACCGCCCACACCAGCAGCATTTGAGCCGTTGCCACCAGTCGGACGCCCGTCGATTTATTGCCGGACTCATACATCAATTGCGAAATGGTAATCTGCAGAAACAGGAAGAAGTACGAAATCCCGATCAGTAAGAAACAAATCAATACGGCAAAGAACTCAGGTTCAGCTGTAATTTCTCCTTGCAGCATCGCGAATGAAAGTCCCATCATCGAACTGAACGCCATCACCAGGCCGCCAACAATAAATAGTGAACTGAGTGTCTGAATCTGCCGATTTTGTCCCACCGTGCTGAGCATCAGTGTAAATGTGCAGAGCAGTATCGAAACGCCCAGCAATACGAGCAGTAAAACGATTGTCCCGAACAGGTCAAACCCCTGCAGCAACGAAGTAAAGGCGATAAACGGTGCGATCGCCGAGTAGTAAACGAGAATCTGTACGACCGAATTAGAAAGCTTGCCAAGTACAATTTGGCGCGGCGTCAGCGAAGTGATGCTCAGCAATTCGTAGGTTTGCGAATCCTGCTCGGTCAGCAAGCTGCGAAAGGCCCCAAATGGGACAATCACAATCACGGCTGCACTCAGAACGAAAAAGAACGCCTGAAAGAATTCCCGACTCGGTGTGCCGTATTCAAGCGACATTCCGGCCATCGCGACCCCAAACATACAGATCAGCCATGAGGCGATCAGCAGCAGCATGAACGTCGCCACAAAAGACCGACTCTTCAACGCCTGACGCGTTTCTTTCACCAGAATCGGATTCATCCAGTCACTGAATCGCTCCATCGGCGAATCGCTCATCTGTATTACACTCATCAGCCCACCCGTTCAAAAAACAGCTGCGGTTGTCGTAGATAATTCTCTTCAAACAATTCAATTTGGGTGGCGGGGGCGCTCCGCTTTAGCGGAAGCCCCC
>DEML01000041.1:27428-108665 GCA_002359185.1 Planctomycetaceae bacterium UBA2671
TCGAGAGCGCCCCCGCCACCCTGATTGTCGTCAGGCACAGCCTGACATACTGCTTATTGAACTACGAATTGTAGTTGTCATCAATGCAGATTATGTCCAATTTGTCCAGACTATGCACCAGTCAGGAAAAATTTGATATAATCAACCTCAGATATTAATACGGAAATTGTTGCGCGTCGATCAATTTTTCTGCCGTGATTTCCTGATTCACAAAGAAAACCTCCCACCTCACGATAGTGTTTTCCCATGAAATCTCTCCTCCGAATTTCAACGGTCCTTTTCACTTTCGCCCTGCTCTCAGTGCAAGCGAAGGCTGCTGAACCTGGAAAAATTAGTTTTAATCAGGATGTCCGCCCCATCCTCTCAGATCGCTGCTATTTCTGCCACGGTCCCGATCCTGCTCATCGAGAAGCTGACCTGAGACTTGACGATCGTGAGGTCGCTCTCGAATTTCTGGCCATCGTCCCCGGCAAACCGGACGAAAGTGAATTGATCCGCCGTATTGAATCGCACGATCCTGACGAACAAATGCCCCCACCAGCTTCCAAGCGAACCATCACTGCTGAGGAAATTCAAACGCTGAGAACTTGGATTGCTCAAGGAGCCGAGTATCAGCAGCACTGGTCGTTCCGCCGCATTGAAAAAACAGCTGTTCCAGAAATTGAAGATTCGACCTGGCCGACGAATGAAATCGATCATTTCATTTTGCAGGCAATGAAAGAGCGTCAACTCCAACCAAATCCAGTTGCTAAAAGAGAGACTCTCCTTCGCCGAGTCACATTTGACTTAACGGGATTACCTCCGACGCTCGAGGAACTCGATGCGTTTCTCAACGACAGTTCACCGAACGCTTACGAAAAAGTTGTCGACCGCTTACTCGCTTCTCCCGCATACGGCGAGCGGATGACTTCTGAATGGCTTGATGTCGCCCGCTACAGCGACACCTACGGTTATCAGGTTGATCGCGATCGTTTCGTCTGGCCGTGGCGGGACTGGGTCATCAATGCTTTTAATCAGAATCTGCCCTACGATCAGTTTATTACCGAGCAACTGGCTGGCGACTTGCTGCCGAACCCCACCCAGGATCAGATTCTCGCCACCACATTCAACCGACTGCATCCCCAGAAAGTCGAAGGGGGGAGTGTGCCGGAAGAATTCCGGATTGAATACGTCGCCGACCGAACACAAACATTCGCGACCGCTTTCCTCGGCCTGACGATGGAATGTGCCCGCTGTCATACACACAAATACGATCCGCTGACGCAAACCGAGTACTATCAAATCTCCTCTTTCTTCGACAACATCGACGAAGCGGGACTGTATTCTTTCTTCACTTCCGCAATCCCGACACCGACACTGCTGTTAACATACGATCAACAGAAACAGCAGATTGCCGATTTGCAGAAAGCAATTTCTGAGAAAGTTGCTGAAGAAGAGCAAGTCAAACAGGAAGCTCATTCCCGATATGAAGAATGGCGGGTCAGTGACCACATGGAATTGATCAAAGACCAGCAAAAACTGATTCCCGATCAGATCGCTCATCTGGATTTTGAATCGGGTTCTTTCGGGAATAATACGTCTGTTCCCGGAGTTCACGGGCAAGCCGTCAAGTTGACGGGCGATGATGCGATCAATCTCGAAGTCGGCAACTTCCGACGGTTTCAACCGTTTTCAGTCAGTCTCTGGATGCAGACTCCCGATGTGAAGGAACGAGCAGTTATCTTTCATCGTTCACGTGCCTGGACCGATGCCGCCAGTCGTGGGTATGAAATGCTGATCGAAGAGGGACGTTTATCTGCCTCGCTCATTCACTTCTGGCCTGGGAATGCAATCAGTATTCGGACAAAAGAACCGATTCCAACGTCCGAATGGCTGCATGTGGCAATGACTTACGATGGTTCGAGTCGAGCAGAGGGGATCGGGCTGTGGATCAATGGAGAAAGAGCTGAGACGGAAATTGTGCGAAATGAGCTTCGGAAAAATATCACGGGTGGAGGAGGCGATAACATCGCGATCGGCGAACGTTTTCGGGATCGAGGCTTTAAAAACGGACTCGTCGATGAATTCAAGGTCTATCAACGAGAGTTGACCACTCTTGAAATTGCTACTCAGGCGGGTGAAATTTCGCTGGGAAATTATCTGACCCTCATTAATGAATCTGTAAAACGGGACGCCATCCAGGATTCTCCGCTGAAGAATTATTATTTGTCCAACTTCGATGAGGCTTATCGAACGCATCTCGAAGAATTACGTTTGCTGCGAGAGAAACTTTGTAACTTGCTTGATCCTGTGTCGGAAATCATGGTGATGCGTGAGCGAGAGGAGCCTCGTCCCACTTATCTGTTGAATCGGGGAGATTACACACAGCCTGCTGATGAAGTTCGCGATGAGATTCCTGCCGTGCTGAATCCGTTTCCAGAAGGAGCCCCGCGAAACCGGCTCGGTCTCGCAAAGTGGTTAACCGACCGAGACAACCCGCTGACAGCTCGGGTGACCGTCAATCGTTACTGGCAGATGCTGTTCAGTCAGGGACTCGTCCGCACACCGGAAGATTTCGGCAGTCAGGGCATGCCGCCAACTCATCCTGAATTGCTCGACTGGCTCGCTCTCGACTTCATGACACACAACTGGGATGTCAAAGGACTGTTAAAACAGATTGTCATGTCGAACACGTATCAGCAGTCTTCTCAGGTGAAACCTGAAGAGATCAAACGAGATCCCGAAAACCGCTGGCTCGCCCGTTTCCCTGCTCGTCGCCTGCCCGCAGAAATGCTCCGGGATAATGCACTGGCGGTCAGCGGACTACTCGTAAAAAAGGTCGGGGGAGCCCCTGTCAAACCGTACGAAGTTGAAGACTCCTTCAAGCCGACTGCTCGCAGCAAGGGCGAAGGACTGTATCGTCGGTCTCTTTACACTTACTGGAAAAGGACTGCTCCCGCTCCGGCGATGATGACCTTCGATGCCTCCAAGCGGGATGTCTGTCAGGTCAAACGTGAAAAAACGTCTTCACCATTGCAAGCCTTTATCATGATGAACGGCCCCCAATTCGTCGAAGCGGCTCGCAATCTGGCCGAAGAAAGTTTGCGGCTACATCCTGAAGATTCAACCGCAGCGATAACGCGAATGTTTCGCCAGCTAACCTCGCGAGTTCCTTCCGATCAGGAAATGAGCGTGCTCAATAATCTTTACCAGCAGAATCGGAATCACTTTCAGTCAAACCAGGATGCCGCTCTCAGCTATTTGAAGATCGGCGATAAACCGCGTGATGAATCTCTTGAACCGACTTCAGCTGCGGCTCTGACTATCGTTGCCAACACATTATTGAATTACGACGAAACCATGATGCAGAGGTGAGTTCAAAATTGTGGGGCAGCAAGGCGTCTATAATGGGTGGCTGGGGTCGAAGCGCAGCGAAGCCCCCAGATCGTGAAATGTTTTGAAAACTGTCTTCGCACGTCTGTATCATTTTCTTAAAGCTACAATTTTGCTATTCCAGCCAGTCTTTGGGAATCGAATCTATCGAGAGTGGACCAGCAACGGAATTCAGATACCACGCTGCACTCGACCATTTCCATTCAAAAGCTTGCTCAACATATCTCTTGCGGACGGGATTGGCATGAATGTAATCAATCATGGAGAATAATGTTTTGGATGATTCGACATTACGGTCGTATCCTCCTCCTGACTGCCAAAACAGTCGCTCTGTTTTCTCTCCACGCATTCGAGTAATTTTTGGAATCCATTCGGGAGAGTTTTGTATCAAATATTCAATCGCATTTTGACCTACAGGTTGCTTAATTGCCTTTCGAATAAGAGCAATATCAGTGAATTCCTTATGTGGGAAAACAATCAAGTGAACGTGATCCGGCATGAAAACATATGCCCAAAGTTGAAATTGATATTTCTTACGAGCAAGATCAATCGAATCGGCTAACCATTGACAACATTGTTCCGCTTTTAAAAAGGGGAAATTACGATAGCAGGAGAAAGTAAGTTCATGAGCATGTCCTGGCTCATGGATATTTTTGCGATGAGTCTTCATAGGGAATGATGAAGTCGAATTTCTGGGGGCTCCGCTACGCTTCGACCCCAGCCACCCAATGTCTGTGCTTTTTCTTCAATATTACTAAAAACTATCATGAGCCTGAGGTCGAACGAAGTGAACCCCCAGAACATTCGACGATCTGGGGGCTTCGCTGCGCTACGACCCCAGCCACCCGGAATTGTAAGTGTAATTTACTTCTTGGTGCTGAAACGAAATACTGTCGTCGTTTCATACTCATCATCCGGCTTCAGCAATGTGCTTGGGAAATTCGGCTGATTCGGGCTGTCGGGATAGTGCTGCGTTTCCAGGCAGAAGCCGCCGCGGTTTACATAGGCTTTGCCCGATTTTCCTTTCAGGCGTCCATCCAAAAAGTTGCCACAATAGAATTGAATACCCGGTTCGGTCGTTTCAATTTCCATCATTCGACCAGACATCGGCTCGTAAACGCGGGCGGCTAAAGTCAGACTCTCTTCGTCTTCACGATCAATCACCCAGTTGTGATCATACCCAAGCCCATAGATCAGTTGCTGATGATCCTCGGCGATATCCTTGCCGATTGTTTTTCCTTCGGTGAAATCGAAAGGAGTCCCTTTCACCTCGGCCAGTTCGCCGGTGGGGATTGCTCCAGAGTCCGTCGGCGTGTATTTGCTCGCGTTGACCATCAGTTCGTGATCGAGAATCGTCCCTTCACCTTCTCCCTTGAGATTGAAGTAGGTGTGCTGAGTCAGGTTAACGTGCGTTGCTTTGTCGGTCGTTGCGTGATAATCGACCCTTAACTCGTTCTTGTTATTGAGCGTATAAGTGACACTGACCTTCAGATTTCCGGGATATCCTTCTTCCATATCCTTGGCCAGATATGTCAACTTGAGCGCCTGCCAGCCTTTGCCTTCCATCGGCTCAGCATTCCAGACAACCTTATCAAACCCAATGATTCCCCCATGCAAATGATTTTCGCCATTATTCACAGCCAGTGAATATGTTTCGCCATCAATTTCAAATTTGCCTTTGGCAATCCGATTACCGTAACGTCCGACAATTGCCCCGAAATAAGGTTTGTCGACCGCGTTGATATAGTCTTCAACCCGGTTATAACCCAAAGCGATATCACCTGACTTGCCGTTTTTATCGGGCACGATAATGGAGGTGATAATCGCTCCATAATTGGTGATTTTTACGGTCATACCGGAGTTGTTTTTGAGCGTATACAGTTTGATGCTGTCAAAGTCTTCCGTTTTAATCGCAGCCGAACTCATTGGGGTAACTCCCAGCAGGACTATCATCAGGAACAGAATCTGCAATTTCATCAGGTGTCTCCTCAGAGATTTATGAAGTAGGAACCAGTACGCTGAAGTCGGCGAAGCTGGCGTAAATCGTAAAGACGATCGCGATCAGAATCAGCCCGGCTGGTTTGGCAAATTTCCAGGGGGTCATATCAACGGCGCCAACATCTTCCTGAATAAACTCGGTTTCACGGGGATAAAGTTCTCCAATCACAAGCATCAGAATGATCAACCAGCTGAAGACGATCCCGAGGAAATTGAACTCGTGCATTGAGGCAACAATCTTGTCAAAGGGAGACACGAAGTAACCAATGGCAATTAGCGAAAAGCCCACGACCAGCGCCAGTTTCGCTGCAAAAGCTGGCACACGTTTCGTCAGCATGCCCACCAGCACGACGGCAAAAATAGGAATGAAGTACATTCCGTTCATTTTCTGCAGGTAACCAAAAATACTTGCGGTGTTCGCAAGTAATGGAGCAATCGACATGGCTGCGATGGCGACTATCCAACCGAAGAGTTTCCCGCTGCGAACAACTTGTTCTTCGGTGGCGTCTGGCACGAATACGTTCTTGTAGAGACCGAGGCTGAACAAAGTGCAGGCGCTGTTCAGAGCAGAGTTGAAACTGGAGAGAATCGCACCGATCATGGCTGCGGCGAAAAATCCGGTCAAAGGAGCTGGCAGGACTTTATTCACAAGTAGTCCGTAAGCATGATCCGCTTTAATGTCTTTTCCTGCAAAAATGGAATAGGCAATCATTCCCGGAACAACCAGATATAGCGGCCCCAGCAGTTTCAATGCTCCAGTTAACAGAACTCCCTTCTGACCTTCCGCCAGGCTGCTCGCTCCAAAGGTTCGCTGGATAATCTGCTGATTGGTCGTCCAGTAAAACAGATTCAACAGAAAAATTCCTGAAAAAATTGTCGCGAAAGGAACAGAGGATTCCGGGCCACCGACGGAGTTGAATCGAGAACGTTGTTCCGCGACCAGCGTATTGAATCCAGCCGAGATCCCGCCATCTCCCCCCATGCTTGCTAATGCAAATCCGGTAATCAGAAAGCCTCCAATCAGAAGTCCAACCCCATTGATAGTATCGGAGACAGCGACTGTTCTGAGGCCACCGAACAGTGCATAAATCGAACCGATAATCCCGACCGCCCAAACAATCAGCCACAATGCCATTGTACCGGGAGCCATTCCCATTTGCTCAGGAAAGGTCCCGAGCATCGAAGGAATATCGAGAATCCCGATCATCCCAGTCGCGCCGGAGTAGAGAATAATTGGTAACAGAATTCCGACGTAGGCGAGCAAGAAAATGAGATTCGTGATCAGCTGTGTCTGATGATCAAAACGGATCTCCAGATATTGAGGCACGGTCGCGACACCACTTTTCAGAAATCGTGGCAGGAAAAACCAGGCCATGAAGACCAGGGCGACCACGCAAACCACTTCCCAAACCATCACACAAAGACCATCGTTGAAGGCGGCTCCATTCAATCCCACCATCTGCTCGGTCGAGAGATTTGTCAGCAGGAGTGAGCCGGCAATCAGGGGAAAACTGAGAGATCGTCCTGCCAGAAAATATCCCTGCGTACTTTCGTGATCATCTTTCCGCGTGATGATCCAAGTGAGTAAACCGACCAGTCCGGTAAAAAACAGGAATGAAATGATAGTGACAATATCCAAGTGACTCAGCCTCTCGAAGCAGGTAGAAACCAATGCGAAGTGAATTTGACAAGCACGAACCGCTTAAACCGCCGAACGGCGAAATCAAGAAAATCCATCATGCTTGCGGCATGTGCATCATAATGTGCACAGCGTTCAGTTTCACGCGCAAGCATGTCTGGATCAATGAGAGAAGGCGTAAAAGTCCTGAGATATTTTGTCAGCAACGCAATTCGTCTGTACGAATTTTTCTCAGGCTTTGACAGAACACTCGAAATCGCGGGGCTTGATGGCCAGCAGTGAGCAATCCGACTCTGCCAGTAACCGCTCGGCTGTGTTTCCCATCATCATTGCGGAAAATCCCGTGCGACCGTTGGTTCCCATAATCAGGAGATCGACTTTCTCATCAATAAGAATTTTGCTGATGACCTTTTCAGCCGTCCCTTTTTCTATGTGCACCATCGTTCCCTGAGAAATCGTTCTCGCATCAGTCCGGGAAAGACGATCGGCTGCGATTGTGTTGGCATGCTCAAGTTCTTCGTTGTGCATTTTGTCGAGATCTTCCCGGGCAATCCCACTGCCTGCCAGCTTATAATCATCTCCCGATTCGACTACATGCACAACGTGCAGGCGGGTATCGAGAGCTTTGGCAAACTGAACGCCCGCATCGAGCAGGTCTTCTCCGATTTCAGCGAAGTCGTCGGCGACCAGGATACTTTCGACGGGCCGAACAGGATCCGGCTTGGCAACATAAACGGGCACTGGGCATTTTCGCAGTAATTTAATCGCTGTCCGTCCAAAGAAGAAATTGGAAATCGAAGTCCGCTTTTTCCGACCAATCACGATCATGGTATGATTATTCTTGATCACTTCCTGAATCATTTTGTGCCAGCTTTTGCCAAACGACAGACAGAAACCTGCCTTCACTCCCGATTGAGCCGCAAGTTCAACCAGTAAGCTCAGAACCTGCTCAGCTTCCCGGACGACAGCTGCTTTTTCTTCTCCATCATCGGTTTCAATCAGATGCAGGGCCTGCTCAGAAATATCAAGCGCCGCAAAAAATGTCAGTTCTCCACCGCCAGTTTTGGCCAGCAGAATCGCTTTCGTAACAGCCTCCTGGCATTGTTCCGACAAGTCTTGACTGATCAATCGATCTGCGTGTGACAGATCCACGCCCACCAGAATTTTTGCCAATGAAATCATGAGTCTGCGTCCTTCGATGTCGAGCTTGGGAAGTTTTTAAGAGTGTTAAGTGTCAAGAGGCCAGTGTCCAGAGGGCTTCGGAAAACTTAATCTGGAATAGCCACGATTTTTTGCAGGGTTAGTTTTTCAGGAATGTAACTTTGATTCCATAGTAATCAATAGCGAGGTAATGATGAAGTATCAATTCTGAACTGGACAGATTTCGTCCTCTGCTTGAGGAGAAATGATGAAGAATTGTCAGGAACCAGCTTTCTCTGTTCCCGTTGTAACGATTCTATCAGTCCGGCGAAAAAACCGGTTGTTGAAACTCAACGATTCTGGTCAATTTTGATGCCGACCGGCAACGCGTGTCGTAAGTTTGAATACCCTCTTAACGCTCTCAGCAGCAGGCAATCCGAGATTTCCTGTCGCAACCTTTGAAATAACATCGCTTCTGCAATAAGGAAAGTGACTGATACGAATTCTGTAAAATGAAGGTCCGGATAAACGAGCAAACCGCAACAGCGGAGGCTACCTATCGAAGAACACTTTAAGTGTTTCACTTCGAGACGCCTGATCTACTCCATGTGATTACAGGAATTCAAATACCAGTTGATCCTCTTATTTGCAGTTGTAATTTATGAACAAGCTCTAGAGAGCCGAGAGAGACTATGAAGAATTCGCTGGGATCTTTGCTGATCGTTGATGATGATCGTCACATACTCGAAGCGATGGCCGACTACTTACGTCGCCTCGGCTATCGAACGGAAACCGCTGGCAATTGCCACTCGGCCATCGAACGGATGCAGGAATTCCCGTTCGAGTGCGTCGTCTGCGATGTCAATCTGCCGGACCAGGATGGTTTTCATCTGCTCGAATGGGCCTCGAAAAATCAGCCGGAAACGGCCATCATCATGCTCACCGGCTACGGCACCATTGAAAGTGCCGTCGAAGCGATACGTATCGGTGCGTTCGATTATCTGACCAAACCCGTTATCGATGACGAACTGAATCTCTCGATTCAACGCGCTCTCGGCCAGCGGAAAATCGTCGAAGAAAATAAGCATCTCAAAGCACAGCTTGATCAAAAATACGGTCTCGGCAATATCATTGGCCGCGATTACAAAATGTCGAAGATGTTCGACCTGATCGAAAGCGTAGCCGAGACGCGCACGACGGTCCTCATTCTTGGTGAGAACGGTACCGGGAAAACAATGACCGCTCGGTCGATTCATCACCTGAGTGATCGCCGCGATAAACCCTTTGTTGAAGTCGCCTGCGGAGCCCTACCGGATTCCCTGCTCGAAAGTGAACTGTTCGGACACGTCCAGGGGGCTTTCACAGGAGCCTCTCACGACAAAATGGGGAAATTCCTGCAAGCCGATGGTGGCACGATTTTCCTCGACGAAATCGCAACCGCGTCTCAGCAGCTTCAAGTCAAACTGTTGCGAGTTTTGCAGGATCGCGAATTTGAACCGGTCGGCGGCACGAAAACTCATAAGGTCGATTGTCGTCTCGTGCTTGCTACGAACGAAAATCTCGAACAGATGGTCGCTGAAGGAAAATTCCGACAGGATCTATATTACCGAATCAACGTCATCTCACTGACTCAACCCCCGTTGAGGGAGCGTGTCGGAGATATCCCCCTGCTGGCTGAGCACTACCTGCAACATTTCATTGAACAGGTAGGCAAGCAGATGGAGGGGATCGACGACGAAGCGATTCAACTGATGCAGCGATATTCCTGGCCGGGCAACGTCCGCGAACTCGTCAATGTGATTGAACGTGCGGTCGTCCTCGCCAACAGCAAACGCATTACCGTCAACGATTTACCCGATTCGATTCACAAGCAGATTGACGCCGGCAACGTCGCCGCTCACTTTGCAGGCAACAATCTGAAATCGGCTCTGGCCAATCCGGAACGTCAAATCCTGATCGAAGCTCTCGAAGCCCACGGCTGGAACCGTCAGCAAACCGCCAAAATGCTCGGCGTCAACCGCACCACGCTGTACAAGAAAATGAAGAAGTTCGAAATCACTTTCGAAAAGTGCCACAACTAACACACCACCTCGCCCGATAACCTGACCGCCAAAAACCGGATGTCGCTCTTCAACCTCGAAGACGGCATCCGTTTTTTGTATTGCGTGAAAGCGCCTCGTCTGAATCAATCAGAACCAGGAATCCTGAAACCTGATATGGCAGTTTGGGAATTCTTCCTTCATCCCGGCTACCCCTTCTGGAGAGAGTGACGTCTCGTCGAGTTCAATGGACTGCAATCCCTCAACGCTGTGAATGATGGGATACAGCAGCGAGACATTTTCATCATTCAACTCCGGGCAGATAAACCGTACACGGTTCTCGTAGTGATACCACGCGGGATATCCGCTCCACTCCTGTTCTATAAATACTGCTTCAGATCGCGATTGAGCCTCTGCGTAAACACGAACTGGCTCGAACCAGATCATTTGGAGGAATACATACACAATAACAGGCATCACCAGCACGAACGAAATCGTAATCACAGCAAGAATCAAATTGCGACGATTGCGAACGAAATTCATTGAAAGCCTTTTCCATCAATAATGGGAAGATAGGAGATCGTCCATTATAACGTATCATTCATTAATCTTTGGGTGCCATGCTTGTATCGCGAAGCAGGACAAGCATGCAATGCGGGTGACGGTCACAGAAAGCGCCGTACCTCCCCTCTCTTGTAATCTCCTGGAAAATTTTCGGAAAATCGTGATCTCTCTGTCATTATTCTCGTTCTGAATCAACAATCAAACGGTTTACTCACGACAACCTGAGTGAACAGGTCCACTTGTCATTGCTCAGGCGGGAGAAATTCATGACGAAGTTGATGCAGCAGCCGGTCGTCTCGCAAATGCAGCGAAAATCCAGCGGGACGCGGAAAATGCCGCCGATTGTGGCGGATGTCAGCTGGGAAGAGGAAGCTTCCCCATATGGATTGCAGGGATTGGCGCGAGAGTGGATCACGATTGTGAAAGCCGACTGCGTCACCCGGCTGGCGATTGCCCTGGCCTTACGGGGAACATCAAAACAGATTCGCGATCCCGAGTTCGTCTCCCGCATCTTTCTGCATCATCCCGAATGGCTGGAAGAATATCATGTGGTGCATCTGATCGAAAAATCTCTCTGGATTCAGGGACGCAGCGATCTCGTGATGACGCTCACGAAGAACCCGAGTCAAATCCCGGATAATCCTCCACCGATTGTCAACCAGACCTTAACCGAAGCCTATGCCCTGCATCCCCAGGCGACGGTCTGGTACGGGGTGCCGTTGTTTGGCGAGGAAAAAACGGCAGAGGGTCTGCCCATCCCCGTCACTGCTAAGGAACTTCAGGCAGAAGCCGACCGACGACTTCGCACTGCCCAGCAACATGCACTCCGCTGGGGTTGGTTTTATCGCATGCTTGCACTGGGCGCCAGCCTTCCCACACTGGTTGTCAATGAGTTTGTGAAAACAGGAGTCAGCCTGAGAAATCGTTATCGACGCTTCCGACTCTGGACACAACGCTTGCGAAGTTCTTCCCGAAGAAAGAATCGAGCAGAGTTTCAGGCACGCCTCGATTATTGCAGGACGGGAGAATACAGTCCTGTCGTTGCCTATCAAAACATGCCCTGGCTGGATCGCACGATGCTCAACGGACTGGATAAAGCAGCTGATGTGGCCAGTGTGTCGGGACAAATCCTGGCACTCTCAGCTCCCACGGCAGCCGGCGGCTGGTTAGCCTTTATGATCCACCTCTCCCTCTTCGCCCCGGCAACGTTAGTCTCCTGCGACCCATTCCTGTTCATCGAACTCCCCCAAGAACCCGGAAAACTCCGCCATTTGGCCCACTGGTACTGGCAGGAACACGAAAATGGGAAGCGGACTTTGCATTTGCATTCTTGAGTTTGTGGATTTGTAACTGGGATAGATTTATAGCAATCTTTCCATGGATTCGCTGATAGAATCACACTCGTTTTATTTTATTACATTTATTTCTTGTCCGATTGCTTGCGATTAAAGTAGGATTCAAAGAAATTGCCTTCCTCATCAATGTCTAGCAACTTATATATTCTTCCATCTTCAATCTGTGCTGCACCACAGTATATTAAGCATTTGTTCATGGTGTGTTTGTCACTTAGTTCTGACATATCATGAACAAGATTGATTGTTCCATTGGATTGTTTACAAAGCTCAGATACACGTCCAGCAATATTTAACCATGCCTCATAATCTGGGACATTCGTCTTCCCCCTGAGTCGCATCATAACACCAATTGTGAAAAAGCGGCCAGGAATAGAGAACTGTTCGGCGGAAAATAATTCGCATCTACCAGTCATCTGTGTCTCAAGTAGAGCGTTAATTATAAATTCCGCCCCATTCACTATGTATCCCATGCCAATAGATTCTGAGAATTCAAACGTAAAAGTGTATCCGTACATATCGTCAGAGAGCGGTTCGTAAATGCTGAGGAAGTCACGTAGCAGTCTACGAAGGTGGCGAATATCTTTATAAACACGATGACGATAGTGACGATAATTAAATGGCAAGTGGTGATCGTTCCTAAGTAGTAATGTCTGTTCTGGATCGCGATTGATGCCGTGGCAATATCCTAGTTCATAAGACACATTATGCGAGTCACCACTGCTATCGATTACTACGAAGTCAGCTTCTTTGAGTAGGCGGCATACTTCATCAACCACTGGACCAGAAGACTTAAGCTCATCACCACGAATTACTTGATAGCCCCCCGCTTCGAGCTCTTCACGAATTGCAAGATAAGTTTTATCACGCCAATGATCGTCACTAAAACGCATTGCAATAAAAGCAGTTGGGCGATCTTCGTATTTCATTATTCTAACATTAAATGGAAAAGGTTTATTTAATTTGACTATAACTATCGGAACCACCCTTGAAACAGCCCGGCTTTGCGAAACTCTCATTGCGAAGTGCAGACAGGCTGGAAGCCTGTCCTACGGGGTTATCTCAACAACAACTCCGCGACTTGAGCCGCATCGCTCATATCGGTTAGTGTCACATCGGGTTCGCTCGCTTCGAGTTCTTCCAGGGAATAGTGTCCGGTGGCAACCGCGAGGACTTTGGCGCCGATGGCTCGGCCGCATTGGACGTCGGCTGGGGTGTCGCCGATGACCCAGATGGTTTTAATGGCGTCGCCGTGTCGGTCGGTGGCGGTTTGCGAGGCGAGGCGGGCGACGTCGTCGCGGTTGGGGTGGACGTCGCCGAAGGCTCCGAAGCTGAAGTGATGATCGATGTTGAAATGCTGCACTTTCATCCAGCCGCTGCGTTCGAAATTTCCAGTCAGTAAGCCGGTCCAGTCATTCGTTTCTTTCGTGATGATATCGAGCACTTCCGTCACGCCGGGCAAAACCCGTCCGCCCCGGCTGCCGAGATGCTTGGGGAGCAGTTCGAAATAGCGACTTTGGAACGTCTGAAAGTTCTCCGGCGTGTCCTCAATTTTGTGCCACTTGAGCAGATCATCGATTATCGCTCGATCGGTCCGTCCGGCATACGGAATATCGCAATCGATCTCGGTGATCCCAAACTCGATCTGCAGAGCTTCCTCCATCGCAGCCTGACCAGCCCGGCCAGAGTTGAGCAGCGTTCCATCGACATCAAACAAATACAGACTCGACATTGCAACAATCATTCTTCAGTTAAAAACATTCAGTAAAAAGCACTTTAAAAGAGATATATTATTTTAGCCACAGAGAGCCCAGCGCGACATAGCCGCAACCAATCACCAAATACTGAAGAAATGAACCGCCAAGGGGAACAAGAAGATCTTTCATAAGAATAATTTTATGAACCACGAAGGCACGAAGACTCAAAGAGATTGAAAAATCTTGAAAATCAATAAAAAACCGCCTGATGGAATTGAGGCAATTTTGTTACAGAACTCTTCGTGCCTTTGTGTCTTCGTGGTAAAAACAACCTGATCAACAAGATCCTGTTTTAATGTCACCCTCGCACAAGCGAAAAGCAGAAGAAAGCAAGGCCGCAAAAGATTACCACTCTTCTAGCTGCAAAACACCAAATGCATGAACACTCAGTAAACAAACCGCCTGAAATTTGCGCAAGCGAGAAAACTTTGTCGCGTTAGTAGCACAGAGGTCACAGAGTTTTCAGAAAGAGGTCCAATTGAATTCCTCTGAGAACTCTGTGCTACTAACGATACGGAATGCCCTGGCCCAAGATTGGTAACGTGAATCAGGATCTTGTAGATCAGTTTTTTTACCACGAAGGCACGAAGAGTTTTGTAACTACATTGCCTCAAATCCATCAGGCTATTTTTTATTGATTTTCAAGATTTCTGAATCTCTTTGTGGCTTCGTGTCTTCGTAGTTTCAAAATTATTCTTTTGAAAGATTTTCTTGTTTCCCTTGGCGCCTTGGCGGTTCATTTCTTCAGGAGTTGGTGATTGGTTGCGGCTACGCCGCGCTGGGCACTCTGTGGCATAAAATAAATTATTCAGTAGCTGATTGCATGATGACTTCTTTCCGACCATACAGAGCCGTTAGCAATAACGGCAACAGAACAAGATTGCCGATCAATCCTCCCAGCATGGCGATGCTGACGAGAACACCGAAGTAGATCAGCGGGACAAATTCGGAGAGCATCAGGACGGAAAACCCGCAGATCAGTGCGACATTCGAAAATACGAGTGACAATCCAATCTGCGACTGAGTCAACTCCAGCGCCTTGGCATGAGAGTGTCCTGTCTTTTTTTCGCGGAAATAGGACGAGAGATAGTGGATACTCGAATCGACGGTCAGCCCAATCGAAACACTGGCGATCATAGCCGTGCCAATGTTGACGAGTGAGCCGATCCAGCCGAGTGTGCCGATGAGAATGACAATGGGAAACAGATTCGGCACCAGCGAAATCAATCCCACTTTCCAGCTGCGAAAGGCAATCGTCATACTAAGAAAGATGCCGCAGGCTGCCAGGGTAAAGCTGACAACCTGATCACTCAGCAGGCTCAAAATAATATTCGCCAGCAGAACATACAGTCCCGTGCATTTCGCTTCCGGGAAATATTTTTGAGCGGTCCGCGTCACTTCGTCGATCATCTGCAATTTGAGTTCGGCTGGCTGACGTTCCAACGCACGAAGTAGAATTCGCATCCGCTGTTCTTCCGGATTGAACAGACTCGGCTCAAACTCCGGCTGCATTTTCTGGAGTGTTTCACGCTTTGCCTCCAGCGTCCGGCCAGCTACCGAAGGAATGAAATCGATGCCATCGGTGTAAGCGATCACTTTCGTCAATGCAGGATGACCCTCAATTTCAATTGCTTTGAGTTCCTCGGAGAGTTCACGCAGCTTGTCGATCGCTTCGGGGTCGGTCACATCTGCAAACGGAAAATTGATCTCATAATTTCCTGCTCCACCGAGATTCGCTTCGACAAAATTGAGCGCCTGCACAATCGGGCTGTTGTCTCGAAAGTTTTTACTGAAGTCGGTTTCAATCCGCAGGAAACTCAATCCGAAAAACCCAAAGACGATCAGCAGAAACGCGACACTGGCAATGGTTTTGGGAATTCGAAAGACCAGTTTGAGCAAGTTCAGCAATCCGCCCGTGACCCATTTTTCCCAGCCATATTTACGGGGATCGACACTGAAATTCCCGAGCAGAACGCCGCCTGGAATAATTGTGAAAGCAGCCAGCAAAGTGAATGAAACGCCAAGCACCATCATGATTCCGAAGCTGCGAATAGGCACGATATCGCTGGAGAGCAGCGCTCCAAATCCGATGGCAGTTGTCGCACAGGCCCAGCAGATGGCCGGGAGCAGTGTGGACAGTGTCATCCGCAAAGCCGGGATTCGTTCCTGATCCCGCCTCAATTCGCGGAAATAAATTGTGATGTGCATCACAGTCGCGATGCCGATAATCGTGACCAGAGAATTGAGCATCGAACTGACCATGCTCAGTCGCATCCCGGAAATCACCAAAAACGCTTTCGTCCAGATGAGAGCGGCCTGCACCATAACCAGGGGCAAAATCATCCATCGCAGACTACGAAAGAAAAAGAAAATGACGATCAGAAGAATGACGGAAGATACGATTCCCAGCGTCGCTCCATCTTTTTCTACAACTTCGAACATATCATGAACTTGAACTGGTTCGCCCACGACATAAGCCGGTGGATTATGGCTGGCCGCCAGATCGCGAATACTGGCCAGGGTTTCCGCTCGTGAAACCACACTTTCTTCTTCCGGTTTTAAACGGACAACAACAGCTGTTGTGACACGATCTTCCCCAACCAGTGCTCCTTCCGCAAAGTTGAGAGCCGATTCCCGAACCGTCGGGATTCTCATAAATAGATTGCCGATGAAACCAATCTGCTTTGGTCGTAACACGGCTGAAAGTGTTTGCGTACTTTCAGGATTCACCCCCGGCAACTCTCCCAGAGTTTTCCCGAACGCTTCAATCTCGATCAATGATTCCGAAGTCAGTAGATCATCCTGTTTCCAGGCGAGCATCACAAATTCATCGCCACCGAACAGCGATTTACTTTCCTGATAACTCAACAATAGCGGATGATCGAGGGCAAATAACGATTCAATCGATCGATCCAACTGCAGCCGTTGTGAGTATGGATAAGCAATTGCCGTGAGCACGACTGCGAAAATCAGCAGACTGATCCGCCACTGAATTAGAAAAGAAGCGGACCGCTTCCAGAATCCGGTATCCAAAATTGTGACCGACGGACTCTTTGCCGGGAGATCATTTGAAATAGATTCCGGCTGTGATGTCATAAAAATTGGCTCTGAGATAATATTAAATCGAGTTCAGCTGATCACTTCAGTATCGAGCTTTCAGGGAATGATAGCATTCAAGCGACAGAATAAGAGTGATAAACTCATTACATTCAGGTGGTTTCCCAACCCCGTGATCGTTCTACGGCTCGGGTCCAGCCATGATAGAGTTTATCAACCTCTTCGGAAGACATCGCTGACTCAAACGCCTGATCGATCGCCCATTTTCTGGTCAATTCTTCTTGACTTTCCCAGAAACCAACTCCCAGTCCCGCCAGATAAGCGGCTCCTAACGCCGTCGTTTCCTGTACGACTGGACGAAGCACTGACGTTTGCAGAAGATCAGCCTGAAACTGCATCAGGAAATTATTGCTGGTCGCTCCGCCATCGACTCGAAGTTCTGCTAATCGAATTCCCGAATCCCGATTCATCGCATCGAGCACATCCCGCGTCTGATAGGCTATCGACTCCAGAGCAGCTCGAACCAGGTGAGCTTTCGTTGTGCCTCGGGTTAATCCAATTGCTAATCCACGTGCTTCGGCATCCCAGTAAGGAGCCCCCAGTCCCACAAACGCGGGTACAAAATAGACGCCGTGCGTATTGGCGACAGAGGTGGCGATCGCTTCCGACTCGCTCGCATGGGCGATAATTTCCAGGCCATCCCGCAACCATTGAATCGCGGCTCCGGCTATGAAAATCGCTCCTTCCAGACAATACGTTGTTTGCCCATTGATTCGCCAGCCGATTGTGGTAAGCAAACCATTTTCAGAGAGTCGCGGCTTCGAGCCGATGTTCATCAGCATGAAACAGCCGGTGCCGTAAGTGTTCTTTGCCATGCCGGGTTCATAGCAGATTTGTCCAAAAGTAGCCGCCTGCTGATCTCCTGCCGCTCCGGCGATTGGAATCGACTTCCCGAAAATCTCGGGATCGGTATCGGCAATCAAACCACTTGAATCGACAACCTCCGGTAAGATGGCAGCCGGGATGTTGAGCATCCCCAGCATTTCGGGACTCCACTCCTGTTGATGGATATCAAACAGCAGAGTTCGCGACGCATTCGAGATGTCGGTCACATGTTTCTGACCGCCGGTTAGTTTCCAGATCAGATAGGAGTCGACCGTTCCGAACAGAATTTCTCCGCGTTCTGCCCGTGAACGCAAGCCTTCAACATTCTCGAACAACCAGGTCAGTTTTGTGCCTGAAAAATAAGGGTCAATCAACAGTCCCGTAATTTCACGCAGCCGATCTCCAACGCCTGCATCTTTAAGTCGCTGGCAAATCCCCGAAGAAACTCGACTTTGCCAGACAATCGCATTTCCGACCGGTTTGCCGGTTTCCTTCTCCCACAACAACGTGGTTTCGCGTTGATTGGTAATTCCGATCGCAGCAACTTGCTCGGCTGAAATCCTTGAACGACGCAGCACTCTTTTTGCGACCGTCAACTGAGATTCCCAAATGTCATCTGGATTGTGCTCGACCTGACCGGGAGCCGGGTAACTCTGCCGATACTCCTGCTGCTCAGTCCCAACCGCACGCCCATCATGATCGAACAAAATCGCCCGGCTCGAAGTCGTCCCCTGATCGAGTGCAAGAATATATTGGGACATTGAGTCACCTTTTCAGGGCATACAGTAATGTAGGTCAGGCACTGCCTGACGAAATGTGTGAGCCAATTTACTAATTGTCAGACAATAACTGACCTGCAACAGTTCGCTGATTGATTTTCAATTCCCACGTGCCAGAATCCGGTCGATGAGCATCTGTCGAACGGTTTTCGGATCCGCTCCCTTGAGTTCTTTCATCACCTGACCAATCAGCGGCCCGACGGCCTGCTGTTTGCCACCCTGCACGTCAGCCACCACCTTTTCATTTTTGTCGATAATGGCATCGACAATCCCTTCGAGTGCTCCGGTGTCGGTAACAAGTTTCAGGCCTTTTTCGTCGATGAGTCGATCGACATCAGCCGGGCTGGATCGCTCGCCTTCATTTTCAAGTAAAGCCGCAAAAACATCCCGTGCGCCTTTGTTTGCCAGATCCCCTGCCACAATTCGTTGCAGCAGTGTTCCCAAAGTTTCTGCGTCGATTGGGAATTCACTGAGAGTGCAGCCGCGGTCGTTCAACTCGCGTTGAACATCCTGGGTGACCCAGTTGGCGGCTTGCTTGCCATCGCCACTGGTTTTGGCAACCTGTTCAAAGTACTCGGCGAATTCGACACCCTGATCAACAATCACGCCGGCATCGTATTCAGAAAGTCCGAATTCGGATTGAAATCGTTTCTTGCGAGCCTGCGGGAACTCGAGCAGATCGGCGCGAATTTGTGCCAGGAATTCATCGCTGACGGTGACCGGCACAAGATCGGGATCGGGAAAATAGCGATAGTCGGAAGCTTCCTCTTTGCCGCGTTGGGCAAACGTCACCGATTTATCCGCATCCCAGCCCCGAGTCTGCTTGTCGACATCGCCTAACGTCTCACCAGTTTTCTGCCAATGCTTGTACTGTCGTGTCGCCTCGTATTGAATGGCTGCCTCGACTCCGCGAATGCTGTTCATATTCTTGACTTCCACAATCGGAGTGGCAATCACCGAACCATCTTCCTGTGGAATATGCAGGTTGACGTTCGCATCGCAGCGCAAACTTCCTTCCTGCATGTTGCAGTCGGAAACGCCGAGATAGGTCAGCAGCAATCGGAGTTCCTCCAGATAGCGACGAGCTTCAAAGGCAGAGTTCATATCTGGCTCAGAAACAATCTCGAGCAGGGGTGTGCCAGCTCGATTCAAATCGACCAGACTATCTCCCCCGCGGCCGGATTCATCGTGCATATTCTTCCCGGCATCTTCTTCGAGATGCACCCGGTTAATGCGAACCCGTTTCAGGTCGTCGGTTAAATCCGATTCGACCTCCAGGTAGCCATTATTGCTGAATGGCAAATCGTACTGGCTGATCTGATATCCCTTGGGAAGATCGGGATAAAAGTATTGTTTACGATCCCACTTGGTGTGCCGGGCAATTTCACAATTGAGCGCCATTGCCGTCCTAACGGCCAGATGAAAGGCCTTGCGATTCATCACTGGCAACGTCCCCGGTAGGCCAATCGTCACGGGATCGGTCTGAGTATTGGGGGCATCGGGATTGAAGCGGTTGATGCAGCCGCTGAACAGTTTGGTTTGTGTGAGCAGTTGCGAGTGGACTTCAAGTCCGATCACGAGTTTGTAAGCCGTCATACTTCTATCATTCATTGAGAAATCGACGTGCAATGTCCCAATATCCGGAAGTTGCACGTTTCATAGATTACGTTGAGAATGAATAGTTTATCGGCCTATGTGAGTGTGTAGCAACCAAGGGGGGAAGTAAGTCTCACTCATGTTAATTCTGCTTAAAATTCCGCAGCAGACCCTGTTGATCAAAAGCCGTTTCTGGGAAGCAGTTCAGCATTTTACGGACAAGAACCTGCAGCGGATTGAGCGATTCGCCTTTGCGAATTTCGGCAATCAGATTCCAGTTCAAATCGGCGCTGGCGGGGGATTGATCGTACAGCTTCAGTTCCGGAAACACCTCTGACAACGGCTGTTCGCCCCAGGTATGTGCCCGCTGGCTATCAAAGAGAACATCATCGATCTGATATTTGCTGGCCAGATGACCGCAGAGGAAATCGGACCACATCTCCGAGTTTTTTCGCATTTCATTGAGTGTCCGCATTCGAGCAGCATCAATTTGATGGCCTGCCAGAATCAATTTCAGGCAACGGATTCGAACCTGCAATTGAGCGGCCAGCACGCTGCGGGCAATTGGTTCGGCATGCCGTGCATTCTGCTCGACATCAGCGGCTTTGAGGATCGTAAACCAGACCCGATGCAGAATATCGGCCCGAAAAACATCCCGCAAATCCGGCTCATACTCGAGCCAGCATTGTCGTTGGCGAACCTGGGTTCCCGTCTGAAGGACTTTCTGACAAACCGCCAGATTCTGCATCCAGCTATTCGTCATATCACGAGAGTAAACCCAATAGCTGTGCAGGGAGCCATCTTCGAGAAGCTGAGGCTGCTTGATGATATGGTCCGCATGCGCGATCAGTTGAGCAGCTGCATCGACAGTTTGAGATAAATTCAAAGGACTATTCCAATCGCAGTATCAAAATCGATCTGTCAAAATAGCAACCAGACTACTTCAAATCGATTTGTTGTGAGCATTGAGCAGCAGAATCTTGCTGACTGGAAATGAATAGAGCAGATTCAATGCCAGAGAATCCCCGGAGCACAATTAATCGAATTAGGAAAATATTTCTGTTCAATCTCAACCCGAAGCGTCAGCGAGAGGACAGTGCCTCAAACAATCCAAGCGTGCCCCTCTCTGACGCTCCAGATCAGGATGATTGAAGTAACAGCCTACCCGTCATGGAGTTAGAGAAATACTAGAATCAGATGCCCTAAACGTACTGAATCATGATTTGGATAATTATTGGATAAGGAATCATTTACCCGCTGAGAGAACTTCTCAGATTACAGCAGAAATTCCGTGATGCAATTTTGCAACATGTGGACGCCAAAGTCGCAACGCTTCATCATTTTTTCACGAAGCATATTGCCTAACGATTACCCCGGCGAATCGGTCGCAGTGGCGGCGAAATCGAGCCGGGTGCAGGTTTGCCCGTCGACGACAATTTTCCCGGTCATATAAAAGGTGTCTTTGAGTCGTTCTGTCACTTCCACATACACATTAGCAGTATCGCCAGGCCGAACCATGTGTTTAAACTTCACATTGTTGATGCGTGTCGCGACGGGAACCTTATCGGCTTCGAGTGCATGTTTTCGGGAAATCAGAATCGCACCAGCCTGCAGAGCCATTTCACACTGCAGAACGCCCGGCAAGATCGGAAAATCGGGATAATGTCCCTGAAAAACCGGCAGGTCGGGGTTTATGTAAGTCGTTGCGTGTATCGTGTTTTCGCTCAATTCGAGCACTTCATCGATCCACAAAAAGGGGTCACGATGAGGAATACATTCTTTAATCTGTTCTTGGTCCATCCCGAAGGCCTTTACTGATACCGGCGCTGTCAATATCGAACGTCAATGCTTAACTGATATTACGATGCTTGGAAATTCGCTTCTACTGGTATTATGAGACTTCAGACTCAGGTTGCAAGAATGCACAATTTCCGATTGGCAAAAGTTCATGCTTTGAGTTCAAAACAGGCCCGAAGGCTCATCGCTGAAAGGATGCAGTGTTTTCGGCAGCGAATCCTTAGGCAGATGATCGACAAGTGCTTCAGCCATGCGAAAATCATCGGCGGTCGTGACCTTGAGGTTCATTGCCGAGCCCTCGACGATATGCACGGGAACTCCCAGGCGTTCGACGAGTTGAGCTTCATCCGTCGGCTGGAATTCGCCTCGTTTATCGTAGGCTTCCTGCAAAAGTTCCTTGCGAAATACCTGTGGGGTTTGAGCGAGCCACATTTGATCTCGTGAGACCGTTTCCTCAATCCTGCCTTTGTTCACCCGTTTCATGGTGCTGGTGACGGGGATTCCGAGAATCGCTGCCTCATGTTCGATGGCGGCTGCGAAAACTCGATCGACCCATTTTTTTGTCAACAGGGGACGAGCCGCATCGTGCACGGCGACAAAGTCGATGTCATTTCCCAAATGAGCCAGGCCATTCAAAACAGAATCGGCACGCTCGGCTCCCCCATCGACGACTTCAATATCCATGAAGGCCAGGTTTGGTTGAAATTTGGTCGTGAAGTACTCGCGATCTTCTGGTGAAATCACCACAATCGTTTTGGCGACATCGCTGCGATTCACAAAGTGCTCCACCGCTCGCAACCAGATCGCACGACCTTTCAGGTCGACGAAAGGTTTTTTACGCTGGTTTTTAGAAAATCGGCTGCTTTTCCCGGCTGCGGGAAGAATGACTCCAAATTTGCTGGACATGCTACTCACTCCTGTTGTCAGAGACCTCAAGTTGGCTTGATTATTTCAAGCCAGCCGAAATCTCTCAATGCAGTGACGCCTGTGCAGGTTTTTGAGTGGGATTGAGAAGCAATTAAATCAGACACCAATCGTAGGGTCCGCTGAGCGGACCATAAGGACCGATTTTCGGTCCGCACAGCGGACCCTACGGTTTGGAAGCGAGTCAAGAATGGAGAAGAAGTCGCGGATGATGAATTCCACGCTGGCTCCTCGCTGACGTGTCGGGTTATGATTACCTTCAGGTTTTGCAATCTTCTCTCGGACTGATTAAACGGTGGGCAGACCGTTAATCCGAGGATTTTTTCACTTGCTCAGCCAACGCCGATTGAGAACCCAGGATCGGGAATCGATGTTTCATGAACTTGGGCTGAGGGACTTTCCAGCCATTCAAATTTCGACCAGAAGTGACTGGATCTGCAATCTCTTCGGTCGATTGGAATCGGATTTCCAAAACTTGCCGCAGGCTGGTGAAGCATTGTGCATCCCAGCGATTTTGATTGACTTCCTGTTCCAACGTTTCATCACAAACTCGTAAGTCTTCTGTCCACTGATCGGTGTTCAGCATGGAATTTCGGGTTTTGAGCTGATGTTGATACAGTTCCGTCCAGCGAGTGATCAATCCGAGAATGCGATCTTCATAATGCAATGCCGAAGCATTGACACCGAATGGAATGCCGGTTCCGTCAAGACATTCATGATGCTGACGAATGATTCTCGCAAAGCCGGGACCATAGCGTTTGATGTTTCCCGTTAACGCTGCAGACCATTCGGAGTGATGACCTTGTCGGGAAAGGAGATCAGAAAGTTTCGGGTGCCAGAACGCGGTATCTTTCAGGAGAGCCGCTGCAATCAGCGGTTCGATTTTAGTTTGAGAATTTACTTTGCGAACCAACTTCGCACACAGATAGGAAGACTGCAGGGCATTCGCCAGTGGTAGTCGATGCACGGCAGCCATCTTATTCAATTCATAGTCTGCGATCGAACTGCAAATTGTCAGCCAGTGTTGCTGATCAATTGTCGAATCGGCAGCAGCATTGATGACCGTCTGGACGAGTGTCTGCACCCGGGCAAACTCAACATCTTTACCAGAAGCCAGATCGGTTAGAAGTTCATCAGTGGCGGTGAACAGTTTATCCAGGCGATTGTGCATCTTCAGTAATGTCTCAACATCACTGAGTAAAGTGTCGAGCGATTGATGCAGATGGGCGGCTGCCAGAAAGACTTCGATGGATTGCCATGCTTGTGACCCATCGGGAATGAGCCGACGACGAAGTTGAATCAGATCAAGTGTCTGCCGTTGCAAGCGATGAGCCTGTGGGGAAATGGCTGACTTTTCCAGCATGATTTTTGCTGTGCTGGAAAGTCGCTTCAGAAAAGCCTGTTCTCTGGCTTGAGGCGTTTGCCCCAGCTTGGTTTCCCGCACCCGGCAACCGGATTTTGCCAGAAGTGAATTCTGCAGGAATTTTTCCCAACTGGGAATTCCCGCAAGCGGCTCGGGCAGAGATCCACTTCGGGCGAATTTTGTGAATTCATCTTGCATTGTTGAATAAATGCCCGTGTCATGAAAAGAGGTGTCACCGTAATGCATGGATTCACGCATTATTGTTATCGGCGAACTGAACGGCTGGTATCGCGATAAACTCTGCAAGTTCGAACGATCCTGCATAATCTTTAAGACATTCCTCAGAATTTTACTGAACAGCCGATTCCCTGATGACTACAATGAGAATGTTTTGCAGGGATAACTCTGGTCAGTTGAGATAGATAAACTTTAGCGACTGCGGAGATTTACCCGTCGGGTTGATCGATAAGAATAAACCTGACGGTTCAGCAGAAATTTCAGGATGCCGATAAATCAGGAAAGATTGTGCAATTTCACGCACCCGGTTTAATTGTTAAAAAGAGGCTCATCATGGCGAGCGATTTTCGTCGAAAAGAAATCCTGCCCGAAATCACCGAGCAGATTGTGGCCAGCTATCACGAGATCGGTTCGATCAATCATCTCGGGCATTGCCCACTTCCGAGTTATAATGAGATCACCTCTTTATTGATGGATTTGTCAGAAATCCTCTATCCGGGCTATCGTCGTCGGCAGAATCTTCACTTCGGGAATGTGCCGTATCACGTGGGAGATTTGATTGACACTTTGCATGACACGCTGACCCAGCAGATCTGCCGAGCCTTGCGCCACGATTTCACCACGCGTAACGATGCCGATTGCGAATCAATTATCGAGAAAGATTTCGAAGCCGAAGCTCAGGATATTACCATCAGCTTTTTGAAGACGATTCCTGAACTCCGTTCGATTCTCTCCAAGGATGTTCAAGCCGCTTACGATGGCGACCCGGCTGCGAAGAGTCTCGATGAAATCATCTTCTCGTACCCCGGCTTGGAAGCGATTACGACGCATCGACTGGCGCACGAACTGTATCGTCGCAATGTTCCCTTCATTCCACGCATGATGTCGGAGTGGTCTCACTCGAAAACAGGGATCGACTTGCATCCCGGTGCCAACATCGGTCATTCGTTCTTTATCGATCATGGAACCGGTGTGGTTATCGGAGAAACCTGCGAGATTCATCCGCATGTGAAAATCTATCAGGGCGTGACATTGGGAGCTCTCAGTTTTCCCAAAGATGGTGACGGAAAAATCATCCGCGGCACTAAACGACATCCCACCATCGGCGAAGGCGTTGTGATTTACGCCAACGCGACAGTCTTGGGAGGAGATACCGTCGTCGGGGCTAATTCTGTAATCGGAGCTAGTGTTTCCCTGATGAAAAGCGTGCCACCAAATACGATTGTGACTATTGAGAAACCATCTCTTAAATTCCGTGAAGCTTCGTAGTTAAACTTTTTGAATCTGAGTGGGACAATGTTATTCACTCTTCAGTTCGAAGTTCTGCACAAAGGGTGAAGTATGATCGACTTCAACGAGGAGTTCGGTCTTGTCTGAATCACTATATTTCGCTGGAATTGCTTCCCGAGCGTCCATCGCCATTGCCATCGCATCGTCAGTTCCTTCTGGAACAGGACTTCCATCGGGCATCTGTAATTTAGTAATGGTGACTTTATAATTACCAGGAACGATCCCTTTTGGCTGGCTCTCCAAGCTTCCCGGTTGAGGCGTGGTCAAATCGTAATCACCGCTGATCACAGTGACCCCGGTCCCGATTCCACCAGATTGACTCATATCTGCTGGAATAAAGGTGATCGTAGCGCCGGAAACGGGATTCCCATCGAGCGTAACTTTCCCGTAGACGATCACCAGATCTGCAAAATAAGCTGGTTCCGTTTTACTTTGGACGCAGCCAATCGAAATCCCACTTAGAGTCAATAATGCGAATACCAGGTTTTTTCTTACAAACATTAGACCCTCAAGCATTATTAACACTCACCATTTGTCTGTCAGATGTAAGTGCGATTATTTGGAGATAGAGTCCACAAACAATATTGCAGGAAATTAAGTAATATTGTCTGAACTTAAAATCGAGAGCATGATCAATAATGAGCACTACAGGTAATTTATGAATATGCACTAGACCATTTTCAAATGGTTTCTGCAGTCGCTTGGACACCAAATGTCCTGAAAACGCTGTATTTGCTCCTGCTGAACGCTGCAGGTAATTTTTGAATTTGCACTAGAATTCATTTAATACCTGACCGTCGTTGATTCTTTCGAGATTAAATCGAATACTGTAATCCGTATTTTCACTCAAAAAGCGAACACCTCCGTCAGCGAGTACCATTTGTATTCCGCCTTGATGGTAACTTCCGGTCCAACCCCAATCGCCTAACCTTGGCTTATGGTCTGTGCCGGAACGTACCGTTGTATTGGGAGCTTGTGCAGAAAGACTCAAGCCAACCTGGACCCAACCTCGAGCGGCCCAGTGTGCATTTTGTCCGTTTCCACAACAGGCCTGCCTGGTTTCGAGAAGCATCGCGGTATTCGTCGTCCCGTCGGTAATATCGCGTACTTTGCATTTACTACCATCTTCAAACATAGTCCGTGAAGCTCGCTTGACCCAATAGTTACACACATCGTGATCTCGAAGAGCCGTGAAATCGTAGTTCGTTCGATGGACCGCAGTTTGCCCCGGAGGGTCGTAAAATGTTGGACTGAGAGATTGCGATACTGGACCAGGATCAGAAGGACACAAAAAGATATCCAGGTCACGGTCAATCAGTGTTCCATTGAAGGTTGCATCTCCACCTGCAAGTGGAATCGAACTTTGTGTTTTAACGTTGAAAGCTCTGTTGAAATCCAATTGATCATACAAAGCTCCCTGCTCCAGTCCCGGCAATAACATGACCAGCCCATTCATGTTCATCGCAACTGCTCCTGCAGTTCCGTTCGCATCATCACAATCTCCACCAGCCACTTGTCCCGGAGGGAAGACGGAATGGGTGTCATGATAATTGTGTAGAGCTAATCCAATTTGCTTCATTTTGTTTTTACAGGCACTGCGTCTGGCCGCTTCCCGCGCTTGCTGCACTGCAGGTAACAGCAGGGCTACTAATATCGCAATGATGGCTATAACAACGAGTAACTCGATTAGCGTAAAGCCTGTTCGCGAATTGATTCTCTGGCTCATATTCCCCTCCTGTTACTGAATAATTTAAGTACAGGTTGATATACAGCAGATTTGGGGCCAAGAATTTTAAATTCGGTACATTTTCATTAATGTATTGTATTTACAGCCAAACTGAGATATCGCGATGTATCATGACATGTTAGTCTCTTGATCCCATCTTCATATCTGCCTTACGCCTCAGCAATGATGCAAATCGGAAAGGCAAATTAAAGATGATGAAACCAATCACTGACTTCACCTGAATTCAATACCAGCAATTTGTTCACGTCATCGGAATATAGCGGGAAAGGATGATTCCGGGGATCATCATTAGGGCGGCTGCGATGGCCATCGGCATTGAATGCGGGCCGCCGTGAGCAATGATGACGATGGCTTCGAGCATTGGAATCGTAAGTAACATGGCACGAACGGTTTGCTGGACTTGTGCCGGTTCACGCGATCGAATTGCGGGCAAGGCTCTGCGTAGCACCTGAAATGCGATTAATATCAGCATGACCACGACCAGCATGACAGCAGAACCAGTCGAAAGCACAGCGGCTATCACTCCCCAGGCGAGTAGTGCTAATACAGAAAGTATTAAGCCAACGGTTAATGGCCAGGCTGCACTTTTTTGGGCTTCGCTGCGGGCGAACAGGGTGATACCGCAGACATACAATGTCATGACGACTGCGACAATCAGCGCAGGATAATCGCCCCATTGGTTGAATGAAGTTACGCAAGCTGCTCCCAGCAGGACATTAAAGCCCCGGCACAATCCCATCAGCAAAGGTCCCGCTGAAGTTTTTTTCCCGCCTGCGTCATAAGCCATAATTGCCCCCGCAAGAGCCAGACTGACAAAAAACGCAGGCATCGAAACGAGCAAAGCAGCACAAACTCCTGCCAACATCAAGACAGAAGCCAGCAGTCGTGCAAATTTGGGTCTGATTTCCCGAGCCGGCAGGGGGCGATTCGGACGTTCGACAAGATCCTGTTTAATGTCGAATAGATCATTCCAGACCATCCCGGAAAGATACAGACAACCTGAAGCAGCCAGGAGTCCCGTTAATTCCAGAGGAGCAATTTCTCCTTGTTGCACAATTGCGTAGCCGGCCAACACATCCGGAAATGTGGTGAAGACAGCCGGGATTCGCAATAAACGCAACAACGGCATCAAAGACATTGTACTAATTGGCCCTCATATTCTTCTAGATGTCTCTGTCAGGCTTTCCAGAATTAATCAGTTCAGTGAGATCCGCAGCCACCTGCTCCCATGTTATTCGATTGTGCCAATGCGTCTTCGGCTTCGGTAATCATGCCGCAACGCTGGGAAATAACAGAGAGTTGAGCGTGAGAGAACGGGTCATCGGGTTCGATCTCGACAACTTTTTTCGCATGAGCCAGTGCCTGCTCGTTGTGTCCCAGTTTCTGCAAATGCACGGCCAGAGCCGTGTGAGCCAGCACATATTGATCGTCCTGAACCAGAATTTCGCGAAGCTTGGCGACTGCTCCTTCGAGATCGCCCACATTTTTAAGCTTGGTGGCTTCATCGTAAAGTGTATTTAAATCTGACATGCATATCTCCTTAGATGGGAAGCGGATGAGATTTCCAGTGGATTTCAATGACCGCAATTTCATTATTAGACACTATCCTCATTGTACTCAGTCATGTGATGGAATCCAATTCTTAATAGACATTTAGAACCGCAGATAAACGCGGATGCACGCAGATCAGTTTTATCCGCGTTTACCTGCTTGCATCCGAGGTTCAAATTATTACTCAAAACGCTCTCAATTTCGGAACAGAAAAATTCTCCGACTCTCTTTCCGCTTGAAAACCCGTCGAATATCTTTCATTCTTGATACACTCTCTTGATCACCAATAACAATCAGTATTCACAGGAGCAGAAAATGATTCTTCGCCTCGCCATCATTACGGCCGTTTTGCTTGGAACGATTTCTCAAGTCCATGCTCAGTACGATGAGGTCAAAAAAAAGGGAGGTCGCGTTTTACCTTTGTCTCAGGCTGATGATCGTGTCGAGATTTCCTACCATCTTTCGAGCGATGAGATCACCGATGCTAATCTCCAGCCGCTGGTCGGTCTCGAAAAAGTCTATGCGATCAATCTCCGCGGCACGAAAGTCACAAATGCGGGTCTGGCTTCCATCTCAAAGCTGGAGTCCCTGACACGTCTTCATCTTGAAAAAACAGAGATTGGCGATGAAGGCCTAACACATCTCTCCGGCTTGAAAAACCTGGAGTATCTCAATCTGTATGCCACGAAAGTGACCGATGCAGGGCTCTCATCTCTTGAAGGTCTGACGAAGTTAAAAAAACTCTACCTCTGGGAGTCGGGAGTGACAAAAGCCGGAGTTGAAAAACTGCAGGCTGCGTTGCCTGAACTGGAAATCATTGCAGGATTCGAAGAACCAAAACCAGCAGCAGAGGAGCCGAAACCAGAAGAAAAGCCAGCCGAAGAGAAGAAACCCGAAGAGAAGAAACCCGAAGAGAAGAAACCCGAAGAGAAGAAACCCGAAGAGAAGAAACCCGAAGAGAAGCCAGCAGAAGAGAAGAAAGAGTAAATTGAAGTTTACCAGCACGGAAACGCAAGCGAGTGTGTTCTTCACTCGCTTGCGTTTCGTGCTGGTATTTAAATTGTAAAATATGAGGGCGGCTCCTTGAGCAAGCCCCCTTATAATACTCTGAACTACTCCGGCAGGCGTTTCACTTTGATTTCACGGAAATAGACTTTGCTGCCGGGGTCGTGAGCCTGCAAAGCAAATGTTCCTGAAGAAAGCACGCGTTCAAAATCCTGACCGGGTTTTGCTCCCTGTGGTTCGTAGTAATCGACACAGACTTTATCGTTAATGAGGGTTTGCACGTGATTTCCCTTGACGATGATTTTGTAATCAAACCATTCGTTATCGACAGCCGGGGAATCGTAAAGGATGTTGGAAACCGCATAAATTGAGGCGGTTTTCTTAGGATCTTTTTCATAGGTATTGTTCACCTGACATTCAAATCCTCCCTTGGGCCAGCCGTCATCCTGATATTTCGTATGGAAGTAAATTCCGCCATTGCTGTTCGGCTCTGTTTTTACCTGACACTGGAATTCAAAGTTTTTGAACGGTTTGTCATCTCCCACATAGAACAGGTGGCTGCGTTCGCCCTGACAGGTAAAGGCTCCGTCTTCAATTTTCCAGCTGTCCGAATTTTCGTTGATTTTCCAGCCTTCGAATGTCTTTCCGTCCATCAGCGAAACCCACCCGTCCTCACCAGCCTGCAAGGTTGATGTCATCGATAACAGAGATACAGTCGCTACGAGGATGAGAGAGATTTGTCGCATGGGCATTCTCCTTAGTGGGAATTGTTTGTGGAATGGGGTAGATTTAGAGTGAATTCATACAAAAATGGTTAGATGTCCCATCTTCGCTCTACAATTCTTATACCGCTAACTGTTGATGGATGCCATCGTCGAAACTGAAAACCGATTCTGAAATAGGCTTTTCGGAGTCTCTCACTCCAGGAAACTGTGATATTTATGGCTGAACACGTTGCTTCCCACGCTCCCAAGGCTGCTCGAAATTCGCAACGGGGACTCGTTATCTGGCACGGCATGCGGATGGGAGATTTCGCGAAACTGGTCCGAGTCGGAGCGGAACTGCACTGGACACAACTCCATCGCATTCTGCCGACCCTGTTTATGACGGTCCACAATTCCGTCTGGGCTCCCATCGAGAAAATGCGATTTCGCAAGCAGATTGAGCAAACCCAAGTTCAGCCTCCCGTATTCGTCCTCGGCCACTGGCGTTCCGGCACAACCTACCTACACAACTTAATGACGCTCGATGATCGATTCACCTACCCGAATCTCTACGAGTGCATCTTCGCCCATCACTTTTTGACCACCGAAAAAACGATGGCGGGCCTGACGAATTTCATCGTTCCTAAAAAACGGCCAATGGATAACATGCAGACCGGCTGGAAACTGCCGCAGGAAGATGAAATGGCCCTGCTGCTCACCACTACATACTCCCCGTATCGCAACCTGGCATTTCAGGGACACCGTGAACGCTACGAAGATTACTTCGATTTCAAAAACGCGGATCCCAAAGAGCGGGAAGAGTGGAAGCAGGCGTTAATGACGTTTGCCAAAAAGCTGACCATCCGCAACAACAAGCCGATCGTGTTTAAATCTCCCGGACACACCTACCGCATCGAAATTCTGAGGGAGTTGTTTCCGGATGCCAAGTTCGTCTACATCCATCGACACCCCTACGATGTTATTCGCTCAACGATCTATCTGCGTGGCGTGATGTTCCAGACCAACGCCCTCGGGCGGTTGAATCTCGAACGGAACGAAGAACTGATCTACGAAGCCTACGAGCAATGCATCCGCACTTACGAGCAGGACAAACAACAGATTCCCGAAGGCAACCTGACCGAAATCAAATACGAAGATCTCGAACAGAACCCGATTGAACACATGCGCAAAGTCTACGAAGAACTCAGCCTGCCCGTCTTTGATCATGTCCAACCGGAAATCGAGAAGTATGTCGCCGGACAGAAAGAATACAAAAAGAACGAATTCGCCACCGATCCTGTGCTGGCTGAAGTGATTAATACGCGGATGAAATTTGCGCTGGAGAAGTATGGATATGATCCGGTGACGTGAAATGCCACAACAGGATGCCCAAACGTGTGTTTTCAATCATTTCATACAGCCAAGCTTTTGATGACTTATGGATGAACATTCATTTCTTGAACGAATTCAATCAACACCCGGTGACATCGACTTACTTAGAGAATACGCGCATTGGCTGGTAACAAATAAAGACCCTCGTGGAAAACACCTGATTGCAGAACTCGATGTTCGTGTTGCAAAAGCTCAATTAATCCAATCAGAATATGATCTATTCCAAATGAGGTCTGTCCGCAGTTGTGACTTTGAGTGGCTCGATTCTATTCTGCCACTCAATGTCATGTCGCCAGTTGAGGGTAAATTCTATTGTGCCCCCGCTCCTGATGAACTTCCATTTATAAAGCTGGGCGACTTCTGTTTCCCCGACACCATCATTGGAATCGTCGAAAGTCTGAAGGTGTTCCACAAAATTCCTGCTACTTACAGCGGCATCGTAGATGAAATTGTTGTTACCCCTGGAGCATCTGTCACCTCTGGTGAAATTCTCATAAAACTCGTACGACCACAGAAACCAATATCTCACGGAAAACAAAGCAACTATGTACAAGAATAGATAGCCGTTTTTCTGAGGCTTCGCTTCGACCTCAGCCACCCAAACCCTGTTAAGTTGATCTTTCTGGTTCTCTCTCACCGCCAATACTCATCAAAGAACCCCGCCTCAACCACTTGTCCCGGCCAGAGTGCGTTCGGTTTTGTGTTGAGGTTGATGATTGCCCAGTCGGGAAGTTTGGGGACCTGGCGGGCGTTGTTGAGGTAGGCGTATTCTCGGTAGGTGAAGCCGCTGTTGAGGACGATGTAACGGCTTGGGTTTTCCGGGTTCGGGAAAATCAGGATCGGGGCGTGCACGGCTGGGTCGTAAGATTTGCCTTTGAACACTAACTTCTCTTCGGTCCACTCCAGTGGAAGTCGGTCGATAATCTTAGCCAGATACTGATTGCTGGAGGGATCGCCGAAGAGAATGAGGTTTGAGTTGGCGATTTTTTCATCGGTCAATTTTGTATCGTCTACTACGACCGCATCGCCGCGAAAGTGTCTTCGCCATTCCTGAATGAAGTGCTGCTGTTCGGCGTTTGTCCAGTCTCCCACATGATCGTGCCAGCTGGTTCCGGTGGGAGAGACGACGGTAAACGACTCCATGAAGGCATCGTCGACTGGTCCCTGCAGATTATGCTTCTTCTTTAATCCGGTTGGCTCGGCTGACTGCTGAACCCATTGACGGCCTGCCCATCGTAAGGAACAGGACCAGGAACGATCTGTCCCCGGGCGATCCAACTCCATGATTTGTTTGTGCAATGAAGGGCGACTTTGATATTTCGTAGTGAGGTGGATCTCGATTTTCTGATCCAGCGGAAAGGAACATGTCCCCGCAGGAAAGTTCAAATCCAGTCCCGTCACACCTTGAACCGAAACCAGAATGCGTTTGTTTTCAGGTTCGAGTTCGGCATAGACGCGGGACGGTTCCCAGTGTTGTTCCAGTCCAGTGACGGTGAGCCAGTGCAGTTTGTTGTACTTCAATGTGTGCGTGATGAATCGTAATTGCTGGGGAGGATCGAGCGAAACGTGTTCGGCGAGGCTGTCCAGTTTTGTGGTGATGATTTTATTCGATTCGGGATGAATCGCATGTTTGGTTTCCGGGCCGATGATGTGCGTGAGTCGGATATTCTCTTTTGCGAGCGCCTGCTCCATAATATCTGCGGCCTGCTTTTGAATATCGAGTTCTCCGCTATAAGCAACCACAGGTAATTGATAAAGGTTGAGAGCGTTATCCGTGCAGTCGTACATTCGCCAGAGTTTTTGTTCGTACCAGGTTGGATTGAGCGTTTCCTGCTGGAAGGATTTCAGGAACTCGGGAGTCTCGGCAAAGCCTGCTCCCGGGTTGGCGGCGAAGAAGAGATCGGGATAGTGCACCGCCATCTGCCAGCAACCGGCTCCGCCCATCGAAAATCCGCGGACGGCTATCCGATGTTCATCAATGCGATAATTCTGCCTGGCATGTTCGAGAGCTTCCAGCACATCGACTTCGCCAGCGAATTTGAAGGCGTTGCTGTAGCGTCCGTAGGGATGCAGAATAAATGTATTGGCAGGCTGATATTGTCCACGACGGTTCATCCGCTGGTTGATGAAACTCGTTTCGAGCACCTTCTCGCCGCGACCATGAAACCAGAGATCGAGCCGAAATTTGTCGTTGTGTCCAAACGAATAATTGTGCGGAATTTCGAGGCCGTATGGTTGGACTGTGTTATCGATGCGGGATCGATAGCCGCGGACGACGAGACCGGTTTGAGTCGTCCAGGGAGCATCCCCTTCCAGCAACGCCTCTGCTCTGCGTTTACCTTCAGCTAAAACCGATTTAGCCGCTTTAACTTCATTATCCGAATAGAGTTCCGAGTGTTCGATATTCTGTCGCAACGCTCGTGCGAAGATTTCAATATCTGGGAGGAGAGCAGGAGTGCGGGCATCTTTTCGTTTTCGCAATTGCTCGATCATTTCATCGAGTTGATCGATACCTGTCGTTAATTCCTGATGGTCCTGTTCACTCAGGGTTATTCCCACTGGAGGCACGGCTCGGACTTCTTCCGGGAGATTATCCTGAGGCCCATCTGCTCGAACCGAAGACATCAGTGAACAGAACAAAGACAGGGTGATGGCAAACAACAGCGAGCTACATTGTAGTTTTTGCATGATTTGGCTCCTTGCGATGTGAAAACTCCTGATTCCGAATGTAACGAACCTAATTGGCGTTGTGTACTGATCCGTTAATAACGATGAAAACGAAATTTTGATCTAAAGTCGGATTTATGTTGATCAGGAAAATTGGATTATCCGATATCCAATGATAGGGAGCCGTACAGGCGCATGAAGTCTGTACAGCAAGAGACCGTTCAATCCATTATGTCAGGCGGAGTTCTGCATAATGATCAGAGGGCAGGGGGAACCGCTCTCGACGGGTCAATTCGACACAGTTCAATCTCAGGGAGGGGATTTTACCGATGCTTTCACCAGTTCTTCGCAGTCTGGCTTATGCTACTGCAATTACACTTTGCTGCGGCAGCCTTGTGCAGGCTCAGCACGTTCCGGGCACCGGATCGAAGTCGACAACGCAAAGCGACGACTTCGAAACCGGCAACTGGACATTCAATTACAACATGCCGAAAAGCAGCCGGGAGCAGGACGAACAGGTTCGTGGCCCCCTGGCCTATTCGAGCAACAAAAAATGGCGTGAAGGCCCCAAGCGGGGAACACCAGATCATGTCGTTCGTGTTGATACGCCACCAGGTGGCCTCGAAGGCAGCCAGTATGCGTTGTCTTTGAAGTCTTTGCACACGGGGATTCCCGGTCGCGTGACTTATGAACAACAACAGGACGATTTGTTGATCAACACTCGTCCGGTTCCAGTATCCTGGTCACCGAGTTGCGTTGTTCGTATTTATCTGCCTGAGTGGGATCAGTGGGAAGACCGAACCGGTTCTCACTTCGGCGTACGTGCCGACCTGCGAACAACGATTCAGAAAGAAGAAGATCTTCCCATTACCGATCCTCGTTCAAGAGACGGCGGGCGGAGCAATCGTGGTGGCCTCTTCGGACGTCTGTTCCGCTCTGCGATGGTCGATACTGTCGAGCCCTACTGGCCAGGAATGTTCATTCAATTCCACAGTAAGACTGATGGCAAATTCGAAAAAGATTCCGCAATGATTGTCGTGCGTGGCGATCACACTGGAAATGTTATCCCCGGTCCACACATCAGCGAACCAGGTTGGTGGACTTTGGGAATGTCATTCACTCCAGACGGAGCCGTCCACTATTACGCCAGCCCGGGCGTGGACGATTTGACTACCGCAGACTTGATTACCTCACAATATCCTTACGGATACAAAGCCCACACGTTCACCACGATGTTCTTCAACAACGTGAATAACGACGATGGCAAAACATGGTCTACAGAATTCATCATTGACGACCCGGCTATCTACTACGCCGGCGGCAGCAATAATCGTCAAGCGACATCGCCGAGCAACTCTCGACGTTAATCGCTGATGCGACGAAATAATAAAATGGGGCAACGGGGTATGACAGTTTTGTCATGCCCCGTTTTTCGTTGTTATCCGCGTTATGAATGATAACCGGATTTTGTTTGTGGCATGAAGCTGAACTAATTAATGGAACCGCAGATAAACGCGGATGAACGCAGATATTTTGCATCCGCGTTTATCTGTGCTACTAACGATCCAAAGTTATGTTGCTTGCAAAAATTTCCAGGCGACTAATTCGCTGAGTTTTCGAGTGTTGGATTGTCTTGCAGCACACTCGCGTCATGATTCAATCGATGTTGTGGGTGCCATGCTCACGCTTGCGTGAGCATGCTTTCGTCGAATTACGATGGGTGGCAGGGTCAGAAGCGCCAGCGGATGGCCCTGTTACGACTGGTGGCTGTGGTCGAACCAGAGTGACGAAGTTGTAGGGTCCGCTGTGCGGACCATTCCCTTGTGCATAAAAGTATCTGGGATCTATCGATACCGCATTCTGGTCCGCACAGCGGACCCTACGAGCTGATTTTCAAGATTTCTAAATCTCTTTGTGTCTTCGTGGTTTCAAAATTATTGATTAAAAATCTTCTTGTTTTCCTTGGCGATTTGGCGGTTAATTATCTTCAGCACATATCGTCAGGCAGTGCCTGACCTACAAGTTTACTTTGAATTTATGATTGTCCAATAAATTCGCATGCTGATTTAAAGTAGCGGTGCCATTAAACGTGCGATTGCTTCGCCGAATGTTTTGAAGAAACCGCGGTTGTCCCAGTGATTGAGATGAATGGGATAAGCCAAGTCGAGATACTTCTTTTGCTGGTCTGAGATCTGCTGAATTGTATCTTCATCGAACAGGATCAGATTCATTTCCAGATTCAGGGCGAATGAGCGGATATCCATATTACTGGTGCCGACGAGTGCAAACGTTTTATCGATCGTCAGGGTTTTGGAATGCAATAACCCTTTTGTGAAGAGATAGATTTCGACATCCATCTCGAGCAACTGAGCATAAAATGAGCGTTGGGCTGCACTGACCAGAATCTGGTCGGACTTTTCAGGGAGTACGAGAATGATGCGTACGCCACGCAAACGAGCCACTTCAATTGCCTGCAGTAACGATTCATCGGGAATGAAATACGGCGTGGTGATTGTCACCTTTTTGCGAGCCTGATACAACATCGCCACAATCAGTCGATGCAGGTTCATTGTGTGATAAGTTGGCCCGCTCGGAAATAACTGCAGGGTTTCGTGTCCCGCTGCGACGGGTGTCGGAAAACATTCGGCTTTTTCGAGTTCGGTATGCGTTTCGGCATACCAGTCCGTCAGGAAGACCGCCTGCAACTGCATAACGATCGGCCCCTGCAGACGCATCATTAAATCGTGCCAGATGAGATTTTTGGTGCCGTAGTCGGGATTGACGATATTCTGGCTGCCGGTGTAAGCGATCTTCCCATCAATCACAACCAGCTTACGATGGTTCCGCATATCAATTCGATGAAAACGTCTACGGAACAGGTTCACGGGGAGGATCGGATACATTTCCACGCCCGCAGCCTGCAAATCCTTGCCTCGCGATTTCAAAAAGCGACGGGAGCCAACCGCATCGACCAGCACCCTGCACTCGACGCCTCGCTTCTCCGCTTCAATAATTGCATCGGTCACACGCCGACCGATTTCATCATCCCGCCAGATATAAAACAGCAGATGGACACTGACCCTGGCCTGATCGATATCTTGAATAATCCGATCAATCGCTTCGGATGTATCGTCGATCAGTTGAAAATCATTGTTGGCAACAGCCGGCATCTCGCCAAGTTGAACTGAGAGTTGATGTTTGGATTCTCCATCAAGACCAGACTTCGGATCGACACAGTACTTTTGAAGCATCGGCCACATGTCCAGTTGCAGGGCGCGCCGCCTGCGGGCATGCTCGGCGATACGTCGACGGGGCAATCGGTTCTCTCCGAAGATCAGATACATTACAAGACCGATCATCGGTTGAAACGAAACCACAGCGATCCAAGCCAATGCCGAAGGAGGCCGATAGCGGTAGGCGATGATAGGAATCACAAGAATACGGACAATCCATTCCGCAAGCAAATACAATACAGAAAACTGCATTAAACGAGACGCTCCCTTTAGTGCTCTTCGAGATTGAACTGTAGTCCGATGTTTGCCACTACTGGCTTGCCCAGCAGTGCTAAATACTGGGATGATATCAAAGAATCAGTCGATATTTCGTAGTAGCTGGAATACCAGATACCTTAAATGTGTTCTGAATCATAAAAGGAATTCACGAAACTCCAATACGGAATTCGGCCAGATCACATATTACGCTAAGATGCATTTTTACAGAACTGTTGAAGGGTAATGGTTGAGGGTTTAAGTCGAACAGGCACCCAGCCAGTCTGTTCTGAGGGTAGTGAGAATTATCATGAGTATTTCAGATTTAGCAGGAAAGACGATCGTGCTCGGGTCACGTTCCCCGAGACGCCGGGAACTGCTCGAACGACTCTATCCTGTAGCGAGAATCGAAATTATACCACCTGACGATCCCGAAGAATTGTCATTTGATGGGATCCATTCCCTCGAAGGAATCCAGCAGCAGATTCAACGCATCTCACGTCTTAAAAATGAAAACGTTGTCAGGCAGTGCAAGGAACAGACGTATGATTATCTGCTGACTGCTGATACGGTGATTGTTGTCGAGCCAACGGAAAATCATTATCTCGTGCTCGGGCAGCCTCCAGAAACGGATTATGCAAGCACCACCAAATTCTGGTTTGAAAATTACTATCTCGGTAAATCCCATCTAGCGATCTCGGCTATCTGCCTGCGTAATAAATGTCAAAGTCTGTTTGAAAAACTGGTTTTCACCACAGTCGAGATGAATCAATCAGGTTCAACTTTGGTTGACTGGTATCTGCAGACCGACGAACCTCGCGGCAAGGCCGGCGGATACGCTATTCAGGGACTGGGAAGCCTGTTTATTTCTCAAGTGACAGGAAGTTTATCCAATGTTGTTGGTTTACCATTACTGGAAACACAGCAATTGTTTGATCGAGCAACCGATCAAACTGCAGGGTAGGTTGCACACTGGGAGAGCGGGAAACCTTTCTGGTCTTTCTCCGAGAGAATCGGCTCTCCCTGAAGTGGCCAGTCGATTTGAAGTTGAATGTCATTCCAGAAAAGCACATGTTCATCGGAAGCAATGTAGTCAGACGTGCATTTGTAAAGGAAATCGACGGATTTGCTCATCACATAAAATCCATGAGCACAGCCCGGGGGGACATACAGTTGCCGTGCAGTTTCGGCATTCAGAACAACTCCCATCCACTTCTGAAACGAAGGAGAATCTTCACGAAGATCAACAACGACATCATAAACTTCCCCCTGCAACACCTGAACCAGTTTCCCCTGGGGATTCTTTAACTGATAATGCAGCCCGCGGAGAGTTCCCTGTCGAGATCGTGAATAATTATCCTGAACGAAATTTACTTCGATCCCACACTCGGCATATCGGGACTGACGATACATCTCCATGAAAAAACCACGGGAATCGCCAAAGACATCGAGTTCCACGATCAAGCAATCTGCGATAGAGGTCGGGAGAATTTTCATCGTTGAGAAGATTCCATTTGATTTTCAGTGAATATTACGTTGCAATAAGAAGTTGAATCGCTCGCGATTCAACTCTTGAAGTCGATCCTGAGGATACTGTGGCGTTCACAACATTACAGAATTCATCCCCGGAAATATAATCAGAGAAATAAATCCATGAAAAGCTACCGCAACAGAGGCATCGAACTCTGCTCTTTTCTGATCGTTCTGACATTCTTGCTTGTTGTTGATCAGTCATCAATTCTGGCACAGGGGATTTCCGATTTAGGAAGTCAATCCCGTGGAATCAGTCGCACCGCGATGAAGATTACGACTGAGGCAAAAGTTTCCGATGACGATTACAGTAACGATCAAATTCCCAAACAGGCCCTCAAGCAGATCGATCCCGATAAAGACCGCATCCCCTTTGATGACCTGCCACTCTCTGCTGAGGACTTAAAAGTTCTTGAAGAAGCAACCACAGAGTTGATTCCCGATTATCAGGCAGCCACCGTCAATATTCAGGTGGGTGGTGGTCAGGGAAGTGGTGTCGTCATCAGTCCTGAGGGGCATATTCTGACGGCTGCTCATGTGGTTGGTAAAGTTGGCAATTCCGTGGTGATTGTCTTTACGGATGGTCGTCGACATCGCGCGACAGTAGTGGGTGTCGATGTCCGAGCCGATGCCGCCATTGTGCGTCTGGATGGTAAAGGTCCTTACAAATTCATTCCGATGGCGACCAATGAATTTGCAAAACCAGGTCGCTGGGTTGTGGCAATCGGGCATCCCAACGGATATGAAACGAGTCGGCTGCCCGTCGTGCGACTTGGCCGCACACTTTCGATCACACCACGCACCATTCAAACCGACTGCTCGCTTGTCGGAGGCGATTCCGGCGGTCCTCTTTTTGATTTGAATGGCCGTGTGGTTGGGATTCACAGTCGTATCGGTGTGAGTAACAGCATCAATTATCACGTTCCCGTTCAGGTTTATCTCAACGACTGGGAGGAACTGAACGAAGGAGATACTCGAGATGAAGACTCCGATAACAATTCCAAACCTGCTCCTCCACGTAAGGCTTATCTGGGAATCCGCGGTCGCGATGCCACCGGTACTGGTTGCATCATCACCGAAGTCAGCCCGAATGGCCCAGCCGAAGATGCGGGGATCAAACCAGGAGACATCATTACAAAATGTGATGGCAAGAACGTTAAAAACTTTGGTGAACTGGTAGCGGCTTTGAAAGCGAATCAGCCCGATGACGAAATTAAAATTACCGTTCGTCGAAATAACACATTGAAAGAATTTACGGTGAAACTGGGAGCCACTGAGCTGTAGCAGTGGCTAGGATTGTAGTTCACAATATTCGTGAATTTGCTCAGTTCTTTGCTTAGACTGAACATCGTTTTCACATCTCTCTGCATCATTTCTAATGCGTTAAGTGATTTAGCAATAGCGATTTCTGACTCACATTTGAGAATGATTTACACTCTTAAAATTCCGATTGTCTTCTCGTGCCAGTCCGGGTAGGATGCGATCAATGGATGTCACCCCCTGAAGTGACTTTGACCGTTATTCAGGGAGTATATGACAAGAATATTCAGGGATTGAAATTTCCGGTTGGACCGATGAATTTACAAGATATACGCCAGGAATTTGTTGAGGACACTGAGTTTTTAAAACTCTGTGATCGTTACGAAGAGATCGATCTTTCCGTCGCGGCTCTAGAACTGGCTCGCGACTATTATCCCGATCTCGACTTCGATCACTCCCTGGTCTGGATCGATGAACGGGCAGACGAAATTCGTCAGCAGACATACTCTTTTCAAAAGCCATTCTCGCAAATCGAGTTTCTTGCGGAAACGATCGGAACCAAGCACGGGTTACGTGGCGATAATGCCGCTTTTCAGGCTGCAGATGGCAGCTTTATGAATAGTGTGATCAAAACCGGCCGAGGAATCCCGATCAGCCTCTCCATTCTTTACATGGCCGTCGCGAAACGGGCAGGCATCGATCTGGAAGGTGTCGCTGCCCCGGCTCATTTTCTGACACGACTCGAAACCATCGAAGGCCCAGTCTTTCTCGATGCCTACACTCCCGGTCGATATATGCAGTACGATGAATGTGTGGACTGGGTGCAGACGATTGCCGATGTTTCCCGCAGTGAAGCCAAATCCGGCCTGAAACCAGTTGGACATCGCACCATTGTCACGCGAATGCTCAACAATCTGAAAGTGCTCTACATCGAACAACAGAAGTGGGAACATGCCCTGCGTGTGCAAAATCGTCTCCTGCTGCTCAATCCTTCCCAGTATGCTTCCCGACGCGATCTGGCATTGATTTCACTCAAAGCCGGCTATCCGGGAGAAGCGCTGGCTCTGCTGCGAAAAGTGGTCTCGGTGGCTCCGGAACTCGAACAGCCGATGCTGCGAGGGCAGATCACTCAGGCATTCAACGAAATTACCCGCTGGAATTGATGTCGCCGGATTGCTGACATTGTCGCCCAAAAGCGTTAAGCTGCACATGTGGTTCGTTGGATCCCAAATAATGGATTCAGCTGGCCATACTCGGCCGCTCGACTCCGACTACTAAACTTGTGAAAACTTTCATAAGCGACAACGATTTCGCCAGGCAAGACATCATGCAATTTTCCGCATCCACACCGACAGAGGCTTTAGCGAAGCCAGCCACCATTCTCATTTTCGGAGCCTCGGGCGATCTGACGGCTCGAAAATTGATTCCTGCGTTATACACGCTTTGGAAAACAGGTTATCTGCCTGCAAATACACAAATTGTTGGTGTCGCTCGACGTGAAAAAACGGACGAATCGTATCGCGGCGAAATGTTTGAAGCGGTCAAAACTTCATCCCGAACGGGAGAAGTGACCCGGGAAAGCTGGGATCAGTTTGCTTCCGCTCTGCATTATCGTGAAGTCGATCTGGAAAAGCCGGAACAGTTTGATGCCCTGAAGGTATCACTGGAAAAACTCGAAGAAGAAAATGGACTCGGCGGACAACGCGTTGTTTATTTGGCGACCGCCCCACAACTGTTTCAACCTTCCGTCGAAGCTCTTTCCAAAGCTGGGATGATTCCTGCCCCAGATGCTCCGAACTGGTTGCGAGTTGTCGTCGAAAAACCGTTCGGTCACGACCTGAAATCCTCGCAAGAATTGAGCGCCAATCTGAGCAAGCTGCTGGCTGAGAAGCAAATTTATCGCATCGATCATTATCTCGGTAAAGAAACCGTTCAAAACATTTTGCTGTTCCGCTTCGGAAACTCGATTTTTGAACCGCTGCTGAACCGCAATCATGTCGACAATGTGCAGATTACGGTAGCCGAGTCTCAGGGGATGGAGCGTGGTCGCGGCGGCTATTACGATCAATCGGGAGCACTGCGGGATGTGTTGCAGAATCACGTTTTGCAATTGCTCTGCCTGATTGCGATGGAACCTCCTTCGTTATTCCGTGGTGAAAATATTCGCGATGAAAAGCTGAAAGTCCTGCAGGCACTGCGTCCCGGCGATCCCGATAACATTGATAACTGGGCAATCCCCGGACAATACACGGCTGCCGAGAAAGATGGGCAGGTTCTCAAAGGATACCGTCATGAAGAACGGATTCCGGAGATTTCCCGTCGAGAAACCTATGTCGCGATGGAAGCCCGTATCGATAACTGGCGCTGGGAAGGTGTGCCTTTCTATATGCGAACCGGCAAGCGTCTGCCGGCTCGCGGAACTGAAATTGCAATCAAATTCAAGTTGCCTCCGCTGAATTTGTTTTCTACCGTTGAGTGTGATGGCGACATGTGCGAAATGGTTGGAGCTCAACAGAACACTCTTGTGTTCCGTATTCAGCCTTACGAAGGCATTATGCTGCAATGTTCGACGAAACGACCGGGGATGCAGTATCAGATTCATCCCGTCACGATGGACTTTGCCTATAACGATGCGTTTCAAATCGATTTGCCCGAAGCTTACGAACGACTCCTGCTCGATGTGATGCGTGGCGATTCGACCCTGTTTACCCGCAGCGATGAACTTGAAGCCGCCTGGCGATTCGTAACTCCCGTTCTGGACCATTGGGAGAACCGCACGAAAGACCCTGAGTTCTATCCAGCTGGCAGTTGGGGACCCGAGGAGGCAGATCGGTTACTCACACGAGAGGGACGCACCTGGCGCAAACCGAGTTTTCAGAAGAAGTATTAAACTTCACGCAGCATGTCTGCTGTTCGCAGCGGCAATTGCCTGAAAGCCGATTTCAACTGCGAGTGGATTGTCTGCATTTGTATTGCGGCGGACATCGACGCGGAAGCCATGCGGATACACTTCGCCTATTGTCGCTTCGACATCGGCATCGCCGAGGGGTTCGCATTCGATTTCCGGATGACAGGATAGTGAAGGCGTAAATACAGCATGGGCAGACATCTGTTTCTGCCCAGCTGCCATTTCCAGACGCAGCATCCCTTCAAGAACTTCCGAACCATCGGATTGTCGTTTGCGGGAAAGCCACTGGATAACCTGCTCGTCCTCAACAACTGATTCCGTTTTCTTCGTTTTTATAGCAGGTTGAATTTGTGGAGCAGAGGTGATCTCAACCGAGGAATCTGTGGAAAAGAAACTTAAGAGCCGAGAACCAATCAAAAGTGTTGATCCGACTGTGATCAATGCCATCAGGCTGAAAGCCCAGACACTGCTCACTGGAAAGCTGGAAATCGTGCCGCAGAAAATTCCGCTGCTCATCAATCCAACTATACACAGTACCTGATCGCGCTCAGAATTTGCCAGCAGGCGATCTCGCAATACATACCCAACGGACATCACACCCAGACCGAGTAAAGCGACGCTCAATCCCAGTTGAAGAATGACGTCAACTTCCGGATGCAATCCACCAAGAACACGAGCAGAGAGCATCAGCACCCCGAGTGTTATCCAGGTCACTCCGATCGACCAACTGATTTGGAGATCCTGAGACTCACGAATCTCCCGTGCCCATTGCTCGCAACGCTGACTCCATGCCATGGCGACACTCCTTCGTACGCCGAAAATAATTCAAACATTTACCTTTGTAGGGTGCGTCCTGACGCACCATGTTGTCGACATGGCTTGCTCATAGAGTTTCACTCCATAAACGAAACCATACCGGTTAATCATCATAAATAAGTCGAAATCGACATTCCACTCCGGTGCGTCAGGACGCACCCTACTTCTGACTAACCCAACCTACATTAGCTCATCACAAATTCTGTCTGGGGAACTTCACTTCCGAGGCCAGCTGCTTCACGCAGTGCAGAGGCTTTGTTTGTTGATTCCCAGGTGAAATCAGGATCGTTACGGCCGAAGTGTCCGCCCCAGGCGGTTTTCTGGAAGATCGGGCGTCGCAGGTCGAGAGTTTCGATGATGCCTTTCGGAGTCAGCGGGAAAATCTCACGGACAGCCGCTTCGATTTTTGATTCCTCGACTTCGGCAGAACCGAAGGTATCGACTCGCACACTCACAGGCTCAGCGACTCCAATCGCGTAAGCCAGTTGAACTTCACATTCGGTTGCCAGCCCAGCTGCGACGATGTTCTTAGCGACATAGCGAGCCATGTAAGCAGCAGATCGGTCCACTTTAGTGGAGTCTTTTCCACTGAAGGCTCCGCCGCCGTGACGTCCCCAGCCGCCGTAGGTATCGACAATGATTTTTCGTCCGGTCAAACCACAATCGCCATGCGGGCCACCAATGATGAACTGTCCGGTCGGATTGATATGATATTTGGTTTTGTCGCTGAGAAATTCTGCGGGGACGACATCTTTGATGATCTGCTCAATCGCGAAATCACTGATCTCTTTTTGTGACACGCTTTCAGCATGCTGTGTTGAAATGACCACAGCAGAAACACCAACGGGGCGAGAGCCTTCGAACTCGACACTGACCTGACTTTTGCTATCAGGACGCAACCAGTTCACTTCCCCTTTTTGACGGGCTTCGGTCAATCGATTCAAAATCCGATGCGACAAGGCGATTGGCACAGGCATGTATTCTTCGGTTTGATGGCAGGCATAGCCGAACATCAACCCCTGATCGCCGGCTCCGTCACGATCGACTCCCATAGCGATATCGCTCGACTGGGAATGCAGACGGACATCGATTTCGCAGGTCTTCGCATTGAAGCCCAGATCGTCGCTGTTGTAGCCAATTTCATCGATCACTTTGCGAGCGATCGCTTCGTAATCGACTTTGGCATTGGAAGTGATTTCACCAGCCAGGCAGACGAAGTCTGTCGTGCAGAGTGTTTCGCAGGCCACGCGGGAAAGTGGATCCTGAGCCAGCAAGGCATCGAGCACGCCATCGGAGACCTGATCGGAAACTTTGTCCGGGTGGCCCATGCTGACAGATTCACTTGTGAAAATATAATTCGACATTCTGATTCCTCGATACAAACTCTGCGTTTGAGCAAATGAAACTGTGTGAGATATTCACGACAGTGTTGAATGGAGCTGTAGATACTCATGACACATCGTCAAGAATGCGACTGGACTCCGAATTTCCAACTCGCCATTTTAGCAGGTCGAGCGGGGACGGAAAGTCAATCTCCCCCTCAAATTGCCGACTCAGGCTGCAGTTTTTTGATTTCTTTTGAACGGGATTTCCAGCGTTTGTTCGATCCATTCCATCGTTTTTTGAGTCGCTCCCTGCTGAGAGAGCACATATTTCCGGGCGGCATTGCCGATCAACCCGGCATTCTCAGGCTGATGCAGCAATACCGAAATGCAATCAGCCAGTTCCTCACCTGTCGGAATGACCATGCAGGCTTTGCGACGTTCGAGTTCTTCCACAACTTCCATAAAGTTCCAGGTATTCGGCCCCAGTACAACCGCGGCTCCATAACCGGCTGGTTCCATCATGTTCTGACCACCCCGCTGATTAAAACTCCCGCCGACAAAAGCTATCTCTGCCAGTCCCCAGCAGGCGGAAAGTTCGCCGAGGGTATCGAGCAATCGAACCGTCGAAGAGTCGGTATCACGCCCTGACTGTACTCCAGAATTGACGAGTGAACGACGTAAAACTCGATAACCCGACTCCTGGATCAACTGAAAAACTTCTTCAAACCGTTCCTGATGTCGGGGGGCGATGATGAGTTGTAAATCCGGAAATTCGATTCGCAGTTTTCTCCAGGCTGAAAGGATCAGCGACTCTTCCGGTTCCCCGGTACTTCCGGCCATGAGGACAGGGGCAGATGGTGAAATCGCGAAAGCTTTCCGCAATTCCTGAACGCGAGAATGATTTCGGTCCGTCATCAGTCGATCGAATTTGATTGATCCGGCAGTTTCCAGCCGACTGGCTGAAGCTCCAAGAGCGAGGAAACGATCGGCATATTCGGAATTCTGGGCGACGATCAACGAGAATCGCTGAAGCAGAGGACGGATGAGCGAGCGAAATCTGCGGTAACCTTTGAAGCTGTTGGCACTCAATCGACCATTGATCAATGTGACAGGAATACCGGCTCGATGAGTTTCCATTATCAAATTCGGCCACAATTCGAGCTCAACCAGCCCCAGGCAACTCGGATTCAATCGCTGAATTACATTCCGGACCGCCCAGGAAAAATCGAGCGGGCAATAAAACAGGCGACAATCCGGATATGTCTTTTGAGCGACCTGCATTCCGGTTTGCGTCGTAATACTGATGGCCACTTCCCAGTCGGGATGCCGCTCTTTCCAGACATTCACAACCGGTTCAATTTGCAGCACTTCACCTACGCTGACCGCATGAAACCAGACGCACTGAGCCTGACTATCGCGGCGGGGAATTTGACCAAGAAACTTTTCACGGAATCCTTCACGGTATCGTCCCGTTTTCAATCGTCGATACAAGAGATAAGGAAACGCCAGAGTCAGCAAGGAGAGATACAAAATGTTGAGCAAATATCGCACTTGAGAGAATCCATTCGCTCAGGTTTATTGAACAGCCAAGACGCCAAGTTACTAAGATTTTATGAAATATTTCCTTGGCGACCTTGGCGTCTTGGCGGTTAAATTAAAAAATTATTCGTCCCAGTTTTCGTCGGGATAGCTGACGATCACATTTGTGCGAAGTCCGCCTCGTGGAGTGAACTCGGCTCGGATTTCCATCGATCGAGGCTGGGTCACTGCGACGAGATCGTCCAGAATCTTGTTGGTGACGCTTTCATAAAACGCCCCGTGATTCCGATACTGCTGCAGATACATCTTTAACGATTTCAGTTCGAAGCAGACTTCATCGGGAATGTAGGCAATCGTGAGGGTGCCGAAATCTGGCTGACCGGTTTTAGGACAGACCGAAGTAAACTCCGGGCAAATCGTTTCGATCACATAATCGCGATCCGGATTCGGATTTTCAAAAGTTTCCAGCAGATCGCGTGAAGGTTCAGACATGGGAGTTATCAGTTCAGCAAAACAGTTATAGACGATGGGAATCAGGTTTCAGAACACGGAAAACATTTTACAAGATCATTAGCACAATTTCGTTTAATTATTGGCTCAATATCTGTAAACAACACCCCGCATCTGAAAACTATTCGCCGTAGACTATCACCTGTTCCTGATGTTTCAAGGGAGTCGTAATTTGATCGGCTAACACATCAAATTCGACACGTCCATCCCCGGCTTGTGCGGCACTGAAGACCAGATCAAAAGTTGCTTCTTCATTTGGCATCAGTTTCGCCATCGGTTTGAAAGTGATGCTGGCTCCATTTTGAACACCTGTCACAGGACCATTGGCAGAGATGTACTGTAATTGTGCAGGAATTTTACAGGTGATGGCAACCTGAGTGGCGTCAGCCGATCCCCGATTGACGACTTTGAACCGCAGTGAAACCCGCTCTCCCTGAGAGACCGGACCACGGGCATCGGGAATGCGAACCGCCAGAGACGGGAAGCCTTCGATTTTGACCATCGTGCTGATTTCTGCCTGATGACCGGAAGAGTCTTCAGCAGTGACAATCAGATTCTGAGCCCCGACTTTACTTGGAGCCAGTTTTGAGGAAACTTCCAGTTCCTGTTTGGGCTCCAGTTGAGGAATCACCCAGGTGATGGATCGCAATTGGTCGTTATACATCCCTTTTTCGGTGGCGGACTGGAATTCAAATCCGGGAGGAACCTGTGCGACGAGTCGAACATTTTCCAGCACCCGGCTCGAATTGTTCTGCACAGCCGTTTTGTACTCGGCGACATGACCGACAAATCGGCGGGTCGGGCCGCTGTGAGCGACGCTCATGACGGATTCAATCACATTGACTTTGACTTTCCCTTGAGCAGAAACATCGCCGTCGGCTTTCACGCTGGCCACGTTTTCGAGTGCACCGACTTTGCGGGCGACCATCGTGAGATTGATTTCCTTTTGCTCGCCCCCTTTGAGCTGACCGATTTCATATTCGAGATCGGTGCCAGCCGGGTGTTCGAGGCCATCGGGAATCAGATTTCTCAAGATGACATTTTGAGCATCACCTTCACCGGAGTTGGTCACCAGAAACTGAACCTGAACAGGTTCGTTCAATGCCACTTCTTCCGTGCACTTCAACTCAATTTCGAGTCGAGGAGCAGTGACCATTGTCTGGGATGAAACGGTTGATTTATAACTGACCGTTGAAACGGATCCAATTTTGCCAGACTCAATCGGCACGACTCGGACCAGAATTTTCTTACGTTCACCTGGCTTGAGTTCATCAAACTTCCAGTGCAGAGTTTTCTCGATCAGTTCTGCTCGAGGAATGGTTCCCGTCAGCTTGGTGCCGGCTGGGAATTTGTCTTCGACGATCACATCCCGGACAGCGACTTCACCGGCGTTTTCGATTTCGATCGTGTAGATTAAAGGTTGCCCCAGCACAGCATTGTCGGGAGCATTTTTGTGCAGTTCAATTTTCGGCTGTAACATACTGACGGAAAGATCCTGATCGACACGGGCCCCACCAATTAAGACGTCGTCCAGCACAGTGGCTGGCTGGTCGTTCAACTCCAGTGGAGCAGGTTCTGCATTCATGCGCACGTTGCCGGTTGATTCTTCTGGTTCTGCTTTTGGGAACCCCTGATTTGCAAATGGATTCGAGGGAGGAGTCTGCTTTTCAGGAACGGGATCCATTGCAGGAGCAGGAGTTGTTGTCAATGCAGGTGCGGGTTCTTCAGCAGGTTCGGGCTGGAATGGTTCTAGTTTCGCAGGCTCTGGTTTGACAGGAGGCTCTGCATTTTCCGGTCCAGCCGAGAAGGTTGGGAATCCAGACGGACGCATTTCCTCTGCCGGTTTTTCTTCCGCAGGTTGCCTTTCAGCAGGGGGTTGAGCCGCGAAGGGATCCTCTTGGGCTTCTGGAACTGGCTTCGGTGAAGAGGAATCAGCGGGGGCTGTATCCGCCTTCGGCTCTGAATTCGTATCCGGCGGAGTCAGCATGAACGGAGCAGGCTCCGATTCCGTCATTTCCGGTTTTGCAACCGGTTTATTGCCATTGAATTCTGGTACAAGTCGATAAGGATCATCCGCTTTTAAATTGTCTGGTTTTGTGTCTTCCTCAAAACTGGGGAAGAACGGTTGTGGAGTGGCATTTGACTCCGGTTTTGGATCTGGTTTGAATTCTGGCACAGCTTCTGGCTGAGCCATTAATTCCGGCTGAGGATTCACAGCAGGCAGAGGCTCTTCATTGGCCACAGGAACCGCGACGGGTGCAGGTTCATCCTGTGGTTCCGACGGATTGAATCCTGGAAACTGACTACCAGGCTGAACTTTCGGCAATTCGGTTGGCTTGTCTGCTTTTGTCGTCTTGGGTTCATCAAATGGCGAGCCCGACTTTGGCCCTGCTACCGGGACATTGAATGATTCAAGTTTAGGCTTGGATTCGTTGGCTGGTTCCGGAAAGAATGCCGCTTTGGGAGCATCCTTTTGTTCCATCTCAGGAGTCGGAGTTTCAGTTGATTGAGGCGTTTTCGCATTCTCAATTGGTTTGGCTTCATTATTGTCGAAGGCAAAGAATGGCGGCGGTGCGTCAGTTGGTTTCGCGTTCGTGTTAGCAGCCAGTTGAATCAATTCCTGAGCCACTTCCGTTTCTGGAACCTGCTGATTATTCCCCGTAAATTCCTGAACGGCATGCACGACCGGAGCCATCAGTTGAGCTGGTTTCTCTGTGACATTATTCAGATCAGCCTGAACTTCATTCGCAGTTTGAACGATTTCCGATTGCCATTCGTCAACCTGTTCCTGAGTGGCTCGTTCAAATTTCTGACCGGCATTCGCAAATTCACTTTTAATCTCATTGAATTTTTGATCGGCTGGGGCACGGAAATCGGCAAAGGGATCGTTCACAGGCACGCGAGGCGTGCGGTTTTCATTAGTTGGTGGGGGATCGAAAGAATTGGGCTCTGCCTGACCTGGAACGGCAGCCGTCGCAAAAGGATCGCTATTCTGAGTCGGCTCCTGCTGAGGCGGAAGATTGCCAGCATCGGCAGTCTGAGGATGAGCCGAGTATTGCTCGAATGAGGAATTCTGTGGCGAATTTCTCTCATCCCGCTTGAAATAAGGGCTGTTATCAGGTTCAGGTTCGTTCTGAGATTCGGCAAAATCCTCAGCCGAAAGCATCCCCGAAGCCGGAGCATCCTCTCCCAGTTGAGAGTTTTCCAGCTGAGAATTGTCTTCAGTGAATTCAGTTGGATTCTGTGACTGCTTGTCCAGATTCTGTTGAACCTGCATCAAACCAAAAAATCCGACCGCCAAGCTTGCGGCTAACGCTGTCAGCTTCCAGGCTGCACCCTGCATGGGATTCCCTTCCCCAGTGATATCAATAACTTACTGCGATGACGCCACACTTTCATCCTGAATGTGACGTAAGATCTTGAGCCATATTTTGCAGAAATACCATTTTTGGCAAAATTTGCAAAGCCCAGTTTTTTGGAGAATCCTTATGTGAGGGATGACGTTTAAGAGGAAATGGAAACAAATTTCTTGACTCTCACATGCTCTATTGGAGTGTATCAAGTGAATTCGGACTATAATTACCTATTACACATAAAAATTACCAAATTCGACCTAAGTCAATTGGCGTGTCGTAAGCCGTTACATTGCAATACCTTGTGGATATTTTAAGTTTGACCGGGGGACTTTTTGAATCTATTTTCAAAAAAAATGCTTCGTATGCGAACTTTTTTCAACCATGTGTCGTCATAATAGCGTATTAGGGATGTGTGAAAGCAATTTTAATTTTATGAAAATCGCCGGTCACGATGTCCGGAGGTCTCTTACGAGAAGTTTTCACGAGGAAGACGATTCGGAAGGAGAGTTATTATGGCGACTTATGCAAATCCAGTTATTAAACAACTGAAAGACCAACAGGTCCGTTATGCCCCGAAGAAGGTTCGTCTGGAGCAGATCCAGCGAGCTGAGAAACTTCTGGCAGAGTTGGATCTGGAACGGGATTACGAATATCCTGAGCTTTGCGAACGGATTACCGATTACCATTCAAGTCTGTATCCCGATCTGAAAATCGATGGGAAAGATGTTCAACACGACTTATGTCGTTTCGTCGAAGATCTTTCGGACAGTATTGATATGCAAATCGATGATGTCCAGGAAGATGTGATGACTGTTGACGACCTGAGCGAACGGTTTCATGTCTCAACGAAAACAGTTGATCGCTGGCGACAACGGGGATTGGTCGGACGTAAGATTAAAATGGGCGCTCGTAAGCGGGTTGTCTTTTTGAAGTCGAATGTTGACCGATTTATTAAGGCGAATGCAGCCGAGATCCGTCGCAGTTCCCGATTTACACAATTAACCGCTCAGGAAAGGCTCGATATTATCGATCGTGCCCGAAAACTGGCTGCTCATGGAGCGTGCCTGTCTGAAATCAGCAAACGGCTGGCCCGGAAAACGGGTCGGTCCGTCGAGACAGTCCGTTATACATTGAAGAACCACGATCGCGATTATCCGCAATCTGCCATCTTCCCGCATGCCCGCGGTCCATTAACAGACGAAACGAAACGAGAAATCTGGCATAAACATCAACGGGGAACTTCCGTTGAAGATCTGGCCCGACAATTCTGCCGCACCCGTTCGAGTATTCATCGTATCATCAATGAAGTGAGAGCAGACCGAATTTTTGAGGTCAATCTCGATTTCATCGATAGCGAAGAATTCCACAAACGGGGTGCAGAAAAAGTGATACTTGGCGATCCTCCTGAAGTGGAACGCAAAGAGTCGAAACCGAAAATTCCGCCCGGACTTCCCGCCTATCTGGCCAGCCTGTACGAATTGCCGTTGTTGACCCGGGAAGAAGAAGGTTACTACTTCCGCAAAATGAATTACCTCAAATTCAAAGCGGGACAGATGCGTGAAAAACTCGATTCTGCCAAACCTTCTGCCCGATTGATGAGCGATATCGAAGAACAGATTCGTGAAGCGGTCGTTGTGAAGAACTTCCTGATCCGCAGTAACTTGCGGCTGGTTGTTTCCATCGCCAAACGGCATGTCAAACCACAATCGAACTTCTTCGAAATGGTTTCGGACGGGAATATGTCATTGATTCGAGCGATCGAAAAGTTTGATTACTCTCAGGGAAATAAGTTCTCCACTTATTCTACCTGGGCGATTATGAAAAACTACGCCCGTTCGATTCCGACCGAGATGAAGCAGATGGATCGTTATCGGACCGGTCACGATGATATTTTCTCACAATCGACCGACCAGCGCGACAATCCATTCCAGCAGGAGCTGGCACAGAAAAATCAGCACTCGGCGATTATGAATATCCTCGAACAACTCGATCACCGCGAACGGGATATTATTCTGTTCCGCTTCGGGTTGAACAAAGGGACCGAATCCGAAACCCTCGAACAGGTCGGTCAACGATTCGGCGTGACCAAAGAACGTATTCGACAAATTGAATCGAGAGCGATTTCCAAACTCAAGAAAATCGCCATCGAAGAAAAAATCGACATCCCCGGCTTCTAAGCCCTTTCAGGGCTTTGATCTGGGCGTCGGATAACTGTTACGCACTCCGTTGTTATGCTTGACTACTTTTTTTTCTGAAATTGATTAACCCACGACTTGGAGATGAAGTCGCAAGATTTGTTTGCTCCGTCAGAATGCGAAAATACTGAATCGGAACGTCCTTCGTTCCGTCCTGCAAGATCCACGAGCACTTTTGTTCGTGGATCTTTTTTTTCTCTTTAAACCCAAAGCGTCAGTTTTGAAGTTGCGTTTTTACTACTTGCCTATCCGTCAAACTGAATCCCTGTGAGGTTCCATGAATAATCGATTTCCAAGATTAAATCATAAGAAAACAAATGATTTCCGAAATAACACAACCGAAAAAACTTTTCAAAAAATATGGCGCGATTCAAAACCCATCCTTGATATATTTCTTCTTCATCGCATTCCTCACTGTCAAATCCGTTTCTTGCAGCCAATTCTTCTACATCAACAAAGTATCTTTCCAGGAAGTCTATCGTCTCAAATTCTTGAATGTTTTGGTAAACTCTTTCTGCAGTGTTTAATACTCCATCCAGAGTACTCGCTTCAAATCTTGTATTAGCATGTTCGGTTTCCCATACTAAAGAAATACATGTTTTTTCACCGCTGGAGTTTGATACATCGGCATTATAACTCAATGAATATAATTGATAATCACTGAATTCAAGTTCTGATAATTTCCGAGTTAAAACTCCAAAAGCGGGTGATGATAGCGTTTCTGGAGTGTTGAGATAAATTTTATTAACAGTCGGATTGTTCATTGTTTTTTACATCCAACTTGGACTCGATGTTAAGGTGGGGCGGTTTCAGTATTGAAGTGGAGTATTCTTACATTTCGCGAAAGAAACGTCCATATGTGTATCAAGTCATGAAAACAGAGTCACTTGCGCCTCGTGCTTGTAAATCGAGCAAATGCGAACTTACTGCGTCCGTCGATAGTGCTTCTCCAGAGTATGAATATTCGGCAAACAGCGTTTCACCCAGGCCAGACGGATTTCGTCTTTCTCTTCCTCAGCCAGATGCCAGTCCAGATCGGAATTATGCAGACGGTGCACCAGTTCGTTCAGGCATAGAGCAACAGATACTGACACATTAAAGCTTTCGGTAAAGCCAAACATGGGAATTGTTACGCATTCATCAGCTGCGTTCATTGCCTCCTCTGATAAACCAGTTTTCTCCCGCCCAAACATAATGGCGACCGGTTCGGTCAGATCGAGTTCAAATAGCGAAGTGGCCGTCGGCTCTGGAGAAGTTGCAATCAGGCGATAATTCCGCTCCTTCAGAGACTGCAAGCAGTCTTTTGTGCAGGTTTCGGGATTCTGCCAGAGTTTCGTCGTGACCCATTTTTGAGCGCCGCGTGTAATGTCCCGATTGATTTTGTGGACATGATCGCGATCTATCCGCTGCATTTCCTGAATACCGAAGCAGTCGCAGCTGCGAAGAACGGCACTGGCATTGTGCGGCTTGAAGAAATTTTCCAAGACAACCGTAATGTGTTTCGTACGAAAATTCAGGACTTCTTCAAAACGTTCGAGCCGTTCCGGAGTGAGAAATTGCTGTAGATAGTGCAGCAGATTCTTATCGGTCATCGGTTATTCCTACCTCGATATTTTCCTCAGACACATCATTTCCTCCAGCACAATCGGTGAACATTCCCTGAAAATGCGTGTCCTATGGATTGTGCGATCAAACCACGAAAAACAGGGAGTCGCATTCGATTCCATCACTTGAAACCGAGAAGTTTCTCGGGTAATGTATCGCTTGTCCGCCACCAGTGCGAACTGGACTGACTGGCAGACAAAAACAAGATGGTGCCCATAGCTCAGCTGGTTAGAGCGTCGGATTGTGATTCCGAAGGTCGCGGGTTCGAGCCCCGTTGGGCACCCTTTTTTTATGCGCGGATTTATTCTATGTGAAGTGATCATGCGAAGTGCCACGGCTCTGTGAGCCGTGTACCAGGACGTGTCTGGAAAGAAAGCACGGCTCACAGAGCCGTGGCACCAGACGATTTAAATCTCCTGCCCCAGTAGGCGTGCGACTTCATTGACATCTTTATCGCCGCGGCCCGAGAGGCAGATGACCATCACTTCATCAGGACTTCGCTGGCCGGCGGTTTTCAGGGCGTAAGCCAGAGCATGTGAAGTTTCGACAGCTGGCAGAATGCCTTCGAGCATGGCTGTTTTCTGAAACGCATCGAGAGCTTCGTCGTCTCTGATCGATGTGTAATCAACGCGACCGGTATCTTTCCAATAGCTGTGTTCGGGACCGACACCGGGGTAGTCGAGACCGGCTGAAATTGAGTGGACATCGAGTGTCTGACCGTCGTCATCCTGCATGACGTAGCTGTAGGAGCCGTGAAGGATGCCGGGCTGGCCGTAGGTTAGCGGGCTGGCATGTTTGCCTGGTTCTGGGCCTAATCCACCCGCTTCAATGCCCGTTAAGCTGACGGTTTCATCTTCAATAAAGGGATAAAACATCCCGGCTGCATTAGAGCCTCCGCCCACGCAGGCGATGACTTCATCGGGGAGTTTGCCTGTCATTTCAAGACATTGAGCCCGAGATTCATTTCCAATGACAGCTTGAAAATCGCGGACAATTTTTGGGAACGGATGCGGTCCCACGACAGAGCCAAGAATGTAGTGTGTATCGGATACACTTCCCATCCAGTCGCGCATTGCTTCATTGACGGCATCCCGCAATGTTCGCGAACCCGAGGTGACGGCTCGAACTTCCGCACCCATCGCTTTCATTTTGAAAACATTCAGCTTCTGCCGACGAATATCTTCTTCTCCCATATAAACTACGCAAGGGAGTCCGAACCGGGCGCAAGCGGTAGCCGAGGCGACACCGTGTTGACCGGCTCCGGTTTCTGCAATCACGCGGGGTTTTCCCATACGTTTCGTTAAGAGAGCCTGCCCCATCGTGTTATTGATTTTATGGGCGCCAGTGTGATTGAGATCCTCCCGTTTCAGATAGATTTTCGCCCCACCGCAATGTTCGGTCAGTCGTTCTGCGAAATAAAGGGGATTCGGGCGACCGACATAGGTTTTGAGAAGCATATCCAGTTCGGCCTGGAATTCCGGATCTTTTCGGGCCGATTCGTAGGCAGCATCGAGTTCATCGAGAGCATACATCAGGGTTTCGGGAACAAATCGACGCCCGTAAGGTCCAAAACGACCAAGTTCATCGGGAACCTGCTTGCTGGCGCGCCCAAGTGGGGCTGATTTCGTAGCTTCTGTCATATTGAGATCCTGAATTTATTGATAAACGTAGGTGGCGGGGGCGCTCCACTTCGTGGAAGCCCCCTTAGTTGCGGGCGATTCATGTTCGGGGGCTTCTCTTCGAGAGCGCCCCCGCCACCCTGGGAATTTTGTTTCAATTAGCCGAGGTCAGTCTGTGCCTGACGATTTAGGCTTGATTCTTTGCGAATTATAGTGGTTCAAACTTGAATAATAGGATAGCCCCGAAAGATTCTTTCGGGGCGGCGTAACCGCTAGAAGTCTATGGGAAACATTATTCATCAAACTGAAGGCCTCTTGTGGACTTCGTCCACCCAGATAGCGGAGCTATCTGGGCTATCCATCCCCTCAGGGGAATCTCAAATATATCTCCTGATGAGACGTCAACTGTCGTCAGGCACAGCCTGACCTACGGCTTTTTCTATGATATCTCATCTGGTTTGCATTAACAGATTCAAATCGGAAATCCTCGCCTATCGTAGACGACAATTCAGCGGCGAGGAATGTTCGGGGTTGTTATCATAGCATCAGTATGACAGAAAATCAGAAAATCACTGCTGAACAAATCCTCGGTCCCAAGGGGAGAATTGCTGCGCGGCTCAAGAATTATGAGTTCCGCGAACAGCAACTGGAGATGGCACAGGCTGTTGAAAAGGCGATTGCTACAAAATCGCACCTGGTCGCAGAAGCCGGAACAGGAACGGGAAAAAGTTTTGCATATCTCGTACCAGCCATTCTCTCGGTGCTCAACAATAAGTCCCAGGAAAAAGGGCAAGAGAAAAAACGGGTGATCGTTTCGACCCATACGATCAGCTTGCAGGAACAGTTGATTCAAAAAGATATTCCTTTTCTGAATGCCGTGCTGCCGCTCGAATTCTCAGCCGTGCTGGTGAAAGGTCGATCGAACTACGTGAGCCTGCGTCGCTTGCAGGGGGCAGTTCAGAAGACGGTTTCTCTATTTCCCAAAGAAGAGGAACTTCAGCAGTTACGAAAGCTCTCCGATTGGTCGAAAACGACAAACGATGGCAGTCTCGGTGATTTGGGATTTCGACCGTTGCCATCAGTCTGGGAAGAAGCTCGCAGTGAACATGGGAATTGCCTTGGACGCAAGTGTCCAACATATGACGATTGTCTATATTACAAAGCTCGAAGGCGAATCTGGAATGCAGATTTGCTAGTCGTTAATCATGCTCTGTTCTTTTCCGACTTGGCACTTCGCCGCGACGGAGCCTCGATTCTGCCCGATTATGAAGCCGTTATTTTTGATGAAGCTCATACGCTCGAAGCAGTTGCATCGGATCATCTGGGGGATGCGGTCTCGAATTCTCAGCTGCATTATCTGTTGACGAAACTCTATAACGACCGGGCTCAAAAAGGTTTGCTGGTGCATCATAATATGGTCAAAGCCCAGCAGCAGGTCGGGAGACTCTACATGATTGCGGATGAGTTTTTCGCGTCTGTTGAACACTGGCTCAGTCAGCATGCCGGAAAGAATGGGCGGGTTCGTGGAGAGGTTCCGATCAGTAATGGGTTGTCTGCTGAGTTGAAGCAACTCGGAAGTGCGATCTGTGAATTTGCGGAAGATCTGGAGAATGAAGCCGAGCGTATTGAACTCAATGCGGCTGCCGATCGCGTCTTTTCGATTTCGAATTCGATCCGTAACTGGATGGAACAACTCTCGGGCGATGCTGTTTACTGGGGTGAGGTGACGCGTGGTCGTCAGATGCGCATCAAACTGATCTCTGCTCCCGTCGAAATTGGGGATGTACTGCGGGATGAACTGTTCAATAAAATCCCCTCAGCCATCTTAACCTCGGCGACAATGGCGATTGGCGGGCAGTCATTCCGTTTTGTGAAAGATCGGATCGGTCTGAATAGCGGCGATGAACTGCAGGTCGGAAGTCCGTTCGATTATCGCAAGCAGATGAAACTGATTCTGTGTAAGAACATGCCGGATCCGAGTCAGGAATCCAAAGCTTATGAAGCAGCTGTTGTTGAGCGGTTAAAGAAATATCTGCTGCAGACGAAGGGCCGGGCGTTTGTGTTGTTTACGAGTTACTGGATGCTCAATGAATGTGCGCGTCAGCTTTCGGGGTGGTGTCGCGAAAATGGCTTGACGCTGTATTGTCAGGGAAACGACATGCCTCGATCACTCTTACTGGAACGATTCCGTAATGATTCAGCCGGGGTCCTGTTTGGTTCGGATAGCTTCTGGCAGGGTGTCGATGTGCCGGGCGATGCACTGCAGAATGTGATCATCACGCGATTGCCCTTCAGCGTTCCCGATCATCCTTTACTGGAAGCTCGCGTCGAGCGAATCAAGCGGCGGGGCGGAAATCCCTTCAACGAATATCAGGTTCCCGAGGCTGCCATCAAACTCAAACAGGGTTTCGGGCGACTGATCCGATCGAAAACTGATACCGGGCAGGTCGTGATTCTCGATCCCCGCATTCAAACCAAAAGTTACGGGAAAGTATTTTTGAAGAGTCTGCCGGAGTGCAATGTGATTATTGAATAAAAGAGTCGACTCGCAGCCAAACTCACACCCAATATTTCCGGCAGGACTCGCGCGAGTTTATTACCTAAAGGCTAAAACAGGAAGAAGAGCTGTGTTTGTGTGCTTCGTATGTTGCTTGGAATGGTCTTCCTGATATTCGGCATAATGATCGCGACAGCGTTTGCAATGATCCAGATGCATTTCAATACGATCGACTATTTCAGGTTTAAGCTGATGAGCAAAATAGTCTTTGGAATAGTCAGCAACTTCAGCACAGGCTAAACCATCTGGATGGTTTGTTGGAAGTTGTGTCATGACCAAGCCCAGCCCGACTCCTATAATCAGCATCGCTGCCGTAATTGAGGAGTACATGATGCGACGACGGGAATTCACAGACTCACGTTTTTGACGCAGCCTGTGCGACAAACTCGCGATTTCTCCTCCGCGACAATCAGTCCAGTTATCATGTTTTTCGGGATTTGTCATTTACATTACTCCTCTTTCGAACGCCTGTTATCTCTATATTGTCATTCGAGAGGCTGAGACTTTGTGAAGTGTCTTACAATATAGGAAAAATAACTAAAGAAGTTTTCATTTGTCAGGCCGAAAAGCCTATCTCAGGAGGTTTCGCGTTAATCGCCGCGGCTAACGCTTTGATGTTCTTGAGAATCACCTGTCGTCTGCGAATGGCGACCAGTTTTTCAAATTGTAGTTCACCCAGCACGACAGTGACCGTTTCGCGGGTGCTGCCAATCAGATTTGCCATTTCCTGATGGGAGAGGCGAATTCGTAATGCGATGCCTTCCGGATGCTTCACCGCATAACGCTCTGCCAGTTCGAGTAGCAGGTGAATTAAGCGATCTCGATTCGGCTGAAACATCAGCGATTTGAGGCGTCGTTCGAATTTCTGCCGACGCAATCCGATCAGTTTTGTCAGTCCCAGTGTGACCTCAGTCTGCTCGGCCATTAGTTCCCGAATCGCATCAGCTCGAATGGACACAATTTGCGATTTCTCCATCGTTTCCGCGAATTCTTCCCGCTCACTCTGACCGATGACTGTCAGTTCGCCAAACAGTTCGCCCGGATCGATAAACGCCAGCAGCGCCTCTTTGCCTTCGGGAGTGATGTGATAAATCCTCACACGACCGCTGACCACAAGTAAAACAGAATCGGTGGCATCATCGGGCAGATAAACGAGGGATTTCCGATCAAATGTCTTGATTTTGCTTTGCAATTCCAGCTTGCGGATTTGCTCGTCGTTGAGTTGCTCAAACAACTCACAACGTTTGAAATACCAGAATTGATCGTCCATGCAGGATGTCTTGATGTGGATGGCGTAGGGGCGTTTTATTTTCTGCGAAAACTCTGTTGAAACTGTAGCAGATCACTGTCTGATCACCAAATCGCTGTCTGAATACGCTTATGAGATTCCGTACGACAGTTTATCGATTGAGCCCGTCCGATTAGACCTTTCCTTCTACCCAGAGCCGTAGGTCAGGCTGTGCCTGACAAAAATAGACGCCGACACTTAATAACGACAGGCACAGCCTGACCTACAGACTTTGATTAAATTATGTCAACTGCTGCGACTCGATCAGTTTGTCCAGTTCATGCTTCAACTTCGACAGGATTTCATTGTAAGGATAAGCTCCCAGTTCTTCGGTTCCCTTTTTCAAATTCACGAAGTTGGGGGCACACCATAATCCGAGATCCGCATCGTCGGTTTCGCCGGGACCATTCACACGGCAACCCATCACTGCAATTGTGATGTCGTGTTCTTTGGCATAAGCAGACATCTCTTTCACCTGAGCAGCCAGATCGACAAAGGCTTCGTTTTCGACGCGGGAACAACTTGGGCAACTGATGATGTTCAAGCCGTTCGTATTGAAATCGACAACGCTGCGGACTCGTCCATTGGCGATATCATCGAGAATTCCTCGTCCTGCTTCGATTTCCTCGAACTTGCGATTGTTGGGAACGGTTAACGAAACGCGAATGGTATCGCCGATGCCGGTGCCGATCAGTTGTTCGAAGGCAATGCGGGTTTTGATGACTCCATCTGGGGGCATTCCGGCTTCTGTGACTCCCAAATGCAGCGGAATATCTGGACGTTTCTCCGCAAATCGTTTGTTGACTTCCACCACTTTGCGAGGATCGGAATCCTTGAGCGAAACGCAAAACCGTGTGAAATCGAGACTCTCCAGAAACTCGCAATGATCGAACGCCGATTCGAGCATCGGAGAAATCGAATCTTCAGGATCGTATTTTTCCTTCTTGGCAGGGTCGACTGAGCCACAGTTGACGCCGACGCGAATCGCACAATCGTGTTCACGGGCGATATTGACGATGAACTTCACCTTATCTTGCCAGGGCTTTTCGCGTTCATGGTGATACAGGTGCCCCGGGTTATAGCGTAATTTCTGGACATTCGGGGCGACCAGTTCAGCCAGTCGATAATTTTCCTGGAGATCGACCGAAAGATTTGCCGTCACCTGCTTCGCAATTTCATTGAGAGCCTCGGCATCTTTTTTACTGTCGACGGCGACCCGCACAATATCCGCCCCGGCTGCTGTCAATTGTTGAATCTGACTGACTGTTGCATCGATATTGGGTGTTTTGGTAGCGGTCATGCTTTGAACGGCAATCGGGTGTCCAGCACCGATAGATACCGAGCCAATGCGAACTGCTCGTGTCGGATTTCTCTGAATTTCGACCATTATTTAAATACTCTAAAAAATCTGAATGAGCCAAAACGGCGTAACTGAACTCATAGAAAACGTGGAAAATGAAGCGGGATTCATGAGGATAAAAGGCTTCCAAGTAATTTTCACTGATCCAGACGACTTTGCAAAGTGCAGGAGCAGGAAGAATATCAGGAAAAGCGGAAATTTAACGACCTGTCTTCCTGAATATCTACGAACTTTCCAGAAAGAGATAACGAATCAGGAATGTATCAGCATTCGTTCAATGACTATTCCCGACTGAGATTTGCCCGGTTTCTTGAAATCAACCAGTAGATCAGCAAACCGACTAAAATCGTCATGAATCCCGCGGCACTTTCCCGGGGATTTCGAGATGCACCTAAAAACGAAATGATCAGTGTTGCAATTGTGAAGAGGCCAGCTGCCATTTTCTGCCAGAGGACGGTCTGACTTACCTGTCTGTTCAAAAGAACGCTACCCACTGTAATGGCAGAGCAAAGTGATAACGTAAAACTCAGGTAGGTCAGCAGTTCACGGAGTGTCGTGACCTGAATAAACAGGATTGATGCAATCGCCTGCAGGCAGATGGCAATTCGAGGAGTTTCTCCCTGGAAACAGAACCAATTGGGCAGGTTGCCATCTTCGGCCATCCGTGCCAGCACACGTGGGCCGATCATCATTGAAACTGAGACGGACGTATAAAGTGAAATGACAATAACCAACCCCATCAGCCAGGCAAATCCATTACCAGCAATGTCTCCAGCGACAATTGTGGCAATTTGCTCCTGACCGGCGACCTGATCATATGGAGCGGCATACACAAAAACCGCATTGATGCAAACATACAAGCCGACCACCAGCAACGTTCCAATAAGCAATGCGCGGGGAACAGTCTGATCGGTCTCTTTGATTTCTCCGGCACAATATATAGCCGCATTAAAGCCACAGTAACTGAATGAGATCCACATCAGACTGGTGGCAAAAGTGGAGAGGGTTACCGAAGACGCATCGAAAGGGGATTTTGTCGTCCAGCTTTCCCATTGATCCGGAAATTGTGTGAACGACACAGCGATAAAGATCAGTAGTAACATCAACTTGAACAGGACGATTCCATTTTGCAATTGAGAACCTATTCGCACACGGAACAGATGCTGCAGAGCAGCCAGAATAACAACAGTTGTTGCAATCAGCCCTGAAGGAATTTTATGGGAGGAATTGAGCAAGTCGATAAGACTGGCTTCCAGAGTGATCGCAGCAAACGCGATCGCTCCTGTGAACCCGGCTACAATCGAAATGATGCCCGCGAGAAATCCCACTGCAGGATGAACGGTTTTTGAAAGATAAAGATATTCCCCGCCCGATTCCTGAAATTGACGCGTCAATGCTCCATAACCAATTGCACCACAGAGCGCAATGACCCCGGCAATTCCCCAGGCCAGCAGTACTAGTGCAGGGCTTTTCAAATCGGCCAGGGCGAATCCCGAAGTGGTGTATAGCCCAGCTCCGACCATGCTCGAAACGACGATTCCAATCGCAGAGGCCTGCCCCAGTGTTTTTCGATCCGTCATGAAGGTGTCAACGATCTGAATTTTGTTGCGATTTTCTCTTCTGTCAGCCTTATTGACATTAACTAAAAATCACGTAGCTTGAATGTAGAAATTGATACAACAAGTATAACGACTTCCACTGAAAACATTCTCCACCGGGAAAGCAAAACAATGACGATAATCGATCTCCTCTTATTACTTCTGGTCGCTGGTATTTGTGGAAGCCTGGGACAGGCAATAGCAGGCTATTCCCGCACAGGTTGTCTGGGGTCGATTGCACTTGGATTTGTCGGTGCGTTATTCGGAATGTGGCTGGCCAAGTTGATGAGTCTACCGGAAATTTTCAACGTGCAGATTGGAGGAGTTCCATTCCCGATCGTTTGGTCAATCGCAGGCTCTGCAATTTTTGTGGCTATCCTCAGTTTGGCGACCCGACGAAGAATTGGTTGAAGTGAATCAGGAGTGATTACGGCGAGCCCGGAGTCATTAAATCGATCAGTCGATTGGCTTCATGCTTGAAACTCTGAAGAAATTGTTGAATGTAGCTTTCTGAGAGAAAGTCGCCGTTGTATAGAACACCGAGGTGCAGGTCTGAATTCATGCCCACAATGGCAATGGCAAGATTCGAAGTTTCCCGGATCGGAGGCACGAGGGAAATGCTGGTCAGGTTTTGATCGTTCCAACTAAAATCTTCTCCAAACATGGGAGCAATACGGCCAACATTGCTTAAGACCATACTGGATGCACAGATTGAGCCCGGTATCCAGTGCCAGGGATAGATCGCTCGCAGTGTATGCAGCATCGAGAGAAACAGATGATGTTTCTTGATGGAATTGGTTTCCTGAACCATCGTTCGAAAAAAATCGCGGCGAAAATCATCATCGATTTCTTGACGATACAATTGGTCAATAAACGTCATCGTGACACAATTGGCAACCAGATCAGGCTCTTTAGATAAATATCGGGTGTTGGCGGGCACGCCGATGCGAAAGCGACTGTTTTCAGTTGTCGAGTCTGGGTCGGACAGCTGAAAAATCGAAAGATAGGCAGCCGAAAGCAGAATGTCGTTTAACGTCCAGTTCAAGCCCTCAATAGGCGGACGGACACTCAGACGATTGACCACATCCGAGATCTGGCAAAAAACGGCTTTGCGATTGTATTGTGATTTCTGATCCTGGTTTTTCAGATGCAGAACTTTTTTGGCAAGATAAAATCGAATGATCCGTTTGAGTTGATGTTTGGACATCCAGCCGAGTTTTTCTTCACCTCGGGAACGAATTTTCTTCAACTCGGCTTTGGTCAATTCCGGAGGCTTTTCAGAGACATTACTCTTGGATTGCACGAGTTTCCGGTCGGTTTCCCGCCATTCTTTAATGAGCTGTAAAGCGGCCAGTCCATCGACACAGGAATGATGGATTTCCAGAATGATTTCGGTTTGTGAGGTTACTTCAGGTTTTGTAATTACCCATGCGCGGAAACCTCGCCCTTGAGTAATATCCAGCGGAGACGTATTCAGCAATTCCCGTTGAGTGGTCGGAGTAATCTTCACTGGTTCCCAGGGAATAGTTTCCCAGCAGGGATACACTCCTTTTCGAACGACGCGTGCATTGAGCAGCGGGTGTCGGGCGATGGTGTGATTGAGAGATTCTTCTAACCGCCCCAGATCGCAAGTTTCATCAAAAACAAGACGAGCATACAGCGTCATCGGCTGGTGGGGCTGATGGCTGGTATACATAAAAGATTCAAAGGGAGTTAAACGGTCGAAGACAACGGCCATTGTCACAAACTATCGAATGTTCAAAATGGAAGTTTCCATCAAAAGGGGGATTTCACCGCTTCAATGACAACTTTATTGTAAAGAGATAATGAAGAGATTGCCAAACCGAACGCTGTTCAAAAGACGAGTTCCTGCAGGAGTTCTGTGGTAATGATTCGATCAGACATCGAGTTTTTCAGGAAATGAACGTCTTCCGCTTTGTTCGGCATCGCCAATCACTTATGCTACCATATCCTGTTTTTGATCGATTCCAATAACGCTTTCTAACTGAAACAAGAATTTCTATGACGACTGCTTCTGTCTATCTGTCTGGCGAATGGAAAACTTCTTCAGGGACAAAAACGTTTCAGGCTCACAATCCGGCGACCGGTGAAACGGTTGGGGATCAGTATCCGGTCAGCAACTGGGCTGATATGGAGCAGGCTTTGCAGTCCGCAGCCGATTGCGATCTCATTACGCGCGACTGGGCGGGAGACCGCTTTGCCGATCTGCTCGAAGCCTATGCCAGTCAATTGGAAAACCGAGCTGAGGAAATTGTTGAGCAGGCGAATCTCGAAACCGCCTTGCCCGTTTCCCCCCGCCTGAAAGATGCCGAGTTCCCTCGAACACTCGCTCAGTTAAGATCTGCAGCTCAGGCTGCACGATCAGGCGAATGGGCGATGCCAGTCATTGATGATGCAAACAATATCCGTTCGATGTATCGATCCATCGGGCCAGTGTTTGTCATCGGCCCAAACAATTTTCCTCTCGCGTTCAACGGTATTTCCGGGGGGGACTTTGCAGCTGCGGTCGCTGCTGGAAATCCGGTCATTGCCAAGGCTCACCCTGCTCATCCCGGCACAACGCGGCTGATGGCTGAGTGTCTGGTCAATTCACTCATGGCTGTGAATTTTCCAGCAAACTTCATCCAGCTGATTTACGATATCGCTCCTGAAGAGGGCTTGAAAGCGATACGAGATTCCCGCATAGCAGCTGTCGGTTTCACGGGTTCTCAAAAAGCGGGAGTTGCCATTAAAGCGGCAGCTGATAAAGCTGGTAAGCCGGTTTATGTGGAGATGTCGAGTATCAATCCTGTTTTCGTGCTCCCTGGGACATTGGCTGAAAAGTCGGAAGCCTTCGCAGACGAATTCACTGGCAGTTGCCTGATGGGAAGTGGTCAGTTCTGCACGAACCCTGGACTGGTGATTTTACCCCCCGGTGAGGAAGCAAAAAAATGGATCGAGCTTGTCCGGGATCGATTTGCAGCTGCGAAAACAGGTCCCTTATTGACCGAAGGTGTTAAGGATTCCTTACTGGACAGTATTCGCAATCTTGTCGAAGGAGGAGCGGAGTTATTGACAGGCGGACATGCCGCCAAAGAGGTCAGTTGTGCTGCCCAGAATACATTGCTGGCAGTCGATGCCGAAAAGTTTCTCGCCGATTCCGACCTTTTCCAGCAGGAAGCATTCGGGAATTGCAGTCTGATTGTGACAACCAGCGATGCCAGTCAGATGGCGGCTATCGCTCAATCATTGGAAGGACAGTTGACGGGCTGTGTCTACCTGACCGATCAACCTGAAGATGAAGCGATCTATCAGCAACTTGAACCGGTTTTAAGAAGACGTGTTGGCCGCTTATTAAATAACAAAATGCCGACCGGAGTCGCCGTCTCTCCCGCAATGAATCACGGCGGACCCTTCCCGGCTACAGGACACCCCGGTTTTACAGCTGTGGGAATTCCTGCTTCGATTCGCCGATTTTCCATGTTAGAATGTTACGACAATGTGCCAGAGCATCGCTTGCCAGAAGCTCTTCGCAACGCTTAAACAAAACAATCCTGAAGCGCAGGGATCTCACTCATGAAGACAACTCAATATTCTCACTGTCCCGTTTCGATGTCGGTTGCTTTACTCGTAGCGACGACTGTTTTGATGCTGGATACAACACCGGCATTTTCACAGAAGTCTGGTTCGAGCAGCAAATCCAATCGCAATAATGCCGCCAATGTGACGATTCTGGATCAGCAGGCTGAACAGGCACATAAGGCGTTTCTGGAAACGTCAGCGGATCTCGCCCGCGAATATGAGGATCTGGGCGAACTGGAAAAAGCCAAGGGGATTCTCGAACAAATGCTCAAACTCGCTCCCGACCTGAAACAGGTGAAAGATAAAATCGACTCGCTCGAAGAGGCTCGTATCGCCGGCAATGAAGCGATTCTCGAAGTCGATGCGAGTCAAAGCTGGATGCCTGCTAATGTCGCTGTCGTGAAAGGCAATACGATTCGCTTTGAATCCAATGGCGAATTTCGCATGCTCGTCAATCAAACTGTCGGACCTGATGGAGTCGCTTCTAAAGATGTCAAAACCGATCTGGCAACTGGGGTTCCTCTGGGGGCATTGATGGGCTTGATTGTTGATGCGAAAGGAAAATCAAGTGATCCCTTTTCCATCGGAAAAACCGGAGAAATGAAAGCCCCTCAGGATGGCCAGTTATTTGTGCGGGTGAACGTTCCCCCTCAGAGTAAATGTATCGGCAAAATCAAATTGAGAATAACGGGTGATATCGTCGTGCCCAAGTCAGAGACTTCGAGCCGGCGATAATGCTTTTAGTCATCACTGAGTGAGACGCCCAGAACATAGTTATGGGCGTGGTCATTTGCACAAATTGCCATAACTCGAAGCGTCAGTTTAGAAGTTGCACATTTTTAACATGTCGTTGAAAACAAGAAAAATACGTTGATAAATAGTGCCACGGCTCTGTGAGCCGTGGCACACTTTCGTGAATTAAATTTAATTCTTTAATCAAGCAAAACCTGCAACTTCAAAATGTGCCTGCGATGGGACGGCATCCATTAAACAATTCGGGTAAACTTTGATACTATTCGCGTTCACATAAGTTCGTGCAAAGTGTTGTACTTTCAGGGAATTAGTATGACACAAAATATATCCCTCATTTACCTCACCCATTATTCACCATCTTCAACAAAGACTTCAGGGATGAACAACCCCATTCGTCAGGAGCTTGCCGAGTCGGCTCGGACCTTTGTCATTAAAATTGGTACCAATGTCCTTTCCGATGAAAAGCAGGCTCTCGATCCTTCTCGAATAGCGGCTCTGGCGGAACAGGTTCATTCGATTCGCGCTCAGGGGAAACGCTGCGTCCTAGTCTCAAGTGGTTCCATCGGAGCCGGGATGCGACTGCTGGGATTGAAAGAACGTCCCAAAGATCTGCCTCATCTGCAAGCTGCAGCAGCGACCGGGCAGGCGCATCTGATTGGACTTTACGATCAGGCGTTCCAGAAGCATGGTTACCGAGCCGCTCAACTTCTGTTGACTGCAAACGATTTTCGAAACCGCTCCCGCTATCTGAATGTACGAAACACTTTGTACACACTCTTTGAATATGGATGTGTGCCGATCATCAACGAGAACGATACCGTCAGCGTGAATGAAATCGCGACTCCCTTTCCCATGGCGATGCGATCTGAATCCGAACTTCCTCATTCTGTTCGACACACGCCGACTCATGCCGGCACGAAATTCAGCGATAACGACCAACTCGCGGCAATGGTCACCAATCTGCTCGATGCTCCCCTGCTGATTATTCTTTCGGTGATTGAAGGCTTGTTTGATGGTGATCCTCGGGATGAAAACAGCAAACTGATTTCACTCATCGAAGACTGGGACGACAATCTGTTCAACTGCGTCGGCACTTCGCGCAGTTCCGGCGGAACCGGTGGGATGCACTCGAAGTTGACTGCGATCAAGAAAGCCGTTTCGGTCGGCGAGAATGTGATTCTTGCCAACGGAGAAGATAATCACGTGCTGATGAAAATTCTGAATGGTGAAGATGTCGGCACTGCATTTCTGGGTCGAGGTAAATTCATGCCAGCCTGGAAACGCTGGATTGGGTTTACGATCAATCCCCGCGGAAGTTTTATCGTTGATGACGGAGCACGCAGAGCAATTGTCGAAGCGGGGAAATCGTTATTGCCCATTGGAGTTCGCGAAATTCGCGGCGTCTTCGACGTCGGTGAAGTCGTTTCGATTAAAACAGCTGATGGAGTCGAATTCGCACGCGGCTTAAGCAATTACAATTCGGATCACGCTCATCAGTTGATTGGACAACGCTCCGAAGAAATCCGCACGAAAACAGGAACGCTTCCCTTCCTCGAAGTGATTCATCGAGACAATCTGGTGATGCTTGATTAATTTTCAATAGAACGGTTTTACAAGCACGAAGCGCAAGCGAGTGTGTCCTACAGGCAATAACTCAATCAGTTGCGCTTCGTGCTTGTATGACCTACGGCTCAATAAAAAACCACGAGAGAAATTTTCTTCTCTCGTGGTTTTATTTTCAGTGAATCAAATTATCCGATTAGCCGCCGTAAAGCGAGCGGAACAGATCCGAGTATTCCTGGGCTTCGCCTGGATAGGAATCCCAGAGGCTTTTCAGTGGGAAGTCCGCAGGGATTTCCTCACCTTGAGCCTGCTTGCAACCCCGCCAGATCACGACCGATTTGAGACACTCTTCGCGGAAGTTGTCTTCCTGTTTTAATTCCGGCCATTCGCCAAGAATCTTTTCCATTGTGGTCATGCCGGCAGTCAGCAATCGCTCGGCTTCGTAAGTGTCCTGACGATCGATGAAGGCTCGTTTCCCGAGGAACAGATTGCGGTGAGCTTCAATCGTTTCCGCTTCCGATTCCACACGACACAGCAATCGCCAGTAGCGATAGTTCGCCATATTCTGACGACGGTTCACCCACTCGTGCTTCTGTTCGAGAGAAACGCGATCGCCCTCTTCGTGGATAATCGCTTCCAGAATTTCATCGTTTGCCTCGAGGACAATTGCACCGGCTGGGGTCATGAAACGTTCTGAACCCCAATTCTCACGAAGCTCAGTCGATGCGACTTCCCATGCTTCCCGGATACGTTCGATTTCCTCGAACTTTCCTTCTTCCTGGAAAGTATTCGCATAATCAATCTGCGAACGGACTGGGTAGGAGCGGAAGAGGACGCGAGCCAGACGACTTTGTGTTACACCCGGCTGAAGTTCAATATCGTTGGCTTTCTGGAACCAGTCTTTGGCAGCCAGATAGTTATCTTTCCCATCGGGATTGATATCTGGATCGGGGCCACCCCCTTCGCGGTTTGGATCATCGAGAAAGAAGCGTCGGAAGAACAGTTTTTCATCGGCACGGCCAATTTTCTGTCCCAGAATACGACCACTTTCCCAATATAGTTCAGGATATTTGTAGTTGCGTTCGCTCCCCTTCATCATGAACTTGGCCCCTTCTTTGACCCATTCATAACGGTCGGCGACGCCATCCCATTCTGCAGAAACATTGTAAGCCAGATTCCAGCCCTGGAATTCCCAGACCTGCTTGAAGTGTGGCTGGAGTAGCACGATTGAATCGACAGTCGCCCGCAAGCCGGCCCAGTCTTTTTGAGATTTCTGCTCGACTGCCTCTGACCATAGCATATTGGAGGCAATCCCTCGCAAACCCAATAGAACCAGGTTCATTGTGGCAGAAGCCGGATCGACGTTCCCCAGGCTGGTTTCGCCCAAGTCGTATTTACTGCGTAGTTGGGACAGTTTTCCTCCTGAATCTTCATCCTTGCCATTACCTGGGGCTCCGAAATAAACGATGGGAGCCAGCAGGAGCACGATGACGATCAGATAAACCAATTTCCGTTGTTGTGATGAAATCTGGTTCATTATTTCGCCTCCATCTCTCTTAATTGCATCGAGAAGTACCCGAGGATTAAACAGGGGATCACAAAGGCCAGCGTGACGAGAATACTCGGCAGCAGTGAAGCCTTCCATGGGACATCGAAGCCGTTGGCGACGAAGGGAACCATGTTGTAATATTCGAATTGCGGGAATAAATATTGAACAGTCCACAGGAAGCCGAGAGCTGCCTGGTCGACAATCGTCATGATGGTTTTCAATGGCCCATCTTCAATGCTGACGGTCGGATTCAAGTGCATAAACATGCGATAAGCCGACTCGAACGGCCCGCCTCCTTCACTGGTTCCGATCGCCAGCGATTGCATCAATTCACTGAATCCTGATCCAATGACCAGCATACCGAAAGTCAGTAACGTGGCAACAGGACCTTTCACGAAGCAGCTGGCTGTCACGCCGAGAACGATAATTAACACCATCTGCAGCCAGATTCCGAAGACCGCTTTGAAGAAGGTCACGTAAAACGGACGATCGGGCATGCGGATGAACAGGTCGGGACGAGCCATTCCGAGGAACTGTCCTGGGTCCAGACATTGAACCTCAACAGTGATATCTCCACCTTTGAGCAGTTCATCGAAGATATGCACCGATTTAACTTCGTTCGTATTTTCTTCACGATAAGTAATTGTCTCGATCGGATTGCCTTCTTCGTCCGTGCCTCCGAGAATAATCGTCTTATCTGCAGAGCGATTACTGAATTCCTTTACCTCAAAGGTTTCCAGAGGAACTCTCAGGCCAGTCTCTTTATTGACAATCGTAATTCGACAAAGCAATCGCTTTTCGATATCTCCCTTGTGGGTTCGGAAGGCTTCGAAATTGTATTCAATCCGGAATTGCCCGGCCCGTTCTGCTGCAGCGACATCAATATTGTCGAAGTCGTAGAATGTACGAGACTTCGTGCCCCCTTCAATGTAGCTACGGAATTCCCAGACATCCCCCACGTTCGTTGCGGCAGAAGCTGGATTTTGTAGATTGTTCGGATCGTCGAAGTTCGGTCGATCTCCGTTCCGGTTTGAGTAAGTCATATCTCCATAAACTGGCACACGACCAACCAGTTCAGATTTCGCAGCCTCTGGCATTTGGCCGACCGTCCAAGCGTAGCCGACGATACCCATCACCAGTAGAATGACCGTACCTACAAGCGTGAACCCGAAGAACCGTCCTAAAACCACTTCGTGCCGACGAATTGGTTTCGTGACGACTGTATGCAGTGAGCGATTTTTGATATCCGATGGCAATCCCCAGCAGGAGAGCAGGAGAATGACCGGCAGTGTCAACCAGGAAATTGCCGTCAGGACGAATTTGACATAAATCTTCAACTGCAGGTCAGCTCGACCGACGGAATCTCTCAGGAACCAGCCGGCGAACATGATCAGAATGGCAAACACTACGAAGACAAACAGCGCCTTCTTACGAGCCGACTCTTTCCAGGTCAATTCGGTAATCGCCCAAACTCGACGGGGCGATGTATGAACAAAGTCGACCAATGCCTGCCACAAGGTTTTAAAGTACAGGCCGGGACCACGTCCACCATATTGGATGAGGGCCAGAATGAAGGAAACGATAAGCGCAGTCAAAGCAACGCCGCCGAACACTTTGAGAAAGTGTGTCAGCCCTTCGAGAAAATTAAATCCGACAACGTCAAAGGACATTGTTCGTGTTACTCCACTAGAGAATCATCGAATAGAAAAATCAAAGTTGCAATAATTTGCGACGATTGTTTTGACAAAAGCTCGGCATGTTCGAGATGAGCCGAACGTTAATTGGACGCTGGCTTATCTGCTGGATCCAGAGGCGACTCGGCCTTGTCATCTTCAGTGACAAAGCGTTTGCCAGGCTGAGCCTGAGAAATCTGAATGGTTTTCAGGAACAGATCTTCCAGAGTCGCTGTTGGACGGTCTGCAGAAATGAATTCTGCATTGTGCTTGGCCAGAACTGCTTTGACATCCTTGAGCGCTTCATCACTCAAGGTTGAAGTCAGGATCTGTTCCTGCTCTTTCGACTTGAGCAGTTCATCAACTCGGCCCATAACCTTCAATTCGCCGCCGTAAAGAATGGCGATCCGGTCACAAACATCCTGGACATCAGCCAGCAGATGAGAACACATGACGACAGTTTTACCCTGATCCCGCAGGTCGAGAATCATGTCTTTCATGTCTCGAGTACCGATGGGATCCAGACCACTGGTCGGTTCATCGAGCAGAACGAGATCGGGATCGTTGATCAAAGCCTGAGCCAGACCAATTCGGCGGGTCATCCCCTTGGAATACTCTTTGAGCTGACGTTTACGGGCGTGCTGCAAGCCGACACGTTCAATGAGTGCGTCCCGTCTTTTTTTGCGTTCATCGCTCGAAATGTTGAACAGGCGGCCGTAAAAATCGAGTGTTTCGTCCGCATTCAGGAAGCGATACAGATACGATTCTTCCGGCAGGTAGCCGATTTTCTCGTTCTTTTCGACATTCGAGGCTGGCTGACCGAACATGGTTACATCGCCGGTTGTCGGGAACAACAGACCGAGCAACAGTTTCATAGTGGTGGTTTTCCCCGAACCGTTCGGCCCAAGCAAACCAAAAATTTCGCCTTTTTTGACGTCCAGACTCAGCGATTTGAGAGCCTGTACTTTTTTACGGCCCCAAAAATCGCGATAGACTTTGGAAAGATTGCGAATCTCGATCACATTTTCCGGTTGATTCATGCCTCAAGCCTTACCCGTGTTCACTATGGATGATAAAAAATGTCTTTAAATAATTTCAGTGTCAGGAAAAGTCCTGTGGAAAATCCATCTCCTGCAAAATCCCCATAGCATTCCATCAGTGGGGTTCGTCTTGGAAAAGATCCGCAGAATGCTGACTTAATCCAATAATCCTGAAGAGAGAAGAGCTTTTCAAGTGATTGAAAACAGCCTCTCCAGTCTGAAGTGCGATTTGAGTATAAGCAGACCCTAACCTCGATACGAGCATTTGAGCAGAAACGTTGGCGAATTCGCGAGATTTTCAAATTGAAAAACGCACAATCGGTATCGTTGGCCTGAATTGCAGATCAAGAACCTGCAAATTAGCGAGGCAGAGTGGCTACAATTTCCTTGACCTCTGCCCTCAAATCCGGACGGTCCGGATAATCGATTTCAACCGTTTTCGGCAGCGGAGCAGGGGCGATTCGCCAGTTTCCGTCGGCATCCCGCAGGATTGGCAGAATCCGCTGCATATGCGGTTGCCAGTGCGGGCTGGGGGGCAAAACTTTGAAAGTCGACTCGGTTTCGACATCGACACCCTGCCGGGTGAAGAGGACTTCAACCACACGAACCTTACCCTGAGTATCGACGATCTCTGCTGCGATAACAGCATCAGCTCGCATGATCTGCACGCGATTGAGTGTGACCGGGTTAGCGGTGAATAGGGAAAGGACCGCCAGAGCGATCAACCAGCAAATTCCCAGTAAAATCGCCAGATAAAAGGGCAAAGCGTGCTTTTTTGACGCTGTCGGATTAGCCTGTTTTTCGACAACCGCCTGATTCATTGTGGGTCTTGTTCCCTGAAAGGGATTTTCAGGCGAGCCTGTTTATCGGTGTGTCTTGAACGCTTCACTCAAATCCAAGTGGTAATCTTTGTCGAACGCATCTTTGAAATGAAAGACTTCGACAAAATCAGTGAGTTGATCACGTTCTGTCTTTTTCATTTCGCCCCGTTCAATCAGATCGAAAACAATGCGACCAAAATCTTCGGTGGAGCGGACACCCCAGTTGCGAAAGACGGTTTGAGTCAGCAATCCGTAGCGTTCCAAGGCCAGCAGGCGAATGCCTTCGAGTAGCTCAGTTCCGGAAATATGAGCAGAGTCTCCGCTCATGCCTTCGATCAGCCGATCACGGTCGAGCATTTCCTGAGTGTATCGTAACGCGTCGAAGACAAATTCGTATGCATTCCGATGGTACGGTTTTTTCAGACTCAGTACATCGCCCGTGGTCATCATGACATCGCCCTTCGACACAGATATTTCACAACGAAAAAATTGAAATATTTTTCAAGCTTCCCTGTGTCTTATTCTTGCAAATGAATTCACAAAAATCCAGAAACAACTTCGAGTTATCAGTCGGTATCCCCGAATTTTTATGCGTTTTTTCTCTTGAGCGACTTTTTTACCACAGGCAACGGTGAGTTCAAATCACTTAATACTGGTTGGTTCCATGGAAGTTTGCGTCAACTCTTTGTAGCCACGCAGGCGGGGATCGAAGGGATCGCCTTTCCATAAGACACCGACAATTCCCTGATCGGCATTGCGGGTAACATTTTCAAAGACGTAAACCGTCTCGTTGTTACCACCCGTTTCCACATTTCCACCGGGATGAATTAAACGGATTGCAGTCGGAAGATAGCTGCGAGCATCGAGCATGACCTCGGCCTGCTGCCAGTTGGCGGCATCCTGTTGCCAGAGGGGTTTCACTTTCAGATGAATGACCCCGGCTTCTAAATTGTGTCGTCCCCCGGTTTCAGCGGTGTGTAATGTCACATTGTACCGTGCGATCACTTTTTCTTTGGAAATTCCAAACAGAAACGGGAGCGGCCCATCGACAATGTTTTCGCCCTGAGAATCAACCGGAATTGGCAAACGCTGATATTCTTTGCGATCTTCATCGATAGCAAAAACCTGCTTGCCGTCGCAAATCCAGCGTTCCGGCTTGTCTTTCTGGATTGCATATTCTTTGCCGTTTCTTGCACGTTTCTGTCCTTCCGTAAAATTGGAAGGAGCCTCCAGGTCAATTCGGCCTTTATCGGGAGACTCATAATAGAACTCCCCTTCCGACCATTTCTCGACCATGAAGACATGATCGTAGATGTACCGTTTATGCTTGCCTTCGAGTTTCTTGGTGAAATCGCCCGCCTTTTCCCAGTTATTGAGAATATGATCCAGTTCGGGATTGAGCGCCTGAGTGATCCGCGCTGCTGGTTTAGGAGTGGAAGCCGGTTGTCCATTTTGCGCCAGAACATCTGAGGAAGATGTTGTGGAAATGACAAACAGGCATAGAGCGACTGAAGAAGGCAAAGTCACGTTGAAGCGACAAAATTTCATGAGACGACATCCTTGTCGGTCGGGGATCGGGTCTCTCAGGAGAGACAGTATCAACAGTCAGAGCAGTTTGCTCCTTGAATGCCCCGTTGTGGGCACCTGTTGTCCTACAAATACAGGTTATCTGCGAGGGAGATCGAAGTGAAATCAAATCGAGGCACTGTATAACGACAGGCTACAGTGACGATTTGACGCCGACGAACGCTCGGAATTGGAAAATGTATCATCTGTTGTCAGTTGTGCAAAGATCGATTTTGGGGATGAAATCTGGATAGCAATACATAAACTGGGAAATGGAGGGGATTGCAATTTTTCTCACGATGAGGTCGAAATATCTTATTCTCCTGATCCTCAACTATTTACAATCGATAGTCTTAACCCGCAGCGTCAGCGAGGGGACAGCGTAACTCGTTTCTGGAGGCCTCAGCTTTTTTCAAAAGATGACATAAAGACAATAAATATTAGTTCAATCCGATGTTGCATGAACACCGTCCCTTCGCTGACGCTTCGGGTTAAGATGCAGTAAGCAGTTTTACAAAACACCAATAATTATCCCAAATCCTGATGGATGGTTGCCTTAGCTGTTCTTATCTGAAATAATTGATGGGATGTTTGCTGGAATTACGGGCAGATTGTGTGGTGCAATTTGATGCTCATCGCTTACGGCTGGCATATTACAGAGCATTCTTTCAACTTTGATTGAGGATGATCTGCCCCGCAAGCCTTCCGACACAACTCTTCTCTTTAATATTATGGAACGAATATGAAATTACGTCACATCATGACTGCGATGTGCTGCATCGCTGCCTTGGCTACTACTGCAGCCGCAGCTGAACTGGAACTGAACAAAGGGGATAAAATCGTCCTCATAGGCAACACGTTTGTCGAACGGATGCAGGATACCAATCACTTTGAAACCTTACTGTACGTACGATTTCCGGAACACGATCTCGTGATCCGAAATCTGGGCTGGTCGGCTGATGAATTGAAATTGCGTCCCCGGTCACAGGATTTTAACGATCACGGTCACACACTTGAGGATCACAAGCCAGATGTGATTATCGCCGCTTTCGGATTCAACGAATCCTTCGCAGGCGAAGCCGGGCTGGAGAAGTTCAAAAAGGACCTGACTTCAGAAATCAAAACCTGGACAACCACGAAATATAATGGGGAATCTGCTCCGAAAGTGCTGCTCTTTTCACCGATTGCTTCTGAAAATCTTCCAAAGCGAAATCTGACAGCCGGGGATCAGAACAATAAGAACATCGAACTCTACACCGCAGCCATGAAAGAAGTGGCTGAGCAGACCGGTGTAGGTTTTGTCGATCTGTATCATCCCTCATTACGTTTAATGAATGCTGCCAAAGATCCGCTCACATTCAACGGAATTCATCTGGTCGAGAGTGGCTACAGAAAACTGGCCCCGATCATGATCGATCGCACATTCGGAAAAAGCGAGGCTTCCTCGAAAATCGATTATGAAACTCTAAGAGAGGCTGTTGCCGAGAAGAACAAGCAGCACTGGTACGATTATCGAGCAGTGAATGGATTCTATATTTATGGAGGACGCAAAAAGCCGTTCGGTGTCGTCAACTTCCCTGCTGAGTTCGAAAAGCTCCGCAAGATGGTCGCCAATCGCGATGCCCGCATCCACAAAATCTGCAAAGGGGAAAAGGTTCCTGACAAAATCGACGACAGCAACACAGGCGACTTCGTTGATGTTGAGACGAATATTACTTTCGATCTGACAATCACCTCCCCTGAGGATTCACTCGCCACCTTTAAACTGCCAGAAGGCTTTGAGGCGAACCTGTTTGCATCTGAAAAGGAATTTCCGGATCTGGAAAACCCCTGCAAATTCACCTTCGACGGCAAAGGTCGCTTGTGGGTTTGTACGATGCCGACTTATCCGATGTATCTGCCCGGGAATCCTGTGCATGATAAAATTCTGATTCTCGAAGATACTGACAACGACGGCAAAGCCGACAAGCAGACCATTTTTGCGGATGGTTTGCATTTGCCAACAGGATTTGAATTGGGCGATGGCGGAGCTTATGTCGCTCAGCAGCCAAATCTGGTTTTCCTGAAAGATACCGATGGCGATGATGTCGCCGATACCAGAGAAGTCGTTCTCCATGGTTTTGACTCAGCTGACTCTCATCACTCGATTTCTGCGTTCACATGGGGACCGGATGGGGCACTGTATTTTCAGGAAGGAACGTTTCACCATACACAGGTTGAAACCCCTTACGGTCCGACTCGCTGTGTGAATGCCGGTGTTTATCGCTACGAACCCCGCACGGAAAAACTGGATGTTTTCGTTTCCTATCCGTTCGCCAATCCCTGGGGACATACCTTTGATGAATGGGGTCAGAACTTTGTTGCCGACGCTTCAGGCGGAGCCAACTATTTCGGAGCGGCTTTCTCAGGTGATGTCGATTACCCTAACAAACATGGTCGACTCAAGCAGTTCCTCACCAAACAATGGCGTCCAACGTGCGGCTGCGAGTTTGTCAGCAGTACGAATTTCCCAAAAGAAATGCAGGGCGATTATCTGCTCAACAACTGCATCGGCTTTCAGGGAACACTGCAGTACCGTATGAAAGATGAAGGCTCCGGGTTCCATGCCGATCCTGTCGAACCGCTGTTGCAGTCTTCTGACCGCAACTTCCGTCCTGTCGATCTGCAGTTTGCTCCTGATGGATCTCTGTATGTGCTGGACTGGTTCAATCCGCTCGTCGGACATATGCAGCACTCGGTTCGTGACCCGAATCGAGATGCCAAGCACGGTCGTATCTGGCGGATTCGAAACACGAAAAACAAACTGGAAACTCCAGTCGTTGTCTCTGGCAAATCGGTTCCTGAATTGCTCGAACTGTTGGATAATCCTTCTGATCGTGTGCGTTACCGTGTTCGTCGGGAATTGCGACTTGGCGAAAGTCAAGATGTCATTGGTCAGGTTGATCAATGGTTGAAATCGCTCGATAAAAACTCCGAGTCCTTCGAGCGGCTGCAACTGGAAGGCCTCTGGGTTCATCAGCAGCACGATATCGTCGATGAAGCGTTGCTCAAAACGGTTCTGCAATCCAAAGATCCTCGCGCACGAGCAGCCGCGACACGAGTCTTATGTTACTGGCAGGATCAAGTCGAGAATCCACTGGAATTGCTGACCGCTTCCGTGAATGACGAACACCCACGTGTGCGACTCGAAGCGATTCGAGCCTTGAGCTTCTTCACCGGAGACGATGTTCTCCCCGCTCTCGACCTCGCTGCTCAATCATTGATTTACGATCAGGATGATTATCTCGAATACACCCTGAACGAAACCATGGCGACACTTGATCGTCGTTTGAAAGCGATGGAATAGAGAGTCGAGGGTCCTGAGACCAGGGTCCTGATTACTTCATCTTGTTATGCAATAATGCCCACGCTTGTCGTGGGCATTTTTTTATACAAACAGACCGACCACATTACAGTTGATTCAATTCCGCTTTCACCGTCTCTGCAAGTTGATCCGCCGGCACAGTCAACTGATTTCCCGTTCGCAGGTTTTTGAGTTGCCAGACGTTTTGGGCCAGTTCGTCTTCGCCGGAGATGAGGGCGAGTGGGATCTTTTTGCGATCAGCATACTTGAGCTGTTTGCTGAGGGCTTTGGCTTCGGGATAGACTTCGCTGGCTATCCCCGCCTGATGCAGCACTCGACTGATTTTCTGGTAGTCGGCCAGTCGGTTTTCGACGAAACGTAGCACGAGAATCTGTGATGTTGTCGCGACTTCATCGAGTCGCTTCATTTCATCCAGTGCGGCTAGCAATCGATCTAAACCGAGACTGCCACCGACACCGGAGAGTTTTTGCTTTGTGTATAATCCCGCCAGATCGTCGTAACGTCCGCCGGAAGAAATACTGCCCATGTCGGGCAGGTCGGTCAGGAAGGTTTCGAAAATGAGGCCGGTGTAATAGTCAAGTCCGCGTGCAATCGAAAGATCGAGGGACAGTCGATTCGAAGCGATGCCGATGTTCGAACAGGCTTGGGTGATTTCCTGCAGAGCCGACCAGGCCTGCTGACCGAGTTCGGAAGAACTGATCAGACTGCGGGCTTCTTCCAGAATCGCTTCCGGTTCTCCCTGAAGGGCAGCCAGTTTCAGAACCTGCTCGGCTTTGCCGGACTCCACTCCGGTGGTGTCGACCATTTCCTTGACTACGGCTTCCTTTCCAATTTTGGGAAGTTTATCGAGAGCCCGCAGCAGTTCTTTGGAATGTTCGAGCAAGCCGAGTTGTTCAAGCAGACCGTTGAGCAGTTGTCGGTGATTGATGCGAATGGTGAACTCGCCGATGCCGATTTTATCGAGCAGATCGTGGACGACGAGAATTGTTTCGATATCTGCGGCGAGGGAATCGGTGCCGATGGTATCGAAATCGCATTGGACAAATTCACGAAAACGTCCGCGAGCCGGGCGTTCTCCGCGCCAGACAGGGGCAATGTGATAGCGTTTGAAGGGCGTGCCGAGGACGCCGATGTTTTGAGCGGCGAAGCGGGCGAAGGGAATCGTCAGATCGAACCGCATCGAGACATCGCGGCCGCCCTGATCTTCAAACCGATACAACTGTTTGTCCGTTTCGTTACCCCCTTTGCCTAGCAGGATTTCTGTGTATTCCAGGGCGGGGGTGTCGATCGGGCTGAAGCCGTATTGCGAATAGACTTCCCGAGCCGCTTCAATTATCTGCAGCCGGGGAATCATCATGGCGGGGAGAAAGTCGCGAAACCCACGCAGGGTTTGAGGTTTGATGATAGGTGTGCTCACGGTGATCAATTCGGTTGTGGGGATTTTTCATTGTCAGGTAGGGTCCGCTGTGCGGACCCTACTATTCTGCATTTGAGTGTTTGACTCAGGGTGGCGGGGG
>DEML01000041.1:108838-129363 GCA_002359185.1 Planctomycetaceae bacterium UBA2671
CTTCGAGAGCGCCCCCGCCACACATGTTCGTATCTGGTTGACACATTCTTTGGTCAGCCGTTCGCTGTTCAGGCAATGATTGGTAATTGTGTGGCAGCTCTTCGGGAGCGTTTTTTCTTTTTGGGGAACCGGGCTTCGGTGTATTCGCCCATTTGTTCGGCTGTTTCGAAAAGTTGGTCGTAACAGCCGTCGCCATCGTATTCGCAGTTGTCGGTGGAATAGTCTCGGCAAATTTGCGGTCGGGTTTCGTAGATGCCGCAGAGGTTGTCGTCACGGAGTTTCTTGCAGGTTGTGTGGACCATCAGATACCAGGTTTCTTCATCGACAAAAATCGAGACGTTGTCGTGGAGCAGATACCAGCGGAGATTTTCAAGTTCCTCCCGGGAATCGGGAGTGTCGATCGGCAAGGCGAAATAGCGGCAACATTTCGCGGTGCAGTGATCACAGAGAAATTCTCCGGGCTTGAGATCCTCACGTGAAACTCGTTTTTTTTCCATCATTGTCTCCTGATGCTGGGAATTTCCAGCAAAATTGAATGTGCATTTCAGAAGTTTTATCGGAAGCCGCTGTGAACAACAATGTTCCCGGAGTCATCCCGTGGTCCAATCTGGCAATATGACTTAAGTTTCTGCAGAATTTCGTGGGGCTTTCCGTTTGAAGTCGAAGTAGAACTCAGCTGGGATTATCGTAAGTGTTCGGATGTATCTGCAACCTCTAATTATTTGTTGAAATCTCAGATTTCCATCGACTGATGGATTGGGAATCTTCCCTAGGAAACAAACGGTCTTCCGAATTATGATAGGATGAGATCTGATCTTTTTAGCTAATTTCAGATTTTTCATGTCCCTCGAGAGCAGTGAATTCCGCTTGGCCTGTCGCAGGGGTCCCGTAAAATTTAGCGACATTGCTCAGTCGCTTACAAATCCTCTGCCCCAAACCTGATCTTCTGATTTTCAACTTCTGTTCGATTCATGATGAATAACTCGACAACCCGTCGCTGGCTGGAGCGGATGTTGCAGCGATACCTGCTGCCGAGCCTCGCGCTGGTTTACGTCATCTCTGCATTTTTTCCTCAGTTCGGAATCTGGTTGCGGACTCAGTCGATCACCGGGGGAAAAGATTTTGGTTTCGGACATATTAATGCGGTCAATCTTTTGCTGGCTGGGTTACTGTTCAACACAGGTCTGGCAGTTCCTTTAAAGGAACTACTTTGCCTGACCAGGCACCCCAAACTGGTTGCGTTAGGGCTTTCGATCCGCATCACTTCGAGCCTGATCATAATTTTACTGGCCATGATGGGGGGACTGCTGTTTTCCGGCACGGTCTGGAATTCGATTCTGCTGGGGTTAATTCTCATTGCAGTCATGCCGGTCGCGAATTCCTCTGCAGGCTGGACGCATCATTCCGATGCCAACGTCGGCTTGAGTATGTGGCTGATACTTTCGAGCGTTTTGTTGAGTCCCCTGCTCGTTCCCGGTTTGCTCGATTTGTCGAGCCAGTTTGTCTCTGCAGAGATTGTAGAGGATTATCGGCGAATGGCGGGTGGATATGCTGGCTCGTTTGTGATGATGTGGGTGATTATTCCCGCTGTGCTGGGTGTTTTATTTCGCACAGTGTTCATCAAGACATACGGACCTAAATTGAAGCTGACTGTCAAAGTAATGACGAGTCTGTTTCTGTTGATTCTTAACTATATCAATGGCTCTGTTTCTTTACCAAGCCTGCTCAATGGGAAGCAGAACGGTTTAATTCTGCTGGTCGGATTCTCGGCCAGTGTTTCCTGCGGATTATTATTCGCAGCCGCCGGACTGGTTTCGAAAATCTGTCGACTCACCAAGCGGGATCGTCTGGCAGTCATGTATTCAACGGCGATGAGCAATACCGGAGTCGCACTGGTCCTGGCGACGACAGTTTCACCGGAGTTGGTGGTGGTGCACCTGATGGTGATCTTTTACACGTTAATTCAGCACATCATCGCAGGAGTCATCGATGAACTGGTTGTCATTGGTACAAAAAACAAACCTCACTCACTCAATAAGCCCTGCACAATGACTAACCAGCCGGTGTTGAACGATTTGGAAGATCGTCCAACTACGCAGACCGGTTCGCAAGCCGCGACGTATGAAGGGGAGGTCATTACGTCGAAAGGATCGATGTAGTGATCGATCAACAGCACATCCGTTGTCGATGCGGCGAACCCGGAATCGTGGATCTGTTCGATTCTTCGCGATCTGTGATTTTCAATTGTGGTGAGGTCATCCTGCGTCAATCGGGGAATATCGCTTAAGCTGGGATTTAACTTCTGCAACATCGCCTGCAGATCGGGATGTTGTAAGATCATCCCAAACTGCGAGTTCTTATCAGCTGAGGAACCTCGCATATTGACGAGAACAGAAATTTCATGCATAAGTCGTCCCTCGGCTTCATCCTGGAGTACCGCAAAACGGCCTAGTTCGACAGAATAGCCGAGCACACCCAGAAATTGACGCTCACCCCCACGATTTCCAGTTGACCAGATTGGAATGGAAAATGCGACTTTCAAGTCAGCAGTATTACTACTTTGGTAAACTGTCGACAGATTGATGTCTTCGATGTGTGGTGGCGTCCCCTGCTCACCGACGATAAGGTCATTTCCATTGCCATGAAAATAATCTCGATGAGAGTAGTTCGAGCCGATACTGTCGTAAATTGTTCCGGATTTATCTTCAAGTGGATAGCGTGCAATTTGAACACCATCGGCATTACATAAAAACCAACTGGAAGCCTGCGTTGCTTTTTCCTGGGACTGAGCTCGTTTCACCAGCCATTGCTGGAGGTCAATCCATTGTGTCGAATCGGCTTGATTGCCCGGCCCCTGCATCTGTTCAAGGAGGTGTTGGGAGTTGGATTCGATTTCGAGAATTCGCCAGGCATCGTTAATTTTCAATGCCATTGATGTCGCAGCAGAGCGGGCAGCCACCTGCAGAGAACGATTTCGAAGCTGCGTTGCCTCCTGGCGAGCGTACGATTCCCGATTCGCCAACTGCCCCATAATTGCCGCAAAGGCCGTTGAAAAAAGAATCAAGACAATCGCACTGATCATGAGCACGCGAGAGACGCCGCGATGTCGTCGCATCAGTCGTGAGACTCTTCGGGAGAGTGGTTCGGCATATGCGATCACTTCTTCATCGCCCAGATAACGTTCGAGATCCTTGGCCATTTCTGCAGCGGAGGCATAACGATCTTCCGGGACCAGCGACATGGCTTTCAGGCAGATCGCTTCGAGTGCTTTCGGAACCCATGGACAAAGGTCAGTCGGCTTACGAAACTTTCCGCGGATAACAGATTCGCGAATTTTTGAAAGAGAATTGTCAGGCGGAAAGGGAGGTCGTCCCGTTATTAAGCGATAGAGCGTCACGCCCAGGCCATAGATATCGGAGGACGGTCCGACATCTTCGGCCTGAGCGTGTTGCTCCGGACTCATATAGATCGGCGTTCCCCCAGTTCCACCGGAAGCGGAGTCACCACCGGTATCGGAAAGCGGTTTGAGCGATTCTTCACCAACCGATTTTGCTTTCCCTTCACTACCAACATACTTGGCACAACCCCAATCGAGCACAACTGTCTCGCCATACTTTCCGAGCATGACATTGCCTGGCTTGATATCGCAGTTAATTACCCCTCGCGTATGGGCATATTCAATTGTGTTGCAGACACTGACAAACGAGCTGAGCAGTTTGCGAAAGTCGAGAGAGTGTTCGCGAGGGAGTTCGTCTTTTTTTAATCGGGTGTGATAATCATCAATGAATTGCTGAAGGGTTTGCCCCTCGACCATTCGCATCGAATAAAAGGGGACCCCATTATCGGTGATGCCATAGCCATGAACCGGCGCAACGCCGGGATGATCGAGTCTACTGGTGATCTCTGCTTCGACTCGAAACCGCTGGGTATCGAGCGGATTGTGACGACGCCGTTCACGTATAAATTTGATGGCGACATCGCGATGGAGTTGTTGATCAAACCCTCGAAAGACAATCCCCAGTCCCCCATGCGCATGATATCGGAGCCGCCTGACGTCACATTTCCATTGTATCTCTTCGGCTGGAATCGGTTCCGGAGAGCCTTCAGGATCGCTCAACTGAGTCATCTCATTAGGTTTGAGTTGATCCGCAACTTGGGCGAGTTTTTCAGTTTTGCTCACAAATTCTGCCAGCAGGTGGGGGTGATCCCGACAGATAATTTCCGGAGCCGGTCGCTCGCCCTGCTCCACCATTTCTTCCCAGGCATCAAGAAGCAGATCAATGGTTTTCGCGTCGGAATCTGGGACTCTAAATTCTTCAGTCATAATCGCAGCCAGAAAACCCAGTTCAATACTTATTTCTGTCGACGGGCTTGTGAATCAAACCTGATCGTCTTGAAGTGATTGCTATCGACTTGCGGTCGCAAAAAAAACTTTCATCTCTGATTAGACCATTTTCAAATGGTTTCTGCATTCGCCTGGACACTAAATGTCCTGAAAACGCTGTGTTTGTTCCTGCCGAACGCTGCAGGTAATTTTTGAAATTGCTCTAGAATTGTAAAGTCTCAAACTTTACCGCAAGTTATCTTTAAATATGCTCAATAGCATTCTCTGAGCATGTATACGTCTTCAACTTTCATCAAAGAAATCAAACGAAACAATGCAATACAGGATACGCAATTCCCCGAGGCTTGTCCAAGAGTAGGGTCGCTTTGGTTGAGAACCGCCTCCAGAGGCCCCTGTAAATTAGCTGGTTGATGCAATTGAATGCCAAAGTGCATTCTCTGGACACTGAGGACTATGTGGATCCAGTGCTCTGTTCCAATTAAATAATCGGGTGCCACTGGTTTTGCCAGTGCATCGTAACATATGAGTTAGCCTCGACTTGCACTGGCGAAGCCAGTGGCACACAACCTAAAGTTTAAATGGAACAGTCCCAGGGAATCCGTTCGCAAAAGGTTATTATCCATCCACCCTTCGAGGGAGCCCAATCGAACAGTAGCGATTTGCATAACTTCCAGAGCATATTCAATAATCACCTGCAGCGTTCGGCAAGAGCAAACACAGCGATTTATGGTCATCTGGAGTCCAAGCGACTGCAGAAACCATTTGAAAATGGACTAAAGGAGTTTCTGACCAGCTTCAAAGATCGATTTCGTATCGAAAATCTGATCATTGGATTCAAAGAGTTTTGAAATCATCTGGTGATGGAGTTTCATTTTCAATCCCCCGACACCCACGGCTCCATAGCAAAGTAAGTGATCGACCTTCCGAGCCTTATCGCTCGATTCGATGCCATCAATCCCCAGGGGAGGAACGGCATTCAAGTCAATCACCACTCTCAGTTTTTCGAGTTTTCGAAGTTCATCGAGTTTACAGAATTCGACCCCGGCTGCCCCGGCAGCGACAATGAGATCGGCATCAGAAGTCAGATCCTGAATCTGCTGATCCTCAGTAAATGCTGCAGGTTCAAGCAATCCTGAGTCACTATCGATCGCCAGACAAACTTGCCGTGCCCGTTCTATCTGGCGAGAAACAACTCGAACGTGGCTCCCCTGTAAAGCAAGGAGTTTCGCCACACGTCGTCCTACAGGACCCGTTCCCCCAAGAACCACCGATTTTGTCTCCTGAAGTTTCAAGTGAGACTGCGCATAAATAACAGCAGCAGAAGCGGTGGTATTGCAACCATTGGAGTCCATCATGACAGAAACGCGGATGGGTCCAAAGAATTGCTCCTGAATTCGTTTCATGAGGGACTCACCGGCTTCGACGTTACTCCCTCCAAGAAATATTGCAGTGTTATGCAGATTCTTTGGAGAGCGTGTAAACATCGCACCCTGAACCAGAGATACCACATTCACCGCAGAGACATTTCCGTATGACAATAATTGATCAACTCCACCGTCAATTGCGGTCACGGCATCGAAACTGCTTGGATGGGAATCACTGTCAAGTTGCAAAAGGATACGCTTCATTTCAAATCATACTCATTGATATTGCCCGAATTCATGGAATCAGATTCACATATTATTCTCCGGTGACAAACGAAAAAACAACTCCCGTTCTCATGGAAAACGAGAGTTGTCTTAAAACACCTGTGCGGTAAGTAATACTACTTATCAGGCTCTTTTTTCATAGACCGATCGATTAAACACCTGAGAAAGGATGCTTCGCAGAATCTTTCTTTGCGATCATTTCGTCAGCAGAAGGTTCATTCTTCATCGCGCGCTGAATCGACAATTTGGTTGCTTCGTAATTGTATTCGTAAATCTTTTTGTCATCGGCTGCATCCCAGTGAATGAAGACACCACAAATGATGACAAGATTCTCAGCCTGATCTTTCGGAATCACGCCATCAGCAACACAATCTGCAACTGCTTTAGCGACAGCATACTGAGCTGGTCCAAACATCTGCACGGCTTGCTTGGCACCTTTGATCGTCACTTTTGTGATCATCACCGTTGCGGGTTTGACAGCGAGATTCGGTTCCAGAACAGCCAGCAAATTGCTGTGGCCGGCCGTTTGCTGAGACAGAGCATTGGCAAACGCGGTGCCTGCAGGGCCGTCTTTTTCCCCGATGATCAAGTCAATGTGTGCGATTTCATTTCCATCGCCGACTAAAGCTTCGCCAATACGCATTCCCATGGTGTTCTCCTTTTGCTGGTGCTGGACCAATCAATAATTATAGTGTGAGCAAATTGCTCTGGACGATGCCCTGATGGACATACAAAGTGTTCTCAAATTAAGTCTTCCGAGTCAGAAAACAACTCTTCGAATTGTGGTTGCCGCTGATGAATGTTTAAGGAATGATAAAACCCGAAATACTCTTGCAACCTGAAACAGACAGTAACATCAAATGTTATTAATAACATAGTAACATGTAGTACTGCCGTACAACCAGTGTGAGGAATATCATGTTTGCAGCTTAATTTCCAGTTTGAGACAAGCATTCGTTGATTTAAGATCCTGTGCTTCTGTGAAACGCAGTTCAATCAAGCACTGAAACAAGTCAAAGGAGAAGCGAATGAAGTGTGAATTACTGAGACTTTGTACTTGCGAATTTTCACCGTTTTAAAATTACTCAATACTCTATGCCTGATTCCAACCAACTACTGATTTCAGGATTCTCGACAAGGGCGGCGGCCTGGTCAGCGGTGCGAGCTGGCTTGAATCCGATTCTCTTCGATCAGTGTCGGGATCTCGATTTCCCTTCGCAAGCATTAGTGTCCGCAGACACTAATGCTTTCTGGAATCAGATTCCGGAAGACATTCCCTTTCTACCGACGGGAGGATGGGAAAATCGACTTGAGCAATTGCAGTTCATCGCGGCAAAACGTCCCCTCCTGGGGAATTCGGCAGAAATCATCCAGCGCATTCGCAATCCCGTAATTCTACAACTGGTGCTGGAAACTGGCAGCCATACATCACTCGCAGTTCGATCCAGCTCGAATTCAACAGGCAGGCCAGGATACGATTCCAATGGCTCTCGTCGTTGGATTCGAAAGCCATTAGCGAATACGGGAGGCTTTGGGATTCATCTCATTAGCGACGACGACGAAACTCTGCCACTGGATGGTTATTACGATCAGGAATTTATTACCGGGCCGGTTTACTCGGCTCAGTTCTTTTCCCCAATAAAGCCTGAATTGCATCAGGCAGAGTTTCTGGGAATCACTAAGCAACTCACAGGCTGCATGGAATTACCCGATAATCCATTTGCTTACACTGGGACTATTGCGTCTGTTCGCTCGATCAATGAACCCGATCAGAAAGTCTGGTCAAGTCATAATATGACTACAGAACTGAGGGAAATTGGTAGTCGACTCGCAGGGGTATTTCATCTTCAGGGAGTCTGGGGATTTGATTTCAAAATCAAAGAGCAACGACCAGCAGTCATTGAAGTCAACCCGCGATACACAGCCGCATTGGAGATTCTGGAACTGGTACATCAGACGGCTTTTCTAAAGCTGTTTCAAGCGAGCGATACAGCTGAGAAGTTTCCTTGTCTGACACCTGATTACATCTCGACTCCGGCAATCGGCAAAGCATTTCTGTTCGCCACTGCCTCTCTGCAATTGCCGGACGACTGGGACTGGCGGCCCGTCATTGAACAATTGGGAGGTTCCACTATGGAATACACTGCTTGGGAAACCCCACAGCTTTCCGATATGCCACGAGGCGGGATGACGTTTTCCCGGGGAGATCCAATCTGCACAGTCTGGGCAACAGGGGACTCTATTCAGAACTGCGAAGAGAAACTTCTGGAGCGTAAGCGAACTGTTCAAAGTTGCATAAAAAACAGTAAGTGGGCTTCATAATGTTGTAGTCGAATGAGATTCATTCAAAGAGGCTTCCTGATTCAGACTCTCACGAATCCAGCCTCCTCCCAGGACACGGTTTTCGTCATAGCAGACAAACGCCTGTCCGGGAGCGACGCCGTATTGGGGTTGATCAAAATGAGCTTCAATCGTGCCATCGTCCCGGCAGATGACTTCACATTCTGCAGGACGATGCTGATAGCGGATCTGAGCCTGACAACGGAATGTTCGTGGGACTTCCGCCAGCCAGTTGGTGCGATCTGCGATCAGTCCCTTTCGTCCGAGTTCTTCGTAGTCTCCGAGGACAACGTCACAGGATTCCGGGCGGATTTCCAGAACAAACTTCGGGGAGCCGAAGGCGATGCCGAGCCCGCGACGCTGGCCGATTGTGAATCGTTCAAACCCGAGATGCTGACCGAGAACTTCACCCGATTGAGTCACAAAGTTTCCAGCCGTCTGCTGCTCGCCTCGATATCGGTTCACAAATCCTGCGTAGTCGTTGTCGGGAATGAAGCAAATTTCCTGACTGTCTTTCTTATTGGCCGTTTCCAGTCGAGCGGCTCCGGCTAATTCACGGATTTCCGATTTCTGATATCCTCCCACTGGAAATAAAATGCGAGGTAGCAGATCGGGATGAATGCCGAACAAAACGTAAGATTGGTCTTTTGAGAGGTCGAGCCCTCGAAACAGATGTGTCTTCCCTGAAGCGTCGATTTCCAGTTGAGCGTAATGTCCGGACGCGATTTTCGTCGCACCAACCTGTTTGGCAAATTCCCACAGTCGGCCAAACTTCAACCAGTTGTTGCACATTACACAGGGATTCGGAGTCCGGCCAGCCAGATATTCATCCGCGAAATAATCTTTAATACGCCCAAAGGCATCCTGAAAATTCAAGGCGTGAAAAGGGATATCGAGTTCATCAGCAACACGACGTGCATCGGCGGCATCAGAAGCACTACAGCACCCCTGTTTATGGGACTTGATATTAATAACGGGCAGTGATTTGGGGTCGTCAATCGCGCACACCTCATCCGTTGCCCCCGATCTCATAAACAGACCGATGACTTCATATCCCTGCTGCTTGAGCAAGTAGGCGGCCGCAGAACTATCAACCCCTCCGCTCATCGCCAGTACAACACGCTCCGACATAACCCAATCCACTTGAAGTTAAAGATTATTCCTCGTTTCATTCCATCGTACCTGTCAGGAACCCCACGGCAACATCCAGCGCAATAAAAAAAGCGATCAGCAGGACTGATCGCTTCATGCATTTTGCGTCGTAGTTGCCCTAGGAGGACTTCTTTGTCGCTTTTTTCGCAGTTTTCTTAGTCGCCTTTTTTGCTGTTTTCTTGACGGCTTTTTTGGCTGTCTTTTTGACAGCTTTCTTAGCAGACTTCTTCACAGCTTTCTTGGCTGGAGCCTTCTTCGTTGCTTTCTTGGCAGTCTTTTTGACGGCCTTCTTAGCTGGGGCTTTTTTAGCTGTCTTCTTAACAGCCTTTTTAGCGGTTTTCTTAGCTGCCTTTTTCTTGGCCACGTTCACTCCTCCTCAGAGTTCGGTAGTGGTTGGTTCACCGCTGCTTACCGGGCAAAAGAAATCGGCAAACCAAATCCCACGATAATGAATCCTTTCCAGACTGACCTCCTATGATCAGCCTGAAGTCCTCGGCTTCGGTCGAGTGAGTGTCACTTCCTGATTTCGACTTACGTCGATTGGAGTTGACCATCACCCCTTGCCACAAAAGGACTTACACAAATCTGCCCCAATGTAAGGTTTTCGTAAAATAACGCAAGAGATTTTTCTTGCGATTTTTTTTACTTTGGCACTCATTTTCATCACTCGAATCCATCTCGCACAAGCTGATGTCGATTGGAAAGATGTCTGAGAATGTTCTGTACTTTTCTCGTTCACAGGCCAATCAGTCGCAGCAGTAGACATGCCCAATAATGATTGTTGCCTAGGGTTCAATTTCAGAGTTCACGTGCCTTGAAAGCCGACATTACATAAAGTGCTTAAAATCAAGGAGATTTTCAATTGGCCATGCTACTGAAAGAGTGCCAGTCTGGCGACACGACAACTGCAGTAGACCATCAGGTCAACAGTAGTGGATTCCATTAGATTGAAATCACGTGAGTATTGCTGGATTGAATACAAGCCGTAACATCCCCTGATGTTGATAAATTTCCTGCCAGGAATTGTGTGATTTTACGGACTTAAACTTCGAAAAAAAATTTCAAAATCATGTACTTTTTTTACTGATTTCCTCCCATTTCTTGGTTCTTTAGGGCTTCCAGTGGATTAAGAATGCTTTGGTCTTCCCTTGTCGTTCAACGATTTGCTTTCAATTTTGTCATCGCTTCTTCGATGAAAATGAGCTGCGAATGTCATGGACTTCACCTGTCAGGAATCGAATATCAGTTAGCCGTTCATCGCATTTCATACACGCAATGTTTGCTTCTCAGAATTTGGTCTGACTTAAACCGTTCTTATTGCTCCAGCGATGAGCATGATCATGAGAAAACTTGATGTGAGGAATTCACAGTATTGAAGCACCGTCGATGCAGTGTGTGACGTATCCGAATTATTTTCTTGAAATTTGAAAACACGATCGACGCATTGGAACTTGAAGAAATTACAAAAATCGATCGTGATCGATGGATTGAGATGGCCGGAAAATCTGAAAATGAGGTCCAAGAGGGGCTATTTTGCTGAACAGACGGTAGTCCTCCGCTTCGTTTGAGATGCACTTCCGAATTCAACGACTTCAAGGTACCTTTTAACACGCCATCCAACCCCAAACGGGTTAAGCCATCCCTTCCTTCTGATCTGAGATCATGTTTTTGTTCTGTTTGCATCGTGCACGGCGAACACGTTCTGTATCAAATTCATACAGACGCGTTCGCAGTACGGACATTGCAGGAGCCACACTTCACGGGGGAACGTTGCTCACTGCGTGTTTGCTGCTATTGATGAGTGCTGGATGCCAAAATCTTCCTGTCGGTCAGTTGAGCTTACTCCAGAGTTCAATCGAGAACGCGAAGACGAATCATTCGGTCGATCAAGCCAGCGAATCTCGGATTGAACGGTCAGTAGTTGAAGGTTTTACAGTGCTAGCAGGACGCTGGCAATTCGAGCATGTCTGGCCTGATCCCTTCGCTGGACCAGGTGCAATCCTTGAACTGGCTCATACTCCTGAATTTCGTTGGTATTTTGAGAGACCTGAAATCATAGAGGAGCAACAGACTCACAGAACTGCTCCGAAAGCTGAAACAGAAGAGCTTCCTACGGTCTATCGTCGCCTTGTAGAACCGACTCGTGAGGAATTAGCCGAGTGGTGGAGACTGTCTGCTTTCGATGATGCTTCCGGTTGCAATGCCTGCATTTTGCTGGCGTATCATGCTCCAGATAAATTGGATACGACTCGCCTGAATCGACTGACACGAATTGTTCGCAATGAGCTCAATGTGAATCCACAAGATTTGAACACAGAGGACTTAGTTTCAGTTCAGAAGGGGAATTTCTGGAATCGCATCTGGCCTCCTGCAAATGATTCAACGGATGATAAGCAAGATCAGGAAGCGGTTGAAAAAGAAATCGCTTCAGATGATCCAGAAGAACCTGACGAAGAAATTTCAGATCAACAACGAGCAGCTGCTGCTGAAGCATGGTGTTATGCAATCTCTCTTCAAAAGGAAAAAGCAGAGATAAAATATCGTCTGCCAGGACAGGTGCTCCAAAAAGAAGATTTGCCTGAACTCGTTCGACAGGAATTGATGATCGGGATTGCTCGTGAAATTCCCCCGCGGAAAATTCCGGGGCTTTCGGAATCGCTCACAAGGAACTCACACCCTGCAACGCAAAAAATGATGCGGATCGCGGTGATGGATGCCTGTCTTGTGTATGCAATTCATCATCAGGATCAGATGACTCAGAATTGGGAAGACTCGATCAAGCCCATCACGATGGAGGTCGCTGCATCGGATCCGGATGGTCTGTGGCCAGTTTTGCTTTGGGAACAACGCTGGGACGAATCGCCTGAAATGGTCATACGTTTCGGGCAATGGCTGGCGTTGATTCGGCATCCTCTTGCAGAATCGTATCTGACGCAAAAACTGAGTCATGTTGATAATCAGGTCAAGCAGGCTTCGCTATGCAGTTTAGGATTATTGCCGAGCAAATCGGTTATCACATTATTAACAAGCCGGCTCGAACAGGAGCAGGGGAAGAACAAAGCACTCGTCCTGCTGACATTGAGTTATCAAAATCCTGAGATCATGGAACGATATGTCCACGATGAGGATCGCTCTGTTCGGTTGCAGGTGGCAAAATATGCGGGCGATCATCCTACCGGATCGAGTAATACGACTCTATTGAAGCTGGTGAAAGAACGAGATCCGGAATTACAACAAGCCGCCGTTGAGGCAGTGAGAAGCTGGGATAAGGAACTCGCATTTCCGGTTCTGGCAGCCGGCTTTCATCTCGGTATGTATAAAACTCGTCAGCAGGCTCGTGAAATTCTGGAGCAGCACTTTCAAATTGTGATCGCTGGCATTGAAGATTCCCCGGAGCAACGGCGTCAGATTCTCGATCAGATTCAATCCGAGCATCTTCCGGAAATCTCCTGGAATGAGACGCCAGTCTTCCAGGCCGATGCAAGTCGTCTGCAACCGGAAGAAGATGTGTATGCTCAACAATCCCGAGTCCGATCTCAATTGAATCAACTACTCGATAAAGAACTCAGCCCGATCCAGAGGCAGGAAATCGAGCAGGATCTACAGCGTACAGCAGAACGATCCCCCGTTGTGATGAATCGGGAGCTCGATCGAATTGCAACGAAAGAATTGAACCCATTAGTTATCAAGTTAGCGAAACTTCCCTGTCGCGGGTGCGAACCTTTTGAATATCTGGGTTCTGAACAGGTCTTACAACGACGCCGGGCCGCTCGTCAGTTCGCTGAAATCGCAGCTCAGGAAACCTTGCCCGAGTGGACGATTCGACTACTCGGAGAGCAACTCAAACATGAACAGGATCCTCATGTCTGCCGGGCGATTCTCTCGTCAATCTCTAATGATACGACTCCTCAATCGAAACATGTCGCCGAGATTGCACTCCTGCATCCCTGGGCGGATGTTCGGATTCTGGGATGCCAGTATGTCGAAAAGCATCGATTGCCGCAGTTAGCACCATTGCTGATCCCCTTGTTGCAAGAACGAAATCAGGCCGTGCAAATGGCAGCCATTCGAGCAGCTGGGTATTGTCGAAACCCAATCGTCATTGAAGGTCTTACCGCTTCCGAGACATCTTCTCGACCCAGTGGACTACGACTGTTAATCGGAACCGTTCCCGGACATATCGAACTCGAAGTTCTGCTTGCGTTAGCACGACTGGATGATTCTCAGGGAAAATCAGAACTGATCAAACTGGCATATTCTCCCGATGGAGAGCGTAGGCGCGAAGTTGTGACCAGAATCTCAGAACTGGACGATCGCGAATTCAGCGAGCCACTCATCCGACTCGGCTGGACAGAAACCGATCCCCAGGTGCAACGTGTTATTCTGGAAGGATTGAATCGACTTATCCCAGATGCTGAGCAACCAGATTTGTCAAAAGCAACCAACTATGATGAACGCATGAAAGCCTGGTCTGCCTGGTTAGAGCAATCGAAGTCGCACAGTTAAGGTCGTAAAGATATTTTCCAGGCTGAGTACTTCTGAATCCCAAATGATTTCGTTCACAATTAGCATGTTGTAGAAATTGACCCCGTTTTCATTAGGAAAGCGGTTTGGGAAAGGAATTCCCAATCAAGGCTGGATATTTGTCACCGAACAGAGAATACTGTTTAAGACGGAATTGACTTTATCAGGAGCGACGGATAGCCAATAATAGATGCCGCAGGTCGCGCTGACTGGATGTGATGCATCGAATTTCAAAATTGAGGTAACGCATGTCGGATCAAACGACAGGAACAGCTCGTGTGGAAGATTGTATTGCCCGGTTGAATGCCGGGGATTCCTTAGCACGCGGTGAGCTTTTAAATTTGACATGCGATCGGCTCATGCGTCTGACTCATCGGATCAAGCAGTCCTATCCGGGAGTGGCACGCTGGGAACAGACAGATGACATTTTTCAGAATGCCTCAATGAAGCTCTACGAAGCATTACATAGTGTCGAATTGAATGATGCCCGCCATTTTTTCCGGTTAGCTGCTAAAAAAATCCGCGAAACGCTGCTCGATCTGGCGCGGCATTACCAGGGGCCACTGGGGCAGGGTGCCAATCACGCGACCATGCCCCCCGGTAAGGCAGATCAAAGCCATGCTCCAAATCTTCTGGACGGAGCGGAATTAACGTGTGACCCGGGCCGCGTGGCCGAGTGGACGGAAATGCATAAGGCGATAGAATCTCTGCCCGACGAGAGCCGGGAAATGTTCGATCTGCTGTGGTATCACGAACTGTCTCAGGAAGAAGCCGCCAATGTGATCGGCATCAGCGTCCGACAGGTCAAACGACGCTGGCGGGATGCAAAATTGCAACTGGCGGAAAAAATGAATGGCGAACCACCGAGCATCACTTAGGAAGTGATCACCACGGCTGTTCCATAGCAGAGAACTTCAGTCGCAGAATCGACAACTTCCGAGGCATCGTAACGGACGCCGACGATCGCATTGGCTCCGAGTTCCCGAGCGTGTTCCAGCATCTGTTCGTAGGCTTGCTCCCGTGCCTGTTCACACATTTGTCCGTAGGCCCCGATCTTTCCGCCAATCATTTGCTTCAAACCGCCAAGAACTCCTTGAGAGATCGTCGGAGCACGCACGATGATCCCTCGAACTAGACCTTTGTATTCCACAATTCGATATCCCTCGATTGTAAATGTCGTAGTCACTTGAATATCCATCATAATCCTTCTTGATCTGCTATTGCATGAATGAGTTTGAATAGAGACTTGCTTTTATCAGCTTTTGAATAATCAATCTAAGAGATTTTGTCAGCGAATTACTTTCTAAACGAAACTTTTCAGACGAATGCTTGTTTAATCTCTTGACGAACTAACGGGGAAGGTGTGCGCAGAGATCAAACTTTTTGTGATGCCGTTATCGAGAACAATCTGCGAAATCGTTGCAATTGACACAGTTTGTCAAATTCAATTCGTGAATCCTCTCGATTTCCCAGTAAAATCGACCAGACGTCGATACATAAAGTAAGCCTCCTGTTAATCAGGTCGTCATTGCTGCATTTCGATTCAAGACGATGCCTGCTGGTGAAAATCATGTTCAATAAAACTGCAAACTGGATTCTCCTGACTTTTCCTGCTGTTTTTATGATGGGCATAATGACAGTCTCTGTTCAGGCTCAAAATGAACCACCGGCAGGGAATGGTGGGGATTCTCTGGAATCTTTACTCGATCTGTTTGGAGAAGGGCCTCCGCCGGAAAAGCCGGCGACTCCGGCCCCTGCTTCGACATCTAGCACTCCCGGTGAACCGCCAAAATTACCAGAGCCTGTTCAAGTCATTCCTTCCCCTGCAGATTCGTCGGCTTCTCAGCCCATGCCAACAGGCGAAATGTTTCGCGAAGCTCCTGCCGGAACTTTGCAATTCAACTTCCGTTATGCAAACTGGGAAGATGTTCTGCGGACGCTGGCTGATGTTTCCGGTTTAACACTCGACATGCAGACCACTCCGCCCGGCTCTTTCTCCTATTTTGATAAAGAACCAAAGACGCCGGTTGAAGCTCTCGATATTCTCAACGGATATCTGATTCAACGGGGCTACATTCTGGTACGACGAGACAAGTTTTTGATTGTCGCCAGCATCGAAAATGGCATCCCAGCGAATCTGGTGCCGACGATTGATCTGGAAGAACTCCCGAACCGGGGGAGCAATGAATTGATTCGCGTCGTTTTTGACTTGAATACGACACGAGCAGAAGATCTGGTAGAAGATGTTCGTAGTCAACTCGGCCCCCAGGGCGAAGTCGTTTCCATGGGTGCAACGAATCGCCTGGTTGTGACAGGACTTGGACAAAACCTGCGTCGTGTCGATAAATTACTGGCAGGATCGAAGCTGGCCGCTGGCCCGAACGATTTGAACTTTCGGGCATTCACCCTCAAACATATCCCAGCTGCGGATGCCGAGCCGACGATTCGCGCATTACTCGGCGTGCAACTTTCGATGGATGGCAGTTCGTCTTCCTCATCACGTAGTAGTCGAGGTGGATCCGATCCTCGTTCCCAATTCATGGAAATGATGGCTCAACGAATGCGTGGCGGAGATGATGGTGGCCGAGGTCGTGGGGATTCAGGACGTTCGGATAGCAGTTCCAGTTCGAGTTCCACCGATGGTCAGGCCCGTATCACTGTCGATAGCCGCACGAACAGCCTGCTGATCGCAGCTAAACAAGCTGACCTGTTAATCGTCGAACAGGCAATCGAACAGATCGATCTCCCTGCCAGAGAAGGGCAGACACAGTTCAAAGAAACGGGCGGGATGGTGCTGCGAGTTTATGAAATTGAAGATGGCGAACTCGATGAAATTGCTCAAACCCTGATGGCGATGGTTCCCGGTGTGATGATCAATGAAGATGACCGGGCAGATGTGTTGCATGTTGTCGGCACCGAAGCATCACAGCGGGAAATTGCTGAACTGATTCGGACCATCGTCGGGAAAGGATCTGCGAATGATGTTGGTATTGTGCCGCTGTTTCGGCTTGATCCCGACTGGGCTTTGCTGACACTTTCCAACTTATTTGCCAACGAATCCGAACCACCAATTATTCAGCCCGATCTATATGGGCAGAATTTGATTGTTCGCGGCAATTCTGATCACTTGCTGCAGGTTAAAACATTGATTCTGCAGATGTCTCAGGCTGCAGGTAATCAGCAGGAAATCTTTGGAGTAAATTCCGGACCTGTCCGTCAGATTCCACTTGGTGGTCAGGACCCAGCCGATTTGCTGCCGATGCTGCAGCAGATGTGGAAATCCTCTGGTCGATCCCCTTTACGCGTAGTCCGTCCTGAAGACCGGGACCCGGTTCGTGAAGAGACGACAGAACCAAAGTCTCAGTCAGAGGAAAACGATTCGGTTCAATATGATTCCAACACGTCACTCATGACCATTGCGGTCGTTTTTCAAACTGAAGAAAAAGCAGAAGAACCAAAGTCAGAGGAAAAGAAGTCATCACCTGAAGAGGAAACAGGCATCTCGCTGACGATCATTGGCGACCAGTTGATTATCTCTGGTCAGAATGAAACTGAGTTGAATGCTCTGCAATCAATGATCACGAAAATCCTGCAGCAATATGCGTCCAAAACGAAATGGACGATTTATTATCTGCGAGCTTCCGAAGCGACTGCGACTGCTGAAATGCTGCGTCAGTTGTTTCCCGATATCGATGTTTCAGGCACAACTTCCAGCACAACGACTTCCTCATTCGGATCTCGTTTAACGACACAAGCAGCCGTTCAACCGGTCACTGCTGAAAGCATTCGAATCATTCCAGAAACCCGCAGTAACGCTCTCTATATTTCTGGACCTGCTGATCGGGTTCGGGAAATTGAAGATGTGCTGCGAGTACTCGACAGTTCCGAACTGCCTGAGTCGTTTCGAGATCGTATTGCCCGAAGTATTCCAGTGAAGTATGCGAGCGTGGAAGATGTAGCCGGAGTGTTGAAAGAAGTATTCGTCGATTTGCTCCCCCAGCAAACCCAGAATCGACGCGGTCCGGGTGGCGGGGACGAAGGCGGAACAAGCCTGGTCGCCGGGGAACTGACTCTCGGTGTTGATTCCAACACAAGTCAGATTATCGTCTCCTGCAATGAAACTCTGTTTCGTCAGGTTGAAGAACTGGTCCAGTCTCTGGATGAAGCCGCCCGCGAAGCCAAGCGAACAGTACGGGTTGTGAATCTCGATTACGCCAATGCGTCCGATGTTCAAAGAACATTGGGAACACTTATCCCCAAAGTCACCTTCTCGACAAGTTCATCGGGGCGAGTTTCATCCTCAACCAGTAACTCCAATAACAGCAGCAATAACAGCAGTTCAAATTCTTCATCCAGTTCCCGTGATGGCGGAAGTGATCGTTCATCAAGCAGCAGCGACGATTCTCGTCGACGCTTTTTCGAAGACATGATGAGACGTCGCTCTGAAGGAGGCGGAGGTTCGCCATTTGGTGGAGGATCTCCCTTTGGTGGCAGCCGTGATGGCGGAGATCGTGGAAGAGGCCGATGATAGACTCCGTACGACAGGCATCCTGCCTGTCTGATTTTGGTAAAATTGTGTGTGCCACGGCTCTGTGAGCCGTGTTTCTTGGGGTTGTTACAACAATGTGAGTGAGTGGAACAAGTCCGCACAATGCACGGCTCACAGAGCCGTGGCACTTTTGTTGTAAAACATTTCTTGTTCAACGCGTGCCCAAGATCCCATTTAAAATGAAATAAATATCATAATCACACTTAACGTCTGCAAACCTGTCACGCAAATTCTCTGAACGACTCCACCATGAATCTCGAACCACTTCTCCAGCGAATTTTAACTCCTGAAAACTGGGAACAGTTGCAATCGCTGGTGGAAGCTGATGGAATGCGGGCGGATGAAGTGGCGATTGAGTCGGGACTTCTCAACGAAGACCAATGGCTGGCAGCGATTGGTGAAGAATTCGGGCTGGATGTCGTCAATTTGCGGAATCAGGAAATCGATCGCGAACTGCTCGCCCGCTTTCCGACGAAAACAATTTTCCGTCATGAATTGCTGCCGTATGCTCGAATCAATGGACATGCTCAGGTCGCCGTCGGTGATCCTGCTCACCTCGAACTGGTCGATGAACTAAGTACGCAAAGCGGAATTCCACTCATTCCCGTGCTTGCCAGACGTCGTGAAATCGCCGAGAAAATTCGCGAACTTCTTGGAGTAGGCGGAGACACCATCAATGAACTGGTTCGCATTCAAAGCGATGAAGACGATTTCGATCCGCTCGAAGGGCTCGATCACGAACAGGGAGAGTTGGCTGAATCTGCCCAGGCACCTTCTGTTATTCGGCTCGTCAATGAACTGCTCGTTGAAGCGGTCAATCAGAAGGCGAGCGATGTGCATATCGAGCCTCATGAAAAAGGGCTCGTCATCCGCTTCCGAGTCGACGGTATGCTGCGAATACAGGCGGTTCCCCCGGAGATCAATCGGTTTGCCGGGGCGATTGTCACCCGCATGAAAATCATGTCCCGACTCAACATAGCCGAAAAGCGGCTGCCTCAGGATGGTCGCATCAAATTGCGAGTTGCCGGGCGTGAAATTGATGTGCGTGTATCAATCATTCCGATGATCCACGGCGAAGGCATCGTGCTGCGACTGCTCGATAAAGATCGCATGGTGTTCGATCTCGAACACGTTGGAATGCCAGCAGAGATCCGTAAGCCGTTCAATCAATTGATCCGCCTCCCCCACGGTATCATCCTGGTGACCGGTCCAACGGGGAGCGGAAAATCGACAACGCTTTACAGTGCGTTGAATGAAATCAAATCGCCCGAGACGAAAATCATCACGGTCGAAGATCCGGTGGAATATCATTCTTCGGGTATCAGTCAGATCCAGGTGCACTCGAAAATCGGCCTGACATTCGCAGCCGGTCTTCGCAGTATTCTGCGTCACGATCCCGATGTGATTCTGATTGGGGAAGTCCGCGATGGCGAAACCGCCATCTCTGCCATTCAAGCTTCATTAACGGGTCACCTTGTCTTCAGCACACTGCATACAAACGATGCCCCGAGTGCGATGACGCGACTGATTGATATGGGAGTGGAACCGTATCTGGTCGCAAGTACCGTTGAAGGGGTACTCGCACAACGCTTGATTCGCCGGCTCTGTCCACATTGCAAAGTCCCGCATGTTCCCCATGCAGAAGAACTTCCACTGGATTTCCGCAGTAACATTCCTCGCGAACTTTTTCAAGCTGTTGGCTGCCGCGAATGTTCAGAAATTGGATACAGCGGACGAATCGGCATTTATGAGCTGATGCAGAACGATAACACGATTCGTGAATTGACGATCAACCGTGCCTCAGCCGGAGTTATCCGCTCGCATGCCATCAAAGAGGGAATGTCCACTCTCCGTCAATGCGGCTGGGATCTCGTCACCAAAGGAGTGACCAGCGTAGATGAAGTTCTTCGCGTCACCAAGGGTGACAGTTTGAGCTGATCATTTACAAGCACGAAGCCCAAGCGAG
>DEML01000041.1:129533-158343 GCA_002359185.1 Planctomycetaceae bacterium UBA2671
CTCGCTTGGGCTTCGTGCTTGTATAATTTTTTCGCACTCCGTTTACTTCTTCAGTACAGTAGGGTCCGCTGTGCGGACCGGAATCCGCGAGGAATTCAAATTCCGCTTTTTAAAGAATACATCTATAATCGGTCCGCACAGCGGACCCTACGAAATCTGAAAACACAAGCGGTTTACTTCTTCAGTTGAAGCCAGCCATAAGAGCCGAGTTGCAGTTCTTCCTGCTTTTGTCCGCTCCAGCTTTGAATCCCTTGAGCGGGCAGAATTCTGGTGATTGCGACCGACCAGACTGGATCCTGTTCAGATGGACCTGACGTTTCGAGTTGGCTGCGTGGAATCGCGATTTCTACCCGCCAGTGACTCTGATCTCCATCGCAGGCGACATACCATTCGGGATTCCAGGTTGGGTCATCTCCACAATGATCGTGAGTCAACCCGCGTTGATCGACTTCGAAGACGCAGGAGGAAAAGTAATCGCGATCGACATCGATGGCGAACTGCAGTCGATCGTATCCGCTCAGGTCGGCATCGTAATGACGTTCCCCTTTTGTTGGCAGATTTTCGGGTAGTCCTTCACGGCGTGGACAACTGGCTGCGATATAAAAGTAGGTATCATCAAAACTGCAGAGGACGATCGGAGTCTCTTCAGAAGTAGCATTCATCACCTGTGGATTTCCCAGTGTCGAAGTGAGCCGAAGTTCAGCTGCGGTTTTCCAGCAGTCTTCTGTTAACTCGGCATCGAGCCGGGGGGCGGCTTCGGTGAAGTGGCATATCGAAAAGTTTCCGGGAGCAAAACCAGACTGACTTTGCAGCCAGAATTCCAGTTCGGCAATCGCGAGCCGGGGATTGCGAATCTGATTCTCGCCCAAATCATCTCCAACCAGATAATTGCCGTAAAGTTCATTGGCTGGTCGCGTCGCTCCCTGAGCTCGCAGCAGGCTCGCAATCGGGAACTGAACTTCTGCGGTGCTGGCGGTATTGGGATGATTTTTCTGCAGAAACTGATACAGAGAGATCGCACGCTGGGTCCAGGTGGTGTTCCAGTTCGATTGATCGTTCTGACTCCCGGGACTGATCGCAGCATCCGCTTCCGTCTCGATAAAAGCAGGAACAATGGGTGAGGGGGATTCCTCGGCAAATTCACCGGAGGCTGGGCGGATGTTATTGAGATCATTTCGAAGTTTGTTCTGATCGACCTGCTGGCGGACTTTTGTGGCCTGACGCCCTTCCAGACGCAGCGCTCTCATTTCCTGCGAACCCCATAGTTGAATCAGATCGACAGCCGCTGTCGCCGCCAGTGGCTGAGCGGGAAAATCTTCCACGATTTTCATCAATACCGATTCAAAGAAATCCCAGTCATGATTTTTCCGGTATTCATTGGCAACTTCATATAACTGAACCGTTGCCTGCTGAGGCGTCATCCCGGCAATGAAGTCGTTGAGTTGAGCAATTGTCTGCCCGGCTTTCATTTCATTGTGCATGTCCCGTTTCAGAAACGCAGCCTGATTTCGCTGACGACGTGCAATCACTTCACCTTTCGCATCGTCACCTTCGAGTGTGATCATGGCGCGTCGCGCATCACTGCCCGGTCCCAGCACAATCCCTGTAAAGAAATCATTCAGACGCAAGTTCTGTGGGATGGGCGTCTGTTTCGAAATCGAGTAACTTTCAAAGAGAGGCCCTGTTACCAGACCTGGCTGGATCAATCGATATGAGGGACTGGCCGCTGAGCGAACCGATTGTTGTAAGCCTGTGAGATAATCGTTGTTATCGAGAACGAGATCACCCCCTTGGCCGGCTCGATTTCGCAGCACAAGCCGGGAGACTTTCCAGGGAGCCAGCATGGTTTGAGACTGCAAATCAGGCATCGCCGTCACATCGGCTGCCAAGCGGACGGCATTTTCGACCGCCTGTTGAATCAATAGTCCGGCATGATCGTGAGATTCCGGGCTATCGATGACGAGAACCGTTGGTCGATAGGTCCGGATATCCCGCACCATATGTGTCAGGACGTACTCAGAAAGTTGTCCATCGGTCGCGCGATTCCAACGGGTAATCAACTCGGGTTGATGTTCGCGGATTTCAGGCAGGTCGAGCGGCAACGTCCAGCGTATACTTGAAATATTTCCACCTGCATGTTGTTGAGCGGCTTCCAGTCGAAGTGGTGCAGACACGTATTCTCCAATTTCTGCCCCTTCCGTTTTGCACATGGCGATCACACCTGTGCGGTATCCATGATGCCCCGAATATCGAGCAGTCAAAGAGAGCGAAACTTCTTCCGGCACAGCAGAATATTGCAATAATGCCAGTCGACGAATGCCGCCCGCAGAGAGATTCCAACTGCGACCACCATCTGTGGTTTTGACGATTGTTCCAAGTTCTCCGACTGCGTATCCCGTATCGTCATCAACAAACGTGATCGCATTGAGTGGAGCAGAGCTTGGATTGATGGCGACATTCCAGCTTTGACCGGCATCTTCGGAAAGGAGGATTGAGGAACCGGGATGTCCAGCGATCCAGACGCGTTCTCCCCGTGAGGCGACTGTGCGAAAATCAAAAACGCGTCGCAGTGATTCCGGAATTTCTGTCGCAGGATCCTGCCAGGAGGCTCCGCCGGGCGAATAACGAATGAGTCCGCCATCGCCAACAAGCCAGCCTTTCGCGTTGTCATCAATGGTGACGTCCGCTACCGATTTCGATCCCAGATTCAAACTTGGATCGACGAATAATCGATTCCCACCCATTAGGGCAACCTGACCGTTTTCGCCAACCAGTACGCCGCTGTTCGGCTCGGCAAAGTGTCCGCCTAACCAGCGATACTGCTGAGGATGCACGACTCCCGTCCAGGATTTTCCACCATCGGCAGTCTGCCAGATGCCCGAAGGATTATTCGAGGTCGATTCGCCGCAAACGACCCCTTTGTTCAAATCGAAAAACTGCAGATGTTTGAGATACCCCAATCCAACAGGCGCCTGAATCTGCCAGGTGGCTCCGCCATCGCGGGTGGCGAGAATGCAGCCTTGAGTGGTTCGTCCATCGACGGCCACCACGCCTCCTGCAACCCAGCCAATTTTGTCCGTCAGAAAGACAACCGATTCCCAGTTGCAGGCAACCGGAGTCGGCAGGAATTTCCAGGTCTGACCGCCATCGGTCGTTTTGCGAATGCAGCCACGATTCCCGACCGCATATCCGATTTCCTTTCCCACAATTGCAACATCATGCAAAGTTGCATCATCGAGAAGGATCAATTCCTGAGGAGTAATCGGTGGCCCGACAATTGCCTCTTGAGCGACCGCTATGGAATGATTGAGAGAAAACAGCAGGAGCAAAAGAAGAGTTGCTCGTGCCTTTATTGATTGTATGGCTAATTGATATCGCATCGGATCCATCCGCTTTGAATTAAGACGATTCCTTCGTCAGTATGTGTATTCGTGCCATTGGCTTCGCCATTAGGAGTAGGGTGCGCCCTGACGCACCATGCTGCCGACATGGCTTCCTCATAGAGTTTCTCTCCAGATACGAAACCTTCCCGGCTCGATCTTTATGAATAGGTTATTATCGAGACTCCACTACGGTGCGTCAGGACGCACCCTACTGCTCTGACTTACGTCACTTAATATCAAGATCTGGCGTGTTCATCATTTCCTCGTGGCCACGCAGTTCGAGCACACTCCGTTTGATATACCTTCGGCCTTCTTCAAATTTAGGAATCGCTGCCTGAAATTGTGCGTGATATTGAGAAATCATTTCCGGATGATTTTCGCCGTCAATCAGTGACCGCGTCAATGCCAGTAATGTGGGCTCCATCTTGTCTCGAATTTCCTCGGAGACGTGCCGGGCGGCATTACGGATCGCTTTGGCCATTCGTTGAACTTCCTGACGATCCTTTTCCCGTTCAACGATATTCAGAGTCTTAATTGCCGAAGCCGATTTTTTGTGGGCTAATTGAGTTACATCGACCAGTCGACCGAAGGGATTCGTATTCTTTGCGGCTTGTATTTCTCGGTCCTGTGCTTTCTTCAAACCTCGAGTCGCCGCTTCCAATTCGGGATTTATGTTCAAAGCCGTCTGATAATGAATGACTGCCAGACGATTATTGTTCACATCCAGATACGCATTCGCCAGATTCAAATGAGCCTGGTCGAATTGAGGATTAAGTTTGATCGCTTCTTTGTAGGCGGGAATCGCCAGTTCGGGATGACCGGAATTCCGGTGAGCGATACCAAGGTTGTAGTAGGCATCGAAGTTATGCTTATCGCGTTGAATCGCCATGCGTAGTGATCGGACGGCTTCCGGATATTTTTTCATCCGGTTGTAAACAGCACCCAGATTGGTAAGCGGGGTTGCGCTCTGCGGATGTTCCTCTGCCAGTTGCTGATAACAGACACAAGCCTGCTCGTACTGTTTCGTGCGGAAATAGCACATCGCCTGCATCTCATAGAGATCCGAAATTTCAGACGGGTTTCCACTGCCAATCGATTCCAGGAGAACGAGTGCTTCTTCAAACTGACGTTGACGAATCAGATTTAATGCAGCTGATTTCGTCTCTTCTGTAGTGCCCGGTGCCATTAAACCTCCAGAGAAAACACATTATTCAGTTACTGGTTTAATTTGGAGTTGAGTCTTAAGTAAAGCACGACAACGGAGTGCGTTACCGTGAAAAGACTCCCCAAACTAAACCCTGAAAGGGTACTCATTGGTCCATTGCTGTGGACTTTCTGTGACGAATGCAGAAATGCAAGCAGGAGAGAACATGAGCGCTAAAGCAATCTTAATTAATCATAAGCGAATATGGATGCATTGTCCATATGCGTATGATCTTCTCCTGCAAAAATCATGTTGAAGTTTACCTGAATTGTAACAGTTTAATATCAACCTGATAATGGGAGTTTTGTCTCGTTATATTTGATCATTGTTATGAACCCGGTTTGATCAAATCGATTCCGACCCATTTCTGCAGAACTTCGGGAATCTTTACACTTCCATCGGCTTGCTGATTATTTTCCAGCAAAGCGATTAATGCACGAGTGACCGCTACTGCCGTTCCGTTCAGAGTGTGGACAAATTGCGTTCCCTTGGTCCCCGGTTGTTTACAGCGGATGTTCAGCCTGCGTGACTGATAGTCCGTGCAGTTTGAGCAACTGGTCACTTCTCCATACTCGCCGTTTTCACCGCGACCAGGCATCCAGGCTTCAAGGTCGTACTTGCGATAAGCGGGACCACCCATGTCTCCGGTGGCAATATCAAGAACACGATAGGGAATGTTCAATGCCTGAAAGAACTCTTCTTCGATTCGCAAAATCATCTGATGAAATTCATTCGACAATTCGAGATCGGGAGCGGTGAATCCAAAGATTTCCACTTTTGTAAACTGATGGACTCGATAAATCCCGCGTGTCGCCCGACCGTGAGCACCTGCTTCTGTGCGGAAACAGTGAGAGATCCCGGCGACTTTAATCGGCAGATTTTCGAGGTCGATGACTTCATCTTTCTTCATCCCCCCCAGCGTAATTTCAGCCGTTCCCACCAGATTCAAATCGGTATTTTCGACGGAGTAAATCTGCGATTCTTCTCCACGGGGATTGAAGCCAATCCCTTCGAGTATGTCATCGCGTGCCAGATCGGGGGTCGTCATCACCGTGAAACCCTCGGCTCGCAATTTTTCAATGGCAAACTGCACCAGCGCCAGTTCCAGCAGAACCGCTTCGTTCTTCAGGAAGTAGAAGCCATGACCAGCGACTTTGCTGCCCGCTTCGAGGTCAATCAGATCGAGACTTTCCGCGATATCGACATGATCCTTCGGTTTGAAATCGAAACTCGGCTTTTCCCCGACTTCGCGGACCGTTACGGAATCCTCTTCAGACCGCCCGACCGGAGAATCGGGATGAGTCATATTCGGAATCTGATTCTGCACTTCCCGCAGTTTCAGATCGACCTCTTTCTGCTGCTGTTCAATCTCTGCGACTTCAGCTCGTAATTCTTTACCACGAGCGATTAAAGCTGGCTTATCCTCAGCGGAAGCTTTGGGGATTTTTCCTGAAGTCTCTTTCTGTTCAGAGCGGAGTTGATCTCCCTTCATAATCAATTCGCGACGCTGATCGCGCAAGGCGACCAAGTCATCCAGATTAATTTTCACGCCACGATTTTCGCAGTTCTCACGAACCGCTTCGAGATTGTCACACAAATATTGCAGATCAAGCATGGTTCAGCTTCAAGTCTAAAAGAGTATCAGATTATGCAGAGGGGATTATTGCAGACCAGCTTTATGCTGTCACCACCGGTTGAGGTTTCGTGTTCATCTGTTGTGAAATTAGAGATTTCATAGAAATGATAATTTACAAGCACGACGCGCAAGCGAGTGAGTCTAACCATATTTGACACACTCGCTTGCGCGTCGTGCTTGTATTTATTTGAAAAGAGCATCTATAAAAAAACTCGCATGCCTTCAATGAAGAGGGCATGCGAGTTATCAGGTTCACAAAAAAATTGCTTATTTATACGGAGGATGCTTCTCCGGGAATTTCAGCAGCATCTGTTTTTGCTGCCATTGTTGCCAGGCTTCCCATTCCAGTTGGCCGAGCATGTCGAGTCGTTTTTTGTAGTAGAGGAATGGAGCAGAGGCATCGATTTGCTTATCGAGCAGCAGGATCGCAGAAGCGTAACGACCAGCACGGCGTTCGCGACGCACGGTTAACAGGAAGTAATCCTTCTCGCTCAAATTGACCCAGGATTCCAAAGCCGCCAAAGAGTCTGCGAAGGCTTTGACCTGAGCAGCCTGATCTTCGATGGGCGATTTTTCGACAACATCGGGCAACTCGCGATAAGCAATCGCACGCGCCTTGCGATAAAGGGCATCGACCAACTCGGCCTTCTCGGTTTCCGCCTTTTTTCTGGCTTTCTTAGCCTCCTCATCCCCTTCCGGTGCTCGTCGGCTCAATTGAGCAGCAATCTGATTCTGATCGTAAGTCGCGATCAATTTGTCAGCCGCCTCGATCACTTTTTCGAGTCGTTCTTTCCGTTTGTTATCCGAATCGAGCAATTCCAGCTCGATCTTCAAGAGTTTACGAGCACTGTCGTCGCCCGCCATCAACGATTCTTTCAGCTTCGTATATTCTTCGCTGGTGGGATCGAGCGTTTTGAGATAGGTCATCTGCAATTCGCGGACCTGTTCTTCGAGAGACTTCTTATCCTCAGATTTGGAGGACTCTGAATCAGAGCTTTCTGAAGCCGTATAGTAGTAGCGAACTTCATAATCCGTCGCGGCATCATCGTCTTCGGAATAAGTCACTGAACCGACCAGATAGTCGCCTGCAGAAATTCCCTTCGGCAATGAACTTGCTTTGGGCTCATCAACATACACAGTTAAAGAATCATCGCCACTCAAAATCCCAGAAGTGCCACCAGATGTTTCATTGGCAGCAGCGGCATGAGACGACCAGAAATCCAGTGAAATCGGTGACGACAGTGACTGCTCAATCGTCAAAGGCAATTTTTTAAAACCGTCGAGCGTGTCGTAGTCGTGATGCTGAGTGACGACTTCAATTTTGTAAGTTCCCTTTTCCAGGCTGACGGCATCGGCAAACATATCGTTTGTAGTAATGCGTTGCTTATTGGAATCGAGAACGTGATAGATAAACGGTCCCACTTCAGAATCATAAAGACGATTCTCCCAGGCGAAGATATGCGGCGTGACCGACGTTTTCTTATCCAGTTTCAACTCATAGGACAGAGTCAACTCGTAGACGGCACTTCCATCAGGAAGAACATCTCGATCCAGAGTCAACGCTTCAATCTCGTGAGATTCCGGCAGCAGGACTTTATTCCATTTGGTCAGCTTAGCAGACGGTGAAATCTTCTCCGGCTGCAGTTGATTCGTAATCGTGACGGCTGATGGTCCTTGTCCATAAGCGAGCGTCAAAGACGCATCGTCCGGTTCGCCGCCGTGGAACTGTACGCTGTATTTCAGGCGACTCTCTCCGAGAATCGACCAGTATTGTCCCAGCACGATTTCCAACGTTCGCCCCGGCACAACCCGGAACGCGCTGGTCGTTTCCACTTGAGGAGTGATCTGATAGTAGCTGCCGGCTTCAACATGTTCGAAGTCTTCCCCATCGACAAGTTGCATTGTATGCAGACGGAAGAATTTCGGCTCTGTCGTATCGACCAGAGACATTGTCAATTCACACCAGGTTGCTCCTGAGGGCACATCCAGGAAGTGTCGCTGGAGTTGACCGGGAACGAAATCGTTCTCGTATTCCAGTTTGTAATGACTCTTAGTCAGTTCCGCATCCCGAACCGGAATCACAACCGTGATCGGAATCCGGAACAGGATGTTCGATTCGTCGCTTTTGGCTTCGTAAGCGACGACCTCCGCAAAGTGGACGCCGGTTTCGAGTTCTGTCGGATCGACTTCGACATCGAGTCGGTTTCCACCATGATTCAAATGCAGCAGTTTTCCGACTTTCACGAAGTCGGCAGTCGCTTTCAGATTGCAGAACAGATTGACATCAAGCCGATTTTCAATTGGCGTACCTTCGGGGAACTTAGGACTGACATACACCCGATGAGCAGCGGCGGCTAATGTCTGATGAGGATCTCTCAAATAGATTCCCCGAGCATTATTCATCGCGGGAACGGAGACTTCAAAGTTGAGAAGCTGACTCGATTCCTTCGCATGGTTTTCCAGATACGACCAGGCTTTATCGACCTGCAACAGTCCTGGGCCAGCCGCGAAAACTTCGGCATCGGGTACGACTTCTGCAGTATTCTGAATCGCTTTGCGAACAGAGAACGGATTGTATGTCAGTTTATTCTGCTTAGCAGCAGAGAGTAACAGAGCGATATTTCCGCAGGCATTCGGCGAGGCCATGGAGGTGCCGTTCATCTGTTGATTGGCCTGTCGAGTCCATTGCGGGACAGGTGCGATCGCTCCCCCAGGTGCGAAAATGTCGACCCCCATATCGCCATCGGTCGTTGGTCCTCGTGATGTCCAAGTGTAAGGCAAGCCGGGCAGGTCATCGCGGAGTGAGTATTCCGATTTCATCATCTCAGGAGAAATGTAGGCTCCAACTCCCAGTATAACGGAGGTTGTTCCGCCGGGAGCTCCGACTGTGCTCAACGCAGGACCGGCATTGCCAGCACTGGAGACGAAGATCACATCGTGATCGGTTACGACTTCGGCATACAACTCGGCTACGCGACCTACGTTTGGAGTTTGAGAAGGCTCGCCGTAACTCATATTGATGAGATCACACTTGTTTTCGAGAACGGCTTTCAAACCTCGAACAAGTCCGGGGCCATTTTCCATGCCATCGAGACGGGTATCGCCAATTTTCACGGAAACAATTTGTGCTCCCGGTGCGACGCCATTCCATTCGGGATGTTCGGGATAGTAGGCCGCGACAATTCCCGCGACATGTGTTCCATGTGCTCCAGTATCGCAGACAATGGAAACCAGTTTACCATCGTCGTAAATGTTGACGCCGAAGTTCATGTTGATCGGATCGGCGAAGGTGTCATATTTTCGTTCAATACGGAAATTCGTTAAGACGTCTTCTTCAGCCAGATCGCCATCTTCGTCGGTATCGATGACCGCCCGATGATGTTCGCCATCGTGAAATACGACGCAGTCGTAAATCGGGCCGGGGTCGGAATAGTCTTTTAGCAATTCATCGATCAGTTTGACCTGAGCTTCCAGCTCCGCCTGTTCTTTTTTCTCTTCCTCTTTCGGCTTGGGATGCTCGGCTTTCCAGTTGGCCAGTTTGTGGGAGAGTTTCGCTCGATGCAGTTGCTGCTCCTCTTTGAATGCCTTTTCTCGTTCTGCTTTAATGACGGTCACAAGTTCAGGGGGAAGCAGTTCGTAGCCGGATTTCATGCCAAGTCGGAACTCGCCAGATGGGTTTTTCCAATCCGCAGAGAGCTTCAGTTTACGTCCGCTCAGGCCAGTCAGTTCATTATTTTCGGCTTTTGTGGGATCGTTCATGCTCACATCGCCACTACCGGTGCCGTCGATCATGTCGATGACTTTGGGGCGACCATCAGGTGTGGTCTGCAATCCGACTGCTCCGGGATCGACACCCGTATCGAAAATAGCGACTATTGTGCCACGACCATCGGCTTCGGGGTGATCTTTCAGGAATCGAAGAGCCCCGGTTTCCACTTTCGGCATCCAACTCAAATCCGTTGGAACTGCGGCCTGTTTCGGAGGCTGGGTTGTGGCTTCCTGAGTCTTCGCATCATTCACCGGCTGGCCGATGACGGAAAAAGCGGGAAGTGCCAGAGCCGTTACCAGCCATAAAATCGAACTACGTCGCATATCTGTTCCATCCGTTAAGCATAACTTCGAATTTGTCCCGGAAATGAACACACAGAGGGATATACCCATCCCACACGAAGCTCGCATTTCCGCCAGACTACGAAACTATCCTACTCCACGAAGTCGAACTTTCCAAATCGTTACGACAGGAAAGGAGGCGATTTCTCCAAACATGGATAACCGATTGGTGTTTATCGCAATCGCAACTTCATCTGACTTATGCAATGATCTGTCAGTTCAAACGCAAGTCGATTCAGTTCCTGAGATCTCCAGGACGACAATAGTTTCAGAGGAAAAAATTCGTAATTGCGACTGCTGTTCCCGATAGATAACGTAACACTCCTCACTCTATACAGAACGAACGCACTGATTGAAATTACTACAGGAATCATTATGGGCAATACACAAACAGCAACGTCATTCATGCAAATGGTCACTGCAGGTGATATTCAGCAAGCTTATAGAGAGTATGTGAGTGATCTTTTTATTCACCACAACGTCTATTACCCTGGAGATCGTGAATCGTTGCTGGAAGCCATGATTGAGAATCATGAACAGTTCCCGAATAAGATCCTCGACATCAAACGGACGATTACCGAAAACGACCTTGTTGTCGTGCATTCTTTGATCAAACTCGATGCAGAGCATGATGGCGTTGTCGCTGTTCACATCTTCCGCTTTGAAAACCAGCAAATCGTTGAATTGTGGGATATGACTCAGGCTGTCGATCCCGATTCACCGAACGAAAACGGTTTGATTTAGTCGGCTTGGATTTATCTCCAGTCACTGGTTTTTAACGTGCAGCGGAGTATTCCTGCTCAAACCGCTGCTGCTCTTTCTGAAAGACTTTCAGGCTTGGAAGTCGTGCGGTTTTGTATTGGTTTTCGTCCAGTGAAATCTGCTTGCCTGTATTTTCCTGAATAACAGTCGCGATTTTCTCGTTGCTTAATTCGCCTTGTGGTAATTGGATCGCGACATATCCCTCCTGCATTTTCGCATGAGATTGTCCGCGATATTCGTGCGGCGGGAGATAAATGGCTCCCGTTGTAATATCGACGGCAAACGCAATGACACCCGGAATGAAGAACAGTAGTAAACCGAGACCATCCAAGGCGACAACTTTCCAATCGATCTGTCCGCCAGTCTGACCTCGCCGTTCTGGATAGAGAAGTGTCCCACATCCAGAAACCGCAGGAATTGTAAGCGCACAGACGACCTGCGCCATGAATTGTCGCCTTGAACAGAAAGAGATCATTGAGTAACTCCCGGCATTCAAGCCAGAGGATTGCATCAGTGTGAATTAAGTGGCCCGCAAAATTCACCAAGGGAGAACTCAGAGAATTCAGTGCGAGTGGTAATGGGAATGAACGACTGCGGCAATACAAAAATGAAATCGCACTAATTTTGCAATTTCTTCTCGATCAAGTGGTGACCCAGAAAGTATACTCATGTATACTTTAAAATAATGCATACACAATCCGGGTCGCCACTTGGAGAGAAATCTACACCAAATAGTGCAAATTATTGCACATGTCGAGTCGTTCTACGCAATTCATTGCACAACCCCCTTGTTATTCGGTTACAAAAAACTTATATGTTTCCTTCCAAGCTCAACACTCACCTAGAAAGTGCCTGGTAATGGAAACTGAATCAAAAACAACAACTCTTTTCAAAGATCTTGTCTCTGGATTAGTTGTATTTCTCGTAGCCTTACCTCTTTGCCTGGGGGTTGCGCTAGCCTCTAATGCTCCTCTGATGTCAGGGATTCTTGCGGGAATTATCGGAGGAATTATTGTCGGATTCCTGAGTGGCTCCCATACGAGTGTCAGTGGACCAGCTGCCGGTCTGACTGCTGTCGTTGCCGCCCAGATTGCATTGCTGGATGGGAACTTCGAAAGCTTTCTGCTTGTCGTCTTTTTAGCAGGCGTGATCCAGGTCGTCATAGGACTCCTGCAAGGCGGTTCTATCGCAGAGTTTTTTCCGACCAGTGTTATTAAAGGTCTGCTCAGTGCCATTGGTATTATTCTGATCCTCAAGCAGATTCCTCACCTTTTCGGTCATGATACTGACCCTGAAGGCGAGATGTCGTTTCAACAACCTGACCACGAAAATACCTTTTCCGAACTCCTGGCCATGACTGGTGATCTGCATTGGGGAGCTTCGGTCATTGGCATTGCATCCCTGGTCCTGCTGGTTATCTATGGCCGGATTTCGTTCTTTAAAAAGTTGAACATTCCAGGCCCGCTGATTGCTGTATTGTTCGGGACCGGGGTGAAATTTGCTTACGATCAATTTATGCCTGGAACAAACTGGCAAATTGGCTCGTCCCATCTGGTGCAATTGCCAATCGCGGGAAGTATTTCCGAGTTCACGGGCTTTATGACCATGGCTGATTTTTCTCAGCTGGCAAATCCCATTGTTTATACAGGGGCAATCACAGTTGCTCTGGTCGCCTCACTGGAAACATTATTGAATCTGGAAGCGGTCGATAAGCTCGATCCTCAACAAAGAACTTCGCCCCCGAACCGAGAACTGGTTGCGCAGGGAGCCGGGAATATGGTGGGGGGACTGATTGGGGCAATTCCAGTTACCTCTGTCATCATCCGCAGTTCTGTAAACATCAACTCCGGTGGACGCACAAAAGCTGCTGCTATCTTTCACGGGTTTCTTTTATTGTTTTGCGTCTCGATGCTGCCTCAGATTTTGAATCAGATTCCGCTTTCGTGCCTGGCCGCCATCCTGATTTTGACAGGTGTCAAGCTGGCCAGTCCGCATCTGTTTAAAGAGATGTGGCGAGGTGGCTGGAATGAATTCATCCCATTTATCGTGACAACTTCAGCTATTGTTTTAACGGACTTGTTGATTGGTATTCTCATCGGGCTGGGGGTCAGCATTGCGTTCATTCTGAAAAACAGTTTGCATCGACCGATTCGCCGCATCATGGAAAAGCATGTCAGTGGAAATGTATTGAGAATTCAACTGGCGAATCAGGTCACGTTTCTAAATCGGGGAGCGCTGAATCGGGTCTTCGATGAAATTCAGGATGGCGAACATGTTCTCATCGACGCCAGCCAGACGGATTACATCGATCCCGATGTTCGTCATCTGATTCGTGACTTCGATGAAGTGACTGCTCCTGCTCGCGGTATTTCGGTCAGCCTGGTTGGCTTTAAAGATGACTATGAGTTTGAAGATAAGGTCCAGTATGTCGACTATTCGAATCGGGATGTTCAGGAGAAGATGACTCCTTCCCAAGCTCTTCAACTCATGCTCGATGGTAATGAACGCTTTCAATCGGGTCGGCAGATTTCACGAAATCTGGGCCGCCAGGTTTCGTCAACTGCAGGTGGCCAATTTCCGATTGCGGTCGTTCTGAGTTGTATTGATTCCCGAACTCCTGCGGAATTGATTTTTGATATGGGCCTCGGAGATATCTTCAGTGTGCGTGTCGCCGGGAATGTGACCAGTCCTCAGGTCCTGGGCAGTATGGAATATGGCTGTTCCCAGGCTGGTTCGAAGTTGCTTCTGGTTGTGGGACATACCCGTTGTGGAGCAGTCACCGCTGCTGTCGATCTGGCTTGCAGTCACCAAAATGCGACTGAAGCCACTGGATGTGAGCATATTGACAGCATCGTCGATGAAGTCGATCACTCGATTGACGATTCGATCATTGAACGGGTCAGCAAGACACAAGCGGAACAGAAAAACGAAATTGTTGATGATGTTGCCCGCATGAATGTACAACACACGGTCGATAAAATCCGCGAACAAAGTAAGGTCTTGCGCAACATGGAAATCAATCGAGAAATCGCGATTGTGGGAGCCATGTATGATGTCAGCACGGGACAGGTCGATGTGATCACGCCTCCCATCAGTTAATCGGGATTGATGAAAGACAATTGCCATTCTTCTGACTATGATTTCTTAAATCATCAGGAGATGGTCTCCCGATCGAGATTTCGACTGACTCTTGTCGCAAAGTTCAGTTTTCATGAAAGTTCGCTGTACTTCTCTGGCTGGAGATTCCGGACCTCATTTTCAGATGCTGTCAGAAAATGGCTTTACGGTTTTACCGGGAAATCGAGAACGAAATTATCGAAATCCTTCCGAACTGATTGAAGAACTTGCCGAGTGTGTAGCCGTCATTGCCGGCTCAGAACCTTACCCGGCTCATGTCCTGGCCGCACTGCCCCAACTGCGCGTCATTGCCCGCACTGGAGTCGGTTTCGATGCGATTGATCTCACCACCTGTAACGAATTAAAAATCGCAGTCGCCATCACCCCGGGTGTCAATCATCATGCGGTTGCCGAACATACGATCGCGATGTTGATGGCAGTCGCACGAGGGTTTCCTGATCGTGATCGTTTTGTTCGAGCCGGCAAATGGAAACGCTTCAACACACCTCGCGTGATGGGGAGCACACTCGGATTGATGGGGCTGGGGCGAATTGGCAAAGCAGTCGCTGAGCGGGCGATCGGACTTGGTATGCAAGTCATCGCTCACGATCCGCAAATCGACCAGGAATATATTAACCATCATAAGATTCAATCCGTCCCGGTATATGAGCTTCTCTCGCGTTCCGAATTTGTCTCCCTGCACTTGCCGGCTGGTCAGCAGACCCACCATTTCATCAATCGGGAAACGCTTTCGCTGATGAAAGCGGGTGCAATTCTCATCAATACTGCTCGGGGTTCGTTAATTGATGAAGCTGCGTTATGCGAAGCAATAACGAGCGGTCATCTTCGTGGGGCTGCTCTGGATGTTTTTGAACAGGAACCTTTACCCATCAATAGCCCCTTACTACAAATCGATCGAATCCTGCTGAGTGGACATCTGGCTGGTCTGGATGAACAAGCTGAAGAGGGCACATTGTCGATGTCAGCCGAGACCCTTCTGAAATTGTATCGCGGAGAATGGCCGACGGATGTGATCGTCAATCATCAGGACCTGAAGCAATGGTCCTGGTAGACCTGTACAAAATGCGTATCCTTAAAATATCGAAAGAGTTTGCGCAGACCCCTCAAAAACTTAATAAACTCTTCTCACAATCATTGAATTGTTTTGGTTAAATTATCAGAGTTTTTCAGAGCACCGCTATTATTTATTGCCGTTTCCACGAATCTGAAGCAGGTAAAGAACTGGAAATAGAAGGCCCAAACCATCAATAGCCGCTCAATAATCTGCAAACTGCAGGAATTACTGCGGGTGCAATACACAAAATCAGTTAATTGAACGCCCTCGCGATCATTTGTGGTAAAATATGATAGTCGTTTTCACGAAAGTGTAGTGGGTGGATGCCTGGAAAATAGGCTTCAAACCCTAAAAAAGCCGCTACTGTCAACTACATACTGCAGTAGGTTGTGAAATTGTGTCCCAGATCAGACCCGGTCATGAATTGGATAACTTATGCATATCATGCTGATCGACGAATCGAAATCGTTTCGACAGTTGGCCTCCATCGTATTGAAAACAGAGTTTTCCAGTCTGAAAATGGATGCTGTCGAAGATACCGAACATGCGATTCGCCTGCTGCGTCTGGCTTCTTATAAACTGATTGTGATCGACGTTACACTATTAAATACTTCTGGATGCGACATTCTGGATCATTTAAACCAGCGATATCCTGATATTCCAGTACTTGTCACCAGCGCGATGGGAATCGATCATGCCGTTTTGAAGGCTTTTGATCGAGGAGTGATTGGACATGTAAATAAAGAGTTGGTTCACGATGAATTTCCGACTCGAATTCAATCGATCCTGAATTCCGCTCCCAATCCCGAACCGAATTCCCTCTCGAGCAATTTACTGAAAGAGCAGACTTCCAAGTTTTCGATTCCTAATGAACGACACTTGATCATGAAGATCAATAATTACGTTGCCCAGTTACTCAAGATCTTCAATATCTGCTCAAACCGGGAACAGATGCGGGTGTTGCTGGCTCTCGAAGAAGCGCTGGTGAATGCGATCTGCCATGGGAATCTTGAAGTCAGTTCCGAACTTCGTGGTGTCGATGACGAGGCCTACACTCAATTGCTGAACGAGCGATGCAACTCTCCGCAGTTCAATGAACGTCGCGTTGAAATTCGCATTACAGTGACAAACGCTCTGGCAAAAATCCGCATTCGCGATCAAGGCCCCGGCTTCGATACCTCTTCCTTGCCCGACCCCCGCGAAGAAATCAATTTAGGGAGATCTCACGGTCGGGGTGTCCTGTTAATGCGGAGTTTTATGGATGAAGTTCATTACAACGAAACTGGGAATGAAGTCACGATGATCAAATACAAAACCGATCATGCCAACCGGTCTACTGACTCGGCAATTTGGACGCATGTCCAATGCCCGGAAATTCTTGAACTTCGAGCCGCACACAATCAATAGTCAAAAATTAAAATAGCCAGTGGAATTCTCAATCCGGCTGGCTATTTCTTTGCACAATAAATTTGAAATTCCATCAAGCCGCTCGACTGATGGGTTGCTCCTGACTGACTGGGAATAAAACGGCCTGACTCTGCTTACAGAGTGCCAGAGTCGACTCGGCTAGTGTTGGCATCGCCACGCACAATTCACGACGAATCGCCAGCGTTTGCAAAGAAGATTCGCCGCAGCCAAAACTGAGTCGCTCCGCTTCGGTATAATGAGTTGTATTTGCACCGGAACCATACCAGCTAATTTCAAACTGCTGAGCCAGGCGGCGAGCGAATTGAATTCGGTTGACGCGTTCTGCGCCTGCGATGTGATAGAGACCGGTCAGATTTTCTTCAAAAGCCCGGCTCAGAATCGTTGCAAATTCGGATACGATAATCGGTGTCGCATAGCCAGGTTGTGACCATTGTGCGTTCACTTTACCTCGCAGCATCCCTTCGAGCATTTCTTCAATCCAGCCCATGCTTTCCGAAGAATGATTCCAGCCGAACAGATGAGTACGAACAATCAACGATTCTGAAGAGACTGATTGAACCAGCTGTTCGAGTTTCAGTAATCGTTGCCCAATAATTGAAGTGCTATGCTCTTCGGAGGTTTCTTCATGGAACATCCACGGACCTGTCAGAACCGCATCACTACTGATCAGCGTAAACGGGATTTTCCGTTCGGCACAGGCATTGGCCAGTTCGGCTGAGGTCTGACATTGTTCTTCAGAACCGATAGTGGCTTGAGGATTCCAGGCGGAATCTCCGGCACTGGAAGCATCGATGAAGCGTTCCGGCTTTAAATCATCGAGCAATTTTCCGATCTGTTTTGTGACCGCTCCGCCTGAGAGAATTTCGCAGTTCGAAATTTCTGGAGCATTTCGTTCACAGATCCCAATCACCTGATGAGAACTGCTGAATGATTGTGCCAGATTGGAACCCGCAACTGTGTCGACACCGAAGATGATGAGTGTATTCAAGCGATAGCCTCCCTGCTTGTTCAAAACAGAAGCTCAGTAAGGATCCGGAGATCTCACGACAAACCCCTGCTCCGTATGATTAATTCCCCCTCCATGGGATACAGCCGTCGGTTTCATTCGTCAATTCCAACCGGCGATTGCATGCGTTTCATTGAACGCCCCGGGATTATAATCACGCCTTGCAATTTTTACCAAGATCAATCTGCCAGCTTTTTTTAAGCAATTTGAGCGACATTTCTTCTCGTTACGTAGGTCTTTACATTTTGCGAATCATCTTAACCCGAGGCGTATGTTTTGAAGTTGCACACCTTTAAAACTGTAACTGAAGTTTTGTAGATCACAAAATACTTAAAGAACCACGGATGGACACGGATCAGCACAGATTACAGTGAATCAGTCAACTGCTTTTTCAGCACTGATCGAATACCTTCGCTTTCACAGAATCGAATATGACAAACATGGGCTAAAGTTCTAAGTGCATATTCAAAAATTCCCTTCAGCGTTCGGCAGGAGCAAATACAGCGTTTTAGGTTAGTTTATGTTCATGCGACTGCAGAAACCATTTGAAAATGGTCTAAGTGGTGGAACAGTATAAATTTAAGCCACAGAGCACAGAGAGCACCGAGTTCTCAGAGATTTTCAGAGATGTCTCATGTTTACCCTCTGAGAACTCGGTGATCTCTGTGGCAAAATAAAAAATCAGGAGGCCTATTTTACAGATCTGGACTTAACATCTGACTGCAGTTTTACAAACTTCAGTTGTAATTTAAAAACTGGAAAAATGCGTTAATCGATCGTGCTACGGCTCTGTGAGCCGTGCATTGTGTGATCTTATTTACTACCAACGCTCAGGTAGTAAAAACGCTGAAAAACACGGCTCACAGAGCCGAGGCACACTCGTGTTGATCAGGTTTTAATTCATTTCACGGCGGAACGTGCAACTTCAAAAAGCGTCAGCGAGGGGACAGTGTCCCATCCACACTTCTATAAGTCCTAACATCAAAAAACCAGCTCACAATTGAAGCTGATGGTATGTCTTCAATCGATGCACGTAACATTGCAGGCGTGCCAGCAAAGATGTTCTGACTGATTCTTCTGTTGCGCTCAAGTAACGTTCCAGGCAGCCTGTGCTGCTCAGCAGCAGATTACTCAAATCGAATGTGAGCAGGCTGTCCCATTCGACAGGTTGTAGTGGTCGCACGGTTTGATATGCCTCCAATGCCGCTTGCCAGCCTTCGCTGTCATTGCCCAATACGCTTCCCAGGTATCGCGTCAGGTCGCAGGCGACACTGTCAGAAGATGATGCATTGATGTCGATGAGACCGCTGACTTGCCCATCTACCAACAGCAGATGCTCGCGCCACACATCCCGAAAAACCGGTAATACCGGACGTAACTGCTGAGCCTGCATTTGTAAATTTTGCAAAACAACTGGCTTCCAAAGTTGCAATTGCAGTGACAGCTGATCGATCAGTTGCTGAAAATTTTCATCGATTATCAACCTGTTTGGGTGAGACCGAAATGAGCCTTTCAACTCGTCATCCTGCTTATTCAACAGTCTCAAACGATATTGCAGAGACTCTGAATACCCCCAGCCCGCCTGCAGAATTCGCGGTTGCGAAATGACCGTCGGCATGTAGTTTGCACATGCATGATGACACTCTGCCAGGAATTTCATGGCGGAAGTCATCTGAGTTCGAGGAGGGGATTCGGAGTCGATCGGCTGCCCATTTAAAAAAGGCTCGATATGAGCCAGCCTAGTATTCCAACCGAACGAGAATTGATCCTGCAAATTTCGCAGGGGACCAGCCACGGGAATTGAAACATTGTGATTTAAAAACTCTGCCAACAGACCCAGTTCCTGAATTCGATCAGGACTGGTGAAGTTAGCAGGCCAGACACGCAGGGCATATTTTCCGGACAACGCCTCAAATGAGTAGACATCTGCTCCACTGAAACCTCCCGTCAATCGCTGCAATTTGCCAGCAATGGGCCGGTTCTCCGGTTTATATAACCGGAACATTTTTTCGATTTCAGAGACAGTTTTGGGCAAGTCCATAGTTAATGATTGACTTTTCCAATTTGGAAGGTGTACAACGAATAGAGAAAATACCGTTTAGAACGAATGCAATTTTAATTGTTCCGGCAAGAGGCTGAAACAGCTCAGATTTCCCGATTTGTATCAAGTTTCGGGAAATCCTGAAAATGAGTAAATGATGAAACCGGGTTTCATCAGGCTCTTTCATGAGGAAAGTGATCCACACCTGAGAATTCTTCACGACTGAGAGGAACCCATGACTAAGAGCATGAACCGATTGATGATGCTGGGAGTTTGCGGACTTCTGGCTGTAACCACGACCGCAACAGCAGAAGCGGGGATCATTCCCTGGACCTACAACGCGATTTTCGGACCTGTCGGTTCGACCTTCGCCGCCCGTCCCACATACGGGTACGGAGCTAATTACGGTGCCAGCTATGGCGGGAACGCCTGCTGTGGCACGACTGCGAATTATTACTCCGCAGGTTACGCCCCTTACACAACAAATTATGGTTACACAACCAGCTATACGCCCTACTATGCAGGTTATGCTCCATACACGGCTGGTTATTCCGCATATGGCTGTAATAACTGCGGTACATGCAACTCATGCAATAATGGTTGCAACACCTGCGGCTACGGCTGTGCCACCAATTGCTGTAACAACTGTGCCAGTGGCGATTGCGGCACAGGCCTGACACCTGCTGCGGGCACAACCACAAATCCGACCAACAATAACTCACCGACTCCAACTACGACCTTCAAGTCGACTGAGCCAACTGTGAATCCCAATGCTGGCGAAAATACGAATAACAATTCGAACAGCAATCCGAACTACGAACCTTCCAATAACGATAGTGGGTTTGAAATGCCGGAGCGGGAAAAGAAAACTGAGGACAACAACGCTCCTCCGTTCAACTTCAACAGCAGCCGGGACGCATTGAAAGTTCCTTCAGCCCCAATGGTTCCTGTGGAACAGGTTAACCCAGAACCGACTCAACTGGAAGAATTCCGGGCTCCACGATTGGACCTCATCCCTGCACCAGTTGCAGTGGATGACTCTCAAATCAGCTGGTCTGTGACGAAAGCTCCAACTCGAGTTGCCCGAAACGCTCGCTACAGCATTCCAACTGTCGCGCGATATACACCTGCTCAATTGAACGAACTCGTTCCACCAATGCCAATTCAGGTTGCTGAAAAATAATCCAGCTTGTACTTGGAAATGAATTCAAAAAAGGGATGCTCATCACGGGCATCCCTTTTTTTGCGACTCTTTTTAGTTGATTCTTCAAGGATTTTCGTGGCAAAACGTTGTTTTCAGGATAGCCCCGAAAGATTCTTTCTGGGCGGCACAGCCGTAAGAAGCCTGTGAGAAATTCAATCCTCAAACGTAAGGCCTCTTGTGGACTTCGTCCACCCGGACAGCGGAGCTATCCGGGCTATCCTGAATCCAAGTTAATCACTCATTCAAATTGACCTGTAAATGAAGTCGGATAGAAAATCTCTGCATTAATCCGCGTTTATCTGCGGTTCTTCGCTTCAGCGGGGTGGCTGGGGTCGTAGCGTAGCGAAGCCCCCAGAATGTTGATGAAGCCTGGGGGCTCCTGGCCTTTATACACAAGTCTGTTGGATTTCCAAGAAGGTGTAGGTCAGGCACTGCCTGACCTACAGGGCTTCGTCACTCCGGTTCGACCCCAGCCACCAGTCGTAACCAGGGCCATTCGCTGGCGCTTCTGACCCTGCCACCCGTCGCAATTCTCACAACTGTCGAGAGATGACTGAAACCTACGAGTTGATCAGATTAACTTGTAGGGTCCGCTGTGCGGACCAGGTTGTGGTCTCGATGAATTCATGACATGTTGCAAGCTCAAGAGAATTGGTCCGCACAGCGGACCCTACAGCTACAGCTTCACTTCAGTTCAAAGGCATTATGTTTGACCGACCTCGTTTCCCACCAGTAGCGGATCGGTGCACCGGACCAGTTGTTGACGATGTTGCCGGTTTGATTAGTGTACCAGTTGCCGCAATCTTCGTTCCAGACCAGCTTGCCGAGGTCAGACTGCAGTTTCTGATCGAACTGATCGACGGCTGATTCCGTCACCTCAATCGTACCGGCTTGCTTTTTCTGCATCAGTTTGAGGCTGTTCATGATCAGTTTGACCTGACATTCGATCATGAAGATGATGGAATTATGTCCCAGGTTGGTATTGGGTCCGTAAAGCATGAAGAAGTTAGGGAAGCCGTGAACCATCACGCCGTACCAGGTTTTGGGTCGGGCTTGCCAGGCGGTATTGATATCCAGATCGTTTCGACCAATCACTTTCATCGGCGAGAGAAACTCGGTCGATTTGAATCCGGTTGCATAGACAACTGCATCGACGGGATATTGTTCCTCACCGGCGATAACGCCATCTGCGGTCAGTGATGTCACGCCTTGATCGACGACTTCGACATTTTCCCGTCCCAGGCATTGCAGATAATCATCGGAAAGTAAGACTCGTTTACAGCCAGCCGGGTATTTGGGGATGACTGTTCGCCACAGTTTTTTGGGCGTTCGCTCCCGCATTTTCTTGAGCAGCCAGTGTCGAAAATTCTTATTCAGAACACTGTTTCGTCGGTACAGTTTGATTCGGTATTCATGTCGCCAGAAAAGCCAGGATCGATACAGCCGGGCATAGCCGGGGATCCAGCGGAAGCAGGCGGTTTTTAGTCCCGAGTAGGTGTGATCGTTTCTAGGGGCGATGTAATTGGCAGATCGCTGAAAGATGTAGGTTTGCTTTGTCACTTTCGAGATTTCGGGAATCAGCTGAATGGCTGAGGCTCCGTTCCCGATCACCGCGACTTTCTTGTCCTGAAAATCAAATTCGTGGTTCCATCGAGCGGAGTGAAATTGGGGGCCTTCAAACTGATCGGCTCCCGGCAGATTGGGAATACTGGGCCGGTTCAGCTGGCCGACACTACTGATGAAGATATTTGCAGTGAGAGTTTCGCCCGATTCAAGCTCAATGTTCCATAGTCCAGACGTTTCATCAAATCGAGCTTCCTGGACCGTTTCGCCAAATCGGGTGATCGAGGAAAGATCAAATCGATGAGCGGTCTCTTTGAAATACTCAAGTAACTCGGGCTGCAGAGCATACAGGCGGGACCAGTTGGATTTGAGAGCAAACGAGAACGAGTACAGCATGGCCGGGACATCGCAACCGCAGCCGGGATAACTGTTTTCCAGCCAGGTTCCGCCGAAATCGTTCGATTTTTCAAGGATGGTGACGGACCGATAACCTGCCCGCTTCAGCTGAATCGCCATGCAGATGCCACTGACACCCGCCCCCACAATCACAATGGAGGGCTGCCCTGATTTTGAACTCCCTTCTGGCCCGTTTCCCGTCACTTCATTCCTCAATTGTTCAGCTACCGTGACCTGATTATTCATCCCATCATCAAACGCTGGAAATGATAACTGAGAACTCGGCCACTTAAAACTGGCAACCTCGAATTGCAGCTGATTTCATCAGGATCAAAAAATCGGATGGCAAATAAATCTACATGAAATTGTATATTTATTTCCTGTCGATTGGAAAGTCACTTTGATAATGATTTCATGGATCCCAAAGTGAAGCAGATTAAAGCGGAAGAAATCATGCTAAGTACGAATAAAGTCAATAGACATGTCGTTACAGGCATGTAGATCAGGTGAGTCTCGGTGTCGATCCCGAAGTCGCCATCGACATAGGTGAATGTGAAGAGGATTTGATTTCCAGAGAGGCCGAGTGATCCCGTAAGATACAGAATCAGGAAGGTGCCTGATATCAGGCCCATGAGGATCAGGAATGTCGTGACAAAAAGATGACTTTTCACAGCTGCTCGATTTGAAAATGGAAATCGTGAATGATTTTTGTTGAAACCACAGAGGCACAGAGGACACAGAGAATTTTTAAATGTCAGTTTATCCTCATGAGGATTGTCGGTTGTTAGTCTTTGTTTGTTTCAGGAGAAAACACTGTTGTTCTATGAATTTGTGGATTCTGCGAATAACATCGAATCATGCTCAAGCATGGCACCCAACGGATGTTGGTGTGAGCATTGTCAAACTGACTGAATTTAATTCTTCCCGCGTGTTTTCCAGTTGGGGTGTGAAACGTGGGCTTCGTCCATCAGTTTCGTCATTTGTTCGACGATTTCGGGATGCCCGCTGGCGATGTCTTTTTCTTCGCCGAGATCTTTGGAGAGATCGTACAGTTCAACTTTGCCGTCAAACATGGGGATGCGAATCGCTTTCCAGTTTTCTTTGCGAACCGCCTGCTTCGATTCTCTTTCGTAGAACTCCCAGTAAAGATAGTCGTGTTTTGCCTGCTGATCCGGATGGCCAGTCATAACAGGGACGAAGGAAATGCTGTCGAGATTTTCCGGTGTTTTTGCATCGGCCAGATCACAGGCCGTGGCAAAGAAATCGCCGAAGTAAGCGATGTGATCTGTCTCGCTACCCGGGGCGATCTTCCCTGGCCAGCGGGCGATTGTCGGAACGCGGATGCCTCCCTCATAAAGATCGCGTTTCATTCCTCGGAGGGGGCCATTGGGATCAAATGTTTCCGGGTTATTGCCCCCTTCCTTGTGGTGACCATTATCGGAAGTGAAGATGACGAGGGTTTCATCATCGAGTCCCTGAGATTTGAGTTGCTCGAACAACTCGCCGACACCTTTGTCCATACGGGTAATCATCGCGGCCTGGCCTTTGTCGGGATCACTCCAGTCCTTATCCGCATAGATACCGTAGTCGGGAACTTCCTGTCCGTTGCCGGTGCCGCGGGTTCCTTCGTTGTTTGCGTGGGGGATAGTCAGTGCCAGATACAGAAAAAAGGGCTTACCCGATTTCTGATCGGCAATGAATCTACGAGTCTCTTCCATGAACAGGTCATGGGAATAATCGACCCGTTTTGTGGCCCAGCCCGCTGAACCCCATTCGCCGGTTTTGACTTTGTTGACGACATTTCTCAACTGAACTTTCTCGCCGTTTCGCCAGAGAATTTCCGGATAGTAATTGTGAGCATGATGCTGAGAGAGATAGCCGAAGCTGTAATCGAACCCCTGTTTGTTCGGGAAGCCAGCTTCGCCACCACCCGGCTCGCCGAGCCCCCATTTCCCGATCAGAGCAGTGCGATAGCCAGAGTCGTTCAGTACTTCAGCAATCGTGACATCCTCATCCCGCAGGCGTTGAACATCAGATGCTGAGTTTCCACGAACTTCGCAATGACCTGTGTGCAAACCGGTCATGAGAACACATCGGGAAGGAGCGCAGACGGTTGCCCCGGCGTAAAAGTTTGTGAATTTCATTCCTTCTGCTGCCATCTGATCGAGGTGCGGAGTTTTGATTTTCTCCTGACCAAAGCAACCAAGATCTCCATAGCCGAGATCATCGGCCATCACAATCACCACATTGGGTTGATCGGCTGCAAAAACAGTTGCTGAATGGAACAGTCCACTGCAGAGGACTGCAAGCAGAATCAAACAGGGAGTAACAGTTCGTAAACGCATGTGAATTCTCTCCGATAAATCCCAAATGGATGTTGAAATTGTTGAACACTGATCTTAACAGCTAAAATGACTGCAAGCTATGATGCCGCAGGTTGGGATAACAGAATGCGTAACCCAACCGACTACTACTAATAATCAACCAATTCACAACAAGAAAGAGACACCATGCTGAGACATCTACTGACGCTGGCCTTTCAGACAGATCCGCTTCCCGTAACGACTTCCGAGGGCAATCCTGCTGAACTCTCTTTGGATCAGGCCGGTGTCTGGATTCTTCAACTCCAGGGGTATGCCCTGGAATATGGTCCCATTTTATTGCTGAATCTCCTGGCTGCAGCCGCGATCTTTATTGTTGGCCGAATGGTGGCCGGTTGGTTGACTTCTCTTTCTGCCAGCACGATGCGTCGTGGACGTGTCGATGCCACGCTCGTGAATTTCGCGAAGAGTATTATCTACTGGGCGTTGATGCTCTTCGTCATCATGGCCGTACTCGATCGGCTCGGTGTCGATACCACCTCTTTCGCGGCTGTCGTCGCAGCTGCTGGTCTGGCAGTGGGTCTGGCATTGCAGGATTCGCTTTCTAACTTCGCCTCCGGCGTCATGCTGATTCTGTTCCATCCGTTCCGGGTCGGCAATTACATCGAAGCCGGCGGCACAGCCGGGATCGTTGAAGAAATTCAAATCTTTAACACCGTCATGCGAACCGGCGACAACAAACGGATCATCGTTCCCAACAGTTCGATAACCAGCGGCATCATCACCAACTACGCCGCTCATGAACTGCGGCGGATCGATCTGGTCATCATGTGTGGCTACGGCGATAACCTGCGGGAGGTCAAAGAATTCCTCGAAGAAGTCCTCGCTGCAGAACCGCGCATTCTCGACGAACCGGCTCCGCTGGTCGCCGTCGATCAGTTAGCTGATAACGGCGTCAATCTGATTGTTCGCCCCTGGGTAAAAACAGCCGAGTACTGGGATGTCCGCTGGTCCCTCACCGAAGAAATCAAAAACGGCTTCGACGACCGCGGCTTCACCATTCCGTATCCAACGCGGGATATTAACATCGTGAAACAACCTGCATGAAAACTGTAGGGTCCGCTGTGCGGACCATATTGCACGCAGAATGTACAAATACATTGGCCTAAAATTTAGCTCTTCCAAAATATGACACTCGAAACCTGGGATGAATGGGAAATACTTTGGACATATGAATGGCAGGAAGATGATGTCAAACGGCACTGGAAATCCAGTGCAGAAAAGTTAGGATTAAATCCTTGGGACTTAACGATCTTTGATTCAATCTGGTATAGCCATGGACAAGGAACGTCCCTTGAATTTTTATCAGAAAGATCCTTTGGGAATTCTCAACACCAGTATCCCGATCAAGTTAAAAGATCCATTGAACGTGTTTTTACAAAAGGCTGGTTACAATTTCTCGATGTTGCATTTGTGGACAGGATGACCCAACACTTAAACAGAGAGGGGTATGAAATTGTTGACGGTTTGATTGGCACCTATGAAAGAGACGATGATTCTAAAGGCCTTGAGGGGGTGATTAGCTTCACAGAAGATGGTGCCGCCATTTATAAATGCTGGTTTAGTGACTTGTGGCCTGATAAGCAGTTCGTCAAAGAACGTGACGAACATTGGGCGATCGCGGAATTGACTGACGATCAATATGTCGTGTACGGAGAAACTCTCGAAGCTTGCCAGAGAGCACTTCAGCATCGAGCTGTTAAAAAAGCTTCTTCCCCGGAAACCGTCGGTCGCTGGTGTGATCGCTGGTGGAATAAGTTTGAATCTGGGGTTCGAATTTTCTATGAGGTCTATGAGCAGGATTAGCCGGGCTTGATTATCATATTGTCGCTTCACTCTTCCACTAATCAGCGAACGCCGGGTGGCCCCGAAAGATTCTTTCGGGGCGGCGCAGCCGTGCGCAGTAGTATCTTGAGGTGTTATTAGAAATAATTCATTGATGTCAGATAGCAGACGACAATATCAGGATCAACTTTACTGTCACTTTGTCACATTTTCGTGTCATCGTCGCCGCAACTTACTTCAGCCCGACCCGCCAAAACGGATTTTACTGGGAAAACTCAACCAGCAGTTAAGCAGACAGTCGGCAACTTGTGTTGGTTTTGTTGTGATGCCAGATCATATGCATTTGCTCGTCTGGTTTCCTGAGACGGGTCAGATAAGTCGATTTATGCAAACATGGAAACGGCTTTCCAGTCATGCCATTCGCAAATGGTGGGAAGAGAATCGTCAGAACTATTCGATGAGCTTCGATCTGAGTGAAGGCATCTGGACACCAAAATACTTTTCGTTTGAGGTTTCAGAGCAGCAAAAGCTGAGTGAAAAACTGAACTATCTCCATCTCAATCCTGTGAGGGCAGGACTTGTCGACCGGGCTGTCGACTGGAAATGGAGCTCTGCCCGCTGGTATGAACAACACAGATCAGTCGGTGTTCCCATTAAATGGATCGAGTAAACACAAACAGCGCACGGCTGCGCCGCCCCGAAAGAATCTTTCGGGGCCACCCAAGGTATCTTCATTAACGAAAATAAGACTGCCGACTCACACGAAATTCATACCCTTCACGGGTGCTCTCAACCACAAAATACGTTCGGCGAATATCCTTCGCAACGCGATTCGCATAATCGTGTTCGAGCTGAGCGAGCATCGCCTCGGTTCGCGGCGGGTAAAAATGCAACACCCGGGAAGTGGAGACATCGATACCCGCTCGACGAAACAAATCCTGATCAGCCGCCTTCAATTGCCCGCCCTGCCAGGTCATATACATGCGGGATTCATTTTTACCCGATGTCGTTTTGCGAATCGCAGGCGGGTTCTGTGTCAGGTTTGAAAGATACACCAAAGTTCCATCGGCCTGAATCGTTCCGAGTTCAATGCCGAAGAACTCCAACTGTTGAGCATAGACTTCAAGATCTTTCTGACTGGCAAACTGAATATACCAGCGTTGCTCGCGAGGTAAACCGGATTGACCGCCATCTGCTCCCAAGGCTCGTCGCCCCGAACCTTCCCTGCTGCCAACATTCCCACTCGACTGGGCATCGGTTTCATATTGTCGCAGCATCTGTTCGGCGGAGACGTCTGCCAGTTCCGTCACGCTTTCAAAAATCTCCTCGACTTCCACTTCTTCCTGCTGCACATCTTCAAGAGACGCATCGGGTACAGGATCCTCAGGAGATTCGACCAGCAAAGTTTCATCGACGGCTCCGTCTTCAACTCCTCCCGGAAATTCGATCAGTTCGACAGGAATCGGTTCAGAAGTCTTGGCAGGGCGATTGAATAACCAGGTCGCCGTCAAAGCAGAGACACAGACGATCAGACCAATTACGCCAGCGATCAAAATGGAGCTGACACGATCGTATTGCGTCACCCGCATCTCGGGTGCATAAATTGTCGAAGAATTGTCGCGGCGATCGGCCATGGGAGTGTTTCAATATTATAATCAATATAAGTGAGGATGGCTGGGGCGCTCTCCAAGATAATACTTTCGGGGGCTTCCGCTAAAG
>DEML01000041.1:158429-165934 GCA_002359185.1 Planctomycetaceae bacterium UBA2671
AGCGGAGCGCCCCCGCCACCCTACGTTGATTCGGTCTCCTTAATACTATCTCGATTCAATGTTGGAATTCAATCTTCAAATAAAAAACCCCGCCTCGTTCAAGGCAGGGTTTTGTTTTTCAGTCTCTCTACTTTGAATCGCTTCAATTATGCAGAGAGGTAGCCGTTGGAGTCGAGGTAGGCGACAACTTCCTGAGCCAGTTCGTCGATGCTTTTCGTATCGGCATCGAGGATCAGCTCAGCCTTGGCTGGTTCTTCGTAAGGATCATCGATTCCCGTAAACCCTTTGATTTCGCCAGCGCGGGCCTTCTTATACAGACCTTTCGGGTCACGATCTTCACAGGTTGCCAAGGAAGCATTCACATAGACTTCAATGAATTCGCCTTCACCCATGATTTCGCGAACACGGTCGCGGTCAACACGGTAAGGAGAAATGAACGCCGTCAGCACGAAGATGCCGGCATCACTGAAGAGCTTGGCCACTTCGCCAATACGACGAATGTTTTCGGTGCGGTCTTCTGCAGAGAAGCCCAGGTTTTTGTTGAGTCCCATGCGGACATTGTCGCCATCGAGCACGTAAGTATGAATTCCCTTTTCGTGCAGCAGGTGATCGACAGTATTGGCGACAGTACTTTTGCCAGCTCCACTCAATCCGGTAAACCATAAAATGGCACTTTTGTGCCCCATCAATTTGCGTCGCTCGACTTTTGTCACAGTGTGGTCGTGCCAGGTAACGTTCGTAGCTTTCTGATCAGTCATCGGTTTCTTTCACTTGATTTGTCTGAAAATCACATTTTCGATGCCCACAGGCATCATCAGTACAGGTATTTTTGTCCGAAATACAATAGAATGAGCATGTTAGGGAAAGATTTTACACGTGAAAAGCCCGTTTCTACTGAAATCAAATACAAATTGACCTGAATTACCCCTCACTCCTAGAATAGATTGGAAGTCGATTTCGAAATGGGGCACAAAATGTCCCCCTCAGTTCGGAACCGGTTTAAGACCGACTGTTGCAGCCGTTATAGTGGATCTGCCCGAACAGGACCGGATCACTCAGCAGGAATGCCGCGGTTGCCAGCCATCCATTCACCCGACACCAACGGAGGAATGCGGCCATGGTGAGAATATTATCTGGTGATGACCAGCTGAAGAATCTCTTCGCGGGGCTCATCGAGAATACGTTCTACACAGAAATCGGCGTGGCGGAACCGCATGTCGTCGATTACCTGACGCAACTTATGCTTCGCTTCGTTCGCAACGACAGCATCTTCAAATTTCGGGATCCGACCGGAAAACGCCTCGAAGAAATCGCTGGTATGCTCATCGAAGCGGAAAACTGCCGGGATCGTCCGAAGCGAGAAATTCATCGGCACATCGGCGATTTCACGCTCTTCTGGTCAGGAGTCTATCCCGAAGCTCTCAAAATCTTCAAAGGCTTCGACCGGCGAGATCATCTCCTCGATTACCGCGAACAGGGAAAACGCTCTTACTATATCGCCAGTACCTTTGAGCAGGATCCCTACGAGAATGAAGCTCCGATATTACGCCGACTGAGCGAACTCTACGATGTCTGCACAAAAGGCTTGTATTCAGTTCGTAAAGAATGGGAACTGAATTATTGAGTGAGACCTGATCTTGAATTTCAATAGTTCAGTCCACATTTTAAAAATTAAGAACCGCGAATGAACGCGGATGGACGCAGATTTTACATCCGCGTTCATCTATATTCATCTGCGGTTCAAATTTTAAGTTGAGTTATTTTATATCATTTCATGCCAGGAATTCTGCATAAGTATCCACTCGAATTCATGCACTGAACAGACTGTGCAAAATTAGATTCCGATTCCTGTTGACGGCCAATTAAATCCAGATAGCATAAACAGGATAGGAGGGCTGCGCAGCCTGTTCAAACTCAAGACTTGCGAGGAGGTTCCCCATGTTGAATTCGAGACTGCTGACGATTGCTGTTGCTGGTTCCTGCCTGCTGCTGAGCACGAACCTGAATGCTCAAGTTCTGGTTCCGACGGATGAAGATTCCCCGGCTGTCGCTCCTGCGACTCAAGGGAATGCACCTCCTGCGACCAACAATAACGCACCCCCTGCCAGTTCAACGACATTAGTCCCCGGAAACAATGGCTACGATGAAACCGCTCCGCCTCCAGCAGCCGAAGCGGGTGGACTGTTTGAAGCTCCCGAAGGGTTGTCGTTGGATCCGATGTGTCTGTTCTGCTGCGTAGGGTATCGTCCTCCCGTGGCATACACTTACGATCAATCCATGCTGCTCTCGCTGGCCTGCTATCGAGCCGGTTATATCAGCGATGCCCTCGTCCTCGCCAAGCACGCTCAAACTTTTCGAGAAGATGCTGGCAATCTGTATGTGATCGCCTACTGCCAGTTGGCCTTGGGGCAAACTTCAGAGGCAGAAGCCACCATTGGCAACATGGTTTCCGCTCTCCAAAACGGCTATCCCGGAGGTATCGCCAATTACAAGGAGCGTTTGAATGGTCCGATTGGCATCGCCATCAATGCGGTGGAAAAACATCTGTTTTTGAGTCTGAGTAGAAATAATTAGTGCGGTTTCCCATTTAAGCTGTCGCATTTTGGGCAGACTGCGTCAGATGCGTCCTGGTTCTTTTCAGGAGATCAAGGATGAAATTGTGTTCATAGCAGGGGCGGCGGGACATTTTGGACATGATCGCCGGGGGAATGTGTAGTGGGTGATTGCCTGGAAATACGGTGCTCAAACCATCAAAAAGCAGCTTCAGTAATCTGTAAACTACTCTAGCCATTCCCCCTTCCCTCTTGACGCAAAATCGTAATTCCGGCACCATTCCTGCTGACAGAATGTCGAATTGACTGCTGACTCAGGTGATGTCATGGAAATTGAACCCGAATCCCCTTCGCAGGAAGATGTTTTTAGCGAGGCGGCAATCGAAGAAGCGTATCAGATGGCACTACGAGCTTCGGAAGAAGCGGGTGTGATGCCTCCTGCGCCGGATTTGTTGCCTGAGTTCGAGACGGAATCCGAAGCCGGAGTGTTCGATGGAGATCACAGTGCACCTGTCGAACAGGCTCCCACAGATGAACCAGTCGCGGAAACTTCTCGTAAACCGAAACTGACAGCCGAGCAGATTATCGAAGCGTTACTCTTCGTTGGCGGTGAAAAACTTTCTGCCAAAAAATTGGCCGGTTTTATTAGTCATCAGTGTCATGATGACACCGTGCGTTCGCATATCGAAACCATCAACGAGCGTTATCAGATTCAGAAACGCCCTTATGAAATCACCCTCGGCAAAGAGGGTTATCAAATGGCGCTGCGACCCGAGTTTCAACGCCAGCGAAACTTTACCTTCGGTCTGGGACCACGCGAAGTCAAATTGCCTCCTGATGCCTTAGAAGTCCTTTCCTTCATTGCGTTTCGGCAACCCCTCCTCAAAGAGGATCTGGAGACGATTGATCGCGCAAATGTGATGTCTTCTTTGAGGCAATTGATTCGACGCGAACTGGTCTCAGCGACAAAACGGGAAGATGGAACCATCGAATACCGGACGACTGATCGCTTCCTTGATATCTTCGGGCTGAGCAATCTACAGGATTTGCCCCGCACACCGGATTTGAATTTCAAGTAATTTGAAATAGTAAAACTCATCGAACCTTTCGGAACGATGAGTTTTCAAATTCACAGCAGCCAATCCAGTTTGTATTCAGGATTTTGCAGGAATCTCCAAAGTTAGATTTTCGGCTCCCTCTTCTGGAACAGTCTTCATTCCCAGCACGTATTCTTTAGGTGGCTCCAATGGTGGTCCCAGTTGCCCTTCGACATCAGAGGGGCCCCGCTTTCCATAGATGGTGACCATCACATCGTGCTCGCCGACCACTGCTCCCTTTTCGGATTGTGAGTAATTCAATTCGAACGCACCATTTTCATCAGTCGTCGCCTGAGACATTTTCGCTTTGACGGTTTTCGGCTTGAAGCGAATTTCTGCATTGGGGACTGGTGCACCGTTCTTCATGAGAACACCAGATACACTGGCCAATGGCAGTTGATCCGAAGTCTCACCACAGCCAGTCATCATCAGGAGCGCGGACATCAAACATAGGAGATGAATTTGCGAAAGTTTCATCGATTTCATTCAGTTCAAACAGGGTATGATAAATTTGAAAATGAGAGACGATTATTTGACTGCCTCTCATCGATAAGAAAAGATTACAGTTCACCCAGGACGGTGCTATCGTTGCGATGACACAGTGCGACCAGCGTCGTGAAGTTGATATTTTCACTGACAAATCGCACAGAGCCATCCGTCATGACAATTTGCATACCACCATCATGAGCTGAGGTCAGTGGGGAATTTGGAGCCCCTTCAACAACAGCCCACCATGGGAGATCAGCTTGATTAATTTCGTAGCGAATGGTTGTTGCGTTGGACCAGTATGCAGTCGGGCTTCCAGACCAGCCACTTGTATCGCCCCCCCATGCTCCTCCCCAGGTATTGGATGAGCGACGATCTTCTTCAATCCCTGAACCATTGATGTAATAGCCAGACTGTTCCGCGACAGCCATTGTGTTACTGGTTCCATCGGTCACGTTTCGGAACCTGACCCTGGAATCTGTGTGACCAGCAGGGACGATAATTCCGGTTGCTGTCATCCCACCGTATCCTGTCCAGTAAAACGAGGCTGGTGTACCACTGAGGGTTCCCGTGGCGGGGTTAATGGCACTGAAGGCTCCAGAAATTCCGACATAGTTGGACGTTTGGACAACATAAGAATTCGGTGCAGCTGGGTAAGCCGTTTTAGTAGGCCTGGTCGAAATATCTTTAGAGACCGTTTCAGGCATCGGCGACGAAGGGCAGATGATTGTTGACACTCGTAACCTGCTGAGAGTATCCCAGTTTTCGTCGACCCCTAATTCACCACCAAAGTCTGTGCCGTTGAAAGTCAATTGATCGTAAGCGGCTCCCTGCTCCAGCATGGGAAGAATACGTACAAACCAGGAGGCCGAACTGTGACCTGCTGGCTGTCGATAACTGGCCATTGGGAAACAGCCGTGCACATCGTGATAGTTATGCAGGGCCAGACCAATCTGCTTAAGATTATTTTTACAGCTGGATCGTCTGGCAGCTTCCCGTGCCTGTTGTACGGCTGGCAAAAGCAATGCAACCAGTATCGCGATGATCGCGATCACCACAAGTAATTCAATTAACGTAAATGCGTTACGTTTTCGTATCATGGGTTCTCCTTCAGGTAAACTCTAATAATTCTGACAAACTCAGAGGGATGTTGATTTGCGAGGAACTGTTACAGTGATATTCGGCGGGGAGTCAAAATTCGACTCAGTATTTATACCAGCAGGCAATATGCCAAACTCCACTGTAGATGCGGAACTTGAGCGTATTTCTAAAAATTAGAACGAATTAGTCAAAATTAATCGCCAGGAGACTAATCTATGAATAGTCCATTAATGAACAAAGTGTGCTGTTTGCTACAAAGAAACAACACACTTGAATATGCTGATGAAAATTCGCAGATGGTCAGAGACTTCAGGTGATAATGTCTTTGCACTCCTGCATATTATTGATGCAAACTGACACAATCTCCTGCATCAAATAACTGCTAATGTGTCCACAGTAAACGCAATTTTGTTAACGTTTCAGGTGAGAAAAGAAGATCGTGATTTAATGACAGCAATCCTCGGCCTTTCCGGTTTCTATCACGATTCAGCAGCGGTTCTGATCATTGATGGAGAAATCGTAGCGGCTGCTCAGGAGGAACGCTTCAGTCGTGTCAAACACGATCCGTCATTCCCGCGGCAAGCTGTTGAGTACTGTCTGGCGGAAGCTGGTTTAACAAACGCTCAGATCGATTATGTCGGCTTCTATGAAAAACCGCTCTTGAAGTTTGATCGCCTGCTGCAGACTTATGTTTCGTATGCCCCATCAGGCTTCCGTTCTTTTGCCAGGGCGATGCCAAACTGGCTGAAGCAGAAACTGCATCTGCCACGCATCATCCGCAAAGAGTTGGGTGGAAACTATCGAAAACAGATCGTCTTCACGCGGCATCATCATTCTCATGCCGCCAGTGCCTTCTTTCCCTCTCCATTTGAAGAAGCTGCGATTCTAACTGTGGATGGAGTTGGTGAGTGGTCGACTGCGGCATTTGGTGTCGGTCGTGGGAATCAAATCGAACTGACACACGAACTTCGCTTTCCTCATTCTTTGGGCATGTTATATTCGGCATTCACTTACTATTGTGGCTTCGAAGTCAACTCCGGTGAGTACAAGCTAATGGGATTGGCTCCTTATGGTGAACCAGTTTATGCCAATTTGATTCGCAATAAACTCATCACTCTCAAGCCAGATGGTTCTTTTCGCCTGAATCTGGATTACTTCCGCTATTGCCAGGGATTTACGATGACGTCCCCCAAATTTGATCGTCTCTTCGGTCATACTCGACGTCAGCCGGAATCGGAATTGAAGCAGCATTACAGGGACATGGCTGCTTCCGTGCAACTGGTTACTGAAGAGATCCTGCTGAATATGGTTCAACATCTTTACAAAATGACTGGTCTGAATAATCTCTGCATGGCTGGTGGAGTTGCCTTGAACTGTGTGGCGAATGGTCGAATTTTAAGAGAGGGTCCGTTCGACAATGTCTGGATTCAGCCTGCAGCCGGGGATGCCGGAGGAGCATTGGGCGTAGCGATATTCATCTGGCATCAGCTGATGAATCAATCTCGCAACCCCGATTCCGCAGATTCCATGAAAGGGAGTCTCCTCGGGCCATCATTTTCTACGAACATCGCTGCTGAGAAACTCAAGGCGACTGGAGCAAACTATGCAGAACTCGGAGAAGTGGAGTTGTTGAAGCGGGTGGCGGAATTACTGGCTGAGGGGAAAATCGTTGGCTGGATGCAGGGGCGAATGGAATTTGGCCCTCGTGCACTAGGCTCTCGAAGTATTCTCGCGGATCCGAGACGAGCAGAGATGCAATCACGTCTGAATCAAACCATCAAGCTACGGGAATCTTTTCGTCCGTTTGCCCCGGCTGTCTTGCAGGAATATGCCAGCAAGTTTTTTAATCTCGAAGCTGGACAAACCAGTTCCTACATGCAGTTCGTGGCTGATGTTCAGAGCCGATTGATTAAAACCGGAAACGAAGAAGGGACAATTGCAAACCCCTTCCAACTCCCGGCGATCACGCATGTCGATCAATCCGCAAGATTGCAGACGGTCGATGGAGCATACAATCCCCGCTTCGCGAAATTGCTCTCCACCTTTCACCAGTTGACAGGGTGCCCGGTATTGATCAATACGAGCTTCAATGTGCGTGGAGAACCGATTGTCTGTTCGCCGGAGGATGCCTATCTGTGTTTTACGAAAACAGACATGGACCTGTTGGTGGTTGAAGACCTGCTATTTATTAAAGACGAACAGACACGTCTCAGCTGAATTACTATCGGCTGAAGCCGATAGATTTTTTGGCCGTGAGCTTCGGACTGAA
>DEML01000041.1:166009-182050 GCA_002359185.1 Planctomycetaceae bacterium UBA2671
ACCTGAAGGTTTCGCCTGAAGGCGAGGGTTTTAGACCCATCGCAAGGACAATAAATGATGTCGCAGGCACTCAGCTGGCCTTTTTAACTCCCTCGTTTTGATTATTCAGAATCGGCACAACCTGAGCCATGACGCGGCACATATCCTGAATGATCCCCTGTTCGAGTTCTTCGGTAGAAATCCCTTCGCAGGCATTCATGCAGGCATGGATGCGGCGGACAATTTCACGATTCTGCGGATTGTCTTCTCCGAGAAGATCTCCCTCATGGGTGATCACAAGTTGTGTCTGGACTTGCGGCATTGGCTCATCCATCGAAGCGGCTCCGTTCCTGTGCGAATCAATTGTTAGATCTGTTTACGAAATGCTCCGGAAACAGTTCTCAAGCTGCGCAATCGCGAACTTGACTATATTAAATTTCGGCAAAATTCCCTTACTGATCCAATCGAGACGAACATCCATTGGAAAATCAAGGGAAAACCAGTAGGTTGCCACGGACTTTGGATAGGATGTGTAATATGAGTAACGAATAGCAGTGGAGTGTGTCAGGACGCACCCTACTTTTGGGTATTTAGGAAAAAAAGCCGCTCGTCATTTCAAAAGAAATAACGAGCGACTGAGACGAGAGATGATCTCTTATGATTTGTGTCGGAATCAGCAAGATGCTGACATCCGAATCTGTATTACGTGTATTGTCCCAATGCCAGGACGAGGAAGACGATTCCTGCGATCAGGCAGCCAGTCGACATCATCATTAATGCGACATAGACATCGAGTTGGGGAGCCGGTTTCGGTCCGCGATTAGAGTTTGCTCGTGACATTGTCGCCTCTCTTGATGATTCCGTTTTTAGCTTTCTGAACAACTTTTCCGACCGCATGGTCGCTATCGACAAAGACCAGTTCGATCTGTCCAAGGTATTTTGCTTCGCCACCATCTTCCAGCAGACCTGATCGCCACACTTCGAGGCGATGGCCTTTGACGAGTCCGTCATCACTGCCGAGGGAGACTTCGACCAGATCGACTGCACCACGGTCATCGACAGCGGCATTGATCACTAACCCGTTCACGATTGGAGGGGGTTCATTCTGGGCATTATAAATTCGAGGATCGGTTTCGAGGTTATTATTGCGAACCACTTTTTCCAGGAATGCCTGCTGTTCGATCAGATTCTTGTTCTTGTTGACGAGATTGTCTTTTTCGATTCGCAAGTTGTAGAGCTTGTCTTCTGATTCCAGTGACTTCGCGATTCGATCTGTCAGTTTCTCATGCAACTCTTTATTGACGACCCGCTGAGCCATGGCTTCGGTTCGGCGAGCTTCGGCTTCATCTTCAGCAATTTTGACAAGAGCGGTCTGCGATTGCAGAGCATTAGCCAACCGTTCTTTTTCCATTTTCGCATCGGTCAGGTTCAACTGAAGTGCGGAATTGGCCGATTCTGCCCGCTCTGCGCGATCTTCAGCTGCTGCGATGGTCGAAGTCGTGTCTGCTTTGTATTTGTCAAATTCCGCCTGCAGATTGTCTTTTTCTGTCTGCACCTGCTGTTTTGCTTTTTGTTCAGCTTCTGCCTTCCCTTTCCAGTCGGCCTGGTAGGTAAACACAGTCGCCGCGAAACCCATGAAGGTTACGGAAAGCAAAATCTGCATGACAACGAAAAACTTGCCGATTAATGACATCGCGATAACTCCGCGTTCGCTGGAAACCAGCGTGAAACTTGACGATTTATTGAATAGGGATCAGTTGGTCTTAAATCGATTCCTGCAAATCCTACTGGTTTGGAAGAGTGATTGGAAAATCGATTTTGACTCAAATGATGATTTCTACTGCTTTGTTGTATCTAATCGTAATAAACTCTCACGGAACTCTAGTTTACTGCACCGCTGAAAATGGTTTCAGGAGCATTGCCGTTAAAAGTTACCAGTTTTGCCAGCCCTACGGACTATTCGGGTGACTTTTGTTCTCAATGATTATTGTGGCACTGAGTTATTTAATTGATAGATTCCTGAATCTGACGGTTTCGTGACTGTAGCTTGACGACGCTCCCTTTTGTACGACGAATCATATCAGTCAATTGTTCCTGAAGTTGTTTCGCCCGGAAAGAATCGGCTTCGATCTGGCCGAGTTGCTCGCGAATCCGGAAAACATCACCCCGGCGGCGTTCCCGTTCTTCCTGAATTTTCTGAGCCTCTGCTTTTTCCCGCTCCATTTCCGCAGTCAGCCGATTGACTTCGTCGTCCATTTCTGTCAGGCGGGCAACCAGGGCCTCTGAGCGGACTTTCACGGCCTGACTGTCCTCTTGAATGGCTTCGCGAGATTCGGCCAGTTCCTGTTCTAATCCCGGAATATCCATTTCATATTCCTGAACCTGCTGATCCACATCGGCCTTGGCTCGCTGATACATTTTCTCAAGCACTTCCGCCATATTAGTGGAAGTTGCAACCGATTCCTGAGTTCGTCGTGTCGAAGCCGACCAACTTGGGGTTTCCCCTTCCGTTCGGGTCAGCACAAAACCTTCCAGATCACGTGCTTCGCTCGCCCAGTCTGGAACAGTCATCCAGCGGGAGACGGCAAACGCCATGAACGCCACGGAAAACATCGCGGTCAGAACAGCCATGATACGACCGAGAGTTGAAATCATTGTTGTACTTTTCTTTCGAGATTCTGCGAAAAATCATTCCGAAGAAATAAGAAGTGGACCGATCAGTCCAGACGCATAAAAGATAATCTCGGTTTATCCTACCCACGTCACGCAACGAAAGTCAAATTTGACTTGCAATAACCTGGAAAAGAGGGGGCCGGTTTTCCATTCGCAACGATTATGCACGTAATGAGTCTGTCCAATACAATATGAAACAATATGGATATATGTTTAGGTTCAGTTTGAATGCTGTGTGCATAGTCATGAATGAATCTCTTGAAATTCAAACGAGACTTTTTTTAGAACGCCGTGTTAAATTCAGAATGGTGTGTTTAATAAATTCATATACCGATCAAGAGACAATTTATCGATCATGAAGCATATTCCATGAAATGGATACTTGATTGTTGATCTGTCTGTTTCTAAAATTTCGCAATTCCTTTTTGATCTCTTGCCACAGCAATCACCTGCCACCACATAGTTGCATCGACCAGTACATCTGTGTCCCTTCCTGAAGCCTCTCCGCAGGTCATTACACATTTCTGCTGCTTACCGCTGTTTAAGTTATTCAGTTGCTTCCAGTAGTCCGTATGTATCGGGCTCAAAATCCATCGTTTCATTTTTTCTTCCCTCAGGAGAGAACAATGCTGACACCGTTGCCTCGGTCGAATGACCGGAATGCTTTCACTCTGATTGAATTGCTGGTTGTTATCGCAATCATTGCCATTCTTGTTGCACTGCTGTTACCAGCTGTCCAGCAGGCCCGGGAAGCGGCCCGACGCTCTGCCTGCAAAAACAATCTCAAACAGTTGGGACTGGCGCTCCACAATTACCACGATGTATTCAATGTCCTGCCTCCCCGAAAACATGGCACTGGAGCCTGCACGAGCGGTACGACCACTTTGGGGACTCGCTATAACGGAAACTGCAACCGAATGAGTGCATTCTTTTCCCTGCTTCCCTATGTGGAACAGGGTCCTTTGTATGACGTTATTAAAGCTGGAGATGCGACAATCCCGATCTCTCCCAATGGACCGGCTGCCTACGAAAGCTGGCCAGCCTGGGACGTGGTCATCGCGACCTTCCTGTGCCCGTCCGACGGTTCTAGAAGCACAGATGTGAAAGCACACAACTATGTCTTTTGTATTGGCGACTCTCCGAACAATACAATCAGCGCCACAACTGTTCGTGGAATGTTCGGCTACCGCAGCAAAACTCAATTCCGGGATGTGACCGATGGACTGAGTAACACAATCATGATGAGCGAACACCTGGCATTCGATGCCGCCCTGGGCACAAGCTCAGGACTTCGTGTCACTCAGGGGATTGCAATGAACGCTGTCGGTTTGGGCAGCGGTACCAACGAAAACCCAAGACAATGTCTGGCCTTCCAGAACGGAAGTGGCTATGTCGCCACAGCCAGTGTTAAAGCCAAGCACGGACGATCTCTCTGGGATGGTCAGGCCGAACGTAACGGTTTCACAACAATTCTGCCGCCGAATTCCACCAGCTGTTCAGAAGGCACGAACGCCAATGCCGATGCCACCAACTCCATCCTCTCACCCTCCAGCTGGCATAAAGGGGGTGTACAATGTTTGATGGGCGATGGTTCTGTCCGCTTCATCAGTGAAAACATCGACTCTAACGGTTTGCCAGTCGATGCCCCCGATCAAGCCTCTGGTGGACCCAGCCCTTACGGCGTCTGGGGTTCCCTCGGCTCAAAATCGGGTGGCGAAGTGGTTGGCGAATTCTAACAGCATACTGTTCTCCCTGATGCCGTCGCATTTCTCTACATAGACGGCCCAGAAAAACATGCGCCTGATCTGTACTGCATCAAGAGATTTATCAAGGCCGGTATGACATTTGTCATCCCGGCTTTCTTCGTATAGCACCCTCAAGAATAAGATTTGTCACACATCTAATTTCGCTGATGGAAACCCAGTTTCAAATCGGGTAGAATTCGATTCCACACAAAACTCTCTCAGTTCAACCGGACTTCCCGGAACTGATGATGGACCACATGGCTTGTCGAGGATGACAATGATCGATCTTTCTGCTGAAACCCGTCCGTTTGCTCACCTGCACTGCCACAGTCATTACAGTCTGCTCGATGGTGCCAACCGTATTCCGGCCATGTTGGAAAAGGTCAAAGCCAATGGGATGAACTCGCTGGCGATTACCGATCACGGCAACCTGTTCGGAGCCCTTGAGTTTTATCAGAAATGCCGGGGAGCAGACGTCAATCCGATCATCGGCTACGAAGCCTACATCGCTCCTGGGAAACGGACCGACCGCAGTGCCAGCCGGATGAAAGAGGCGAGTTTTCACCTGACTTTGCTTGCTCAGAACAAAGTCGGTTTTCATAACCTGATCAAACTTGCCTCGGCTGCCTACCTCGAAGGGTTTTACTACAAGCCCCGGATTGATAAGGAACTGCTCGAAAAATACAACGAGGGAATCATTTGCCTGTCGGGCTGTGCTTCAAGTGAATTATCTCACTACTTATTGACGGATAATAATGAGCAGGCGGAATCGTTGATTCGCTGGTACGAGAAAGTTTTTGGTGACCGCGTTTATCTGGAGATTCAAGACTCCGGCGTGCAGATTCAAAAGGATTGCATGGATCGCACGATCGATCTAGCGAATCAGTTTGGATTTCCGCTCGTTGCCACGAACGATGCCCACTATCTCAATCAGGGCGATGCGCCGTCTCACGAAATTCTGCTGTGTGTCAATACCCGCACCACAATGCAGAACGAACGCCGTATGAAACTCGACAGCTGCGAGTTTCATCTGCGAACGCCCGAAGAAATGTACAAGGCGTTTCCGCATTGCCCGGATGCCGTTTCGCGTAGCCAGGAAATTGCCGACCGCTGCGATATTCAACTCGATTTAACTGCCCGCCACTTCCCCGTCTTCGAGCCACCGCCGGGGAAAACGGATGTGACGTACCTCCGTGAACTCTGTACGAAGGGGATTCAATGGCGGTATGGCGACAATCCCGAACAGGTCTATCTTGATCGACTGGAAACGGAACTGGCCGTCATCGAAAAGATGGGCTACAGCAGCTACTTCCTCATCGTCTGGGATTTTGCCCGCTTCGCTCGTGAAAAAGGCATTCCCTGTACCGCTCGTGGCTCGGCTTGTGGGGCGATTGTTGCCTATCTACTCGGGTTGAGTGATGTCTGCCCGATTGAATATGACCTGCTGTTTGAACGATTTCTCGATCCGAGCCGTTCGGAAGCGCCCGATATCGATATCGACTTCTGCCGCGACCGTCGGCAGTGGGTTATCGATTTTGTCAAAGAAAAGTACGGTGAAGACAGCGTTGCTCAGATTGGGACTTTCGGAACCCTGAAAGCGAAAGCGGCTCTCCGCGATGTTGGTCGGGCTTTGGATGTGCCGCTGCATCGAGTGAATGAAATCGCCAAAATGATTCCCGAACAACTCGGGATCAAACTCAAGGATGCACTCGCTTCAACGGCTGAACTGAGGGAACAGTATGAACAGGATCGCATGATTCGCGAAATGATTGACTTCGCAATCGCTCTCGAAGGCCTGGCTCGTAACGTCGGAACCCATGCGGCTGGTGTCGTGATCGGCGACAAGCCGCTCGATGAATATATCCCGCTGCAACGAATCACCGGCAAGACGGATATCATCACCCAGTGGACCGATGTTGAAACCGCGGGCCTGCTTAAGATGGACTTCCTGGGCCTGCGAAACCTGTCGATTCTCGATAAAGCGGTTCACAATGTGCGGATGAATTATCCCGATTTCAACATGCGGCCGATCGATTTCCCTCTCGATGATAAGGAAACGTTTGCCTTATTACAGCGCGGCGAGACGAAGGGGATCTTCCAGCTTGAGTCGGGAGGCATGCGGGATCTACTCACGAAGATGAAGCCGGATAAGTTTGCCGACATTATCGCCACCTCAGCTCTGTATCGACCTGGCCCTCTCGAAGGGGGCATGGTGATGACGTATGTTGAAGTGAAGCATGGTCGTCAGCCGGTGCCGAAAGTGCATCCGCTGGTTGATGAAGTGCTCGCCGAGACTTACGGCGTGATGGTTTATCAGGAGCAGGTAATGCGGATTTTGAACCGCGTTGGAGGCATCGAACTTTCCGCTGCGTATCGTTGTATTAAGGCGATCAGTAAGAAGAAGCTCGAAATCATTTCGGTCAATCATGAAAAGTTTCTTGAGGGCGCTCAGGAACGGGACATGTCTAAAGAACAGGCTCAGGAACTGTGGGAACTGATTGAGAAGTTCGCCGGGTACGGTTTTAACAAATCCCACAGTACTGCCTACGGAGCGATTGCCTATCAGACGGCTTATCTGAAGGCCCACTATCCCAAAGAGTTCATGGCTGCGTTGCTTTCCTGCGGCATGGAAAGCTCCGAGCGAATGGCTGAGCACACCGACGATTGCCGTCGCATGAAAATTGAAATCATGCCGCCCGATCTGAATATGTCCGACGTCGAATTCAAAGTCGTCGGCGATAAAGTCGCCTTCGGCATGGGAGCCATCAAAGGGGTTGGTGAAGGAGCAGTCGGGGAGATCGTCAAAGAACGGGAAGCGAATGGTCCGTTCAAAAACATTTTCGATCTGTGCGAACGGGTTGATCCGAAAGCCCTCACGAAAGGCGTCCTCGAAACTCTGATCCGCGGTGGAGCTCTCGACAGCTTTGGGCCAAATCGCGAGCAGCATACGATGTGCATCGAAATGGCAATGCAGATGGCTGCCCGAAAACATCGCGACAAGGCCCGCGGCCAAAAGAGTCTGTTCGGCGGAGGAGCCTCTGCTGCTGCGGAAGAAGAAGCATTGGAAGCCAGCATTCCAGACGCTCCCGACTGGACGCATAGCCAGAAACTGAACTTCGAGAAAGAGGTTTATGGATTCTATCTGACTTCGCATCCACTGACAGAATTCGCCGATCAACTGGCTCCGCTCTGCTCTCACAACACGTCAGATCTGGCGGAAATTGATGATGGCACTGAAGTGCTGATCGGCGGAATGATTTCGGCGATCAAAAAAGCGACGACAAAAAATCCATCCCGCAATGGGAACAGCCGGTATGTGAATTTCGATCTCGAAGATGCTCACGGCGTCGTCCGCTGTATTATGTGGCCGGATGATTATTCGAGGTATCAGGAGATGGTCGTTGCCGAAGAAATCTGCATCATTGCAGGGCGGGTCGATCGTCGTGGCCGGGAGCCGAATATCATCATCAATAAGCTGATGACAATTGAGGCAGCCGAAAAGCAGAACACGCAGCACCTGGCCCTTAAATTCCAGCACGGCTTTCACACACCAGCCGACATGCAGCAGGTCCGTCGAATTCTGGAGCGCTCGCCCGGCAACACAAGCGTTGTCATCGTCGTGGAAACTCCCGACGAACAGAATCCGGAATACATGACTCGCACGACGATGTCGTCACCGACATTGAATGTGACAGTCACAAATTCGATGCGTGAGGAACTGAATCAGGTTCTGGGAGAATCGTTTTACCGAGTGCATGTTTCTGTTCCAAAGCGTTCGAAACAAAATGGTTCGTGAGTCGGACTCTGCCTGACGACCCTGTGTCCGACGAAACACTTTATTTGACATAACCGTCACAATCACTGAACTTTGCAGTCAGTCGCTGGAGTGGTTGTGAAAAGATTTCCAATCGGTCGAACCAGCTGGATATCTTGAACTGGACTTTCAGGTCTTGGAAGACAGACAGGAAAGAGCGACGAGCTGAAAAATCGTCCGAACTTGATTGATTTGTCATAAAGGCGTTGAAACCTCGTGAACAATCGATTGGAATAAGATGTGATCTTTTCATCATCAATAACTCTTACATTTCGTTTTATAGACTATGCGCGGCCCGTTATGTGGAAACTAACGAAACACTTTCTAGCCATGCTCCAGGATTGACATCACATGAATACCAGCCAGGAATTGACGCCTCAATCTGCAGAAACGCTCCAGATGCGGATGAAGGAACTTGCGGCAACCATGGCCAAAGCAGCTGACTCTCTCCAGAAAGGGGAGTCGATTGAACTGCAATATGTGGCTGATGAAATTGGAAACGTCCAGCAACTGATGAAATCGCTTGCAGGCAAATTGCAGGAGCATCCCCTGCTGGCCAGCAGTGAGCAGAATTCCAATGATATGTCCTCGATTGTCGAGGCCTGTCGACAAATCGAAATACGCCAGCAGGCGATTGATAAATTAAAGCGGCTGCAACTGGTGAAATCGTTCGATGAAAATGACCGGGGAGCCTTTGAGGAAATGTCTCAGAAGGTGACCAGTGTCATCGAAACGCTGACGAACGGACAGTCGGAAGATCGTAAACGAGCAGTCGATCTGGTGACGATGTCGGATTCCCCTTATCGGGCAGTTTATGAAATGGTGAATCGTCCGGAAGAACTTTCGGATGATCGCTGGATGGAAAATCAACGGTTGATTTCGGAAACATTTGGTCGCAATGTGACACTGGCTGTATTACGTGGACGAGCCAGATAATCGTGATTGAGACCTCAGGTCGACTCAATTCCTCATCCTGTCGACTGCGTCTCATTCCGAAATCATCAATCCTCTAAGGAGAAAGCTTCATAATGAGTAGTGCACGTTATAAAACATTGTTGTCCTATTTGCCCGGAATGGCGACGGTTGTGAATTCGTTCAACTCCGAACAGGTCCAGATTGCTGTCTTCGATCGCCTGATTTCGGCCTTGGAAGAACGTGCAGAATTTAACGAAGCCGCGACACCCGCCAGAAAAAAGCCACCTGAATCTGGAGAGGAAATAACACACGATCTGGTGGAAGGTGACAGTATTCATAATATGCACAGCGAATAAAGCCGAGATCACAAGGAACACCTGACAATAATCAAATCATTCACGAAAGACATTCTAATCAGGGTGGCGGGGGCGCTCTCGAAGAGAAGCCCCCGAATCGTTGAACTTCCGGGGGCTTCCGCTAAAGCGGAGCGCCCCCGCCACCCAGATGAAACTGTCTAGATCAAGTAAGATTAGGCGTTTTTAATGAACTGAACCAAGCGATTCAGTGAATCACGAAACTCGCAAGTGACTGCAGTTTCAGCAGAATAAACAAAACCGCACTGCCATTTACACCTTCAGGCAGGCGGAGGACGAAATTATGATCAGCGGGCCGGAAATTCTGTACACGCGTCTCGATGCGTTTGCACAACAGTTGTCTCAACAGCTGTTGACGGCCTCTTCCGCAATTCAGGATAATCAGCTTGGAATTGATGATTCCCTCTCTCTGAAGATCACTGAGTTTCTTAAACTCGAACAACAACTTCGATCGACAATTGAAGAATATTTTGGGGAAGCTGGCCTGACTCCTCCCGAAGAGATGAAGTCGGTTTCCTGGTTGCAATTGAAGAATTTCCTCGTCATGCCGACTCAATTGATGTCTGCTCGTGAGGAAGTTGCTCAGCTGAGACAACAGTTGGATGCTGCTCCGATTCGCGACGAAGAATTCGATCGTCTTTCAACTCAGGTTGACCAGCTTGAAATCCTTGTTAATAACGCCTCGCTTCCACTGGATTCCGTAATCCTCGAACTGGCAGAAAAACAGCACTCCTTGCATTTGAAAGTGCCGGAATTTGTCGAATCTGTTAAGAAGAGCCAGATTTCCAAACCAGCACCTCAGCAAACTTTCACATCTTCCAGTGACCTCAGATACACGTCTCTGTTTGATTTTGAAGAACCGGCTCCAAAACCGGAACCGATTCCTGAAACCGAAGACCTGCCAGAGATCCAGGAGAAGCTGCTGGAGGAATTCCAACCCGAGTTGACTCCTGTTGTTGAGGATGACCTCGGCGATGATTTCATCTTTGACGACATTGATCAAAATCGGGATGAAAAGCAGATTCTCACCGCGACGGAACTACACGATCGCATTGAACAGAATGCTGAGATCGAACGCTCGCAATCTGCTCAAGAAGCCGAGGCCACAAGGGATTCCGTTTTTGAGGACTCCGATGATATTTTCTCGGGGGATTTTGAGGATACGTCATCCGAAACGATTCGAGGATCCCGATCGGCTGATGTTCAGCAGGAGTTGCAGGCATCACTGAGTTCGGAGGAAGCGGGGACGGAAGAGATTCCTATTTTTCTTTCTCAGGAACAGATAGAAATCGATTATTCGCAGATTTCAGAGTCTGCAGAGAGAGCCGCAAACGCACAGAACCGGTTTGATCGGGCCTCCTTCATGGGACGTCTCGCCTGGGATTTGATCTCCCTCGGAGAATATGCCTGGGCCTATCAGGTTTCCAAATGTCTGTATTCGAATGTGGATAAGGACTTAACAATCCCTGCCCCGCCACCCTGGTTAATTGCCTTGCTGGTGATGGGCGATTCCGTTCGCCTGTCTTCCGGTCGCATTGCCAGAGAATTCAAGATGATTGCCGAGCAGCATCGTAAAGAGGCTCAGGCAATTGCTGCAGATCCCGAATCGGCCGATGCCTTCTTATTACGAGCAGCATTAATTCGCGGAGCCGTCACCACGGCGGCTCCTGCGGCTTCCGATCTGTTACGGAATTATTCGATCGAAACGTCTCAATCCCAACTCTACAATTATTGCAGTCGGGTTGCTTCATTTGCTGCTCAATCATCAGGGCTCAAACTCGATCAATACTTCTATCGCCCCGGAGCAGCTTCCATTGAAGCAGATGCCCGGAACGTGCGTGCACGAGTGGTTGCCTGGCGTCCCAAAGCTTTCGCCGAAATCCTCCCTTATCAAGTGGCAACGTCTTTGTTTTCGCGTGCCTACTGGTGTGTGCAATCTCCCACGTCATCCCGTAAACCGGAAGTCATTGAGGAATGGCGAACGCGACAAGCGTTGCAGGCGCACATTTCACGAATGCTGCAATCGATTCTCGACAATAAGCTCAATCAAAGTGCGATCGTCGAGTCAGAAATCCGTCGACTTTCCCACAGTGTTCTCCTGGTCGATGGGCAAACGCATGCAATTCTTTCCGATCATGAAACGATCGTGATTGAAGGACGTGAGCTCTACAATCACGTTCAGGAAGCGATCGAGTTTGCTTCACACTGGCTGGTTTTGGCGGGGTCTTATCCGGGTATGGAAAGTGTGCTCGTTCCTCAGGAAGTCAATGAACTGCGAGATGAGATCGATCGTCGACAACAATCCGTATTCCTGGAAATGAAGAAGCTTGAGAAAACCTATGGTATGCATGCTCACCGTTCCGCATTGACCGCTTGCCGACGCAGCATGGATCGTATCAGCCAGTTATTTCATCCGACCGAAGAGCCGAGAATTTCCGAACAGGATCCGCTGTGTCTGTTGAATGCGGTGTTATTAAAAATTCCCGGCATCACTCTGGAAGATGACTGGCAATGCAAGGTCTCCTCATCCACACTCGAACATCAAATCCTGCTCACCCTCAAACAGGGACGCATCACCTGGGAGGATGCTTTCGAGCAGCAGCTGAAAATTGGCTCGTATCGAGCCGCTCGTTCCTTACTGAGAATCGATGCCTGGACAGCCCGGCAGCGGCAATGGATGACATCGCAACTTGAAGAACGACGACACGATAATGCGGAATCGCTGATTGCACTGGCCAGTCAGGTGAAAGGAAAAATCCTCGAGTCCCGACAGCTCGAAGTCATCAACGTGATGGAAGCGGCTCGATTGATTAAACAAATCGAATCTGTCGAAGAACGCATCCCTTCAGAATATCAACTCGATCATTTGCGAAATGAACTGAATCAACTCTGGCAGTTAATGGAAAGCCGCCGAGAGACCGAACTGCGAAAGATGAAAGACAAAATGAACCGACTGCAAAAGAATCTGCCAGAGTCAAACTCTGAGCAATCCGAGCAGACAAATATCTTTCGGCATGAGGAATCCGATGTGTACAGATCAGAATCACAAAAAGAGCAGGAGAAAAAATCTGGCGAAGAACCGGACGACTGGGCAATTGATGTCTGATAACCGGATTGAGTAAATTTCTTCGATTAGCGAATTTGTTCAGACGAATTTATCTGGTCATCGGTTGGTTCAGATTATTTTCTTGTGTATGGTGTCTAGAATGTTCACAATATGAATATATAAAACTTCAGTCAGAAGTTATGAGACTCCCAACCAGCGAATTCACAGGCGGGGCCACGCTTGTCAACCTGATTCAAAATTCAATTGAATTGGGCTTTGCCAAATCGATAGACTCATAAATAATACCTGACATTCTCACATTTCAAACCGATTGCAATCCATTGGATCCTAACCAATCGAATTCGAACAGACTTCAGCAGGGGCCATTGTCTCGACAGGTCCAACTGCTGCTTGAGAAACGTAAGTTCGATCAGGCCCGCGAAACTTGCCAGAGTTTTCTCGTCCAGTCTTCCAAAACAGATGTCGACAAAGTTCTGCCCCGGCTCGAAGCAATCAGCAATCTGATTTTGATCGCCACCCAATCCAAACAGGAGGTCAGTCTTGACTGGGCCATGGGGACCTTAAAAACAGAAGTCGATTCCCTGCTGCAGAACCATAGCAAAGCTCCCGTTCGAGAAGAATATTGTCGTCAACTGATTTTGTTGAGTGAATTCCTGGGAAGTTCCCGTTTCTGGCCAGCAGTCAAATCGATCAGTCGGCTGCTCACACGGAACTTGATCGAGGACACTCCGTCCTCTCAAGGACTACGAATTCGAGCCTTGAATAATCTGGGTTCTGCTCTGCTGGCGGAAAATCGAATTGAAGATGCTGCCCATGTCTGGCAGTGTGCAATCAACGATTACGATACCAAGTCTGTAACCGACAATCCTGCACCACTTTCGACACTTCACAACAATCTGGCAGAGTTACGTCGTCTGCAATGCCGCATGCTGGAAGCCAGGTATCATCACCGTCGCGCCCTGGAATTGCGTCGGAAGTGCTTTGCGAATACCGACCAACTGGTGCGGCAGTCGCAATTTAATCTTGCTCAAATCCTGATTGAATGTCACGAACAGACTCAGGCAGCCGAACTGATTGAAGATTATTTGAATTCGTTTGCAGAAGATTCACATCGTTCCCTTGAGTATCTGAAAGGGAAGATCTTTCAAAGCCGTCTACTGATAGAACAGGGGCAATATCACTCAGCCGAGGCTCAGATCAATCATCTGGCTCGAGACTTGAATGGGAATACAACAATCCCCGGCCGCTTAAAAGTTGAACTGCATCTCCATCGACTTGAAATTGCAATCCTGCTGGGGAAAGACAATGTCATCCACAGCGAAATGAAGCGCCTCCCTGAGATGCTCGCGGAATTCCAGCTGACAGGGAGTATCTACGAAGGACGGTTTCAATATCTGCTCGGTCGGACTGCAGATTCAATCGATTTATCCCCTCTGAATAACAATCGCGAAGCCCACCTGCAGTCTGCAATTCAAATTCTGCATAAGCGACTCGTCCGCAATCATCCGCTGGTTGCTAATACAATTTTTACGCTCTCCGATCATTTTCAACAAACTCACCGTGGACAACGCGGCGTTCAATCGGCCAACGGAGCGCTGGAATTATACATCCAGACATTCTCTGAAGAATCATTACCTGTTGCCTATGCGCTGACTCGACAGGCGAAAGTGGTCTGTGCCCAGAAGCATTATAAAATGACGCGCAAGCTCATTCGCAATGCTCTGAGCATTACGCGGGAATACGTCTCTATCCCTCCATTAACGTTGCTCGAATGTTACGATTTGCTCTCTCAGGCTTACGAAGGCTTGGGTAAAAATCGACTCGCTTCTTATTTTGCCGCAGCCGCTGCCCGACAAATTCAGCATAATCTGGAATTCCCGGCTGCAATGGAAGACTTCTATGTCGACCGCGCCTTGCAACTCGCAGAAGACATCGGCCATGATCCCCGCACGATTGCGTTACTGAATCGTCGGATTGAACTCATAGGCGAGCAACATCACGCAGATCATCCCTTTGTTGCCGAAGCGATGGAAAAGCTGGGACGAATCTACGCACGCCAGAATAACTATTCGGAAGCTGCTCGATGTCTGACCCGAGCATTACCCATCCGCTGCTCTGAACTCGGAGAAGAATCCCCACTGGCCGTAGAATTGATGCAACTCACTGCAGATGTCTGCCGTGAAGCCGGCCAGATCGACCAGGCAGACGAACTCGAAAGTCAAATCCAACAACTCTCCGATAAAGCCTCTCACGTACTCAGCGATTTGCTTTGAAGCAAAGCATTACAAGCACGAAGCGCAAGCGAGTGAGTCCCTCCAGCGATAACCTCCTCAAACTGCCGCTAGCTTCTCTGCCGCAAGTTCCGGATATACAGGATTCACATAACTCCCCTGCCCCAACTCCCAGCCTGCGATCCCCGACAGCCGCGGATAGATTTCCCAGTGCCAGCAGAATCCACTGGAAGAATCGTCGGCAAATGGAGCCGTGTGTAATATGTAGTTGAACTCGATCGCTCCGATTGATTTCTGCAATCGAACTAATGCCTGTTTCATCAACAGAGCGGTTTCCTGAACTTCCTGATCGGTCGCGAAATGAAAGTGGGGTTGCGGCTGGTGTGGCATCAAGTGCATTTCAAAAGGAAAGCGACTCGCATACGGGCAAAACGCTGATAACGTATCGGTCTGACAAACAACCCGGCTGCCGAGCCGATGTTCCTGCTCCATCAAATCCTGAAAATAGGAGCGACCGACATGCAATCGATACCGCCGGGCATATTCCACTTCATTGGAAATATTCGGGGGGACAAACAAAGTCGCCATCAGTTGGGAATGAACGTGTAGTTGCGAAGCCCCTGCTGCTCGTCCCTGATTTTTGAAAACGGTTGCATGAGCATACCGTAGCTCACCTGCAATCGCTTTGAGCCGTTCCCGATAGCTGAGAAAGATCCGCAGGAACTGACCATCACTCAATTCGCAGACATTCGTAATCGGCTGTGGCGATTCGACAATCACTTCATGATAACCGGCCGATTCCTCCAAGGGTTCGCATCTGCCTGTTTCAGACTCCTCAACTGGAGTGGAAAGCACTGGATACTTATTCGGAATGATGCGAACAGACCAGCCCGGCGTGTTCGGTTTCGTATCGGGCTGACGATCGGCATAACATTCAGGCGTCGTCAGATGTTCGTTGTGTTCGGCAAACGGATTGGACGCTGGAATCGTTTGAGGAGTTTGCGCAAGCACGGAATTAGGTCGTTTCGCTCGCGGAGGTGCAAAAATGACTGGCCAGCCGTGGATCGGATCGTAGCGAACTTCGTGTCGCTCGTTTGCTGGAGATGAAGCATCCTCTGACATGACTTACCTGTATCTTCAAATCGACGCAAAGACAGTGTTCGGCAGATAAATAACTCGAAAGTAAAACCCTTGATAAAAATACTTGAACACAAATCTAGCTGGGTGGCGGGGGCGCTCCGCT
>DEML01000041.1:182152-186112 GCA_002359185.1 Planctomycetaceae bacterium UBA2671
TTCTCTTCGAGAGCGCCCCCGCCACCCTCATTGATGACTTTCAAAATAATTTCAATTCTCATTAGTGGTGAGGTTTGCAGTTCATGAGCATTCACGCGACATCACATCGCATTAATAAAGTACTAATTCGCCTCAAAGAAGCGGCTCGTTGAGCCACCTTCTTTGGAAATGTTAATCCGAACCTGCTTCGCACACTTCGGACACCAGCCAACATAGGCATCCTTCACTGCATTGATGTGTGCATAAATATAAACATTACAACATTTCATATGGATCCCGAGTGTCGCTGGACCCGTATCCCGTTTTTGTTGTGGATTGGACATGATTGTCTCTGACTGAGTCTGTAGAAATCTGCAGGATCTGATGTCATTCCGGCAGAGTCAAATTCCTTCGACACATTTTAGCGGAGAGAAAACAACCGGGAGAATAGCATTCTCAAGGCTCCCCCTCTTCACAGACAAACATGAATTCGCTTTGAGGATGCCCCTGATTTTCGCTTGATTACCAGTACGTATTTAAGAAACCGCCATCGAACCTGCAGTTGTCGATATTACAATCGACTGCACTCTAAACGCTCCCGTGTTAATCTGGAGAAACCTGGCGATCGCTTCCAGATATTCCGGTTGTGCCGCACTTGCCGATCCAAACGGTTGGAATGCTTATCCGGTTCCGCTTCGATGTGTATCTCGGTTCGAGTGAGTGACGATAGTAGCAGGGAGCGAAAATGTAACGGTCGTGCTGATTGTCACGAATCTGCTGACGACTGTGCCTGACAGGCTCAAAATGGATGATGAAATGGCCGAGAAATCAATGTCTCCCGTTCATCGGAATCCATTCGCAATGAATTGAACAAACGATAAGTGTGACTTTTCGGAGAACCGGTTATGTCTGCAATCAAGAAGATCATGTTCAGCGGAGCCTCTGCTGGCCTGGTTCTTTCCTTCCTGTTACCTGCCCCGACTTCCTTCGACCTGCTCTCCTCTGCAGAAGCTGGCGTGGGACCGAAATTCAGCAAGCCCTGGCTTTCTCGAAAACCGTACAACGATGCAAACGAGAAGGTCAAATCGTATCCTCTGCCAGATCCTGAAGAAACCGGGGCTCTCCCACCGAACTCCGGTGTGCCTTACTCGGCTCCGCAGGATCAGGCTCGCCCATCGACTTCACAGTCCAGTGTCATGCAGGAACTGAACAATCTGTATGAACAGGATGGCAAAAAAGCTCCTGACTTGAGCAAATATGCTTTTGAGACCAAGCGAACGGAATCCGCCCCCTCGGTTGTTCAACAACCTTCGGAACCGGTTTCCTCCCAGCGGATTCCTCGAAAGCCGCCGTCGATCTTCTCTCGGTTCATGTCCAAAATCACGGGACAGTCCGGCGAGCCGAAAAACAGCATTGCCGATTATCCAGAATTCTCCCGCGAGAATGCAGCCAAGCTGGGCATCAAACTTGAAGAGCCGAAGTATGTCGATTCCCGCAATGCCACCGCCATTGAAGAATCTACGGCTTCCAACGATGTTCTCCTCCCACCGGCTCCTCTCAAGGATACCGATGCGGCTCCAGCTATCGTGAATGTTCCGAAAGCGACTCCGAAAAAACCGGAAAGCTTCACGGCTCCTGCACCGATTCCTGCGACGTCCATGGCCACGAATAGCCTGTTACCACCGCCGCTACCAGAGGAAACCTCGACGCCAAAACAAGCCGTCGTGAAATCGACTCCTGCAGTGAGCGATCAGGATCTCCTCCTGCCACCATTGCCAGGCTCAGTCGAAATTCCAGCAATGCCGGTTGTGAAAGATGTTGAAAAGCCGATCCTCATCCAGACACCTTCTCAAAACGAAGTTGTGAAAACGACTCCACAGAGAACGGAAACACCTGCACCGCAGGCAATGCCGCCTGCAGTGATCGAGATGGATGTCGTTGAAACCGAAGTGGTTGAACCGACGCCTCAGCAAACCGCTCGCGTTGAGCCACAACCATTGCCTGTTGAAGTTGTCGCAGAACAGCCGGCTCCAACAGAGCCTCAAGCTCTCGCACCGACTGAGATTGCTCAAATCCCGGAGTTACCCGAACAACCTCCTCTAAAAGGAGAACTGAAGTCGAATCTGCCTTTGGCACCATCAGCCTCCCTCGTGGAACGGAAAGTCGACTTGCCCGGTCGAGTGACTGTTACCGATGAAGGGTGGCGAAGTCGCGATGGACAACCGCAGCGTCCTGTGATTGCTGCAGTGCCTGAAGTCCCTGCAGAAACCACTGTGTCCGTAGAACCCAAACAGCTGACGATTCCCGACTCTGCTCGTCCTGCTCAAATTTCTACGGCTGCAGCCGAACCTCGCTCACCCCAGGAGAAGTATCAACTGATCGCTTCCCGCGGTGACGCGACCGGCTTCAAAGGATTCTGTCCGGTTGTCCTTCGCGACACCCTCGAACTGGTCGACGCCAACCCCGTCTTCCGCACCGAGTACGAAGATCAACTCTACTACTTCTCCAGCGAAGACGCATTGCAGAAATTCGAAGCCAACCCACTGCAATATGTCCCGGCTCACGGAGGCGTCGACATCGTCCAGTTCATCGAACACGGCCTCGAACAACCCGGCCGCCTCGACTTCGCCGTCTGGTACCAGGAAAGACTCTTCCTCTTCTCCAGCCAATCAACACTGGAAATCTTTAGAGCTGATCCTGAACGCTTTGTGGATTGATGGGATGACAGGTTGATAATAAAAAAGCCACTCCGAAAGGGGTGGCTTTTTTGTTTGTATTCGTTTATTTCTTAAGTGAATTTATAATTTCATAACTAATCAATTTGAGAATCCGAATGAGACTATTTTCCTGGGGAGAATATGATAAGAAGCGTCCCGTTGGTGGGAAGATCTTCTGCAAACATTGCTATTCATCAACAACCGCATCTGTAATTTGGCGTGTCAAAGAATTCAGTATTTTTGCAATCCCAATTTCAAATTCTGAAGAACTGATTGGTAATGAATGCGACTCCTGCAAACAGCCGCTTAAAGATGAAGATTTATCTTATCTACCTAATACTGCCGAATCAAAATGGAAGTGCGAGAACTGCGGTCGAACCTGGCCATTGACTCACGTTCGCTGCACGATTTGTAAAACTCGTCCGGGGCAAAGGGTAAATCCAGATTCGTCGACTTAATTGAATTATTAGTACCGTAGGGTGCATCTCAATACGGGTGTCCCGACCGACTTTGTCGGTTGGGACGCGGAGCGACAAGATGAAATCATCCTGCGGTTTCTGGCTTTATTAGACCTCAATCCATCTCAAAGCGCCAACCAAGTGTGGCGTTGAAAGATTCTTTCAGGGCGGCACGGTCGTAAGATCCTTTCTTGGCAACCCACACTCAATCTGCAAATCTCTTTGGACTTCGTCCACCTGCGGGAGGAAGATGCCGTTTTCTATCCATCGAGAGCGAACGGTGGAGCATCTTGTGCTTTCAGCACCCAACCGACTTGGTCGGTCGGGCCACCCGGAAGGCTTTCCCTGTTCATTTTTCACAAATGACAAAAACCAAATTTCCCACCCACTGTTCATAGGGAAATTTCTGGTCTATGCTTGGGATCCTGTTGCAACAACTTTCACTCATTTGCAACCATTTTGATCAAGGTCTGATAACAATGCATAAAACTCTAATTCTCACTTCGTTATTTTTACTGGGAATGGGCTGCGATGACATCAATGTACGACAGCAAAAAGCCGAACAGGATCGACGCGACCAACAAGTGAAGGATCTCAAGGAGATGGGGTTGGAGATGCATAAAAAGAATGAAGTCACTCCTGAGTCGACTTCGAACGAAGCCCCGGAGAGTACTTCCGACACTTCCCAATAGTACCGTAGTATTCCAACTATCGCTAAAAGTCGTGTACGTTCAGAGATTTGGAGCAGGCAAACTGCCTGCGGAACAGCGTTTTGAGGGCGACAATCAAAACCACCAGTAGAACTG
>DEML01000054.1:0-13670 GCA_002359185.1 Planctomycetaceae bacterium UBA2671
CAGCCGATAGTAATTCAGTTCATATCTGCCATCCAGTCCTGCAACGCTCGGACTTTGGGGGTCGGATTCGATGCAAAGGCTTCCAGTGCATCGATCACTGCCAGGCATCCGGGCAAAGTGGTTACGCAAGGGACACCATAAGCCACGGAAGCGGCTCGAATTCGCCCTTCATCGGTGAGGGGTCCGCGTTTGCTCGGCGTGTTGAAAATGAAAGCAATTTCATCATTCGCCATGTGGTCGAGTAAGTTCGGACGACCTTCCTGTACTTTTTTAACAATGTGAACAGGGATATCAGCTGCCTGAAGGGCAGAGGCTGTTCCCGAAGTGGCTACGAGTTCGTAGCCGAGTTTACTCAAGCGACGAGCAGGCTCAATGATCCGGTCTTTAAATTGACTGGCCATGCTGATAAAGATTTTTCCACTTTCGGGAATGGTCGATCCCGCTGCGATCTGACTTTTTGCAAAGGCTTCTGCAAAGGTTTCAGAAATCCCCATCACCTCTCCGGTCGACAACATTTCTGGTCCGAGAACAATATCGACACCGGGAAAACGTGAAAATGGAAAGACCGATTCTTTGACAGAAGTATGTTTCGGAATCACCTCCGTCGTAACTCCCTGCTCTTTCAGCGAAACACCCGCCATCACTTTGGCGGCGATGCGTGGCAGCGAAATACCCGTGGCTTTGGAAACAAACGGCGATGTCCGACTGGCTCGTGGATTCACTTCGAGCACATACACATCCATTTTTCCATCCTGCTCTTTGACGGCGTACTGAATGTTCATCAATCCACGGACTTCGAGCTTTTCTGCTAACGCATAAGTCGCCTGGCGGATTTCTTCAATTGTTTTCTCAGGCAGCGAATGTGGTGGGATGGCACAGGCGGAGTCACCCGAGTGGATCCCGGCTTCTTCGATATGCTCCATAATCCCGCCAACGATTGTCGTTTCGCCATCAGAAATGGCATCGACATCGACTTCGATCGCGTCCTGTAAAAACTTATCGACAAGGACAGGTCGATCCGGTGAGGCATTGACCGCTTCGGTCATATAGCGAATCAATTCGGATTCCTGATAGCAGATCTGCATCGCCCGGCCGCCGAGTACATAACTGGGGCGCACAAGTACGGGATAACCGATTTGAGCTGCTGTCGACTGGGCTCCTTCGACATCGCTCGCGATACCATTGGGTGGCTGTTTCAGGCCAATGGAATTCAGAATTTCCTGGAATCGTTCACGATCCTCAGCGGCATCGATACTGTCAGGTGTTGTCCCGATGATCGGCACGCCAGCCGCTTCAAGTCCCTTGGCGAGATTCAATGGGGTTTGACCACCGAACTGAACAATCACGCCATCAGGTTTGATTCGATCACAAATATTGAGAACGTCTTCGAGAGTTAATGGTTCGAAGAAAAGAATGTCTGAGGTATCGTAATCAGTCGAAACCGTTTCGGGATTTGAATTAACCATGATGCTCTCGATGCCGAGATCTTTGAGAGCGAACGCAGCCTGACAACAACAGTAATCAAATTCGATCCCCTGCCCGATGCGGTTCGGACCGCCACCCAAAATCATGATTCGCTGTGGCTTCTCAGGATTTCGAGCCGGCGATTCATCTTCCTGTTCGTAGGTCGAATAATAATAAGGCGTATAAGCTTCGAACTCAGCCGCACAGGTATCGACCTGTTTGAAAACCGGTTCCAAACCCTGCTTTTTACGATAATCGCGAATCTGCAATTCGGAAACATTCCACCAGCCTGCAAGCTGTTGATCGGAAAAACCTGCTTTCTTGGCTTTGGTAAGTAGATCCATTGGGCAGGACTGGACACTGCTATACTTTTTCAACTCCAACTCAAGTTGAACGATTTCTTCAAGGTGTCGCAGGAACCAGAAATCGATTTGAGTCAGACGATGCACTTCGTCGATCGACATGCCCGAGAGCAACGCATAGCGGATGTAGAAGACTCGATCTGAGTTCGGAACGGAAAGCTTACTGCGGATTTCTTCCTCTTCAGGACGGAGAGAACTTTCCCATAAATCTTTCTTGCCGCCACCAAGTCCAAAGTGACCGATTTCCAGACCGCGTAATGCTTTCTGGAATGATTCCTTGAACGTTCGACCAATCGCCATCGTTTCCCCGACAGATTTCATCTGGACGGTCAGGACCGAATCGGCATCCGGGAATTTTTCGAAGGTCCAACGTGGGAATTTTGTCACCACATAATCGATTGTCGGCTCGAAACAGGCGAGTGTTTCTCTGGTAATGTCATTCGGAATTTCATCCAGTGTGAAGCCGACCGCTAACTTCGCTGCGATTTTTGCAATTGGAAAGCCAGTTGCCTTTGATGCAAGGGCACTCGAACGACTGACACGCGGATTCATTTCGATGATAATCATTCGCCCGGTTTCGGGCTGAATCGCAAACTGGACATTGGATCCACCCGTCTCAACGCCAATCTCTCTCATGCAGGCAATCGTGGCATCCCGCATCATCTGATATTCTTTATCAGACAGCGTTTGTGCAGGAGCGACAGTAATCGAGTCGCCTGTATGCACACCCATCGGGTCGAAGTTCTCAATTGCGCAGATAATGACACAGTTGTCATTCTTATCCCGCATCACCTCCATCTCATACTCTTTCCAACCGAGAGCAGATTCATCAATTTGAACTTCTGTCACTGGAGAGAGTTTGAGCCCCTGACGGATTTTCTCTTCAAACTCCTGTCGGTTGTAGGCGATTCCACCACCAGAACCACCCAAGGTGTAACTGGCGCGAATAATCAGAGGTAAGCCAATTTCATCAAGCACTGCCAGCGCTTCGTCCATCGTGTGCACAATTTCCGAGCGAGGGACATCGAGACCGATACCGACCATCGCCTTTTTGAACTGTTCGCGCTCTTCAGCTTTGGCAATGACCTTCGCATCAGCTCCGATCAATTCAACATTGTATTTTTCCAGAATCCCTCGATTGTAGAGATCCATGGCAGTATTCAAGCCGGTTTGTCCACCTAATGTTGGCAGAATCGCATCTGGCCTTTCGATTTTGATAATCTCTTCCACATACTGCCAGGTAATCGGCTCAATATATGTCCGATCAGCCGTATCGGGATCGGTCATAATTGTGGCAGGGTTGGAATTCACGAGAACGACTTCATAGCCCAGTTCTCGAAGAGATTTGCAGGCCTGTGTTCCGGAATAATCAAATTCGCAGGCTTGTCCAATGACAATTGGACCTGACCCGATGATTAGAATTTTGTGCAGATCGTCGCGACGCGGCACGTTTCTCCTACCTTCCCTCTTGAAGTCTTAGTTGCGAACACATTCTCAAAATCGTGATCTGCAATCCCTCGCAGAATTTTTGACTGTCCATCCCGATTGAGTCTATCTCTTATCGGAGCGCATGGAAACCACGTCAGATTAACAGTCCTATGCTCAGATGCAACCGAGAGAAGCCAATGTCCAGACTTCCCTGGAAAGTTCGCATCTCTTATCAGGAAACTTTGATAAATAGAAGAAGGAATCCAAAAGCTGATTAACGATTCAAATGCGAAGCTATCAGCTTACGTGCATGATCTGATTTTGGATTTCAATCCAAATTTGGAAAATTGAGATCGAACTACGGGCTTGCTTCCCTACTACAGTTTGCAGTTTACTTTAGCGGATTTGTAAGAGTTTGATGTCTATTTTCCAGCCAAACACCCGCTACACTTTCATAAATACGGCACTAAAATAGAATTGTACAAAATCACTCATCCTCTTTCAGGAGAATTGAAATCATGCCCGCACAAACCTGTGAGCAATTGACTGCCAAGAAATGTCTTCCCTGTGAAGGGGGAGTCGACAAACTGACAACCGAACAGGCTGAAGAACAAAATCAAGAGTTAACCGGCTGGGAGATTTGTCACAATGGAGAAAGAATCCGCAAGCAGTGGACCGTGAAGAATTTCATGGCTGGGATTGAATTCTTCAATGCCGTCGCAGAAGTGGCAGAATCCGAAGGGCATCATCCTGATTTGCATATTTCCGGTTATCGAAATGTGGAGATTGAAATCTGGACTCATGCAATTGGCGGGTTATCGGAGAACGATTTTATTCTCGCAGCGAAAATCGATCAGTTACCCGTCACGTTGAAAAGTTAACTCACCAACGAATGCTTCAATCAGGTTCTGAGATCTGCTTGAGAGCTTTGGAAAGTTCTGTTTCAAGTTCCAGAAGTTGATGCCAGCGATCCCAGGGGATTCTGGCATAATCGATGGGCTGGGAAATCGTTTGACCTTCGGAACCTTCAAGCGTTTTTCCTGAAGAATCATTGGAGTTAAGTCCTCTGGATTCAAGGACTTGCAAGATTCTGGCGTGGAGATAGGCTAACAAATCGGCCAGTTCGCTTCGGCTATGCAATGTTTCCATTTTAGGAATCGGAGGGCAACCTCCTGGAAATGCGGCTGCAGGATGACCGTGGTCATCGAACAGACCGATCGTATCCATATTTGCGGCACCATGCTTCGATCCTGAGTCGACGACATCAATTCCAGAAAGCGTATTTCCAGAATCAATCAGGCGATGAGATTCGAGGCTTTTCTTATGGAGTTCGTTGCAATGCTCGGCAATTTCTTCCTGAGATCCATATAATAACACACAACGACCAATAGTGATTAAATCCCCTGGGCGGAGCACAGTCATTTGCACAGGCAAGCCATTAACGCGGCTCCCATTCGTACTCTGCAGATCGGTCAGGATGATGCGCTCGCCATCCTGTTGTATTTTAACATGACAACGACTGATTCGTTCATCGTTCAGCTGAATGGCATTATCTTCTTCACGACCAATGGTAATGGGTACTCGGATATCAGAGTAAGTCTGACCTCGTTCCAGTCCCTGGATCACTTGTAAAGAAATTCTCGCCATACCCCGAGCCTCAATTCTGCTGATTCACAGCCTGGAACCCGTGTGAATGTTCCTTATTACCTGCGTTCGATTTTCGTTCACTGAAATAGCAAAGAAATCATAAGCTTATATTATCATGGCAGGAATACCTGAGAGTGACCAGTCTCAAAGAGGTAAGAATTGAATTTCCTGACTAATTGGAAATCAAAGATTCAGTGCTCTGTTGAGTCAGCTGATTAACTGGCATCTCAGTAGAAATCACTGGTTCCAGAGTTGGCATCTGGCTAAAGAAAGTGACGAGCATCTGATCGTACTCTTCCGGGTACTTCGCCCGGGCTCCATTGTGAGCCACTTTCGGAACGATCCAAAGTGTTTCACACTGCTTACCCAGCATTTCCTGAATTCGTTCAGCAATCGTAACAGGCACGTAACTGTCGTTTTTACCGGCAATCAACATGACGTGCTTATTCTTCATTTTCGTAAACGGTTCTGAAGAATTCAGATAACGGCAACCTTTTCGGAACTGCTGAATAAAGAAAGCAATTTCAACGGTTGATGTCGCATGCCACATGGTTCTGCGGACCTGGATAATCCACTCTGGAACAATCAGGCGAACCCAGCGATGCACATAATGCATGACGAGCAGGTAATTGGTGTAACAACTGTCTGCACAGACATACTCAATATCAGGATGATTGCGAGCGGCCTTCAAAGCCGTCGCTCCCCCCCTGCTCACACCAAAGACTCCCAGAGGCAAATCGGCAAAAGATTCCTGATCTTTCACCCAGTTCACTATCGTATGCAGATCTTTGACTTCAAATTCTGAGACCCAGTGAAGTGGCTCATATCGCTTGTAGTGATCACTTTCACCCTGATTACGAAAATCGAATGAAACAACGATATAACCCGCATCCATCAATCCCTGGCAGTAGCGAACAGCAGACCAGTGATTCGCCAGAGTTTCCGGACAGAAGATGATGACTCCCTGAGGAATTTCTCCTTCGGAGTGATAAATACTCCCTCGAAGCGTAACGCCATCGTCAGTGACTGCTTCAAATAATGTCGCTTGCTTCTGTGGTGGGATTTGTACGACATTAAAAGGAGGCATACTGTCGAGCATCGCCAATGCTTTCCGACCGTAGACAATGCGGAGAACCACATCGACAGCAAGTATCGCCAGAAAGGTGCCGACAAGAATCTGAATTGCCATTTCGCCTGTCCTGCGGCACACAACGGAACATACTCTCTTGAGTAGTCAGCATCCATGATTAGAAAACTCCGAGGAGTAATCCAATTCAAACGCTCCGTGTAATGACGTCCCTTATGATGAGAAACTGATCTAAAATCCGCACTGAAAGTTCAGAGCTGATTATAGGATAGCAATTTCTAAATGAGAATCGAGATGGAATCGGAATCAAATTGCCGAGGTTTGATTGATTAGCCGGTAAACTCACCCAAAATCAGCGAAACATTCTGACCGCCAAATCCAAAACTATTGGATAAAGCGTACTTCGCCTGGGCTTCTCTGGCTTTATTGGGGATATAGTCCAGATCACATTCTGGATCGGGAGTTTCGTAGTTCATGGTTGGTGGGAGGATGTTATCACGAATGGCCATCAGGCAGGTGAGTGCTTCGACACTTCCCGCAGCTGCGATTAAATGACCCATCATACTCTTAATACTGGAGACGGGTGTCTTTTCGGCAGAGGCCCCCAATGCTCCTTTAATCGCCATCGTTTCGACTTTGTCGTTAACCGAAGTACTCGTCCCATGAGCATTGACATAATCGATTTGATCGTTGTTCAATCCTGCATCCCGTAACGCCATCTCAATGCAGCCGATTGCACCGCGACCCTTTGGATGGATATCCGTTATTCTATACGCATCCGCAGTACTTCCATAGCCGAGCACTTCGCCGTAGATTTTCGCTCCTCTTTTTTTCGCATGTTCCAGTTCTTCGAGAATCAACATGCCGGAGCCTTCTCCCAGGACGAATCCGTCCCGATTTTTATCGAATGGTCGAGAGGCGTGCTGAGGATCCTCGTTGCGTGTGGAAAGTGCGGTGAGCAGATTAAAACCAGTCACACCAAAGGGATGGATCATACTGTGAGAACCACCGGAGAGCATTGCAGTCGCTTCGCCACGGCGAATCAACTCAGCAGCTTCACCAATCGCCTGACTGGAAGCGGCACAGGCCGTGAGACAGTTCAAGTTTGGCCCTTGAGCATTAAACAAAGCCGCCAGATGACCGGCTGGCATATTCGGTTCCTGCTCCACTTCAAAATAGGGATTCAATTGCTGGAGACCGAGTTCTGTAAACCGCTCCAGGTCAATTTCGCCATCGTGTTCCGAATTGGAGATGATCTTCATAAAGAGCGGGAAATCCTGTTGCCCTTCTCCGGCTCCCAGATAGATCCCAAACATGGTGGGATCGAGATCGCCTTCCAGAATGCCAGAATCTTTGACCGCCTGGGAAGCCGCTCCAATCGCAAATTTTGTATTGCTGGTTGAATACTGATAGGGCGTCGAATCATCGACATAATTTGACAGGTCGAAGTTTTTGACCTCAGCTGCAAAGCGAGTCGGAAAAGAAGAGGCGTCAAAATAAGAGATCGATCCGACACCTGACTTTCCAGACTGCAGTGCTGACCAGGTCGTTTCCATATCGAGTCCGAGCGGAGTGATGCATCCAATTCCGGTAACAACAACGCGTTTTCTTGTAGGCATGCCTGCGATCACTTGAACCCCTCATTAGGCGACAATACGAAATGTACGATTTATTCTAAATCCCGGATCACTGATGGCAATGTCTTTTCCATCCCACATCAGGATTTTCACTTACTGATTCTTATTGATTGACCGCTTCACTCATGCTGTCGACATCGAGAATACTCATTAAACCCATGGAAAACACGAAGTTTTTCTGATCCACCGCCTGAGCCATGGAAGAATCCATCTGATCCAGGTGAGCAAAAATGATTTCCCCTTCAGTTACGAGCCGCTCTCCGATATGCGCGGTACAGGTAACCCGTCCCCCTTCTTCATTGGCTTCTACCAGATCGGCATGGTAACGGAGTTGGTCTCCGGGACAGGCATGGCTGTGAAATTTCATTTTCGGCACTTTTGCCAGAATGACAATGTGTTCAAACTTGAACTTTTCGCCCAGCAATATGCCCCCGGTTTGAGCGAGCCCTTCCACGATCAGCGAGCCTGGCATGACTGCAAAGCCCGGAAAGTGATCGTGAAGATGCTCTTCTGCCAGTGAGACATTTTTAATCGCCGTTGCGGAAATTCCCGATTTGAATTCCACAAAACGATCTACCCAAAACCAGCGCATGGTAAAATATCCGAAAGTAAGCCGAGAAAATTATAAATCAAGCAGAAGAATACTGATATCCATGGAAACAAAGTAATGGATTTCGATGACTACCCAAGTCACCGAGATCCATTCTCTCTGTTTGCCGCTGAATAACATTGACTTTTTATTAGCTGTTCAATTTGTTGGAGATGAAATTGCAAATCATCTGAACAGTGAACAGATTCTGAATATTCTCGACCTGGGGATCTTCAGCCAGTTGATCGATGTCGGCATGAGGCATTTTTTCTCGTAATTCCGCCAGACCTGCTTCTGTCACCTGACCGTCTTTGACAAAATCAGAGTTGGCAGCTGCCAGGTTTTCCGGAAACAATTCCCCACGGGGAATTTTGACATCGAATGTTTTTTCCAACCGGAAAACGATATCGAGAAAGTCAATCGACTCAGCTCCGAGGTCACCGACCAGAGTCGCTTCCGGTGTTACTTCATCGTCGTCCACACCTAAGGCATCGATCAGGGTTTCCTGAACCTTAGAATAAATTTCTTCACTAGAGGGCATTCTTCAACTCTCCAAGAGACAAACTGTTTTGAACGCGTTTACTCTTCATCCCAAAAACAGCTCCCGAAACTCCGTACGGCGAACTGACTCTTGAGAGGAATATGGCATTCAACAGTTGTCGTCAGTGCTCACTCCTAAAATTAACCAGCCAAAACATAATTTCGAGTGGTGAGCAAACTCGATCTTATGCTAACCCTTTTTCCTGTCTCGTTACTCTGTCGAAATACGCAATGACATGAGAACAGAAAATCATAGCTGCAAAAGAGACATTGGTCCTCGTCGCAAATGCTGCCATGAGTGCGTATTGTAACATCTCATTAAGGTAATTACGAGATTTATATGCCACCAAGCGTCAAACCACCGTCAATTGTGAGGATTTGACCGGTAATATAGGATGCCCCGTCACTGGCTAGGAAGAGAGCTGCATTCGCAATATCTTCGGCTCTTCCCAAGCGTCGTAGTGGAATCATTTTCTTGATTTCGCCTTCGGCTGCATTGCGGACAGCTTCGGTCATATCGGTTTCAATAAAACCAGGAGCGATCGCATTGACTGTGATCCCTCGTTTGCCCAGTTCCGTTGCCATACAACGAGTTAAGCCCTGTACTCCGCCTTTACTGGCGGCGTAATTGACTTGTCCCTGATTAGGATATTCTGCTGCTACACTGGACATATTGACGACTCGTCCATACCGCTGCGACATCATTTGCCTTGTGACGGCTCGGCAGAAGTAGAAAACGCTATTGAGATTCGTGCCGATCACATCCAGCCAGGCATCCCCGTCCATGGTGGCCATCAAACCATCTTTGACGATCCCGGCATTATTGACGAGTACATCGACACGATCCCATTTTTCAATCAGGGATTCAACGAGTGCATCAACCTGATCTTTCTGAGAAACATCGCATTGATGAGCGGAAACTGTCTGAAAACCTTCCCCGGAAAGTGTCGTAATGACATCATCTGCTGCGGTTTGATTCGAGTGATAAACAAATGCTACCTCAGCTCCTTCTCGAACAAAACCCTCAACAATCGCACGTCCAATGCCACGGCTACCACCAGTGACAAGGACTTTTTTACCTTCAAATCTCATGTTCTTCTCCTCTTGGTCAGGATAAATTTCTGTCAGACACTTATTCCTGAGTGTTGAATTCTCTAAATTATCTCGATGATCGACGAATTGATGCGACCAGTCTTGAGGGACTGCAATTCATCAGGTGTTGTTTTTATAAGTCGAAACACGTTCCAGTTCCGACCATGTTAACTTCATATGTTCGATCAGGCGTCGATCATTTTCTGCAAACTTTTGGTCACGATCTGCCAGATTGAACTGCTTGAGAACCAATCGAGCACTCACGACTTCGGTCTCACGAACTTTCCCCTGTGCCTTCAAAGTCCAGGTTTCATTATCCGCTTTATGTTTCTGCACATTAACAATGAGCTGATCTCCGGGAGCCACAAAGCTCTTAAAACGAAGAGCTTTGGCTTCATCCAGCAGAATTGTGCTGTAAGCAAAGTCAGAATCCAGTCGCATCAACCAGGCACCTGTCTGCACCAGAGTTTCCAGCATCATAACGCCGGGCATTACTGGAAAGCCAGGAAAGTGATCCGCCAGATACTCTTCTGATCGAGTCAAATTCTTGACTATTGTGATGGATGAGCCGGGATCGAGCTCGGTCACGCTATCAATTAATGAAAATCTCACTAAGTTCTCCAGCAGATCTCTCTGCAGACTTCACTCTATTACAACGATTGCGGTACGATGAAGCGACACAATAGCCCCCACATACACCGAATTTCAATCGTTAAGCCATTGCACAAAAGAATTTCGGCTCGATAATAGTAGTACAACCGGACCATCTGTTATTGTGTTCACACAAATAGAGGTCCTATATTACGTCTCTAACCAGATTTCAGGTTGGCAATGAGAGTATTCATACAGCAATCTTTCTTCAATTCGGTTCAAAAAGTCACTCCCTTGATTCTCTTCGGGATAATCAGCGGATTGCTGGTATTACCAGTTGGTTGTGGCGGTGGTGGGGATGAGGGAATCTCCTCTGCCCCGGCTCCTCCTGCTCCCCCGAAGCCAGCCACTGCTCCCGCCCCTCCTGCGCCTGCGGTTGGCAGGGAAGGAGCACCCGCGAAAAACAATAAAGTGACAAATAAACCAGCCGAGGTTGAAGTCTCCGAAGAAGACCAACCCAACCTTTTCACCGCAAATACATCCGGAAATTTTCTGCAACTGGATGGTTCCCTTTCCAATCAGAAATACGATCAGCGAAATCAACTCGCATTTGCAAATCCTCCAGGCATCACCGGCAATCACTTTACGATTGCATCACAATCCCCAAACACGGCTTCGGGACGTAGAGGATCATTCAACTTACCTCCCAATTTCAAAGAACTCCCCGAGTTCGGATACGATGCTTCTGGCTGGCCTCGACGCATTCAATGTAATGTGGATCAATCCGTCATGGCCTACATCCCCGAAGGAGTTTTTATCCAGGGGAAAAATGGAGCCGATCCGAAAGTCGGACCTGAACATCCGGCGTTTGTTTCCGCTTTTTATATCGATATTCATGAAGTGACGAACGAGAATTTCCTAAAGTATCGAGAATATCTTTCGGGAATAGGAGAACGTTCCCCCCAGAGTGCGTTGAGCGAAGGCAGCGGGCCGACAATGCCTGTCTCGGGAGTTCTCTGGCGAGATGCTGCTGCCTATCTGGAATACATTGGTAAACAGCTGCCGACGGAATCCGAATGGGAAAAAGCGGCTCGTGGAGCAGGTGGATTCGATCATCCCTGGGGATTCGGTCGAGCGGCCTGGCACAAGCCGCGAGAACTCATGCAAATTTCAATTCCAATGAGCTACCCAGCTGACAAAAGTCCGTATGGTGTTTTTGACATGGCTGGAAATGTTAAAGAGTGGTGTGCCGACTGGTATGCTCCCAATGCCTATGAACTCGCATTAGCAACAGACGGTTCTGTCCCCCGAAACTGGGAAGGACCAAAATCTTCTGAACCTAAATCAACGCACGTTGTCAAAGGGAATGGTGAGAACTGGACATTGTGGCACCGAGAAGGCGCTAGTATGACAGACCGCCCTCCAAAAGTAGGTTTTCGAGGAGTGCTTCGTCTTCCTCGCCGATAAGCAGGATGTGATTATCATTGATAATTTTGAAGTCGACTTAAACAATCGAGCGGATTTTCAAAGACATCCATTAACTCACTGCGGTTTCGAATAACCAAGACGCTGTTGAAAATTTTAGTTTTTCCTTGACGTAAGTCCGCTGTATGTCTGCTGACCCTCAACGACAATTTGCAATCGAGGTTGTCAATCGGCTGGTTGAGGAAGGTTATGAAGCTTACTGGGCGGGAGGCTGCGTACGGGATTATTTACTGGGACGTCAGCCCAAGGATTACGATGTCGCGACCAATGCGCTGCCGCAGGATATTCGACGCATTTTCGGCAAACGCAAGACATTGGCAGTCGGCGAAAGCTTTGGAGTGATCGTCGTTCTCGGGCCTTCAAAAGAAGCCGGGATGATTGAAGTGGCAACGTTTCGCTCCGATGGAAACTATCTGGATGGACGTCGCCCGGAATCGGTCGAATTCTGTTCTGCTCAGGAAGATGCCCTTCGTCGCGATTACACAATCAACGGCATGTTCTTTGATCCTCGAAACAATCAGGTTCTCGACTATGTCGGTGGTCAGGAAGATTTAAAAGCAGGCCGAATTCGGGCGATCGGTAACCCCACCGAACGGATGACCGAAGACAAACTTCGCATGCTGCGAGCCGTTCGCTTCACTGCTCGATTCGGTTTTGATCTGGATAAACAGACTGCTCAGGCAATTCGCAGCATGGCTACGGAAATTGAAGTCGTTAGTCGAGAACGAATTTCCCAGGAATTGCGGCTCATCCTGGCTCATCCCAACCGCATGTTCGGCGTGCAATTGCTGGAATCGCTGCAACTGTTGTTTCCAATTTTGCCAATACTGGAAAACCACTGGATACCTGAAGTCACTGAAGTCATTCATCAAATGCTTCTGGCCCAGCAATCAGACTCCTTCGAACTGTCCATGGCAATTCTGCTGAGCATTGCCTTCAAAAAGGATGACAACTCGGAAAAAGCCACCCTGGAGATGTGTCGGGATTTGAAACTCTCAAATTCTGAAATCGACAGAATCCACTGGCTGATAACGCATCGCGATGCCCTTGATGAAGCCCATCAACTTCCCTTGCATCGACTCAAACCGCTTTTAATCAATCCGCATTGTGAACTTCTACTGGAGTGGATGCAAATCGCTGCGGAAGTTCACAAAAAAACATTTGTGGAAATCGAATTCTGCAGAGACTATCTCGATAGAACATCAGTCGAAATTCTCGATCCTCCTCCCCTCGTCACAGGTCAGGACCTCATCCTGGCGGGACTCAAACCCGGCCCCGACTTTGCAAATTTACTGAAGAAAATCCGCAATGCTCAGCTGGATGAACTGATCGCGACATGCGAAGAGGGAATGAAGTTGATCGGCCTATCGGTGAAGGAATGATCTATTTTCAAGCATAAAATCCTTATCTATTCTAGCTTTTCAGTTAAAGTAGAGACTCGACTACTCCAATGGGGACAGCCGAAGATTTCGAATTCAAAAAGCCATTGCCTTTGAATAAGAAAAAAATATTTTTACCACGAAGACACTAAGGCACGAAGAGAATTAAGAAGCAAAGAGAATCTATAATCAGAGGTGGGGATTGGTATTGGATTAATTAAATCAGAAAACTCTTTGTGCCTTCGTGCCTTTGTGGTTCAAAACTGAATTACTATCGGCTGAAGCCGATAGGTTTTTTGGCCGTGAGCTTCGGACTGAAGTCCTTTCGCTCACATGCCAGGTGTTTATTTTATTGTCCTTGGACAAATT
>DEML01000054.1:13758-14479 GCA_002359185.1 Planctomycetaceae bacterium UBA2671
TTCGCCTGAAGGCGAGGGTTTTAAACCCATCGCAAGGACAATAAATATTACAGTTTATTATTTCGAAGCTATCAATCATATTAAAAACCAACACTCTACTGAAGTTGACTCGGAATTTGAAATTGTTCCTCCACCGGAGTGCATTCCACTGTGATTTCAATCCAGTCAGTTATTGAATCGAAAGTAAAAATCGCGATGGCTGCTGTCGGAAACGCTCGGGCATGTCCAGACCACATTTCCACCAGAGTTTCCAGTCCGGGATTGTGCGCGATCAGCAGAACAGTTTGAATTTCATTATCCAGCTTCTGCAGATGCCTGACAATTTCTCGCGGAGAGGAAGCGTAGAGTTTTTCAGCGTAATCGACAGCAATCTGTTGATCATATCCGATCTGGACACATTCAAAAGTTTGCATCGTTCTTCGAGCCGTTGAGCAGAGACACTTTTCGATTTCAACTTCCTGGGCCCGTAACCACTCGCCCATCAGTGGTGCTGTTCGAAGTCCACGCTTGTTGAGTGGGCGGTCGATATCTTCCAGCCCCTCTTCTTTCCAGCTCGATTTGGCGTGCCGCATCAGAACGACAGTTCGCGACATACTTAAACTCCAGGAAGAATCAAAACAAAGTAAGCAATACTTGAACTCACCGATTATGAACGAATTGAACCACCAAGACGCCAGGAAAAACAAGAGGAATTAAAATAGTCGTCCCTGAATAACCCAGA
>DEML01000084.1:0-2067 GCA_002359185.1 Planctomycetaceae bacterium UBA2671
CAAAAGCTTAACAATACGCGACAATCAAAACCACCAGTAGAACTGGTGGTATGAGGAAGGCCCCTAAAAGGGGCCGTTGGGTTAATGATTAATTTTCGTTATCAAACAATCCCCGTTCCTGGTCACGCTCGTGCTTTGCTTGCTCTTGGATGTAACGACGATTTATCATTTCATCCAGACCAACCGTGCTCACACAATATCCGCGAGACCAGAAACTACGTCCAAACAGCGTACCCTGCGTTTTCATCAGTTCTCGATGAATTCGCACCGCACTCTTACCCTTCAAATATCCGATCGTCATGGCGACCGAATATTTGGGAGGAATACTCAATAACAAATGGACGTGATCCGGCTGAGCATTCCCTTTCAATATTCCGATTTCTTTCTGACGGCACAATTCCCGTAAGATCGCACCAATCTGTTTTCTTCGTCTACCAAAAAATACACGTTGGCGATATTTTGGTACAATAACAACATGATATTTGCAGTCCCATTTGGCGTGAGACTGACTCTGCCAATCTTTCATAGCGATCCTCCTTGGCCCCTGAACCAGGCCTTCCTCAGGAGGATCGTCTTATATTTTCGCAGGAAATGGCAGAGCCTGATCAATTCTCACCGGCAGAGCCGGTGGATTAACTTGGATTTAGTGATAGTTGGAATAGTAGGGTGCATCCTGACGCACCATGCTGCCGATATGGATTCCTCATCGAGTTTCTCTCATTATACGAAACCATCCCCGGCTCAATCATCACGAATATGTTAAAATAGACATCCCACTCCGGTGCGTCAGGACGCATTCTACTGGACTGTAGTACAAAGATCGATTACTGCATCTTATCGCCGGGAGTCATGCTGTGCCCGAAGGTGGTCATCTCTGGAGTTGCCATATCAGATTCTGAAGTACCCGAATCTCCCGGTTCGGATTCTAATGGAGTTGGCGATTCTATATTGGCGGGAGAGGCAGTTGCTGGACTTTGAATATTCACGGTAAAAAACAGATTGGCAGGGAATTGTCGGGAAGCTCCAGGGATTTCCCGTTCAATGATTTCAAACTGATTCGCGTCAAAGGGAATCGCAAAGTAGAGTTTGTCCTCTTTGTCCTGCCAGAGACAGGGATATTGTTTGTTGTTGACCTGAGCGGTCAGCCGATAGCCGAGGCCATCGACGCAGGCGGGGAGGATGAGGCGATCACGAAATTCAAGTAAGGTTTTCGAATTCTGCAGGACCTGATCGGTTTCGATCACGCGTGTCATAAAATCGGTCAGCGCTACTGTGAGCTTTTCTTTGCGGAGTTTATCAATCCTTGCAAAAGCTTCGCGATGAAACTCCCGTAACGGCTTATTCTGAAGCACATCGACGCGGACAATTTTCGTTGATGTGCTGGCACTGACTTTAATATCGATTCCTCGGGCATGAGCTTCGAGGGAGGATTTCAAAATCTGACTGTTGATACTGATCCTGTCACCACTATATTTCTCTAGAAATGCATCAAAAACGGCTTGTTCGGCGATTTGCTGTCGCGGGATTTTGATGTAAGGGATCGCATCGCTTTTGACGATCGTACCTGTCAGTTCCCCGCGCATTTTCGGATTGAGAAATTCATAGAGCGCGTATAATCCCGCGATACAGATCAGGACAAACACCGTTCCGGTGAGGAAAGAACCAGACGAACTTCGTTTCCGAGCCTTGACCCGCACGCGTGGATCTTCAATCGGGACATGTTCCTCGGGATGGGACAATACTTCAAACAGTTCGCCGACCGCTTGATCCGCCGATTTTGGCGGAGCAGCCGACTGATTCGTCTGATCAATTCCGGAAGCCGGTTGAGGGGTTACATGCTGAGTCACTGCGGATGGAGAGACTTGCTGAGCCATCGGATTGGGAATCAGCAACGCTTTCTGGCATTTCGGGCAGGCTCCCTCCTGTCCCATCGCGGAATCGGGAACACGCAGAACCGCCTGGCAATGCGGACATTCAAATTGAATCATAGTAAGAAAGCCTGGCAAGACTGGATTATGACAAAATCAATCTGGGGTGGCGGGGGCGCTCCGCGTTAGCGGAAGCCCC
>DEML01000084.1:2271-60199 GCA_002359185.1 Planctomycetaceae bacterium UBA2671
GAGCGCCCCCGCCACCCTGGTTTTGAAGACTTTCATGAAAGCCTTGATCCCTCTGCTGATCCGATTCTGAACGCTGCATCACCGGAACCCTCTCGACTTCCAGATGGAACACCATCATACTGAAGGATGCAGGACTTCGGTCAAGCTTTGATCGAAGATTGAAAGAAAATCGCAACAATTTACGGCATCATTTATTTATGGAACTCGATGATAAAGTCTGTTACTGCTTTCATGTCTCCAAGCGGAAAATCCTGAATTATATTCGACTGCACAAACCCCGCCGGGCCAGTCAGATCAGTCAGTGCGGCGGCGCGGGAACGGGTTGCGGCTGGTGCGTGGCTTATCTGGAACGATACTTTGCCGATTCGCAAGCGAAGAGTCAAAACCCCGAACCGGAAATGACCCCGGAAATTTACGCGAAATTACGAGCAGAGTATATCGAGGCTGGCAAACGCAAGCGGGCGAATGGGAATGAGGAGTTGCCGGATGAGGAAGACTCGTAGAAGCCATTGCAATGAATGATTAGCGGTCATCGTGATTCCTGGACGGTCTATGTCCTCAATAATTCTGAGTCAATAAAGACTGAATCTCGAATGGCATGAATTCTGCTTGATAAAATTCTCATCACAAATTTTGACTTTCAAATCAGAAGGATTCATCAATGAACCATTTCAAATTCAAGCCATTTCAAATTTTTTCAATGGTACTGATTGCACTCTGCTGCTCGCTCTCAACAGGCTGTGACAATGAGCAGGATGTGCTTGATGTCGAGACACCCAGTGGAGATGTCGATGTTGACCGAGATAAAGATAGCGGAGAAGTCGATGTCGATGTGGATGAAGACTAAATGAATAGCTATCCGGGCATGCCCAACGATTAAAGTTGACAATTATTACTAAAACTGATTGAATAGGTAATTGTTTATCGAATTCATTGGGCAAGCTCAGGAGAAAATTATGAAATATTCATTTTTCACAAACCGACGTGCTTTTACATTAATCGAACTATTGGTGGTCATTGCAATAATCGCTATTCTTGTTGCATTACTCCTGCCTGCTGTCCAGCAGGCCCGTGAAGCAGCTCGTCGATCCAGCTGCAAAAATAACTTGAAACAGATTGGGTTGGCATTACACAATTACCACGACACTTTCCGGGTCCTTCCTCCCGGCCAGTTGTTGTACACAGGTAACCTCGATCCGACTGGGACTGATGGTCAGAACGCTGAATCTTGGGGTTGGGCAGCTCACCTGCTCCCCTTTATTGAACAGTCTGCATTGTATGATCAGGTCCGTGTTAATGAATTTAAGCTGTGGGAAGTTCTGGCTGACACCTCCACTCCTCCCTTGCGGGATTCTTTGATCCCGATCAATTCTCTTCTCTGTCCTTCCGATAGTGTGAAGGATCGCATGGATTGCGATAATTCTTATGGAGGATGTCCCAATGGGGCCAATGGTCGTCATTTCAATGGAGATGGCTTGCCCGATCCTCCAGGAAACAACTGGCGAGCACCATCTGCCAGTTATATTGCTAATGTGGGCATTTACGATGTCTGTGTGCCTCGAACTCAAAATGGTCCACATAATTCAGGACCATTTTTCACAAACAGTAAAATTCGGTTTCGCGATATGACTGATGGCACCAGCAATGTTGTCCTTGTTGGTGAGCGTTCTAACTTTCAAGCCACTGGCACCTGGATTGGAAATCGAAATCCTTATGGAAGTGGACCGCAGGGAGCCGATTATGTCCTCGGAAGAATGAGTATTCCATTGAATTCCAAAACTTCTGGACAACGCTGGGAAGCCTTTAGCAGTCGACATGCAGGGGGATCCCAGTTTGTACTGGGTGATGGATCTGTTATTTTCTTAAGTGAAAATATCAGTTTTGCAAATGGGAACAATGGTAACATGAATGATTCTGTCACTGGTAAAGGCGCCTTGAATAATCCTCAACAACTCGGAGTTTATCAGAAATTAGGGTGTATTGGTGATGGTCAACCTGTTGGAGAGTTTTAATTCAATGTAAGCAGTTCTCGGTACGCCCGATAATCCCATCGGGCTCTTTTTTTACTCGCGTTGTGAAAAACAGAATCCATAGAAAGTAACGTGAATGAATTCACTCACTTACCATAAATTATTCCTTTCATCTTTTTCGATCATGATCCTCACTATGATCGGATGTGGTAATGGAGCTCCTGATGATGTTCCGGATTTAGTCCCAGTTTCCGGAAAAGTCACAATGGATGGAAAACCATTATCTGATGCTCAGGTGGAATTTGAATTCAAGGGCGAAGGGGGGGGACTTTCACTGGGTAAAACCGATTCCAAAGGAAACTATTCCTTGCAATTTGGTTCTGGGACTCATGCAGGAGCCAAAGTGGGTGAGCATCTTGTCCGAATTAAAACGGAATGGTCTGGTACAGATGAGCAGGGTAATGATGTAAAAATTGAAGAAACCGTTCCAGAAAAATACAACTGGAATTCAGAACTGACCGTCACTGTTACCGAAGAGAAATCGAGCGGGTATGACTTCGAACTCACTTCTGAATAATCATTCAACGATTTCCGCTCCAAGAGTATTCAACTCAACATTTTCAAACCGACAGCCCTGCATTTTCAGAAGTCCGCCATTGATGCGGATTCTGGCAGGGCTTTTCTTTTTGCCAATGATGGTGACCTCTGAAAGATCCAGCCGAAACGGCTCCCCTGTTCTCGTTTCCCGAGGTCCTGCAGAGAGTGCCCTTGCTTCTGTCTGATTGACAATGCGGCAATCGTTCAACACATGCCGTTCGCCCACCAGCAGGACATCGACATGTACATTGCCGTAAAATAGGCATTCTTCATACATTGTGATCGCGCGATTGACATCGGCAACTCCATTTTCATTTCCCCAGAAATCACCTCGCTGAACAAGGCATTCGCAATCGTCGTGGGCACTGAATCCTTCGTCGAAGCAGTCATACCCTTGAATGGTATGGCAGTGGAATCCGGTAGTCTGACCGTGAACATTAAAGCCATCGTTTAGAAAATGCCGGGCGCTCAAATTGCGAATGGTAATTCGCTCCGTCTTTCCACCAGTCGCAACTCCATTGGGACGAACCGCCCATTCCAGATTTCTGATCGAGCCTTTCACGTAAAGCCAGCCTTGCTTCTCATCGATATTCTCGAAGCAGAATTGCCCCTCGATAAGCTCCTCGGGCTTGGGAAATGCGGGAGCATTTGCAGATTGTGTCCGCCCCATCCGCTCGGTGATATCGTCGACGATGAGTAAATGACGATCCCAGACCGTTCGAGGCAACTGCCTGCGAGAAAGATCATTCCCGAGATCTTCCCAGCCTGTTTGTGGAAGAGGATCTGCTCCCTCGAGCGTGACCAGATTGCCTTCAATGGTCAGGTCGCTTTTATTGTGCAATGTGACCGATTGCCGGTAAACAGCCCGCGGAGGCAGAAGTGTGATTTGATCTCCCGGCTGGGCGAGCCTGACGGCTTGTTGAATTGTGGCCAGGGGCTCATCTTTCGAGCCGCTGTTTGTGTCTTTGCCAATTGAGTTATGAACAAATAATTCCGCCGCGGAAAGGGATTCCAGGCAGATTAAATAGTAAATCAGCAGGAAAAAGATTATTCCCGCTCGAAGTGATTTGTGTACGGTCAGTTGATTTACTCCAAAATCTAAAAATCGCATGAGAACCCCAAGATGTGCTGTGGGTCGTCTTCTCGTCATTTCCATATCTTATTATGATAAATCGATAAGATGCGAGCGACCCGCATTCGATTTGTACGCGCAGATCGTAACTCACAAAGGATGTGACAGGAATAAGTGACCAAATTCATGAAGAAATCGATGACTTATCAAGCGTTATGGACATGGCGAAAACCGTTATTCATGCTGCTATGTATGATCGTTCTGTCGGTTCCTCAATCGGTGAGAGCCGCTGAAGTCCCACTGGAATTGCCTCCCGGCTTTCGGGCGACTCTGTTCGCAGCCGATAATATCGCCCCCAGTGTTCAATGCATGACGACCGATTCCCAGGGCCGGATTGTCGTCTCGGGACCGGGCTATATTCACACTTTGATCGATGCTGACCATGATGGGATTGCCGAATCGTTCGAAGTTTTTGCGAACGGGCCGGCTTCGGGAGCACAGGGGCTTTGTTTTGACGGCTCGAAACTCTATTCCGTCGGCGAAGATGGCATCATGCTGTATGTCGATGAAGACCGCGATGGAAAAGCCGATGGCGAAGCCGAGTTGATTTATCGCTGCCGGACTGGTGGCGAACATTTTGCTCATGCGATCCGTAAAGGCCCCGATGGCTGGTTTTATCTGATTCAGGGGAACGAAACCGGAATCGATGAAACGCTGATCGACAATGCTTCCTCACCCATCCGTAAACCCGATGCTGGTCTGTTACTGAGGTTTTCGCCGAACTTCAGCGAGATTCAGGTGCTGGCTGATGGTTATCGTAATGCCTACGATTTTGATTTTAATTACATTGGAGATCTGTTCGCGTACGATAGCGATGGCGAACGGGATATTTCTTTGCCGTGGTATCGCCCGACACGTGTTTTCAACACTGTATCGGGGATGAATCATGGCTGGGTCTCTCGCAGCTGGAAGCGGCCGAACTACTTTTTGGAGATGTGTCCGACGCTTGTCGAGGCGGGACGAGGTTCGCCGACGGGAGTTGTTTCTTATCAGCATCGTCAGTTTCCAGAGGAGTTTCGAAATACACTTTTCGTTCTGGATTGGACCTACGGCCGCGTGATTGCCGTCAAAATGAAACGTCAGGGAGCCTCCTGGGTCGCTCAATCACGAGATTTCGCCAAGGGAATCAGCCCGTATGGATTTGCTCCGACCGATGCCGTTGTTGGGGCAGATGGTGCATTATATGTCTCAGCAGGTGGACGCGGGACGCAAGGATCAGTCTTCCGCATCACTTATGAAAATGCAGATGGCAGCGATCAAACGATTGTGCAGAAAGTGCTGCCTCCGATCGAACGCGTCCTGCAGGCCGATCAGCCTCTCGAAGCCTGGTCGCGCGCCCGTTGGGAACCGCTCACAAAAGCGATTGGGGAAGAAGCGTTCCTGCGAGCCGCCCTGGATCGTGAACGCTCTGTTCCGGAACGGCTCCGGGCTATTGAAGTCCTGACCGAGAAATTTCAAGGACCTGATGTCGATTTTATGAAATCGATGGAACGGGAAACCGATCGTGAACTTCGCGCCCGCACGGCATGGTCCTATGGACGTTCCGATTCTGGGAAACCTGACTTACTCACACTGCAACCTTATCTCAACGATGAAAGTCCGGCTGTTGTCCGCAGTGCGCTTGAAGGTCTCACAACCTGTGCAGCGGAAACCCTGGTCGGTTTTGAAAACGATGTTGCCAAGTGCCTGGGACATGAAGATCACGTGGTTCGTTTTCTGGCGGTCCGTGTTGCCACGCGGATGACAGATGGTAGCTTTCGAGCCGTGGGCGATGTTGCGCGAACGTCCGGCTGGCCGGAATCGATTCTGATGGCCTGGGCGTTTGTAGATCGTGGATACGTCGGTCATCCCTACGGCTGGCACGACATCGGCACCGCGGCTCTATCTCGACTGGATGACCCACAACTTCAGTTGAATGCCGTCTTGTTGATTCAGCATTCCTTCGGCGGATTCGGCGACAGTCCTGCACATTCGGGTGTGTTCGACGGCTATATGCCTCGGCTGCCGCTCAATCAGGAACCGACACAACTGGCCGATTTACAGCAGGCGATTGAGAATCTTTATCCGACCGGAAACGCAACACTCGACTGGGAACTGGGACGTCTGACTGCAATGCTGACCGCCGACAGCCCTGTTTTACTGGAGAAAATCCTGCAGAATGTTACTGATAAGTCGGAACCGGTTTCGGATTTGCATCATCTGATTATTGCCGCGACCATATCGTCCCCTCGCACTCCCGATCAGACAGCACAGATCGCAACCGCACTTTTGAACCTTCATGAAAAACTGGAGGATCGTAAACTGGTCATCGACCGGAACTGGGAGCCTCGTGTTAAAGAAATGTACGAAGCCTTAACCGCTCGGGATCCCGATTTGCCGAAAACGGTGGCTAACCACAAGAAATTTGGACGACCGGAACACAATCTGTTTGTCGATGCCATGCAGGGGGAAGCCCGGGAGCAGGCGATTGCTTTGTTTCTGGAGCGGGTGCAGTCAGGTGAAATCGATTTGACGGTCGATTTGCTCAATCGATTGGGAGAGCAGAATTCTGAAGAGGTTTTGGAACTGGCAAGGGAATCCCTCCCCAACGATCTGTTGCACGGCACTGCTCTGAATATTCTGGCCGAGCGAAATTTGCCGGAGGATCGGGACGTAATTCTCAACGGCCTGAATTCTGAGGAATTGGATATCGCCGCGAGATGCCTTGAAGCTGCGAGTGACTGGAGCGACAGCAGTCCTCAGGAACTGGCGGCACTGGTTCGATTGCTGGATCGGTTATCCAGCCTGGAAGGTGTCGATGCCTTCTGGAATGAAACGATGAATCTGCTCGACCCGCTGGCGGTGAAATTACTGGAGGAACGGGAACAGGAAATTGATATGCCGCGGCCTTCCCAAACCAGTCAGAGCACTGAGGCGAGTCATCGGGAACTGGCCAAACTCTGGATGGAATGGATGGAAACCGAGTTTCCCGAAACAACGGTCACTGTCGATAACCGCACCGGAAACGATGCCTGGGCCGAGATGCGGGAACGATTGTATTCGATCGACTGGACGACCGGCCGGCGAGCTCTTGGCGAAGAGTTATACACGAAGAAACAGTGCAACCAGTGTCATAACGGACGCAATGCCGTGGGGCCAAATCTGGCTGGCGTCACAAATCGTTTTTCTCAGCAGGATTTGATGGAGGCAATCGTCAATCCGCATAAAGATGTCTCATCGCGATATCGTTCGACGTTAATCACAACGGTCGAGGGCAAAACCTACAATGGAATTATCATTTACGAATCGATTGATGGATTATTGCTGCGAGATACTTCCCATCGCACGATCCGCATTGAAGCAGACGATATCGAATTCCGGAAACAGCTCGATAAATCGCTGATGCCCGAAAATCTGCTGAAAGACTGCACCGATCAGCAATTAGCAGATCTGTATGCCTACATCAAAGATTTGGGAAAGTAAATCATTTTAAGCAATTACTGGAGTTTTAAATAAACACAGTTACATACACGAAGCGTAAGCGAGTGAGTCTTTTGCAAGATAATTTGTATACCGGAGAAATAACACAGCCGCTCTGTGGTTCAAACAAATCAAAAGCCAGATTGCCTACTGCTGTTTGCAGATTACTGTAGCGGCTTTTTGATGGTTTGGGCCCTAAATTTCCAGTCAATCACCCGCTACACATTCATGGAAATGGCTATAGTGTTTTTTTCTCCAGTTTTATGGGGAACACTGCATATAGTGCTTGTATTGGACTATTTGTTCCCATGAAGAACGATGGAAGTGTGTGAAAATTCATAATATGCAGCGGATTAAAAATTCCACACAGGCCCCTCGTTGACGCGTCGGGTTAAGACATCACTGTGGTTTTGCCAGTCTCCGGTTCAAATTTCAATTTAAATCTGAACCGGATCAAGTCTCAGGAAGCCACTTGATGGGCAGCAGGCAGTTCCGAGAGGGAGTGATCGGAAATGTTGGAATCCAGGATATTGGAGCCAAATTTCAAAATGGCATCAGCGACAACCGGCCCCTGTGGTTCATTCAGAATTTCGTGATACCAGTTTTCCAGCATCCGAAAATGGACCTGATGAGAGTCTTCAGAAGTTTGGCAGTTATTGATCAGATTGCTCCAAACCTTCGAGGCAAGAGGATCGACTACGAAATCGGCTCCACTTTGTAATAACAAGGTCGGAACCTGAATACAGTTGACATCACGGAAAGCGTCTTCAATGGCTCGACGCGTTTCCCAGAACCAACGGGCAGTCACAGCTCCTCGAATTCTGGGATCATTTCGCTTGGATTCAATCAGTTCCTGATCGTGTGAAAGCAACGATAAATCAATCGTGCTGCGGAATCGGGTGCGTGGGAAAGTAACACTCAACCCTCGGGCAACGATCTTTTTCCACATTTCAATCGGATGCTTTATCCCTAAAAGCGGGGACAGCAACACTAAGCCCTTGCAGGGATTGCAGTTATGTTCTTTCCAGTGATTTTGCAGTGTGCGGATCGAAACCAGCCCTCCCATACTGCAACCAATCAAAACGGTCGACTCCGGGGGAGCCTCGACATAATTCAGAACTGAGAGCAGATCCTGGGAATAATCAGCAAATCGCTCGACATGCACATAATTGCCAGTTGACTGACCATGCCCTCTCAAATCAATGGCAATTGCAGTCCATCCCTGGCGGGCGGCTCGTTCAAGCAAATCGTTATAGCGGCCGCCGTGCTCACAGGCTCCATGAGTGACAACAAGAAATTTTTGATCTTCTTCCAGCTGTTTCGGTTCCCACTTTCGGGCATGCAGGGTAATTCCACCCTCTGCTGATACCTGAAAACTGGTTTTTGTCACTTCAGAGTGGCCTGTAGTCATGCCAACTCCTCATAAATGATGAAATTCTCATGAAGGTCGTAATTGATTCTATCGGCTCAATCATCAGATTCACCCGTGGTGAATTTTACGAATCTGTGGGAACTGATGCATTTTTTTCGATAGATTTCTTCAATTCCTGAGGTTAATAATAGTAGCGTACTCTTAACTATCACCTCCTGATTTCACCAAAATTACACAAGTCGTGGACTTGCAGGGATTTCGGTAAAATCCGCTTGAGGTTTCAGAAGATTAAGGGTATCGTTAACTAAAATAGAGACGCTACGTTCACTAAAGTTCTGTTGCTACTTTATTTTCCGGTCGAAATAATTGTTAGTACGACAACGGAGCTCACTGCAGTTGCTTTAAAATTAAAACTAAGCCCTGACAGGGCACTATTCTCAATCAGGAATGTTCGGAGTCCCGATCCATGATGAATAAATTTGAAAATGCCTATCTGGATCACATCAAGGATGCTCCCGCCTGGGCGGTTAGTCTGGCAATTCATGTTGTCATTCTGATGCTGATGGCCAGCATCACTTATGTGGCTCAGAATCCTGATCGAAATCTGCTGCTCTCCAGTACGATCGATGAACCGCTCGATAACAAATTTCAGTTTGATGTCACCGTTTCCGATCAGCTTGGAACTGAGTCAAATTTTGATTCTCTGACGGCTTCCCTGGCTGCCACTCAGGATCCGACCAAGTCCGATGTCGATCCTGTTCAGGAAAAACTGCAGGAAGAATTACTCGAAGTTGAAATGCCCAATACCGAACTTGTTTCCCGTCCGAGTGATGCGGAACTGGTCGAAGCAGTCGAAGTGGCTGGTCAAACCGAACATACCGGTGGTGTTGAAGGAGCCATGGATCGACTGACGCTCGAAATCGCTTCTTCTCTCAATGACAAGCCGACTCTGGTGATCTGGTTGTTCGATGCATCCCTCTCTCTGGATGAACGACGCGAAGCGATCGCGAAGCGCTTTGAAATCGTCTACAAGCAACTCGGCATGTTTGATGAAGCCAAACAGCACAAAATCCCACTGGAAACAGCTGTGGTCAGTTATGGGGAATCAACGAACTTCATCACTGAAAAACCAGTGGAAGATGTCAAAGATCTCGTCAAGGCGATTCGCGAAATTAAATCGGATGTGAGTGGTAAAGAATTCGTTTTTGATGCTGTCGACAAGGCCAGTTTCAAATGGTCGAGTTACAAAACCAAACTGCGACGCAATGTAATGATGATTATTGTCACTGATGAAAAAGGGGACGATGTCGAGAATCTTGAAAAAACCATCGCTTTCAACAAGCGACTGGGCATTCCGATTTACTGTGTGGGGAACGCTGCCGTTTTTGGTCGGGATAAAGGCTATCTGACAACCACCTGGACAGAAGGTGGAAACACATTTACCGATGATTTGCCTGCAGATCAGGGGCCTGAAACGATTTATCCGGAACGTCTGCAACTCCCCTTCTTCGGAGGCGATCAGCAGCAGTACGATCGGATGTCAGCCAGTTATGGCCCTTATGCTCTGACACGGTTGTGTGCAGAAACGGGCGGTCTGTATCTGGTTTCAACAGATGTGCAGAATGGTCCGACGTTCGATCCTTCGATCATGCGAAGTTATTCTCCCGATTATCGCCCAATTCGTCTCGTCGATCTCGATTTGCGTCAGAACAACGCCAAACAGTCTCTATTAATGGCTGCTCAGCGGTCTCGCGTTGACAACATACCGATTCCAACACTTCAATTCCGGGCTGATACCGATACGATTTTGCGTCAACAATTGACCGAAGCCCAGAAACCGCTGGCAGTGCTCGATTACAAACTCCAGGAACTGATGTCTATCCTGGAAAACGGCGTCAAAGATCGAGACAAACTGGTCGAGCCACGCTGGCGGGCTGGCTACGACCTGGCTGCTGGACGCGTGCTGGCGATGAGAGCACGAGCATTGGGTTACAACGAAATGTGTGCGGAAATGAAGTCTTCTCCCAAGAAGTTCGAGGAGGAAGGAAATAATCACTGGCGACTGGTTCCTTCTGCCGAAATTTCAGCAGGTTCAACAGTGAAAAAGTTTGCCGATAAGGCTGACGAGTATCTCAGCCGGGTTATTGCAGAGCATCCAGGAACTCCTTGGGAAATGCTGGCTTCCCGCGAGAAAGAACAGCCACTTGGCTGGGAATGGCGTGAATTTAAGCGAGAAGTTGCTCCTATGAATGGTATGAATCCAGACGATCCGATGCTGCTCCTGGCTGAAGAAGAAAAGAAAAAGATGATGGCCAATCAGCCACCAAAACCTAAAAACGTTCCCAAACTTTAAGGATGAAATTTGTGCCATTCGAGTACTCAAATGGAATTGAAAAGACTCGAGTCACTTTCAGTCAGAGTTGACTTTACTGCCTGAAAATTAAGAATAAAAGATATCGATCCGGCAAACAGATTTAGCCTGGACGATCGTTTTTTTTCTCAATTGAACAATCAAATTCCATTTGAAGGATCGCGGCTGCTCCCGCGAACAACGATATGTCGAAATTATCCAGTGATTCCACAGCCTTGACGATGTCCGTCGGCGTCCATGTCGTCATTCTCGTGCTCATGGCCCTCATTAAGTTTACCTTACTTGATGATGGCAGCGAAGTCGCGGTCGAGACTGTCTTTACCGACGAACGCGAACAGCAGGAATTTACTCAGGAACTCGATATCAATACCGAGGTATCTGAGAATCTTTCTGTGATTTCCGGTGCAACCGTATCTACTGCTTCCGGCGGCTCCTCGGCTCCTGCGGTCAGTCAGACAAAAATTGAGCAGTCGGAATCGCTCAACGAACCAGAAATTCAGGTCAATGTCGCTTCTGTCACTATGCCTGGTGCGAACATGCTCGGAACCGACTTAGGCGAGTCGGAAATCAAGGGAGAAGCCGGTGCTGTCGTTGAAGGTTATGGTGCCGCCATGAGTCGATTGACTCAGGAACTGGTTCGCCTGATGCGAAACGACAAAGTGCATGTTGTCTGGCTGTTCGATGAATCCGAAAGTATGAAAGACGACCAAAAAGAGATTCGTGACCAGTTTGCCAAAGTCTATGAAGAATTGAAAATTGCTCAGGAACAGGACGAAAAACTAAAAAGCAAAGCGTCTGATGAAACCCTGCTGACGACGATTCTCAGCTACGGTGCCGGCATTCATACCCATACGGCTAATCCAACCGGTAACATTCCTGAAATTCAAAAGGCAATCGACAAGATTCCAGTTGACGAAACCGGTGAAGAAAACCTTTTCCAGTCGATTATGGCAGTCTGCGATAAATATGGGCAACTCGCATTCAGAGCACAACGAAAACTGGTGCTCGTTGTACTGTCTGATGAAGGCGGAGACGACGGGGCCGCTGTTGAAGAGGCGATTTCCCGCGTGAAACGTTTCAAGGCTCCAGTTTACATCATGGGCCGCGAGGCAATCTTTGGCTATCCCTATGCTCGCATGAAATGGACGGATCCTAAGTTCGGTCTTGATTTCTGGATTGACGTCAAACGTGGCCCGGAAACGGCTTTCGTCGAGGCATTGCAATACGATGGTCTTCATCGTCGCTGGGATTCTTTCTCGAGTGGATTCGGTTGTTACGAACAGGTCCGTCTGGCTCGGGAATCCGGAGGGATTTACTTCATGCTTCCGGGCGATGAAGAAACACTCGTTGGACGAGCTGCTCATCTCGAACGTAAGTTTGAGTTCCTGGCGATGAAGGAATATCAACCCCTTCTGCTTGCCCGTCGAGATTATGAACAGGAGCGGTCCAAGAGCAAGTTCCGTACGGAAATCTGGAACATCATCAATGTGCTCAATCCTTATCAAGATGACAAGCTGAATATTAAAGAACACTGGTATGCATTTTCTCCCGACGAATTCCGTCCAGAAGCATTGGAACATGCGAGCCGGGCATTGAGAGCATTTGGGATTATGAATGAAGCAATCCGTCGACTTGAAGAGATTGAACCTTTGCGAGCTCGAGAAGATTCTCAACGCTGGCGTGCCGCTTACGATCTGGCTTATGCTCAGTGTCTTTCATTCCGCGTTCGTCTCTTTCAGTTCATGCTGGCTGTGGACTCGCAATTGAAGAATCCACCAAAACCCAAAAGTCCACAATCGAATCGTTGGAATGTAGTTCGTACCAAGAATATGAAAGAGCCGGACGAAGAGCAGATCAAACGTACCAAAGTCGATATGGATGAATTGAACAAGCAGCTTGACAAAGCCAAAGAAAAGTTTGCTTTTGTTCAAAAACAACATCCCGGGACTCCCTGGGCGCAACGAGCTGGCTGGGAATTAGGTAACGGCTTCGGCTTCGAATTCCGAGATGTCTTCCGCGATCCACGCTATGACTCAATGCGAGATCAGATCAAAGTGCCGAATCTGTAAGAGGCAACGCTTTTCACAAAATAAAAAACGCCGCATACACTGTGGCGTTTTTTATTTGATTGATTACGAATTTTAAGCCAGTATCTCTTTAACAACATGCCCGTGCACATCGGTCAGGCGATAGTCGCGGCCCTGGAAGCGGTAAGTGAGTCGTTCGTGATCGAATCCTAATAGGTGCAAAATCGTTGCCTGGAAATCGTGGATGTGAACTTTGTTTTCGACAACACCGAAACCGAGTTCGTCGGTCTGTCCATGATTGTAACCAGCTTTCACCCCACCCCCAGCCATCCACATGGTGTAGCAATCGGGATAATGGTCGCGGCCCAGGATTTTGCTTTTCGCAGTTCGTCCTTCCCGGAAGGGAGTTCGTCCAAACTCTCCTCCCCAGACGATGAGCGTATCTTCGAGGAGTCCCCGTTGTTTCAGGTCTTTGATTAAGGCGGCGACCGGTTTATCCATCGTCGCGCATTTGTCTCGCAGTCCCTCACCAATTCCTGAACCTTCGCTGGTCCCATGATAATCCCAGCCCCAGTCAAATAGCTGCACATAGCGGACACCGGACTCGACCAGTCTGCGCGCGAGCAGGCAGTTGTTTGCCAGTGAAGATTTTCCTGGCTCTGCACCGTAATTTTCCAGAGTCTGCTTTGTCTCTTTCGTGATATCCATCACCTCAGGAACAGAAACCTGCATGCGAAATGCCAGTTCGTATTGAGCAATTCTCGTGAGAGTTTCAGGATGCCCGACACGCTCAGCCTGCATTTCGTTCAGATCTTTCAACGCATCCAGGCTCATCCGCCGTACACCCCGACTCATACCGTCGGGATTGGAAACGTACAGAACCGGATCCCCCTGAGTGCGACATTGCACTCCCTGATAGACTGAAGGCAGAAAACCACTTCCAAAAGATTTGTTTCCGCCGTTTGGCTGGACTCCGCTGGAAATCAGCACGACAAATCCGGGAAGGTTTTCACTTTCAGAACCCAGTCCATAAGTGGTCCAGGAACCGAGCGAGGGGCGCCCGGACTGTGGAGAGCCCGTATAGAGCAGAAGTTCTGCAGGTGCGTGATTGAACTGATCGGTCGTCATCGAATGCACGAGGCACATTTCATCGGCGACCTCCTGCAGATGGGGAATCGCTTCCGACATCCAGGTGCCTGCTTCGCCAACCTGCTGAAATTTCTGAGGAGTCCCCAGCAATTTCGGTACGCCCGATGTGAACGCGAACTTTTTCCCTTCCAGAAACGACTGCGGACAATCTTCGCCGTCTCGTGTGATCAGTTCCGGTTTGTAATCGAACAGATCCAGGTTCGGTGGTGAGCCAGTCATATGTAGATAGATAACCCGTTTGGCTTTCGGCTCAAAATGCGGTTTTTTAGGAGCCAAAGGATTATTCCCGCCTGTCGGAGCAGCCAGAGTACTCCCCGGCAGCATTGACGCCAGTGCCATGCTGCCCAAACCGACGCCGGATCGATTCAGAAAATGACGTCGTGTCACATTCAGTAAGTGATCATGTTGTTTCGACATTTTGAAATTCTTTTCGTAGTTTGCTTTACGGTTTCATCAGGATTTCATCGAGATTCAGCAGCACATTGCCAACCAGAGTCCAAGCGGCGAATTCTGCAGGATTCGCTCCTTCAGGTAATGGACCTAAAGGATCGGTTGCCAGTTTGAGAGCCTCATCCGGAGTTTTTGCATATTCCTGTTGAGCGGTTTGGTACAGGGAAACCAGCCGATTCGTTTCCAGATGTGTCGGCTTTCTCGATGTGCACAACTCAAACCCAAAGGCAATTTTCTCTGAAATCTCCTCATCAGGTTGTTCTTGTATTCGACGTCCCAAAGCCTGAGCTGCTTCGACGTAAACGGGGTCATTCAATGTGACAAACGCCTGCAGCGGAGTATTCGTCCTGTCACGTCGAACGATGCAGGTTTCCCGATTGGGGGCATCGAATGCAGCCATCGAAGGATAGGGGTTTGATCTTCGCCACGTTGTATATAATGCTCGGCGATATCGATCTTCACCTGAACTTGTTTTCCAGTCGATCCCTGCCCCAAATGCGGCTTTCAGGCCGATATCCGGCTGTGGAGGATTAACAGGAGGACCGTACATTTTTTCGCTGAGCAAGCCACTCACGAACAGTGCCTGGTCCCGCACCATTTCCGCCGAGAGACGAAATCGGGGGCCACGAGAAACGAGACGATTATCGGGGTCGATCTCGAGTAACTCAGGAGTTGAGCGCGACGACTGTCGATAGGCAGCCGACATGACGAGTGTTTTGATGAAGGCTTTAGAGTCCCAGTTAAGTCGATGCAGTTCGGTCGCCATCCAGTCAAGGAGTTGGGGATGTGAAGGAAGTTCGCCTTGAGAACCGAACTCTTCACTGGTGCTGACCAGTCCAATTCCGAATAGCTTTTCCCAATACCGATTGGCAATCACACGCGCTGTGAGCGGATTCTCGGGGTGTACCAGCCATTCTGCCAACTCGAGTCGGCTTGGTTGTTCTGACTCCAGCGGAACCTGAATCAGGTCAGGCAAACCTTCGTGGACTTCATCTCCCAGTGAAGTGTAGTTACCGCGAATTTGAATGTGAGACTTTCTGTGCTTCTCTTCAGGGAGTTGACGCATCACAGGGACGGTCGTCGTCGGCTTCATATTTTTTAACTGATTTTCCAGCTCAGCGAGTTGCTTTCGCTTGGCTTTCAATCCGGGGGCAGCATTTGCCAGAAAGTATTCTGTCAATTGTTTCTGCTCGGCTGTGGAACGTTCGTCTTCAGTTTTCTGAACGAGAGTTAATATTTCCACGGGTAATCCCGCTAATTCGGAAGTTCGTGGATCGGAGATCAACTGCAGACGAAAATGTCCGAGTGTGTGCTGAGCATATTTTGATTTCTGATCGATTGTCACCGTAAGAATTTCGTCCTCTTTCAATTCAAAGGGAGTCGACGAAATCAACGTGAGTTGATGAGCCTGCGAAGCCTGACCGGCAACTGCCCAGCCGGTTTCATGATTTTCCGGCGAGTCGATCACGCCATTTGGAGCGAAACCAGATTGACTGTAGTCAGTAAGAGCAGAAGAGAAGACAACTGTTCTATCTCCTGAGATCTCATAGGATTTGCTGGGATTTGGCGAATTGCTTTCCATCTGCTGCCAGACGACATTTCGGTCGGCATCGAGAATGGAAATGCGATAGTCTTTCAGTCGTGTGTGCAGGTTATTATCTGTTCGATTCCAGATCACAATTTGATCAATCGGCTGATTCGATGTGAGATCAACTTCCCACCAGGGATCGTTGGAAACAGCCGTATGAGTTGTCGAATTGACGGCGTAGTCGCCATTCGTATTTCCATCGATTGCTCGTTCTGGCAATCCGTTGTAATCGGTACTGCTTTGAGTCGCCTTGCCGTTTTTTGCGATATTATCTGAACCGGAAAGTACCTGAACCTCGGCCAGCGATAAAAGTTTTTCGTTTCCGGGCATTTCGACGCGCACATAACGCCCCTCTGCGGATTGACTTCCCGCCGAATTAATAGTTGCCTTCAGATTAGTGATCACAAAATTGCCATTGGCATGTCCTGCACCTTTGCCGGGGAGCGTTTCCAGTGGAAGCGTCTGCAGTTGCAGAGCATAGTATTTTTCTGAGGTCGCTTTAGCTGGCTGCAGTTTCAAAGTGTAGCGGTCGGTTTCATGAGCTTCTGGTACGAGTACGGCATGATCTGGAGTCAGTTCTCCAGATGTTTTACTTTCAGCTGTGAATTCAGTCACAGCCAGTGGAGTCAACTCCAGTGGTTTTGAGAGTCGTGATTCCCACTGGGCTAACTCATCACGAAGAGCAGGAGTGGGAGTTTGCAGAGTTTTTTTGAGTTCTTCAATCTGCTGCTTCCATTCAACCTGCTGCTGCTTCTGTTCGGGTGTGTAATATTGCAGCAATGGAGATTCATCCCGTTTGTCTGCATCTTCTGTGTTATTGAAGATGGCGAACAATTGAAAATATTCCCGCTGGCTGATCGGATCGTACTTGTGTGTGTGACATTGAGCACAAGCCATGGTCGTGCCCATCCAGACGGCGAATGTCGTATTCACGCGATCGATAATAGCCGCATTGCGGAACTCTTCGTCAATGGTTCCCCCCTCGTTATTCGTGAGGGTATTTCGATGGAATGCAGTAGCAATGAGTTGCTCATCAGTTGGATCCGGAAACAAATCCCCCGCCAGTTGCTCTTTCGTGAACAGATCGAAAGGTTTGTTTTCATTCAACGACTTGATGACATAATCCCGGAATGCCCAGATTGTTCGTGAAGGATCATCAGCATAGCCAGCCGAGTCGGCATAGCGGGCCAGGTCGAGCCACATGCGAGCCCAATGTTCGCCGAAAGTAGGCCGGCTCAAGAGTTCGTCAACCAGTTGCTCATAAGCATCTGGATTCTCATTTTGAAGGAATGCATGAACCTCTTCTGGTGTCGGTGGCAAGCCGGTGAGGTCGAGGGTCAATCGTCGAATGAGAGCCGTTTTTTCGGCAATTGGTTGTGGTTTGAGATGTTCCTGTTCGAGCCGCTGGAGGATGAAATAATCAATCTCATTTCGTGGCCAGTCGGCCTGATTAACTTGGGGGAGTTCAGGCCTTTGTGGTTGTTGATAGGACCAATGCCCGGCATATTCCCCGCCCTGCTTGATCCAGCGGCGAATCAAATCGATCGATTTCTGGTCGAGTACCACTCCCGATTCCGGTGGAGGCATGCGTTCGGATTCATCAGGGCTGGTAATCCGGCGATACAGTTCGCTTTCTTCGAGACTTCCTCCAACAATGGCTGGCAAGCCGGAATCGGTTTCACCGAGAGCGCCGGCTTTGGTGTCGAGACGTAATCCGCCGTAGCGTTCGGCTTCGTCAGGACCGTGACAGTGAAAACATTTATTGGACAGGATCGGCCGGATTTGCGTTGTGAAATCAATCGGCTTGGAATCCTCGGCCAATCCCATATCGGGAGCAGCGACAATGAGGCACAGGCAGGTCAGTAAAAAATGAACTTGAGATTTCATGGAGTAATCACACTTCCAGAGTAAGCTCAGAGAGTACGCGAGGCATGAAGTTCAGGCAGGCAAGATGATATCAAACATCTCACATGCATTATGACATGCCAGAACCACGATTCCAAGAGTTATCAAGGTTTACAGCTCAAGAGATTGCTAATTATTGAGGAGTTTTTCTGAAAGCGTGCGGGAATCTTCGCCATTTCAAACGTCTGAGAATAGATTTCTCTTCTGTGTTGGTTGGAACTGATCTGGGAACCATTTAGAATTCAGCGAAAATTGAAACTTAACACTTACCTACAAATAATCAGGTGTCCCTATGGCGAAGAAAACAATTGAAGATGTCGATGTCTCTGGCAAAACTGTGCTGATGCGAGTGGACTTCAACGTTCCACTGGATGACTCGCAGAACATAACCGATGATCGACGAATTGTGATGGCACTCGATTCCATCAAATCGGTTCTGGATCGTGGTGGTAAGTTGATTTTGATGAGTCACCTTGGACGTCCGGAAGGGGATGGCTCTGCTGAAGATCAGAAATACAGTTTGAAGCCGGTTGCAGATCGGCTGGCGGAAATTCTCGGCACTCCCGTTGTATTTTCAACGGATACCGTCGGTTCCTATGCCGATTCCAAAGTCGCTGCTCTCGAACCGGGAATGACATTGGTTCTTGAAAACCTGCGATTCAACAAAGGCGAGAAAAAGGGAGATGCCGATTTCGCTGCCAAGCTGGCCAGCTATGCAGACATCTACTGCAACGATGCCTTCGGCACCTGCCATCGTAAAGACGCCTCTATGGTTGGCGTTCCTGAAGCGATGGGAAGTAAGCCGAAAGTCGTTGGATTTCTGGTGAATAAAGAGATCAAGTATCTGACTGATACCATCAGCAATCCGCAGCGACCATTCGTGGCCATTCTGGGTGGAGCGAAGGTTTCCGATAAAATCAAAGTGATCGACAACCTGCTTTCGATCTGCGACAAAGTCCTGATTGGCGGAGCGATGGCCTACACATTTTCATTGGCCAAGGGAGGCAAAGTTGGTGGAAGTCTGGTTGAGAAAGACAAAGTCGATCTTGCAAAAGAGTTAATGGAAAAGGGCGAAGGGGTGTTGATGCTACCAGTCGATACACATTGCGGCGATGACTTCAGCTCCAGTTGCAACAAGCTGGTTGTCAATGCAGGAGAAATTCCGGATGGCTTTGAAGGTCTGGATATCGGTCCGGAAACGGCCAAGCTGTATGCCGAGACTGTGAAATCGGCCAAGACGATTGTCTGGAACGGTCCGATGGGTGTTTTTGAAATGCCTCCTTTCGATGAAGGAACAAAAGCGGTCGCTCAGGCAATTGCCGATGGTGATGGCGTGAGTATTATCGGCGGTGGAGACAGTGCAGCTGCGGTCCAGCAACTCGGATTTGCCGATCAGGTCTCTCATGTGAGTACAGGCGGCGGAGCTTCGCTTGCAATGCTCGAAGGGCAAACCTTTGCAGCTGTTGAAGTGCTCGACGAGAAATAAATCACTCGTTGAATTAGTAAAATAAACCCGCCACCCATCGTTAATTACATTCAATGTTAGCCGTGAGGAGAATCATTTCCTCGCGGCTTTTTTCATTCTTATGGCATACCGATTGCAGTTTGCATCAGCAACGACCGAGTCATATCTCGGCCAAACTCAAATGCTATTTTTAAAGAGTCGACACATCACACAAGAGACCACTTATGTTTTGATTGTGTAAAAATTGCAATCCGGGTCAATTTGGAGGTTGACAAATGGAATTGTGATGCTGAACATAGTGTATCACGCCTTTTAATCCACATCTCAGTATCGTACATGGATGACGTTCTGTCGGTTTCATATGTTCCCTGCAGCTTTCTGCTGAAGGTATCCAATCCCTAAGAATTCCAGAAATCTGCCTGCAATTGATGAGCTGGTCTGTTCTCTGTGAACCACTTCGAGAACTCAAACGTCTATCAATAGAACTCTGTTACAGCTTTTTGAATCAGTTATTTCATAATTAGATAATCACCGAGTTAAATGACTCAGACCGATTCTCAATTTGCAGTGTTAGGTTTTGTGGGAGGAGTCGGCTCTGGAAAAAGCACACTCAGTCGGATGTTGGCTGAAAAATTATCGATTCCCCGTATCGATGGAGATGAACTGGGGCATCAGGTTTTGAAACTGAAAAGTGTTCGAGATCAACTGACAGCGATCTTCGGATCGGAAATTTTGAATGAACAGGGAGAAATCGATCGCCCTGCACTTGGTAAGCAGGTGTGGGGAGAAGACAATCCAGCCATTCAAAATCGAATACAGCTGGAAAAAATTGTTCATCCCGAGATTAAGGATCTGATGCAGCAACAAATTGATTCCGCCCGGGAACAGGGAGCCAGAGGTATCCTTCTGGATGCAGCTGTCATGCTCGAAACGGGCTGGGGACATGTTTGTGACAAGATTGTTTTTGTCGAGACTTCTCAAAAACAACGGCTGCAGAATGTAACGGAATCACGAAACTGGACAATGGAACAACTGCAAAAGCGGGAACAGAGTCAATGGAGCCTGGAAGAGAAACAGCGTCACTGTGATGTCACAATCGACAATTCCGGGCCTTTAGAGGATTCATTTCAACAACTTTTAAACTACGTAGAACGCACATTCGGATGGTCATAGCCACAATTGGATTTTTTGTCGGCTTGTATCGGGTGATTTCTTCCCGGACAAAGTCATAATACAACAACTTTCAGGTGATCGTAATGGGCTAATCAGATCACTTCTCGATAATTTTGATACTTCACAACCTCAACACCATACCTTTCTCTCACATCCCTGGCTCTTCCGAGCAGACGTCCTTTCTGGAATTCGATCATGGCTACTGAAACCCGACAGGAATCATCTTCCTCACGCACTTCCCGTTCAAAATCGAACAACGATACCGATAAAGCTTTTGAATCGCTCGATGCGAACGAAGTCAATATCGCTGAGTTACAGCGTTTGACGATGAAAGATCTGCTGGAACTGGCCCGCAGCGAAAAGCTTTCCGATTACACCGGGTTGAAGAAGCAGGATCTGATTTTCAAAATTCTCAAAGAACGGACCAAGATGAATGGTCTGATGTTTGGGGAAGGGACTCTCGAAATTTTGCCGGATGGTTTTGGCTTCCTGCGAAGCCCCGATTATCACTACCTGCCCTGTCCCGACGATATTTACGTTTCACCCAGCCAGATACGTCGATTCGGACTGCGAAATGGAGCGACGGTAGCCGGTCAGATTCGTCCACCTAAAGAGAATGAACGTTATTTCGCCCTGCTCCGCGTCGAAGCAATTAACGGACAGGATCCGAATCTGCTGTCGGACAAAGTCTTTTTTGACGATCTGACCCCTCTACATCCGGAAACTCGTCTTCGTCTCTCTGCTGATCCAAACGACTTGAGTTCGCGAATTGTTGATATCGTTGCTCCGATCGGAATGGGTCAACGTGGGTTGATCGTTTCTCCGCCACGAGCCGGTAAAACGATCCTGCTGCAGAATCTGGCCAAGTCGGTGATTAAAAATCATCCCGATGCCTACGTGATTATGCTGCTGATTGACGAGCGTCCGGAAGAAGTGACGGATATGGAACGTCAGGTCAAAGGCCCTCAATGCGAGGTTGTCAGTAGTACTTTCGATGAGCCGCCGAGCCGCCATATTCAGGTTTCGGAAATGGTCATCGAAAAAGCCAAACGGATGGTTGAGTACGGTCAGGATGTCATCATCTTCCTCGATTCGATCACTCGACTGGCCCGCGCCTGGAATACGGAAGTTCCTCACTCCGGGAAGATTCTGACCGGTGGTGTCGATGCAAACGCGTTGCAGCATCCGAAGCGTTTCTTCGGAGCCGCCCGAAATGTCGAAGAAGGGGGTAGTCTGACTATCATCGCGACCGCTCTGGTTGATACCGGTAGCAAAATGGATGATGTGATTTTCGAGGAGTTCAAAGGAACCGGGAACACGGAATTGCATCTTGATCGACGAATGGTCGAGAAACGGATCTGGCCGGCGATTGATGTCAACAAATCGGGAACCCGCCGCGAAGAGTTGCTGATGGACGAAGAAGAACTGCGTCGCGTCTGGATTCTTCGTCGTGTCCTCAACGATATGAATCCTGTCGAAGCGATGGACCTGCTCGTCAATCGCATGCGACGAACCAAAACCAACGAAGAATTCCTGATGAGCATGAATCTGAACTAGAGCATACTGCTCTACCAGTGGCGGTCGCATGGACGCTTAGAATACTGATAAGGCTGTGTTTACTCCCGCAGATCGCCGCTAGTGAAATGCAAAGTTCTCGACGGATCCGGGGTTTCTCTTTGAGAGCGGCCTCCGCCCCTCACGGTTAATGAATTATTTAACATACCTTATTCTTTTAGAACGACCTCATGACGCACACGATTTCTGGACAGATGCTTTCCGAGAGTGGCGACTTTGCCATTGTTGTGGCCCGCTGGAACGAGCTGGTTACTGGCCGATTACTTTCTGCTGCCATCGATACTTTTCGTCGTCACGGCGTGGCTGAGGATCGTATTACGGTCATCCACGTGCCCGGCTCCTTCGAAATTCCACTGGCCGCCGAAACAGCCGCTTCCTCTGGAAAGTATGCAGCCGTCTGCTGTCTGGGAGCTGTCGTTCAGGGAGAAACTCAACATCACGATTACATCAATCATGCGGTTGCTCAGGGATTAATGACTGCGATGCAGCGAACAGGAGTTCCCATTGCCTTTGGGATACTCACCTGTGAAAATCTGGATCAGGCTCTTAATCGAGCTGGCGGAAAAGCGGGAAATAAAGGGGAAGAAGCTGCCCTGGCTGCTATCGAAATGACGAGCCTGCTGACAAAAATTTCTGGCTGAACAGCCGGTAAAATCTTCGACTTCGTAGGATAGGCTTCCAGCCTGTCCTGCTTTTATTCTATCACCCTGTATTCGTCGTTAACAAATTTTACTTTATTAGAGACCGCATGTCGAAACGCTCCAAAGCCCGTGAATTAGCTCTGCAAATGTTGTTTCTTGTCGATATGAATCCCGATGTCGATGGCGATACCATTCTGCACATGATTCAGGAACGGATTGACGACACCGAAGTTTCCCGCTTCAGCTGGCAGCTCTTTTCCGGGACGCAGTCCCATACCGTAGAGATCGATGCGGCGATCAGTGCCGTTGCGAAAAACTGGTCCATCAAGCGGATGGCACCGACTGATCGAAATCTGTTAAGACTGGGATGTTTTGAACTGAAATATCTTGACACACCTTCCTCAGTGGTCATCAACGAAGCGATCGATCTGGCGAAAAAATTCGGAGCCGAGAATTCCGCTTCCTTTGTGAACGGAATCCTGGATCAACTCAAGACGTCCGATCAGGCTAAGAATTAAGATTATTAGCAGGTGCTTGAAATTCCTCTGAACCTGAGTCAGGCTTTGCAACTCATGATGACATGATCATACAATGAATATCATGACGAAAGGGCAGCCCAGATTGCTCCGCTATCTGGGTGGACGAAGTCCACAAGAGGCACTCAGCTTGATGATTGATTTTCTTACAGGCTTCTTGCTGCTGTGCCACCCCGAAAGAATTTTTCGGGGTGATCCAGATAACAACGTTTAGTCATTAAATCCCGATAGTATAATATGCCCAAATAGCTGCTGTAACTAAGCAGTGCACTCGATCAGTTCAAAAGGCAGGAAAGTCCATCACGATGGCGACTAAGAAAAAGAAAACGCCAAAAGGGGATCCGAATTCACAGACGGCAGCCGTCAATCGCAAAGCCCGGCACGACTATGAAATTCTGGACGAACTCGAATGTGGCATCGTTCTCCACGGCAGTGAAGTCAAAAGCATCCGCGATGGTCAGATTTCACTGGAAGAGAGCTACGCGCACATCAGAGATGGGGAACTCTGGCTGATGGGCTGTCATATTGGCGAATATCCGCAGGCGAACGTGATGAATCACATCCCTCGACGCCATCGGAAATTGCTGCTCCACAAAAAAGAATTTCGCAAGTTTGCCGAAACAGCGACCCAAAAGGGGCTGACTCTCATTCCCCTCTCGGCTTACTTCGTTCGCGGCATCGTCAAAATTAACATCGGCGTCGCCCGCGGTCGCAAACTTCACGACAAGCGGGAGAAGCTCAAGAAAGACGACGTCCAGCGGGAAATCAAAGCGGCCATGTCACCTAAGTTTCAGCGGTAGATCCTTCAGTCACTGCCTCTTGCGACTCCGTCACACCGGTAGCCGCATTGCGTCAACCGGTGCCACCCTTTTCAGCAAACTTCCTTGCTTTTTTCAGTTCGAGTCATCCCTAACCTGCACCTGCAGGGCTCCCAGCATTTTAGTGATTGTCTTTTCTTTCTTGCCAATGAAGAAGACGTTCTCCAGCACAATCACGCGGCGTTCGTTGCTCGGGTGCAGAATAAGTCGGCCCGAGCCCAGCAGCATGTACTCGAACAGGTCGTTGATTTCTTTATCAATACGCAGGTTCGGAGCCGAGAACCGCTCCATGTCGCTCAAAAAACCATGGTGATGCAACAGTTCGTTCGGACGGACTTCCCAGTAGTCAAACTGCACCCCAATTTTGACCAGCAGAAAGAGAACGATAAACATTCCAGAGATCAAATAATAAAACTGAGCATTGGCGACTGGCCGTATGCCCATCACCAGTCCGCTGAAAAACGGTACCATATTGGGATAATTTACCAGGAGTACGTACCCCCCAAGTGCAAAAGCTGCGATGAAGAAGAAGAGCGTCAGCGAAGTCGTTCGTGGAAAATCGAACGAGATCACGACCATATTCAAAGTGAAGATCGCTAGAAATGCGGTACCGAGAAAGTGGGAAACTTTCCCCATCTCTTCTGTTCCATAAAGTCCATGGGAAAGATGCATCCAGATTCCAACGACCAGAGCAGCAATGACCGTCGGATACATAAACACGATTTTCGGGTACGAGACCAGATAAATATGTTTTGGCAATCCCTGGCGTTCGAGTGTTTTTTTAGCTTCGGGAGGAATCGAATGATCTTCCGACATGGTGTGTCCTTTGTGAGCCGACAAATGGTTCTGCGATTGATTCAGTGTTGTTCACGTATCGTGACGGTTTCATGACGCGAATGCAATCTTGATCGCACACAACACATCGACTTCAGTAACGAATGAGATGTCATTGTGGATCAAGGAAAAGCGAATCAAAATGATACGACGATCCTATTTGCACAGCAGCGATTTGAACACGCATCCATGACTCGCGAGTTTGAAGTCGAAACTGTAACATCAATATCTGGCAATATGACAGATTCAAGTATCAAAACAGTACACATTAATTAGCGAGATAGAATCGATGGCTGAGCTGAATTTCAAACAGGAATTGACGAGTGTATTCGGACAGCCGGTGGCCGAGAATCCTACGCAGGCGATGATTGAAGCCGCTTATCGCCATCACAATCTCGACTGGCGATACCTGACCATTGAAGTCGCTCCCGAGGATTTGCCAGCTGCGGTTCAGGGGATGCGGGCGATGAATTTTCGGGGCGGCAATTTGACAATTCCGCATAAAGTCGCCGTCATTCCGCTGCTCGATGGCCTTTCCGAAGCAGCCAGCCTGATGGGAGCCGTCAATTGTATTGTGCGGGACGGCGACAAACTGATCGGCGAAAACACTGATGGCAAAGGCTTTGTCGAATCTCTCCGTGGAGTGACTGACCCGTCCGGAAAACGAGTTGTCATACTGGGAGCCGGCGGGGCGGCTCGGGCCATCGCCGTGGAACTTGCACTGGCCGGTGCCTCTCACTTTACCATCGTGAATCGCTCGGCCAGTCGAGGAGAATCGCTCGTCGAACTACTCAATACCAAGGTTCGTGAACTCGCCGATGTGCACGCAGAATTCGTTAAGTGGGAAGGAGACTATGACATTCCCGAAGAGACCGATGTCGTCATCAATGCAACGTCCATCGGCCTGTTTCCCGATGTCGATGCCCGCATCGCTCTCAACACAACGACACTCACCTCAAAGATGGTCGTAGCCGATGTCATCCCCAATCCCCCGGAAACCCGCCTCGTCCGCGACGCCCACCAAGCCGGCTGCCACGTCCTCGACGGCCTCGGCATGCTCGTCAACCAAGGCGTCATCGGCTTCAAACTCTGGACGGGAGTGGATCCTGATCCGAGTGTGATGCGGAAGGCATTGGAGGATGTTTTCGGAGCGTAAATTAATGGAATTACTATGAAGTTTAATTTTTCATAAAGCTTTCAATTTGCGTATTAACCCACTCTTCATTATTTAAATCATTGATCTTTTCATCGAATACATCGTAGTCACCTTTTTGATAATTCATTACATATCTTGCTGAACTCGGATAATCATTCCCTACATGCTCGAAAATCTGTGCAATTTGATCAATCGATATTTGAAGTAAAGCACTGTTTCGTTGTCTGTCAGAAGCAAAGAGCACTCCTTCAAGTTTATCATCGTTGTCGAATACTGGTGAAAAAACATAACTGTGAATGAATTGGTGGCAAATAAAAAGCAATTTGCGATTTTCAGATTTAGGTGCTTCAAGCTTATATAGGGAATCTAAATGATGCCAATTCCGAATTGTTATCAATTTTCCTGTCGCTGGAAAAGCGATCAAAGGAACGTCCTGATCCATTGTTGAATTTGAAAGCTTAGTAGATTCATGAAGTTTTCTAATTGAGTAAAATCCCAGCATAATTGTTTGCTCTAACTTAGCATAACTCGATTCAGGCCAACGCATTTGTCTTTTACGTTTACGTAAATTGGCCGCCATCTTGATCAATTCGTCCTTCCAATAGTGTGATTCCCAAATCATAACTCAATTCCCAATGTCAAATTTTTGATTTGAATTAATGACAGATGTAATGACTAAGGGTTCGGTATCAAGCAACAATACATTTCCAATTTTATTGAAAGCTTACCCCAACTGATAAACCGCCCGGAACTTCGTTGTCAAATGATCCACCAGCGGCTGAGCATCGAATTCGCTTCCGGTGACGACTTTGACGAGTTCTGCGGCTGGGTATTGCTGGCCTCGTTCGTGGATGTTTTTGTTGAGCCAGGTTTTCAGAGTGTCGAACTTACCCTGTTCGAACTGCAGGGAGAGGTCTCCGAGTTGGTCTCCGGCTGCCGCGTAGAATTGGGAGGCGTAGACGTTGCCGAGGGCGTAGGTGGGGAAGTAGCCAATCAGCCCGGCTGACCAGTGGACATCCTGCAGGCAGCCGTGAGTGTCATCGGGAGGGGTGATGCCGAGATAGGTTTCGAACTTCTCATTCCAGACGCCCGGCACCTCAGCCGCGTTCAGTTCCCCGCTGATCAGCATCTGTTCGAGTTCAAAACGCAGCATGATGTGCAGATTGTACGTGACTTCATCGGCTTCGACACGGATGAACGAGGGTTCGACGACATTGATTGAACGATAAAAATCATCCAGTGAAACATCTTTCAACGCAGTCGGGAAGTGAGCCTGAGCCTGGGGATAGAAATGCTTCCAGAAGGCGTGCGAGCGTCCGACCAGATTTTCCCACATACGGGATTGCGACTCGTGAATTCCTAATGAGACGGAAGAGCCCATTCCAAGACCAAAGGCGTCCGGATTAAGCCCCTGCTCATACAGACCATGACCGGCTTCATGCAAGGTGCCGAAAAAGGCCATGTTGAAGAAGTTTTCATCGTATCGGGTCGTTAAACGACAATCGCCGGGGCCGAATCCGCTGCAGAAAGGGTGTGCGGACTCATCAATCCGACCACGTTCGAAATCAAAGCCAATCGCTTTGGCAGCCTCGGCTGCAAACTTCTTCTGCTCTTCAATCGGAAAATTGCGGGAGACAATCGATGCATCGGGACGATTGGAAGCCTCGGCAATTTCAGCAACCAGCGGAACCAGTTTATCGCGCAGTGGCAGGAACGTTTCCTGAACCTGTGCGGTTGTCATTTGGGGTTCGTAGCGATCGAGCAAGGCATCGTAAAGTGGACCATCGCCATTTCGCAGACACTGAGCTTCTTCCCGTTTCAAATCGATGACCTGCTGCAGCCAGGGTTCAAAAGCTTTGAAGTCGTTGGCTTTCTTGGCTCGACTCCACTTCTGTTGAGCCAGGGCCGTCACGCGAGACAGTTCTTCAACGAGGCGTTGAGGAAGCTTTGTCGCTTGCTCATACTCCCGTTTGGCCTGTCGAATGTTGACTGCTTCAGGACAATGCGGATCGTCAAACTTTTCCGTGGAGAGTTCATCGAGTATCTCGCCAAGTTGCGAAGAGGTAGCCGCTTGATGTGCCATGCCGGCCAGCAGGCTGAGTTGTTTTGAGCGCAATTCCGCCCCACCTTCGGGCATATAAGTTTCCTGCTCCCAACCGAGGACGCTGCCTGTGGAGCCGAGCAGTGCGAGTCGTTGTAATTGACTGACGAGTTGTTCGTAACGTTCATTCATAATTAAGAAACTGGATTTTCAATTGTTGATTGTTAAAAGTGAGGGTGGATGGCCCAGACGCGTGCGTCTGGGTTGCAAAGCAATAAGAAGTCTGGCTTTCGACAGACATTGATAATTTAAGAATACAATTTAACAGTATCTTCTTGTGACTTCGTCAACCAGACGCACGCGTCTGGTCCATCCTGTTGTTAAATCAACCCAAACGCTTTGTCCATATTCGCGGAGACTTCTTTGAGGCGTTCCAAATCCCCTCCGCCAACTTCCGCGGCACACCAGCCCTGGAAATTAATTTTCAGGAGAGCTTTTTGAATCGCTGGCCAGTCGATATCGCCTTCACCGATTTTTGTGAACTTGTCGTCTTTGCGGGAGAAACCTTTGACATCCAGTTTGATGATGCGATGGTCCAACTGTTCAATCCACTCGGCTGCATTTCCATATTTCCAGTGGTTGCCGATATCGAACTGCATGCCAACCCAGGGGGAATGGAATTCATCGACATATTTCACGAAGAGGTCAGCCGATTGTTTTTCGTTGCCGTCGTGGTCGTACAGAAACTGATTCCAGACATTCTCGATGGCAATATGCACACCGAGTTCTGCAGCCAGCGGAACGGCTTGGGCGATGTTTTCAACGGAACGACCCCAGCACTCCTCGGGGGTTCCGTCTTTTCCATGTCCAACAACCAATAGAACCGTATGCCCTCCGATGGCGTGAGTATCCCGTAATGCCTGTTTCAGAGTTTTCAAAGCTTCCGCGCGAACTGCGGGGTCAGGATCCGTATGCCGCACACCCCAGTGTCCAGCACAGACGGTGCCATCGACGGGGAAGTCGACTTCTTTGATCGCTTGATTGACTTCCGCGATATCGAATCCGGGAGCACTGAGTTCGATGCCATCAAAGCCACAATCCTTGGCGGCTCGAAATTTATCGACCAGCGAGCCGTTGACTTTGACCATGCCGATCTTGAGAGTCTTATAGAATCGTCCTTGAAGTGTGTCGTACTGGGCTGGCAACGCGTAGCCGAGAACCGGAATCGAAGCAGCCAGGGCAGCAGAACCTTGCAGAAAACCTCGACGGCTGAGGGAACGATGAATCGTCATGGGAGTAGCCTTCACTTGGAACAATACGGACGGACTGAACTTCTTCGGGCGAGTCTTTCAATACTCAAATCATAGCAGTCCGTTAAATAACTCTCAAAGCCTCATGGCTTTTCCTTTACAAACTCTCATCCATTTTATGTTGCAGATAAGGTATTGAAATGAGTCTGAAGTGTTGAAAATCTCCTTAGATGTTCTCCTGCATCTGCGTGTCTATTGAAAATTCGAATCTGACTGCTGGGAGTTGACCTGAGGGGAGAGAGGCATCAGTATGAGTAAAGAATCGTTTATGTTTCCTGGGGTGAAGTAGCGGGTGGTGGATGATTGCCGCTTCAGAGTTTCATTGTTTAATTTTGTGCTCAACAATCAGCCGAACGTATGCCTTCCTCCAACTCATTTTGCGCCGACAGAAAAGAGTGTTTTACCATGTTTTCCGCATTCAATAAAAGAACTCTGAATGAAACCACACAGTCCGATTGCTACGATTTGATTCTATATCCCGGGCTTCCTGGAATTCGAAACCATGCTGTATTAATTGCATTAGCAGTCCTGTCACTCCTTATTCATTCCCAGACAATCTTTGCAGATCAACTGGAGCGACCTAACATCGTGATCATCCTCGCGGACGACATGGGGTTTGGCGACGTTCAGGCACTCAATCCAAGTTCGAATATTCCAACACCGAATCTGAATCAATTAGCCGCGGATGGGATGACCTTTACGGATGCTCATACACCCTCAGCCGTTTGCACGCCGACTCGTTATGGAGTTGTCACGGGTCGATACTGCTGGCGAACATCTCTGAAACGTGGAGTATTGAATGGCTATGGTGAACCGCTGATTCAGGATGATCGACTGACCATTGCCGAGTTTCTCAAAGACAACGGTTACGCCACAGGTGTTGTTGGGAAATGGCATTTGGGGCTCGGTTTTGCAAAAGACGGCGATCAGTTTGATTTCTCGAAACCGGTCAGCGATGGGCCGCACACTCATGGTTTTGACTATTCCTATATAATCCCGGCTTCACTCGATTTTCCTCCTTATGTCTACATTGAAAACGGGAACATTACTGAGTATCCCGAGTTGACCCAGCAGGCTCAAAAGTTTCCTGCATTTCTTCGCAAAGGGGAGCGAAGTCCGGATCTGGTGATGGAGAATGTGCTCGATGATATCGCCACTCAAGCCGAAGGATTTATTGCCAAGCAAGCCAGTCAATCGTCTCCCTTTTTTCTGTATGTCCCACTGACGGCTCCTCACAAGCCGGTCTTGCCCCATCCTCGATTTCAAAATCAGACCGACCTCGGGCCGTATGGCGATTTTGTGCATCAGGTCGATGCAACAGTCGGGAATATCCTCAAGTCAATTGATGATGCGGGTGTGCGGGAGAATACGATTGTTGTTTATACGAGTGACAATGGTTCTTACATGTACCGATTAAAAAGTGATGAAAAAGACCATATTGATGAAGAGTCGGTGCAGGGGTATCGGCCTGAGCATCATACGGCAAACGCTGATTTCCGTGGTACGAAAGCCGATGTTTGGGAAGGTGGGCATCATGTCCCATTCTTTGTTCGCTGGCCTGCACAGATAAAAAGTGGTATCAAATCCAAAGAGACCATTTGTCTGACCGACTTATTTGCAACCGCAGCTGATGTCATCAATAAAAAGTTACCGGAAGGAGCTGCGCCGGATAGTTTCAGTCTCTTGACTTTGCTGAAAGGAGAGACTCGAAAAACACCACGAGCCCCGGTAATTCATCATTCGGCCAATGGTATCTTTGCCATTCGAGATGGCGAGTGGAAACTGGTTTTAGGGAATGGTTCCGGCGGACGACAGGCACCGAAAGGAAACCCGTTCGAGCAGCCTTACTTCTTATTCAACATGCAGGATGATCCCGCAGAAACAAAAAATGTGATTGAGTCTCATCCAGAGATTGCAAAGCGACTGGAAGCGGAGTGTCTCAAAATTCGTGATTCGGGTTCAAGTAAATCTCTGGAGTAGTTAAACAATCAAACTTGAAGAATACTACGGTAACTTCATTTGTTTCTGAATCTCGTTGCCATTTCTCAGAATCGTTACGGAAACAGTCTGAGCAGGTTTGAAATTGTCGGCTCCATGAATGAGCAAGTCGGTTTCTGAAACCAGATCCGAGTGGCCATCAAAGCTGGTGATGATATCGCCTTCCTTCAAGCCAGATCGCTGGGCAAAATTGTGGGGCGGGTATTTGCCGACATGTCCGATACGCAAAGCAAGTTGCCCGTCAGCCAGATTAGCTTGCTTTCGTTCTTCGGTGGTCAGTTCATCCAGTTTCATGCCTCCAAGATATTTTCGACGTAGTTGCCAGGAAGAGACACGCCAGGAGATATCGCCATAGCGACGCCAACCATCCTGCAGTTCAATAGTCAACTTCTGTGGACGTCCATTGCGGAGGATTTCAGCAGTCAAACGATCGCCTTCAGGGTTTGCCTTGTCGAGAACCCATTGAACATCGGCAATCGAGAGGAGAGGTTCATTTTGCAGAGACACGATTTCATCGCCTGCACGGAAACCTGCTTTAGAGGCAGGTGTGTTAGAAGTGACTTCCTTGACGGTTGCTTTCGCTTCGGGATCAAGAATCAAGCCGATTGATTTCGGGTGCGGGTAAGGGAACAGCAAATCTTCCGGTAACTTTTTTCCATGACTCCAGTAATAGTCCCTGCGGGCATCGCCGATTTGATGACAATGGATACAACTCTTAACGACATTGCTGTCGGCGAAATCGATTGAGTCCCGATACTTATCTTTGAGTGACGGATACTTTTCCGGAGATGCATATTCGAGAGGCTTACCGCGTTTGCCAGCGAGTTCTGACTTATTGGAAGGATAATTCTGATGCAGTGTGAGTGCCCCCTGAAGAGCTTTGGCTAAACCTGTCAGAGAAACATCTTCGTACCAGTCGGTACGATGCGAGCGGGTGCCGAAGCGGCCGTAAATTGTGCCATCGGCATTGAGCATAAAAACGGCAAAGGATTGATCGGTATCGTATTGAAACAACGAGAGATCGAGACCATTCGTAGAAACAATTCGGACGCAGACAAACTCTTTGAGTAGCGGACGAATGACGGGATCCTGATCGACAAGTTCGTCATCCAGTTTCACGCAGGCCACGCAAGGAATGCAGCGCAATACGACTACGAGAGGTTTTCCTGTCTGACGAGCCTGCTCAAAACCTTTGTCGAGATCGTTATAAATCCAGAAGCCATCTTCCAGAACTTTCTGACGATCCGACCGGACTTTTTCTTCTCGGGTTTGAGCCAAAGAAATCGAGGCTGGGATCAGAACCAACAGGAGGAGACAGAGAAATTTTCTGAATAACATTGCCAAATCCTTGAGGGAATTATCAACAGCCAAGCATTTCAGATCCGAATGATCCTCAGAAGAATGATCAGCTGGCCTTAATGTTATCTTCTTCAGATTCGATCTTAAAGACAAGCAACTGAAAATGTCCGATTGTCGGGAACGACCGAAGTTGCAAGTCGGCATCATAGACAAGCGGTTCCCAGCCTCGTTGCTGGGCCAGTCGAACGAACTCCAAAACGAGAGCACGACCGGGATCACCAATCCAGATTTGCCCGCCTGGTTTGATTAGCTGCGTTAATGCATCCAGCAGCGGTTCGTGAAACCGAGCTTCGTAAAGCACATCCGAAGCGATAACCCAGTCCCAGCGTTTTTCTTTGGGAGGATGAAACCAGTCGAGTTGCAGCAATTCATAATTCGACAGATTATTCTGTTTGGCGTTGTATTCCGAAAGTTGCAGAGCTTCGAGTCGATTGTCGCTTAAGGTGGTTTTGATTCCGTTTGTCATCGCTGCCAGACCGACAAGTCCACAGCCGCAACCAATTTCCAGCAGTTCTTTTGCGGGGGGATCGTTCAGGGAAGCCATGATGTTGGCAAAAGATCGAGCCGCTGGCCAGAGGTAAGCCCAGTAGGGGACATAATCCGTTTGTCGATTTTCTTCGAGCACCTCAGGGCGATCGAGCAAGGCATCGGGATCTTCAGGGATGGTCAACTGGAGTGTACAGACACCCAAATCAATTTCTTCATCTCGCCACAGATCGATGCAATCAGGAAGCGAGGTTTTATGGGCTTTTGTCAACGAAATCTCGATAATAGAAGATAGCAGGAAGTAAAATGCGTCTTAAGGCTTCGCAGAGATCTGACATTTGCAAACTTCCGCCATGCAGCGCGGGCAGCCCTGACAATATTTCCTGGCGACAGCCTGCTCCAGATCAATCCCCGTTAAATTGGCAAGCGTAACCAGCCAGGCGAGCACATCGGCAAATTCACCTGCGAGTTCTTCTCGATTGTCTGAACGCAATGCCCCAGCCAGTTCGCCGACTTCTTCCATAAACCACATGAAGGTTCCATCGACTCCCCGTTGGGAATCTTTATGACCAAACATCTCCTGAATCGATTGTTGTAATTTGTTGACCGTTAACTGGGAAGCGTTGTCCGAGCCAGTTTTTTTCGTCGTCATTGTCATCAGAGATATTCCAATATCAGACCATTTTTAAATGGTTTCTGCAGTCGCATGAACACGAGATTTCCTGACAACGCCGTGTTTGCTCCTGCTGATCGTTGCAGGTAATTTTTGAATAGGTTCGAGAGCGCATCTGAAGTAATAATATCGGATTGAGGTGAGATCAGAAAAGTGATTCTGGTCGTCAACCGATCAATGAGGGGCATATTTTGTTTTCAGCGAGAGAAAATAGCTTTCCAGGAACTTGAATGAAAATACGCTGCAGCCAATCGAAATGCCGCCAACAACGAGTAACCCGAGAGGGGATTCTGTAATGCCCCAATACTCCCCCACAAGCACTCGAATGATTTGATGATACACATACAACCCATAGCTGTATTTTCCGAACCAGCGGAGTATTCGAGAACGCAATATTTTTTTGAGTAACGAATCCTCTTCACCAAGAACCGTACAGAAGATCGGTAAATAAGCAGTGGCTATCAAGGTCGGCAGGATGAAAATCAAAACGGGATCTTCGATGCGAAAACCACGAAAAAGAAGAAACAGACAGGCCGCTGCCGCCAGAGAGATCATGCCGATCATTTTGGGAAGTCGATAATCGGGTTGCTCGCTGGTATACCGCAATGCGATGAGTGCTCCCATCGACAGGCCATCCAATCGACACACCGGAAACGCATATTGAGTCGCCCAGGACTGAGTCGTCAGCAGGATTCCGAGTCGGCTAAGCAGAGAGCAGGCAATTGCGACAATTAAAATTCTGTGAAGCATCTTTCGGGATGTATAAAACATAAGAAACGGCCAGACCAGATAAAACTGCTCCTCAATACACAAACTCCAGAAATGATTCAGGAGCGGAGCTTCAGGCCAGTCATACAGCGCAACACGGATATTGAAGGTGTAAGTAAAATGATAGACCAGATCGCTGAAGACCTCCCGGAAAGGGGAGATGTTCAGACAACTCATCAGAAGAACAAGACCGAGTACAAAGAAGTAAAGCGGAAATATCCGCAGGGTTCGTCGAACATAGAAGTTTTTGAGTCGGTGCTCAGTCTCTTTCTGCGTGATTAGAATTGATGTGATCAAAAACCCGGAAAGCACGAAGAAGAGATCGACACCAATCCATAGACTGCCAAAGACAAGATCAAGAGCAGAGAGAGCAGGGATCGAATGAGAAAACCGCAGGCAATGAAAAAGAATAACGGCAATGATCGCCAGCCCGCGTATCCCATCCAGTTCCTCAATCTTTTTCATACACCTGGCTGCTTATCAAAGAGGAGTTTGGAATTGATTGAAGAGAGACGTGGGAAAACTACCTCAGGACAGCAGCCAGTTCCTGCTCACACTTTGCGACAATCTGAGCATGAGCCGCATCGACTTCTTCACCGGTCAAGGTTCGTTCTGCTGAACGGAACGCAGCTCGCGCGAGATACGTTTTCTTGCCCGATTCGATCGGTTTCCCACGATATTCGCTGACGAATTCCACTCCGGTGAAGAGAGGTCCGCCGGATTTGGTAATCGTCCCCGACAACTGCTGCCACGTGATTTCATCGTTGATCAGAAAGTTGAAATCCCTTTCGACTGCTGGGAATTGTGGAATTGCCTGAGCCTGAGGAGCCTGTTCGAGGATCTCGATCAGCGGCTGTAACTCAAACTCAGCAGCAGTGACCGCATCCCTCAATCCCGCCTGATCGAGCACCTTTCGATCCAGTTCACCTAACCAGCCCCAGTCATTTCCGTTCAATGTCAGTCTGGCAACGCGTCCACTGGCATAGCCTGTCGCTTCACAGGCAGTGGCTTCTAATCGGATCTGTGGATTCAGTGTATTGATGAGCGTTTCGAGCAAACCTTTGAGTTCAAAGAACGATTGACTGGTGACACAGCCTACTGAGAGTGGCTGAATCGCTCCCTCTTTGGTCCAGCCGGTGAAGACTCGCGAAATCTCATACAATTGAGCATTACTGGTTCCAGTTCGCTCATTCGCACGTCGGGAAACCAGCAGGCTTGGAATTAGCGAGGAACGCAGCTGATTATCTTTCTTCCGTGATGAATGTTCGACCTGCAATTGTGTTTCGAGTCCACGCGGGTTGAACGCCGCAGAAAGTTCAGCTGAGACAAACGACATTGTGATCGCTTCATAAAAGCCCGCCGCATTGAAAACGTGATGAACGATATCGGTCGTTCGATCCTGATCGGACTTAGCCGTCGCACAAACCAGGGGAGGATCGTTTTCAGGAATTTGATCATACCCGTAAATCCGGGCGATTTCTTCAATCAGGTCCGCTTCCCGGGTTAAATCTGCACGCCAGCTGGGAGCAGAATAAATCGCAGACTCACCTTGAAATTCCTCTTCGATCAGCCCCAGCTTTTTCAAGATCTCCCGACAGGTTTCCACAGGGACATTGATCCCAAGTATCCGGGGAACTTGTGCGAATCGCAATGTGATTCCTTCCGGCAAGGCTGGTTCGAAATTCCCGATCCGAATGGAATCTTCCAGGATCTCTCCACCTGCGACCTGCACGATCAATTCGCAACAACGACGGCTCGCCCAGTCAATTTGTCGAACATCGACCCCTCGTTCGAATCGGAAAGAAGAATCACTGAACAGCGAAAGTTTGCGAGCAGTCCGACGAACTGAAAGCGGAGCAAAGTTGGCAGTTTCAATCAGCAGGTCAGTTGTTGATTCATCAACCTCGGTCTCTTTGCCGCCCATCACGCCAGCAATAGCAACGGGATTTGAGGCATCTGCAATGACACACATCTGCTCATCCAACTCGTAAGCTTTGCCATCAATCGCCTGAATCTTCTCTCCTTTTTTCGCCTGGCGTACAACAATCTTTTTGCCATCGAGTCGATTCAAGTCAAACGCGTGCAATGGCTGGCCGCATTCGAGGAGAACGTAATTGGTCACATCAACCACATTATTGACGGATCGCAGTCCCAGAGTTTCCAGTCGTTTCCGCAACCACTCCGGACTTGGGCCAACCTTCACGCCACGAATAATGCGAGCCTGATACTGTGTGCAATGTTCGGGCGATTGATTATCCACTGAAGTGACAGCTGAAGTCTTCTCGGAAGAAGTGGCAATCTCAGCGGCTGGGATATTCAACGTCTTATCAAAAAGGACAGTCAACTCCCGCGCCACACCGATATGTCCCAGACAGTCGGGACGATTGCTGGTCACTTCCAGATCGATGGCAAAATCATCACCCTTTGGCTCAATCTCTTCGAGATTCAAACCAGACATCATCAGCTTTTCTGCAGCCGTGATGTGATCGCAGTCGAGAGTGACGTAATCTTTCAACCAGTTCCAGCTGACTATCATGTGATCGGGTTTCGGGACTCGGGGTTCGGGGGTCGGGAGATCTTCGCAACTTACAGGTTTAATTTATTTGTCGTTGATAATTTGCAGCAGTTGATCTTTCATGGCAGCTGTGACAGACATGCCGTTTTTCGAGTAGATGGTCGCTTTCCCATCGCGATCGATAAAGTGGCCACCAGCTTCTTCAAGAATCGGCAGCAGGGCAGCTGCGTCCCATTCGCTCAGAACAGGGTCAACCATGATATCTGCCCGACCAGTTGCGACCAGCATGTGTCCGAAACAATCTCCCCAGCCGCGGGTCAATTGCACGCCATTGCAGAGAGTATTGTACGGTTTCGAAAGCCCCAGTTGTTCCCAGCGGGCAACATTGGTTGTGCAGAAACACGCGTCAGAAAGATTACTGTTCGTAGAACAGCGAGCAGGAATCGGTTCGTTCCCTTTAATTTTCCACCAGGCTCCTGAACCTTTCGCTGCGTAGACAACTTCATCGAGAGCAGGAAAACGACAAACACCGACAACACAATGACGCTCATCATTCTCGCCGATTTCTTCCAGTCCTATCAGGCAACCGAACAGAGGAACGCCATGCACGAATGACTTTGTGCCATCAATCGGATCGAGAATCCAGCGAAACTGATTCTTCCCCGGCTTCTCAGGAAATTCTTCGCCGAGAATCCCATCCTCTGGAAAACTTTTTTCGAGCAGTTCTCGAATCAATAGTTCTGCTCCGCGATCAGCTTCGGTCACGGGCGTGTTATCTTTTTTAGAATCGATCGCCAGATCCTGATTCTGATAGTATTTCAGAATCAAACCCTGAGCCTGCTCGGCTGCATCGAGAGCGAATTCGAGACGTGATTGATAATCGGTATTTGGCATAGTTGAATGATTAATTAAATAAAATTATCAGAGATCGATTGAAGATTATTTTTAAGGTTCTTCAGAGATTTTAGAGAGATAACGTTGTTTTCCAGGATAGCCCCGAAAGATTCTTTCGGGGCGGCCTAGCCGTTAGAAGTCTGTGGGAAAAATCAATCATCAAACTGTAGACCTCTTGTGGACTTCGTCCACCCAGAAAGCGGAGCTATCTGGGCTACCCTTTTACATAAGTCGACAATAAATTTCAGTTCTTTAATCGATACAAATGCTCGCCAGCCTTGCGGACCAGCAGAATTCCCTCGTCTTCACGATTGGCGAAGGATTCAATATCGATAGTTTCGGGATCGCGATAACCCAGGCTGATTTCTTCACAAACCTCTTTCGGAATCTGAGAAGCCAGGGTCACATTAACACGTGGATATTCCACACCATCCTCGAATGCTCCACCGCCGCGAACATGAGTCGAGTGAGCCAATACGCCGCGAGGAATATGACTGAACTTCTCTGGTTGTTTCACAAAATAATCTCGAACATGATAGCCGATTTCGCGGATCAAATCGCCATGTGTGATCGAGATTTCCGATAAATGAGGAGCATAGATAATCAGCTCTCCCCCATCTTCGACAACAGGTTCGAGCTTATACATACATTTCCCGGCCACCCACAATTCATCGTACATTTCCGGAGCACAGGAAAGGACTTGCTTGAACGGCTTGTCCTGCCATTTGATGTGAACCTGAGATGAAAGATCGGCGGCTGCATTCCAGGCAAACTCGGGAGTGCCGTAGGAAAGTCCGTATAAGCTGGCATCGGGAGCGACGACAAATGTCATCGCCCGTTTCTCACAGGGAATCAGTTTGGCCGCTCGATCAACGACACGACGGACGGGGGTATCTTTCACACCGATAATCGACGCATTTGTGATCAAAGCTCCCAGCCAGTGAAAGAAATTGAGCACCTCGGGACCAGAAATCCCCGGAAAGAAATACTTGTTTCCCCCGGAAAACCCGACAACTTCATGCGGAAAAACGGGGCCGACAACGAACAGCATGTCGTAATCGAGAATTCGTTTATTGATTTTGACAGGGACCTCTTCCCGCATCAGGCCACCGGAAATTTCGTCGGTGTCATCTTCGGTCAGGACTCCAAGTTGCGTCAATCGCTCGTCTTCATCCCATTCGTGGTTGAACAACCCAAGTTGAAAAAAGAGCCGTTGCCGTTCGGTTTCATCAATTCCGAGCAGTTTGCACATCTGAGCTTCGGACATCGGAGGATGGGTGCCGAGGGCGAAAATTACATCCAGTGCCTCGGTTTTCGGCTTGAGCAGTCGATGAAGTTCATCAAATAGTAGAGGAAGTGGAGCGGTCCGCGTCGCATCGGGGACAACCATCAGCACTTTCTTGCCGACAAAATCCTCCAGAACGACATTCTCCTGAATCCAGGTCCGAACGGCTTTCTCAGACATCGTTTCCAGTTTTTTTGATTCAATTGTTGATGTCATAACTGATTTTCACCAAAGACGTTAGCCTCAATATCGTCGACGAGTCTCAACTCGTTTCCTGCAAGCAGGTTAGCTTAGCAGAGTCCTTAAACAGGAACCAGTCTCGGCAATTTGGGAATTGATAGATTTTTGAGGCTGATGAAGATGCTTGAAACCCCTGCTCTCTTTACACAGAGCATTCCAACATTATGCAAAGTGGCATCAGTAGAGATCCTCTGCATCAAAACGTTTTTACGAAATGTCGATGAGGGGTGATCGCTGGGAAAACCTACTGGTACGACCAGTAGATTTAAATTTAAGTTTTACCGGATATCTCTATTGAATTTAGTTGAGGTATTGTTCAGATGTATTTACGATTATCAATGACGTTTCTTGATGTGCTGATGCATCAATCCTGTTTCCCAAGGACATCAGCAATAACCGTCATCCATTCACAATTTTTTTTCGGGCTACAGATTCTATGTCTGTTTCTTCCTTTCATCCTCTTAAGGAGAGCCTTATGAAATCACTTCGTCGAGGTTTCACGCTCATTGAGCTGCTCGTTGTCATCGCGATCATTGCCATACTCGTGGCTCTGTTATTGCCCGCTGTGCAACAGGCCCGTGAAGCCGCCCGTCGTTCCAGTTGTAAAAACAATCTGAAACAGTTTGGCTTGGCACTGCATAATTACCACGATACGCACAAAATGTTTCCACCTGGCCAAATTCGTGGTTATGTCAATCCAAATGAATTTGGTAACGGATTCAGTTGGGGAGCGATGATTCTGCCATTCATGGAACAGGGTGCCATTTACGATCAATTGAATCCTACGATTGGACTTTTTGAAGGATCTAACAAGACACTCATTCAATCTCTTTCTTCCATAGAAGGTGTCATTTGTCCCAGTGATTCAGATCGTTCAAAAACAAGAACTGTGCACGGAACATCGAACACGAACTACATGAGTTCTGTTCCGAGTACAAGTTATAAAGGAGCTTCAGGTGCCTTTAATAACTGGAGTGATAGCACAAATCCAAGACTCTCTGGTGGATTCTTTACGATAGATCCTGCCAAGCCCTCCACAATTGCTTCGATTAAAGATGGAACGACAAATACCATTGCGGTTGGCGAATTTGCAGCCTCAATTTGGGATGGAGGATCATTTCTTGGAGTTCAGCATAGCACCAGTACACTAGGTCAATCCGATGCAGCCTGTTGTCAGGACTGGTTCCTCTCCTATGCTGTTTATCCTATCACGAACAGTACTCCACCTAGTCAGACTTCGATACGATACAGTAGTGAGCATGATGGTGGCGCGCAGTTTTTGATGGCTGATGGTTCTGTACGTTTCATCTCTGAGAATATTAATCATATACTGGAGCAGACAGGCATGGACGCAGGTCATCCTGCTACGAATGGAGCAGGATGTCTTTGGCGGGGAGAAACTGGTGGTTGTGGAGACTGGAGTATGGGCGCCTTCCGTGATAAAACGGCTCTGGCAAATTACATGGGAATCTGGCAGCGACTTCACCACAAAAGCGATGGTCTGGTTGTCGGAGAATTCTAAACTCGTGTTATAATCAGAAAATGCTGTGTGTTATTTCAATCTTTTCTAGTTGCTATTCAGTAACGGGAATTCATTCCCAATTAATGAATTTAAAAGAAATATCATTGCCAAGGTTAACCTTGGCAATGATATATCAAGTAGGCCATATCGATCATTTCACATCTTTATCTCCAGTCTCAGTGCAAAGGAAAAGGCCATGGTCATGAAAAGAAAAGGTTTTACGTTAATCGAGCTGCTTGTTGTCATCGCTATCATCGCGATACTGGTAGCACTACTGCTTCCGGCGGTTCAACAAGCCCGTGAAGCGGCCCGTCGTTCCAGTTGCAAGAACAATCTGAAACAGTTTGGTTTGGCTCTTCACAATTACCACGATACGCACAAAGTTTTTCCACCTGGTCAAATTCGTGGTTATGTTTCGAATCCGAACCGAGAATTCGGGAATGGTTTCAGTTGGGGAGCGATGATTCTGCCATTCATGGAACAAGGGGCCATTTACGATCAATTGAATCCTACGATTGGAGTTTTTGAAGGATCTAACAAGACACTCATTCAATCTCTTTCTTCCATAGAAGGTGTCATTTGTCCGAGTGACTCAGATCGTTCAAAAACAAGACCTGTGCACGGGTCATCGAACACGAATTACATGAGTTCGGTACCCAGTACGAGTTATGTAGGTTCCTCTGGAGCTTTCAATAACTGGAGCGATAACTCCAATCCAAGACTTTCTGGTGGGTTCTTCACCATTGATCCTGCAAAGCCTTCCACAATTGCTTCGATTAAAGATGGCACAACGAATACAATTGCCATTGGTGAATTTGCGGCCTCTGTCTGGGATGGTGGATCATTTTTAGGTGTCCAGCACAGCACTCGAACTTTAGGTGAAGACGATGCGGCCTGCTGTCAGGATTGGTTCCTTTCTTATGCCCTTTATCCTATCACGAACAGTAACCCTCCCAGTAGCGCATCGATTCGCTTTAGCAGCGAGCATGATGGGGGTGCACAATTTCTAATGGCTGACGGTTCAGTTCGATTCATCTCAGAGAATGTCGATCATATTCTTGAGACAACAGGATTAGACACGAACCACACCGCTGCTCGTGGGGCAGGTTGTCTCTGGAGATCAGAAGTAGGCGGATGTTCAGATGGTGGCAGTGGAGCCTTTCGTGATAAAGCGGCTTTGGCGAACCTGATGGGAATCTGGCAGCGTCTGCATCATAAAAGTGACGGATTGGTTATCGGAGAATTCTAAGCGGACTGCAATTTCACAGACCTGATGATCTGAAATTTTCAGGGTTTCAGATTTGACCGGAAATGTATGAGTGGCAATCATTCTGTGGTTGCCACTCATTTTTCTTAAACCCACCTGCAATTGCACGAATCAACAATGATGACGAAGCTTGAAATCACCTGGAAAAATTACGATTCCAAAATACTGGATCACAATCAACTCACACAATTACCTGCTGATTTTCACATTTCAGACATTTCAAAAATGATCTCCGGGCGTCAGGGAAGCGGATTGAAGTTTCGCAGACTGCTCGAATCACTCAAGCCGGATGGGACCGCGATTGAAAAGATCAGTCTGCAAGCCAGCCATGACAAATTCGAAAAGTCCATTCAGTGGCAGTTGATTCCCGAAGAGGCTGTTTTGGTTTATGAGATTAATGGGGAAGAAATCCCTGTCGAACAGGGAGGTCCCTGTCGCTTATATGTTCCTGGAACTGTTGTTTGTGGACTGGCAGAACTCGATAACTGCGTTAATGTCAAGCACTTGGATCGGATTGATGTCGAACTCGCCACAGTGTGAATAGATTGCGTATTTTTCCAATTGACAAAAAAGAGCAAATCTGACTTGTCAATCAAATTTTTCGAGGGTAAAAATCATCACCCCAGTCTCAGACAGAGTTTGAGACTGGGGTGAACGTGTGGATGGATTCCACTCAGATCGCGAATTCTCAGTTTTGAAGACTGAATTCCCGTGACTTAAATTTTGATCATTTGGTCGAAAGAAAGGCTCAAGGATGAGTTGCATATCGATCTACCGCCCTGGCGGTACCGCTCTGGACGAACCTTCAATCATTCCATTTCCGCGGCTCAGGCTCAAAGCTTATCGTGAAGATGAGCAGAGTAACTCGACATTAAACCGCGCTCGTCTGCTGCACGATAACACCAGTTGCCGCTCCTGTGGTTCCTGTGCTGTCGACCCCCTTGAGTTGAACGATGCCGACTTAAATTCTGCAGGTCGAACAATTCCCGGAACCGCGACCATCGTCGCCTTCCACTGCAACAAATGCTACCATGAATGGCCAGCCCGGTCATAATTCTCTACCTCACGAAATGACATTTGACGTGTGCCACTGCTGGCTTGCCCAGCAGTGTTGGTCTGTGTGCATCCGGGCATAACCTGCATCTGTTATTGATGGATATACTCAAATGCTGCGATCATCGGTCATCGTAACCTCACTTCTGACGGTACTGGTCCTCAATCCCGTCACACTTCAGGCTGGAGACTGGCCACAAATTTTGGGGCCTGATCGAAATGGGGTTGCTCGTGGTGAACAACTTAGTCTGAACTGGGGCGAGGCAGGGCCAGAAATAATCTGGAAAACATCTGTCGGTTCCGGCGTGGCGGGTGTCGCTGTCTGCGATCAGATTGCGGTTTTCGTGCATCGAATTGATGATGAAGAAATTGTTGAAGCTCGCAATCTGACAGATGGTCAGCCCAAGTGGACTCAGAAATTTCCCACCAACTATCAACCTCGAGTGATGCCGGAAGATGGTCCGCTGTGTGTTCCCACAATTTCAGGCGATTATGTCATTATTTTCGGTGCCAGCGGAGACCTGAACTGTCTGCAACTTTCTACTGGAAAAGTGCTTTGGACACGACAGACACATCAGGACTTTGGAGCCGATGAGGGTTACTTTGGAGCTGGCAGCGCTCCTGTAGTATTCGAAAATTTGGTTCTGGTAAATGTCGGCGGATTTCGTCAGAATGCCGGCGTCGTCGCTTTTGATCTCAAGACAGGTAAAACTCTCTGGCAGAATGGAGCCTGGCAACCAAGTTATTCTGCACCGGTACTCACCTCAGTCAATGATCAACCCATCGCAATTTTCTGTACGAGATACGAGACCGTCGGACTCAATCCCAAATCCGGCGAAGTGCTTTTTCAAACCCCCTTCGGCATGCGAGGGCCAACAGTCAACGGTGCTGCTCCGTTGGTTATCGATGATCATCTCTTTTTGACAGCCAGCTACGGCATCGGAAATGTCTGGGCGAAGTTCGATCAAAAGTCCATCGAAGTCCTCCGCAGTGGACTCGAACCGCTGGCCTCTCAGTACACCACTCCTGTGCCTGTGAATCAATCGCTGATTGGAATCGATGGACGACAGGATGGCCCCCCAGCCGATTTGATCAGCTTTAATCCGGCGACCGGCAAAGAAAACTGGCGGCAGGCAGGCTTTGGCTATGCGACGCTCATTCGCGCCGGCAAACATCTGCTGATCATGAAAACCGACGGAGAACTCGTCATCGCGAAAGCGGACGATGCGAAGTATCAGGAGATCAAACGCGTTCAACTCATGACGGGAACAACTCGGGCATTACCCGCATTATCGAACGGCTATCTGCTTATCCGCAATGAAGACGAATTGGCTTGCTTCCAAATAAATTCTGCTGAATAGCGAATTTGAATCACTCATAGTGAAATCATTAATTTTTCGCTAATGGAGTGTTCACGCGTGAACAGCATGATCTATTGTGGTAGGATTTGGGCAAGCTTTTATTCATCGATGCCATGTACGATCGATTCGATATTAAATCCGCAAATAGAGATGTCCTATGCCTGCACCGATCGTTGCTGCCTGCCCGCATTGTGATAAAAAGCTGAAAATCAAAAAGCTTGAACTGATCGGCAAGAAAATTCGCTGTCCCCAATGCAGGGAACCGTTCCGAATTGAGCCTCAGGCTGCTGTCGAGAAGAAAAAGGACAATCCTTTTTCCTATGAAGATGATGACTGGCTGGATGGAGTTGACGAACTGGAAAAATCGGGTGAACGGATCGAGACAGACGAATTGCCAGCTGCTCCTGCACCAGTCTCCCGAAAAGTCAAAACCCGCAAGAGTGAATCGAAGGTCACAGCATCCAGTCCCCAAAACCGAAGTCAGTTTCAGTCTTATGAGGGCCTGGGCATCATTGGTTGGGTGATTGGCGGTGGCGTCGCGGGCTTGATTGGAGCATTGATCTGGGGTGGAATTGCTTATTCCACAGGTTTCGAGGTCGGTTGGATCGCCTGGGCAATTGGAGGGATGGTCGGATTTGGCGTGCTGATGGGAGCCGGGGAGAATGCAGATACCGCTTCAGGGATTGTCGCTGTTTTCATCGCCATCGGCTCTGTTTTTGCGGGCAAAATCTTTGCGATCTGGATGTTTTTTATGGCCCTCATGCCGGCGGTCAATAACCTTGAAGAGTTCAAGGCCAGTGATTCGTATATGATTTCCGAATATGCGGATGTCATTGTTGAGGAGCAGGAAGCAGCCGGGGTCGAAATTCAATGGCCTGAATTTGAAGACGATGAAAACACGGATTTTGAAAATTACGATTATTCCAAAGATTACCCGGCTGATATCTGGAAGAAAGCCGAAGAGCAATGGGTTGCTCTTTCGGCTGAAGAAAAAGTTGCCAAAATCAAGGAAGTCGAAGAATTCGAGGGAGCATTTAATGCGACTGCCTTATTTGGTTGGGCTTCCATTGTTGCAGTATTTACAACATTAGGACCGTTCGATGCATTGTGGATCCTCCTGGCAGGAGCGACGGCTTATCGAATCGGATCAAACAGTTTTGAAGGAGATTGATCTCCCTGCGAGATCTCAATTCTTCAACTCATACTCTTTAATCTTGCGATACAGGGTTCGCTCTCCAATCCCAAGCATCGAGGCGGCTTCTTCGCGTTTGCCACCCGTCATTTCCAATGCTTTTTCGATGTAGTATTTTTCCACATCGCGTAAGGGCTGGCCGACGAGTTGATCATACCCCAGGCCAATCCCGGCCAGATGCTCGGCAGCTTCTTCTTCGTTGTATTCCAATGGTGCGATTTCTTCAGGCAAGTCGTCAAGATCGAGAATGCCATCGGTATCGAGGAGGACCATGCGTTCAATCGCATTTCGCAACTGGCGGATATTGCCGGGCCACTCATATTCCATTAATGAATGACGAGCAGCCCGAGAGGGACCAGTCACTTCTTTATTGTATCGCTTCGACATGTCTTTGAGGAAATGATCGATCAGTAGAGGAATGTCGACTCGGCGTTCGCGGAGTGGTGGCAGATAGATCGTCACGACCTGCATGCGGTAGTAAAGATCCTGTCGAAACGATCCTTCTTCAACCATTTCCTGCAGTGGAGCATTCGTCGCTGCGACCAGCCGGACGTTGATTTCTTTTTCTTCGTTGGTTCCCAGTCGGGTAATTTTCCGATCTTCGAGCACACGCAGCAGTTTAATCTGAGTTTCCATCGGCATTTCGCCAACTTCATCGAGGAAGAGAGTGCCTCCAATCGCGTATTCGAACTTCCCAATCCGCTTGGTCGAGGCTCCCGTAAATGCTCCAGGTTCATGCCCGAACAGTTCGCTTTCCAAAATACTTTCCGGCAGAGCAGAGATGTTCAAGGGGACGAAGGGTTTGTTTTTACGGTCGCTGTTTTGATGAATTGCTCGTGCAACAAGTTCTTTCCCGGTTCCGCTTTCTCCCTGAATGAGCACCGTCGCATCAGTCGGGGCGACGTTCTTCAGCTTCTCAATCAGTTTGTGCATAGCAGGGCTATTGCCAATGACACCCTCAAATCCAAATTTTTCATCAAGCCTGCGATTCAGCTCCGCATTCCGACGAATCAACCGTACCCGCGTCGCAGCTTTCTCAACAGCCGTCCGCAACTCGTTGATATCGAGCGGCTTGGTCATATAAGTGTAGGCACCACCCTGCATGGCAGCGACGGCAGAGTTGATCGTTCCGTGACCGGTCAGCAGGATTACCTCGGCATCTGGTAATTCTTTTTTCGTGCGTTCGAGAATATCGAGGCCATCGTAATCGTCCATCATCAGGTCGGTGACCACGACGTCGAAATTCTCACTTTCGATCAGTTCGATTCCGCGTTTACTGGAAGCTGAAACCGTACAATCGCAATTGATTCGCTTGAGCGAATCGGCAACCGCCTGAGCGTGCGGCTCATCATCATCGACCACCAGGACGCGAATCCCATATCGATTCAAATCATTCTTATCTGCGGGCATAATTGAAAGTTATCTTGTCTGTTTACGCAATGCTGTTGAATGTGCCAGTGTCATAGTTTTTTAGAACGCAAAACAAAAACCACTGCCTATCAATTTTTTGGAGAACGGTCAGCTTCCCTTCTCCTTGGGGAGAAGGTGGCCGAAGGCCGGATGAGGGGTTCTCTTCGACGGTTCTGGTGTATCCGACATCGATTTCCCCTCACACTAACCCTCTCCCAAGGGGAGAGGGACTGTTTGTGCCTTAGATTTTATTAGCATTTTTAAGCACTATAGCAATTTTCACGCCGGTTCTAAATCACACGGCAATAACTTATGTTTTGGTTTTTGGCGTCACCAGAACCGAATCTTCATCGTTGTACGATTGTTTCAGTTCGACGAGTCTTCGATTGTAGCAGGCGATTGTTTCTTTTCTGCGGAGCATCCCGATCATGATGCCGCGATCCGTCGATGAAACGACAGGGAGTTCGTCAAGATTTTTCATCGTGAAGTGCATCAGAGCGGTGTTGAGATTGTCGTCCGGGGTGATCGTAATCGGATTGACCGTCATCACATCGCCCGCATTGGCCAGTCGCCAGATGTTTTCATTAAAGAGGTAGGCGCGAACATCATCCGATGAGAAAATTCCCACCAGGCGGCCTTTTTCATCGACGACCGGATAATAGTGCTGATGCGTATCCGCCACGATATGCACAATCTGTTCGAGCGGCATCGATTCGGGAATCATCCGCAAGGGGCGATTCTTTCGATAGACCTCCTCCACGCGAATTCCTTCTAGAACATCGACAATAAAGTCGCCGCGGTGTGCGGGAGATTCGAGTCGCGAATGCACCTGCTGCAGATACAGATTGTGCTTTCGCATCATTAAAAAACAAAGCGTGGACACCCACATGGTCGGGATCAGGAGTTTGTATTCTCCTGTCAGTTCCGAAACCATAATGATTGTCGAAATCGGGGCATTGATACAGCCCGCAATAAATCCGGCCATCCCCACCACGCCGTAGGCCTGAGGCTGATGGATCAACCCTTCAGGAAACAAAGGCTGCAGAAACTGAGCCACGGCAACGCCCGTACAACCGCCGATCACCATCGAGGGGCCAAACACTCCGCCCGAACCCCCTGAGCCAACAGTGAACGAAGTGGCTACAATTTTGCCCAGGACAATGACTGCCAGGATTCCAATGGCTAATGGTTGAGAGCCTGTCAAAGCCGTTTGCAGGGTGCCGTATCCACGACCTGCTATGCCCATCACCTCATCCTGCCCGGGAAATGTGAAGTAAAACAAGAGTGTGATGATCCCGGAAAGAAATGCTCCAATGCCAACCCGAACAAAGAAAGGGAGCTTGATCTTCTCGAAAAGTTTGTGCGTTCCGTGATAAAATTGAGTAAACAGGATCCCGGCGAAAATGATCACAATTGCCATGATGGTGTAGGGAATCAGTTCGAACGGCGAGAGAAAATTGAATCGCAATTCCTGGCCGAACAATGGCATGTAGCGAATTTGTTGCGGGAGAAACATCGAATAAACGCCGTAAGCGATGATCGATGACATTGCGGCTGGCACAATCACTTCGGCCTCAAAGTCTGCCTCACGATACAGGATTTCTGCGGCAAATAGCGCACCAGCCAGCGGTGCCCGAAAGATCGCACCGACTCCCGCACCCATCCCGGCTGCCAGTAAGATCCGCCGATCGCGCCTCGTTAAGTGCAGCCGTTGTCCCAGCCAGGCTCCCAATGTTGCCCCGATTTGAGCAATCGGTCCTTCGCGACCAGCTGAGCCTCCCGTTCCGACCGTAATGGATGTCGTCAGAATTTTCACCCACACAATCTGCCACCGCAAATATCCCTGACGAAAGTGAAACGCATGGATTGTTGCTCCCGTTCCAGAACCAGCCGCATCGGGTGCAAAGGTTTGCACAAGATAACCTGAGAGCAATCCGCCCAGAGTGATCACCAGAAGCAAAATCCAGGGCTCCGGCCCCCGTGATAATTCGAGGAGACTGGCAAACGGATCGTATTCGCCGTGGGCATCTCCGGGATTGAACCCCGCAATCCCTTTCAAGACGAGAGTTTCCACAAGCAGGGAAAGATGGTCAAAAACGACTGTGACCAGGCCGACGACAACACCCAGAATCATTGAGAGCAGAAACCATTTTCCCGAGAGTTGAAAATCCCGGGATTCCATGCGCTCTAACAGTTTGCGGAGCCAACTCAAGGGGAGACGCATCTCGGTTTCTGACGGTCGGTAGGTGTTCTGGGTTTCTGGAATTGCCTCCGAACAATATCATCCCTAGCAGATCCCTTCAAGTAGCCGCGAAATGATCCTCTGGAAATCGTGGAGGAAGGTTCATTCAACAAGTAATAGAACCACGGATGGACACGGATAAACACAGATATTTTGCATCCGCGTTTATCTGCGTTCATCAGCGGTTCTAAATTCGAGAATCAAGTGGATTGGGTTTTCGGAATACGTAATCGCATATTTGACTTAGTTTTCTCATTAAAATCCGTGCTGATCCGTGTCCATCCGTGGTTCAAAATTACTGACTAAACTCTCTTGTATATTTTCTCTGCAACTCAATAAAGGAAAATGATGCTGATTCTCGGGTTGGAATGTACGGGCAAGAAAAGTTCTGTTGCGTTATTGCGCGATGAGGCATTGATTGCGATTTCTTCGCTCCAGTCTGAATTCGGCTCCCCCACACAGAAACTGGTGACGACTGTGCAAACGCTTTGCCGGGAGAATAAAGTCGTCTGGTCTGATATTGAATTAATGACTATCACGCAGGGGCCGGGCAGTTTTACAGGTTTGCGGGTGGGCATTACGTTCGCTAAGACGTTCGCTTACGCAACTGGGTGTCCACTTAAAGCTGTTTCAACATTTGTCGCAACCGCACAAGGACTGCCACTCTCGTACAAACAGGTCGAAGTCATAGAAGATCTGCGAAAAGGTCAGGTTGCCTGGCAGCGGTTTGAAGTTCAAAACGAGACCTGGATTCCTTCAGGTCCCCTCATTGCAGAAGAGCTCGATGTCTGGAAAAACCACGATCATTCCGATGTCATCCACGCAGGTCTGGGAATTCCCAGATTGATTCGTCAACTCCCTGATCAGATCTGGCCTGCAGATTGGAAGCTGACTCCAGAAGAAGACTGGTCTCCCGATGCCGCAACTGTTGCTCGTTGTGGACGCCTGCGATTTCTCGAAGAAGGCAGTGACGCTCCATTTCAGCTTCAGCCGTTGTACATTCGCCGCAGTGCAGCTGAGGAAAAAGCACAGGCCAAGTAAGCACACCTTGTATTTTATTGTGCCTCGACATACTCCGCCAAACCGGCTTCCACGAGTTCTCTACCCGTGACAAACCTTCCCGGCTGTGTCCAGGTATCCAGTTTTGAGCGTTCAATTGGGAACAATGTCGCGAGCATATTGTCGATCACTTCCTGCAACTGCTGAAAGTGACGTGTCCACTCGGCTGCTTCTTCCAGCCGTACGTTTTCTTCACTCTCCCATTTCATCGGATGGAACAGGTGTGTCGAATGCGGTGTGACAAATCGTTTTCGGCACGCGGCGAAGGGTAAAAGAGCAGCCGAGGAACATTCTCCCAGCACAATACCGGTCGCCTTGAGACCTCGAACCTGCATCAACGTGACGAGCGACATCGCCGTGTAAACGCTGCCGCCATTGGAGTCAAAATACAAAGTTCCCGAACTATTCTTCGGTACTTCGACCAGCGTTTCTAATAACTCGACGTGCCGTTCGTTGAAGTCTCCGGCTATCAATAATTCCCAGTTGCGTTTTGTCTCATCAACTCGCCCGCCCCGCATGGGTGCAGGAGAAGAGGCTTTGCTGCGTTTGGAAGATTCTGAATTTCGAGGGGAGGTCATCAAGGTGAGTTCTAAATATTAGGCAGTGGGTGAGGCTGTGACTGTCCTGCAGGATTTACTTTTCAAAAACAGCCATTACTTTTTCCGGGACTTCCGTCAATCGCGACCAGTGATGCTTCGTTTTTCCATCCAGGTCTGCGAGATACATATCTGATACACAGATGCTTTCGACAGTTTGTCGCAGATCGTCTCCCCAGGTTTTTTTGACATAATCGAGCCCGGACTCCGGTCCGCCGCCGGTTATCGTGAAGATGACCTGCTTTTTTTCAGGGTCGTATCTCCAGCTGTATTCGATTCTCAAATGCGAGCCGACAAACATGCGAGCCATCATGTTGGCCTGATAATAAATGGTAGCCGTTTGATCTTCACGCACAATCAGATGTCGCTCGCCGTAGTATTGCGAATGCCAGGTTCCGACAACGATCGCGTCGATTTGCTCTTTGGACAGTTGATCGGGAGCGACCGGTTCCTGAGGCAATTCCAGCTCTTTTTCAGGCTCGTTGACCTCTGTCATTTCAGAATTGGTCGAATTTTCGGGAGGAACGGAGCTGATTTCTGTGGGGAGAGATCGCTTTTCCGGATAGGCTGGCATCCAGATCGCCCAGGCTGTGACGACTCCCAGGACGGCAATTAAACCAACAATTCTACTTTTCGTCGAAATTGAACGAGGACTTCGCTGTGAGGAATCATCCATCACGTTTCTCTCCAGACTTATCAGGATTCCGAGTCTCTGAGATACAGATTCTCCTGAAAAAATTGTAGACTAAAGTTTTGCAGGTGTCATCAGTACAATGTGATGTATACGAATGGGCACGCATTTGAATCTCGCAGGCCAGCTTTGGAGTTGAAAACAGAATTATGAATATCGACTGGTCTGGACTGCGTACGATTATTGACAACAACCAGCATTTTGTGATCACAAGCCACGTCCGCCCCGATGCTGATGCCCTGGGCTCCGAACTTGCACTGGCTGGATTGCTCGAATCGATGGGGAAAACTGTCGAGATTATCAATCCGAGTTCCACTCCGAAACATCTTTTTTTTCTCGATCCCGAGAACAAAGTCCATTGCCTCAACGATTCACCGGCTTTGTCGGAATCCCTGCAGAAATGCGATGTCCACATCGTTGTCGATACCAGCGCCTGGATACAAATTGGCGATGTCGGCAAAAAGATGCAGAAATCGGACTCCATCAAGGTGGTCATCGACCACCATGCCAGTTCCGACGATTTGAGTGCCCATGAATTTAAAGATGTGACTTCACCCGCCGCCGGCTGTCTGATTTATGATTTGATGGTTGATTGCGGATATCACCCGACTTCTCAAGAAGCCAACGCTTTGTATTCAGCCATTGCCACCGATACCGGCTGGTTCCGCTTCCCGGCGACCACAGCCGAGACGATGCAAATCATTTCGGCTCTCATGAAAGCCGGGGCCAGTCCTTCGGAGCTTTATACTCAGTTGTACGAGCAGGCCTCGCTCGAACGACTCAAGCTTTCGGGCATCGCCCTTCAACGAGTGCAACTCGCCTGTGAAGGTCAGCTCGTTTACACCTACGTCACCCAGGCAGATTTTGCCGAAACGAAAGCTCATCCCGCCGATACCGAAAGCCTCGTCAACGAGTGCATGAAAATCAAGGGGACACGAGCTGCCTTCATTCTTGTGCAGCAACAAAACCGTCAGATCAAAGCCAGCCTCCGCAGCCGGGAAGGGGTTGATGTCACACTGGTCGCCGAACAATTCGGCGGCGGCGGTCACCGACTCGCCTCCGGCGCGATGATTACTGGATCAATTGAAAACGTCATAGAAAAGTTGATTGAACTCTTTCAGCTTCAACTCGGCACACCAGCAGTTGCGTCGGAATAAAAATACAAGCACGAAACGCAAGCGAGTGAGTCATTGGTTATGGGACTCACTCGCTTGCGCTTCGTGCTTGTATCTTCAGTCATCACTGAGAATTCAAACTGCCTGTTTCTAACTCCACCAGAGTGGATGACTGTCTGTTCGATCCATTCGTAACAATGGTTTCACCACGTTGAATCATAGCCGGGGCTGAGGCTTTCGAGTGGTCTTTTCCCTTGTAGACGTTGAAATCGTTGAAGAAGAAGCGCTTGGCGATGCGATACGCCCAGCTCTTTTCCGGGACTTCGCTGCCGGGGTTATATTGCGAGGTGCGAACGGTCATTGCCTGCAATTCCGGGAGAGCGGTTTTGCGGGCGGTGACATCTTTGGCGCCATGTTTTTCGACAAGATCGGCCAGCAGGTCGGGACGTTCGAGCACGATGCAGCCTCGGGTGGTGTCGGCTGCCAGTTCGCGGAATTCTCGCAGGAAAGCCGAGCCGTTGATTTTCTCTTTGATCGTTCGGCCTTCTTCGTGGATCGAATCGGTGCTGAATTGAATAATCGGGCAGGGTTCGACATCGCCCCACGGATTGATGTGATGCGTGATTCCCGTCGCAGCCGGGCAGAGTGCGCCCCCTTCGCCGTCGAAATAGGCATCGACAATAATGATTGGCTTTTTGGCACGCATCTCGACAACGAACTTGCGAGCGCGGAGTTGCTGTTCGGGAGTCAGACATAAATCGGGAGAGGAGTTCGGCCCCATCGGTCGGTACACGTGAAACCACGTATACATCACACCCATTTCGATCAGGCGATCGACCCACGATTCCTGCAGCAGGTCATCGATATTCGTCTGACAAAGAGATGTGCAGACGCCAGTGAAGATTTTATTGTTCAGACAATTCTGAATGCCATCGATCGTTTTGTCGTAAACGCCCGCACGACCACGACGTTCATCGCTGACGATTTCATTCCCTTCTACACTGATGAGCGGCGTGACATTACCCAGTTTTCGCAGTCGTTTCGCGACTTCGTCAGTAATGAAGTGACCATTCGTAAAGACCTGGAAATAACAGTCGGGATGTTCGGCAAGCATATCGAGCAAGCCGCTGTGCATGAACGGTTCGCCGCCCACGATGCCGAAAAAGACATTTCCCTCGGCTTTGGATTCGTTGACGAGCCGATGAAAAGCCTCCGGCTCAATTCGCTGCTGTTTATGAGCGACATCGACCCAGCAGCCCTGGCACCGCAAATTACAACTGTTGATAATGGAAACGTAGAGAAACGGAGGAAAGTATTCTCCCTTTTTCATCCGGCGTTTATGTAACTGGACCGAGCGGCTGCCCTTGAGCCCCATGTTGTAAAACAGCTTCCACAACAAGCGTTTATCACTTTCCATGAGAATTCGCTTGGCCAACCGAAGGTACATATCTTTTTCCTGTGGTGAAGTAACTCACAAATTATTTTGATGAATGATGACATCATAACCAGAAATCAGTGTCGAACTCGACCGAAATTAGATTTTAGAGACGGACTCAGCAGATTTGGATAAGTTTGTGCAGTCATCTCTTCCGTCAGGCTTATCGCAAGGCTACGATGAATTTTTTATGATTATTATACTTTCTTGTGACAGATGCACATTCCTCTGATGAGTCTGCAGTGCGGGAACCTGTTCCGCAGACATTTAAGAGGCTGATGAGAGAATAGATACAGACTGATGGATTTCAGCTCATCGAAGGGACTGGCCAAAGAGCTTGTTGTCATGCGACTGATTACTAAAGATCAGGCGAATGCCAGCCTGCGTAAACTGGGTGGTAAGAATAAAACGGGCTCCGATCTGCTCGATGTCATGCTCGAAACATCTGTGCTCACTCCCTTTCAGGTGGAAAGTATCAAGCGACTCGATACCGATGTACTCATTCTGGGCGGCTGTAAGTTGCTCTATCCCAATGCAGCAGGAAGCTTTGCGCGAGTTTTTCGAGCAGAAGAAATAGAAACTGGCAAAGTTGTTGCCGTCAAATTGCTCCGGCATCGCTGGGTGAATGATCCCGAAACGATTGACCTGTTTCGACGCGAAGCCGAACTTGGGATGAAGCTGAAACATCCTAATATCGTGCCGATTCACAGTGTTGGTTCCGAGAATGGATATCACTTTTTCATCATGGATTTTGTCCAGGGAGGCAATCTCAAGGACTTTGTGCAAATCCGCAAGCAGATTGAACCTGCAGAGACCGTGAAATATGCCATCGACATGGCGCGCGGACTCGAATATGCACTGCGGCTCGGGTTTACCCATCGCGACTTGAAAATGACAAATGTCGTTTTCAGTGTCGATGGATCGGCTAAGTTGATTGATTTTGGCCTGGCGACCGATGATGAACTGCTCGAAAAAGTTGGTGAAGGGGGCGTGCAACACGCGCTGGAATATTCCACATTAGAAAAGAAAACCGGAGCTCCCCGGAACGATCCCCGTAGCGACTTATTTTTCCTGGGAACGATCCTGTACGAGATGTTACTGGGAGAACCGCCTTATCCACGGACGAAAGTTCGGGAAGAACGCAAGCAGATTACCCGCTACCGAAATATTCGCCCTTTGAGCGATGCAATGCCCGGCTGCCCGGGATATGTCGCATATATTGTCGATCGCCTGCTGCACATCAATCCAGACGAACGTTATCAATCTCCTACCGAAGTCATTGCAGATCTCATTGAGGCGAAAGGCAAACTCGATCAAGCTGCTGCAGCTCAGCAGAAAGAAGCGGAATCTGGAGAATTGGTAATTCCTGACGAAGTGACGCTCATGTGTATCGAACGTCGCCCCCGCGAGCAGGATGTGCTGCGGGATTATTTTACACGGCACGGTTTCCGGGTACTCGTCATTTCCGATGTGGAAAGAGCCGTCCGCAGACTCAATACCGATCCTCCTCACATGGTGCTGTGTATGACAACACTTCGTCCAGAAGAAAGCCTGCATGAAGTTTACGAAGACCTGATCACAGCCTCCTCGATCCATCGAATTCCTACGGTGATGATGGTTCCGAATGTCGAAGCCGATCACAAAATCCCGCTTGGCCGCGAGGACATCATTCATCTCCGTCCGCAGCCGATGGCTCTGCGTGATATGCGGAAAGAACTTACACTGGTGGGGCAGCAAGCGGGAATCATTCCAAAAGAAGTGCCGAAATAAATTGATGATCCTAAATCAACTGACAAGTCCCCTCTCCTGGGGGAGCGGTTAGAGTAAGGGTGAAATCGGCGTTATTTGTGATATGATCGTCAAATAAATCCCCTCATGCGGCCTTCGGCCACCTTCTCCCACTAAGAGAAGGAAAGAAACCGTTCCCAGGGGAGTAAGAGAGATTTCCGCGCCCTAACGCCTAACGCCTAACGCCTAACGCCTAACGCCTAACGCCTAACGCCTAACGCCAAACGCCAAACGCCTAATGCCCAACGCCTAATGCCCAACGCCTTCGAAATAGAAGTTCTCGCTGTCTACGATTGGGTCGATGCCCAGGTCGCTGCGGCCAGTCCACGTTGTGATATCAGTGGACGCTGCTGTCGATTTAAAGATTATGGTCATAAATTATTCCTGACACGCATCGAAGCAGACATCCTCTTTCGTAAAGAGTTGCCCACAGAACACAATGTTCCTGAAAAGACGTCTCGCGAAGCCGTTAATCAGGCTTGTCCGTATCAACACAATGGTCTGTGCACTGCTCGGGAAAATCGTCCAACAGGTTGCCGAATTTTCTTTTGCGACCCAGCTTATGACGAAAAATGCTGCGAAATTACTGAAGCGGCAATTCTGCAACTAAAAAAATTACATGAAAAGTACCATAAGCCTTGGGATTATAACGAGTTATCCCATTTCTTCGACCGGGAAGATCGTGAATTCCCCTTCAATGACCCCAATGAGCGGGTTGACAGTAAATCCTCACTGTGAATACACTTAGATCGCTCCCGGTGTGGGAGGGGTTGTTTGCAGTCGATCAAGGATAAGGGATTTTCAGCCGTGACAAAAAAAGAGATTGTGAAGGCGATTTCTGAAGAACTCGGCCTGACGCAATTGCAAACTAAAGCGATCGTGCAGAAGACGTTCGAGTCAATCATCGATACGCTGGTCGAAGATCCCAAGCATCGCATCGAACTGCGTAACTTCGGCGTTTTTGAAGTGAAAAAACGTGCCGCCCGCAAAGCGAGAAATCCCCGAACGAACGAACGAGTTGATGTCGAAGAGAAGTACGTCGTGACTTTCAAGCCGGGCAAAGAGATGGAAGAACGCGTTAGTCAACTGATGCTCGACAAAGAACGCCAGGCCGCTGAAAAGGAAGCAGCTTCTGCTCAGAGCAGTCCTTCGGCTCCAATCTCATCCACTCCAGCTGCACCACTCTCTGACGTGCCACCGGAAAGTCCCCCCGCAGAAGAGATCGCAGAAATCGAATCCCCTCCGGTTTCATCGCCTTATAATCAGTAGAGCAGGCAATTTATTGAATATTAAGCACAGATACTCTTGTCTGTGCTTTTTTCTTGGATATTTGCTTTTAATCCCCGTTCCAAATGGAGACCGGACTTCTCAATAGCCTATTGAATAAGGATCTCCCGGGTGGCGGGGGCG
>DEML01000084.1:60335-93823 GCA_002359185.1 Planctomycetaceae bacterium UBA2671
TTCTCTTCGAGAGCGCCCCCGCCACCCGGGTTTAATTGTATTTCGTAGTTAAACTGCTGCGCATTGCTCTATCATTGCAGTCTGATGAATTTCTCAAGCATATTTCGTCAGGCAGTGCCTGACCTACGCATCTGTTCACATTTTGTGGTCATGTTTCCGTGTCCTGGCTCCTGCGGATGGCAAAATCGGAAAAATCGGCATATTTTACCTGATTCGATTCAGCATGAGATTCCGTAAAGACGATATCAACTCCAGAGAGACATCCTCTGTCGAGGGGTTAGTAATACGTCATCAGCAATTCTCTGTGGAATTGCGAAACGCCCCCCAGATTCAGACTGACTGTGTGCAAACGAGATGACATCGTTTGTGTGTTGCATGGAGGCGACAATGCGGAGATTCATTTGCATCCTCATTCTGGTTGCGATTGCCGGGACTCAGGTCGGCTGTTTTGTACCGATCTGGTCGGCAGAACGCGACCGCCGAGCACGCCAATTGATCTATCAATCTGAATCCTTCCGGCACGTTCCCAATATCTGGGAACGCATCTGGGGTTTGGATATGCCCGATCTGGCGACACCGTACCGAACTCACGGCGGCGTGATCTAGAGCATTATGCATGTGCAAACACTGGTTCTTAATGCCTTGGCGAGCCGAGCCAGTCATGGCTCGGGTTTTGCAAAGATCATTGTTCAGTGATACTAGATAAATTCCAGCCAATATGGGCATTGCGCGACTTCATTTGTATCAGTACAAGTCGGGCGATACACTTTGGCTGTGAAATCACATGAGAATCATTAACGCTCAGCGTGTTCATTCACGTTGAGCGTTTTTTTGGTTCTGCAGCAGTACCTGACCGACAGTAATTGAATCCGTGACTGATACTTCCCTGAATGTGACTCTGGGACGACTTCGTCTCCGAAATCCAATCCTGACTGCGTCCGGCACGTTCGGATATGCTCGGGAAATGGCTCCCTTTGTGGATTTCAAAGAGCTCGGTGGCATCATTCCAAAAACCGTCACGCGGGAACCTCGCATTGGAAATCCGCCGCCTCGCACCATCGAAACCGCTTCCGGCATGCTCAATTCCATTGGGCTCGATAACGACGGGCTTGATATCTTCATTCAGAAGCATATCCCTTATCTGCAGGAACTCGATACAGCAGTCATTGCCAATATCGCCGGTCGAAGTGTCGAAGATTATCAGACAATGGCTGCTCAACTGGCTCCCTATGACAAGCTGGCGGGAATCGAACTGAATATCTCCTGCCCGAATGTCAGTGGTGGAGTCGATTACGGTACGAATCCCGAATCGACGGAAGAAGTGGTGAGAGCCGTCCGCAATGCTTGCGATCATCCCATTATCGCCAAATTGACGCCTAATATCACGAATATCGTCCCGATTGCCGATGCTGCCAAACGCGGCGGAGCCGATGCGGTTTCGTTGATCAATACTCTCCAGGGAATGGCGATCAACTGGCGTACCCGTAAACCGATTCTTGGAAACATTCTGGGAGGCCTGAGTGGACCGGCGATCAAGCCCGTCGCATTACGGATTGTGCATCAGGTCAAGAGAGCGGTCGATATCCCGATAATTGGTGTCGGCGGCATATCAAGCATCGATGATGTGATGGAGTTTCTGGTCACAGGAGCATCGGCAGTGCAGGTCGGCACGGCGACCTTCTACAATCCTTCAGTCAGCGGCACATTAACGCAACAACTACGCAATGTGATGCAGGAACAGCGAATCGATTGTCTCGAAGATTTCATCGGAACCTTGAGAATCGACCAGCAACCGCGCTCTCCTGTGATGGAACCGACCAATATCTCCAAGAGTTAATTTTCCCGCCACCCAGTTATTACAACTTATTAAACAGCGAAATAACCGATGCGAGTACTTTCCGGCATTCAACCGACAGGCCGATTCCACTGGGGCAACTATTTTGGGGCCATCCAGCAATACATCGCTTTGCAAAACAATGAGCAGGCCTTTTACTTCATTGCTAATCTGCACGCCCTGACGACCGTTCGCGATCCGGCTCTTTTGCAGGAATACGTCTGGGAAGCAGCGGTCGATTTGCTTGCGTTAGGCTTGGATCCTGAACAGGCCAGCCTATTTGTGCAGTCGGATGTGCCGGAAATTTCCGAGCTGACCTGGTTGCTGATGACGGTCACGCAAATGCACCTTCTTGAAAAATGCCATGCTTATAAAGATAAAAAGGCGAAGGGGATTGCAGCCGATGCCGGTCTGTTCACATATCCTGTGCTGATGGCAGCCGACATCATTTTGTACGACAGCGATGTCGTTCCAGTCGGGAACGATCAGGTGCAGCATATCGAAGTGACCCGGGATGTTGCCCAACGATTTAATCATCTGTACGAGACGGAAGTGTTTGTTCTGCCGGAAGCGAGTGTGCTCGATCAAACCGCCAAGGTTCCCGGCACCGATGGCGAGAAGATGTCGAAAAGTTACAACAATACCATCGAAATCTTCCTGCCAGAAAAGAAGCTAAAAAAGAAGATCAATTCGATCAAAACCGATTCCAAAGCCGTCGAAGACCCCAAGGATCCTGAGACCTGCCCGGTTTATGCTTTGTATCGTCTGTTTGCTGATGAACAACATCAAAAAACGCTGGCGGAACGCTATCGAGCGGGGGGAATGGGTTACGGAGAAGCCAAAAAACTGGTACTGGATGCTGCTCTGGAGTACTTCGGAGAGGCCCGTGAAAAACGCCTGAAACTCGAAGCGGATCCCGATTATGTTCGAGATGTCCTCATAGCCGGAGCAAAAGCCGCCCGTGAAAAGGGCCGGATTGTATTGGAACGTGCCCGGGATGCCTGTGGTCTGAAACAGTTTGCAGCCGGTTAATAAATATTTGGACAAAGAGTAGCTGGGGGCGTAGTGAAGCAAAGCCCCAGAGTTGCTAACATAAAATTACAAGCACGATGCGCAAGCGAATGTGTCCAGTAATGCAGTTTAGATACACTCGCTTGCGCTTCGTGCTTGTATTCTCAATATCAAATCATTTACTCGTTCCCAAGGAGGACCTTGGGAACGAGTACAACATGACCTGCTATTGGTGGACTCCTGATCGCCATGGATTTCCCAGTCCGAAAATTCACATGAAATTCTTTGAGAATCTGAGGGAATGGCGATAGGGAACTGGAAACAGAATGGCGCATGGGTATGATAAAGTTGTATGCGAGAGATACCATCAGTTCTTTGCAGCATCTGCTTAAAAGTACGACCCGCAGCCGATTGCACACCAAAATTTGAGTTTTGAATACCTCTGGCTGCTCAAATCCCATGAAAAATGGGCTCCCCTGATTATCGCTGACTCTTTCGGAACGTAAATTCATGGCCGAACTGTTTCACGAATGTGGCATTGCTGCGGTTTATCATCTCATTCATGATGATGTTTCCCCGCTTGTCCCCAACAACGACCCGAATCAAACAGCCGCTTTGATTCCCCGTCTGCTCCTCGATATACAGAATCGAGGCCAGCTCGCAGCAGGGATGACGAGCTACAACACCGAGCGTAAGCAGCTCATTCGTACTCATAAAGATATTGGGGGAGTGAACGAAGTCTTCCGACTGGGACGAAAAGAAAAAGCAGAGCAACTGATCAAAGAGTACAACGGACGAGCAGCCATCGGACATGTCCGCTACGCCACCTGCGGCACCGATGACCGCAGTTATGCACAACCTTTTGAACGCTCTCATGTGCAGAAGTCCAAATGGTTCAGTTTTGGATTCAACGGTCAACTGGCCAACTACCAGAAACTTCGAGAGCAAATTGAAGAGCAGGACGATTTCCATCTGGCTCGCGAAACCGATACTGAAATCATTATGCATCTGCTTTCCCAGGATTTTTCCATTCATGGTCGAGGCGATCTCGTCGGCACAATGAGCCGTATGAGTAAGAAACTCGATGGCGCCTATAACATCGTCTTCCTGAATGCGCGCGGCGATATGTTTGTTGCTCGCGATCCCCTCGGTATCAGACCCGTCTGTTACGCGATTGATGGCCCTATGTTTGCCACGGCCAGCGAAAGTGTGGCCCTGTGGAATCTCGGCTTCGACAATTCCAGCATTCGTACACTCGAACCGGGCGAAATGATTCTCGTTCAGCATGGTCGCATCGAAAAACATCGATTTGCCGAAAGTCCTCGAAAAGCACATTGTTTCTTCGAATGGATCTATTTCGCCAACGCCGCCAGTTCGCTCGACGAACGCAGTGTCTATCTTTCAAGAACGCAGCTCGGAGTGCATTTGGCCAAGCAGGAGACACTGGAAATCGACGAGGACACGATTGTCGTTCCCGTTCCTGATACCGCTAAATCCGCAGCTTCTGCAATGGCGTACGAACTGAATATTCCCTGCCTGGAAGGCTTGATGCGGAACAGGTACGTCGGTCGAACCTTTATTGAATCGAAAGATCGAGCCGACAAAGTCCGCCTGAAATTTACACCACTTCCAGAAGTTTTCCGCAATCGCAAGGTGATTCTCGTCGAAGACTCCATCGTTCGCTCAACGACAATGAAGGGGCTGATTGATCAGATTCGTGAACGTGGCGGAGCCAAAGAAATTCATGTTCGAGTTGCCTGTCCGCCGATCATCTCGCCCTGTTTTTACGGCATCGATATGTCCAACATCGGCGAACTGTTTGCACCGAAATTCATGGACGGCCCGGAAATGACCCCGGCTATCGAAGCAGCGATGGCGAAAAAACTGGGAGCCGACTCCCTGCGATATCTGCCGGTTAATACCTTGCACGAAAGCATCGGCATCGAGGAAAGCTCTCTCTGCCGAGCGTGTGTAAATTCCGAGTATCCAACCGAAGCGGGCCGTGAACTCTATCAACTGGCTCTCGAATACAAAGACGATCCTGAACGTGCACAAAGCGAACGGGCTTATGATGTTCAGACTTTGATGTCGACGCGTTCTTAAAACTGAGTATTGCTCAGTTGAATGTAGTAATCTGTCCTTCTCCTTGGGGAGCGGTTTCCTTTCCTTCTCCTGAGGGAAAAGGGGCCGAAGGCCGGATGAGGGGATCCCTGCGACGTTCTTATTGCAATCAACGCTGATTGCCCCTCACCCTAACCCTCTCCCTGAGGGAAAGGGAACTTTAAAAAGTAGAATTCACTCAATTCTTTTTCTCAAACTTCGGGTCCGGTTCCGCTTCAATCGGTCCGAACACAATCGGCTTAACGCCCGTGCCTTCATAACCCTTTTCTGGCTTGCCGTTTTCCTGAAGATGATTAGTTGCCCAGAGAACGCCGCGGGAAACGACATCCAGCCAAACGTCGGTATTCATCGTCTCATTATGATGTCCCAGTGAAGTACCGAACATTTTTGTGCCGCCGAATTTGTTCGACCAGATCACAACCATGTCGCGTTCATTCTCCGCACTGTAAGCAGTGGCCAGTGGTGTGCAGTTCTCCCAGATTTTATCGATCTGATAAAGCTCTCCGTTCGGCGTTTCCCATTTCTCTGGGAACGCTTTCATGATTGGATTTTCAGGAGCCTGATTCACGACATCGAGAGAAAGTTTGGCTTTGTCGTGTCGGACGGAAGTCAGACCGATCGCTTCCCGCCAGGAGTCCGCCCCTTTGGTTGAGTTGCGGTAACTGTGTAATGCACAGTGAATAAATACGCCGGGCGTTCCGCCATAATGAGCAGCCGCGACCGATTTCACAAACTCATCATCGGTCACGCCACCAAAGCATTCATTGTGAACGATGATATCGTAATCCTTCGCCCAGCCTTCTTTCTGGTAGACAGAGACTTTGTGATCTTTACCCGATCCTCCTTCATGGACAATATCCCAGCTGATACTCAATCGCTGACTCAAACCTTCGGTGATGATTCGCTTCTGATTCTCATAATCGTGGCAGCATCCCCCGGTGATCAAGAGACCTTTCAGTTTTGTAGGTGCCTTCGATTTAGCATCGTCTGCAATCACTCGATTTGAAGTTGTCAAATTCAGGCAGGCCGAGAGGAGTAGTATCAAAAGAGGAATGGTGCGCATGTAAGATCCTTTGTTCAACAATGAGTTTTGAGGCTAGATTGAAATGGTGACAGACATTCAGCCTCCCTATCATTCCCAGATGGACTCGATAGTGCAACTCATATGAAGTGATCCTGTTGTGTTGACTCGCTCGGCTGTCTTTCTCATGATGAAATTGTAAAGACTGATGCCAGCATCCCGAAAGATTCAAACGGAGCTTCCATGAGATTATTATTTCTGATTGTCGGATTAACCCTTGGTCTAACCAAGACGGTTCAAGCTGCGGATAAACCAAACATCCTGTTCCTTTTTGCTGATGATCAGCGGACGGACACGATTGGCGCCTGGGGAAACCCGCATATTCAGACTCCCAACATCGATTCTCTCGTCGAACAGGGATTCAGCTTTCGCAACAACTACTGCTTCGGCTCCAACAGCGGAGCGGTTTGCATGCCGAGCCGGGCGATGGTGCATTCAGGCCGAACGTGGATGCACTCCAATAACAATATGGATGGTGAAGTCACACTCGGCGAATTATTGCGAGAGCAGGGATATCAAACCTTCACCACCGGCAAATGGCATAATGGCAGAAATTCGATTCTGAGAAGTTTCGAGCACGGCCAGAACGTTTTCATGGGTGGCATGTCCGATCACACTCGGGTCCCTCTCTCGGATATTCAGGATGGCCAGCTGATTTCCCGCGGGATCGACAAAGATGGTTTTTCGAGCGAGCAATTCGCCGATGCAGCCGTCTCGTTCCTGAAAACTCAAAAGGGCGAGCAGCCATTCTTTGCGTATGTCGCGTTCACCTCACCTCACGATCCTCGCAATCCTCCTGAGAAGTATCGTGAAATGTACTACAAGAATCGTCCCCCACTTCCAGAAAACTTCCAGCCGCAACTCGACTTTAACAATAGCAATCTGATCATCCGCGATGAAATGCTGGCTGCCTGGCCGCGTGAGAAATCGGTCATCAGCGATCAACTCTGCGAATACTATGGCTTGATCACTCACATGGATGAGCAGATCGGTCGCATCCTGAAAGCTCTCGATGAAACCGGGCAACGTGAAAACACCATCATTGTTTACTCAGCCGACCACGGCCTCGGCATGGGCAGTCATGGATTGCTTGGAAAACAAAGTGTATTCGAACACAGTATGAAAGCTCCGCTCATTTTCGTGGGCCCCGGCATTCCACAGGGAAAATCGAGTGAGGCTTTTACCTATCTCCTGGACATCTATCCCACTCTATGTGGTCAACTTGAAGTGAAAGCTCCGGCTCGGGTAGAAGGAAAAAGTCTTTCAGGTATCATCAAGGGTGAACAGAAGTCGGTTCGCGATTCTATCTTTCTGCCTTATCAATCCACTCAGCGTTCCGTCCGCGATGAACGCTGGAAGCTATGCGTTTATCCACAGATCAATTTTCAGCAGCTGTTCGATCTGAAAAACGATCCTCACGAAATGCATAATCTGGCGGAGATTCCAGAATACGCCATGCAAAAATCAAAAATGCTCGAACTGATGAAAACCTGGCAGTCAGAAGTCGGAGATGAGCAGACGTTAACCGTCAAAAATCCTCAACCCAAAACCAAAGACCTCACAGACCATCCACGCAAACCCGATGCCCATCAGCCCAAGTGGATCGTCGAAAAATACTTCGATTGAGTCCTTTCATCATAACCCGAAGCGTCAGTGAGGGGACGGCTTAAGTTAGTAATTTCGGCTAAACGTTCATCAGTAAACCGTTATGTCTTTTGATGCAATAAAACTCTGAATATTAACAGTTTGAACAGACTCCAGCCGGTGTTCTCATTCTCTGGATCCATGCTAAGATGCTTAATTGATACACAGTTCGTGTCAGACAAGCCTTTAGTAAATAGCACTTAGAAATCGTTTCAGGAATGATTGAACCAATTATTGCCGATCAATCCGTCCGTCACCGTCCCATACGTGATGGTCGGGTCTGGCTGGCGGTCGGCTTAGGAACCGGCCTCTCTCCATTTGCTCCAGGCACATTCGGCACCATTCTCGGCTTACCACTCGTCTGGGGATTGAGCAGTCTGGGTGTGATCGGGTTCTGGCTGATTCCGGTCACAATTCTGCTTTTTGCAGTCGGAGTTCCAATTTGCAGTTCTGGTGCCAAGCACTTCGAACGCAAAGATCCGCCGTGGGTCGTCTTCGACGAAATCGCAGCTTTTCCAATCCTTTATATTCTCTCGCCATTTACAATTACGACGGCAATCCTCGGCTTCATCATCTTCCGCTTTTTCGACATCCTCAAACCCTGGCCGATCAAACGCTTCGAAAAACTCGCAGGCGGCGTCGGCATCATGATCGACGATACGATTGCAGCTGTGCATTCGATGATTGTCCTGAAGATCATCCTCATGATTATTGCCAGTGGATACGTCGTAAATTGATCAACACTGACAAGCTCGAAGCGCAAGCGAGTGTGTTCATTTGGAATTTGGCTCACTCACTCGCACTTCGTGCCTGAATCTGAATCGCGATCTCTCCCCGATTATTCTCCCAGCTATTCGCGTGATCGTTAATCCGAAAGAACAGCGTTCCCGATTTCGGAGCGGTCAGACTTCTCTCACTGCCAATCGGAATCGGCTTCAAAAAGACTCTTTCTTTTTGTGCATCCGCACTTTCTGAATCATAAATCACTGCCTGAACCATTCCCAAAGGAAATCCATCGACATATTCCACGGAAACCCCCTGAGGTTCACAGATCCAATCTTTAGGATCGTCATCGACAACATACTGTCCTCTTGCAGTGATCTGGTAAGTTTTCCCAGCCATCACCTGATAACCAGAGTTTTGCCAGTTGTGATCCGCATCCAAACTGAAGGAGACATCCGCAGACGTCTGCTGAGAGCGAGAAATCCAGTCAATCAGCATCTTTTGAAAATTGAAGCCTGGCTCCAGTTGTGAGGTGAACACCAGCCAGTCGGCTTTGAGTCGATCGGTTTGATGACTCAACATTTCATTTGTCATCTGCTTGAACTGCTGAGCCGATTTCGCTTCAGTTAACAACGTAAACTGTTCTTTCGTCTGAGGATGTTCCGCCAGGAAATAGCACAATGCCCAGGCCCAGGCATATGAGGTGTCTCCCGAATAAAACTCCCGAGGCTCAATCTCTTGCACTGCATTCAGCGTTTTGAAACGGCCAGCGTCGATTTCCTCCCGAATCAATTGCATTCGCCCAAAACCACCATCGACCTGAGAATCCCCCGGCACCTGTGCAAATAAAACGTTCCCCTTTTCATCAATCTGATGAACCGCGATCCTCTCGGCCATCCCTTCATGAAACCAGACTGGTATCGCGTAGCCCTGCACATCCAGCAGACAGTGCACGACTTCGTGAAACAGCAGGTGCCGGCGAAAATAATCCGTCTGCTGCTCCCGCATCCAGAATTCCTGACCACGATACAAGCCGTGCCGGACATCCTTCAATTCCTCAGGAGCCAGTCCCGCCTGCAGAAACAATGCGGGATCCTCCATGATCGATCCCTGCAGCGATTTCAATTCATGAGATGGAATTCGATCTTCCCGTTTCGATTGAACCCAGGAAATCAGCTGATCAACATATCCGGGGAGTCGTTGGAACTCCCCTTCATTCGACGGCTGCACGGCATCGCTTCGCAACTCAAACTGAGCCGACGAAAAGACTTCAATTCCCAACTCGTTCAATTCGGCTTCACTGAACCTGGGCTCAGTTACAGACTTGGGAGCAACCTGCGGAAGCGGTTCTGAGGTCATCTCCGGCTCTGCTGGCATCGGCTTAAGGGCATCGCTCTTATTGATCTCGCGGCCTCCCGCGACAATTTCCACCTCAACCGACTCCGGCTGGACAACTTCCTCAGCAGGAGGAGCGGGGGATGACGGAGCAGAATCACACCCCAGATTAAGCAATCCGCACAGAATCCCGGCAGTCCAATTCCAGAAAAGAAGCGATTTTCGCGAACCTGACGGCAAAAAAATCTGTCGTATCAAAAACATTCGCTTCTCGTTTCCAAATTATGTGGGTGAACCTATCCTGAACGCAGGTAATCACTTAGAATCATATTCGCTGAAATGATGCTCCCTGTTACTGTGCCGTATGCAGGAAATTTGATCAAGTCGAAACGAAAAATATCCGAAGTAATTGACTACCTGTGTGGATTAGCTAAGATGCTCCCACACAAACAATTTGGCCCTGTAGCTCAATTGGTTAGAGTACCGGACTGTCGATCCGGTGGTTGCGGGTTCGAGTCCCGTCGGGGTCGCTTAAGGTCAGTGAAGTTTATTCTTTCTGACCTGAGAAATTTGAAAAGCCTCTGGATTTTTCCAGAGGCTTTTTTTGTTTTATGAGGGATATTATATGAACAGATTGATCCAAAGGATGTAGTATTACTGATACGAAACGCAAATTGCCTTAGCATCCTTTTCGATTTGAGTTGATTTTGTTCTTTCTCGACTGCGGTAATGTACTCATGCATTACCGAACTTCGACGGTCGAATAACTGTTCGTATTTCGGAGATCACTCCATGCGAATTTCCTTCGCCCTGTTAATCATCATATTGTCCGGCTGCTCAACAAGTGGGTTGCCCACTAACGCATCCAGGGCACTGCGTAATGCAGAGACACTCGAACTGTTTTCACTTGACCCTGAGATCCGGGACAAAACTGACGACCCGACAACATTTCACGGCTGGGTAATTCTCGGTTCCACAAAGCTTCAAGATGGGAATTTACGAGACTCTCTAATCGATGCATTAGAAAAGGGTGTCGCCGAAAACGATGGAGCCGCTGCCGGGTGCTATGACCCGCGGCATGGAATTCGAGTAACTTATAATGGAAAACAACATGACTTTGTGATCTGCTTTCAATGCTTTCAAGCTCGGTGGTACATTGATGATGTCGAGAATCAAGGTTTCCTTTTGTCACAATCACCGCAACCGACATTTGACAAGTTGCTTCGCGATGCGTCAGTAGCACTCCCCGCACCCGCTTACTAGACGAACGCGGTTAGCTCAGATAGCTTTGCTATCAGGGTGGACGAAGCCCACATGTGGTATGCCGTTTGATGAAGAGTTCTGCTAACAATTGCACCGCCCTGAAAGAATCTTTCAGAACCTCCGATGGAGTCACAATAGTTCGATTTGATGCTTTTATGGTTTATCCGCAACTAACCAAACATTGCAAACAATGCCTGTGCATTATGTCAGAATCTGAAAACAATCGTCGATTTCATTTCACGCAAATTACTTTGTTTTTCGCGATGGCCTGTACAATGATTCTCGGCTTTGGAATCCGTTGCGTGCCACTCGTATTTATTATCTGGGTTGTCTTGAATCTGTGGAAGACTGAACATAGTAACTGGGCTATTGCGGTCGTTGTTGTGTTCCTGAGCTTAATGTACTTTGGCGTGGGCAGATCGGTTGACGTCAGGTTGGATACGGGAGACCAGCGCATAGTGCAGTGGGGTATTCCGGTTGATTATCGACCTATGTATGAACCTGCGCGAAGTTCATTACTGAAATTGAAGATGGAGAACGCACGAATTGAATGGTGTTGGTGTGCAAAACAAGATAGTAGCAATCGACCTGATCGAATGATGTATAACTTCTATGCGGCTGCGGCGGCTTGGGGTGATGTTAATCCTGAAATTGCCAGGCTGGTGGTTAGGGACATTGCCTTCTATATGCAAACAACACATGCGAATAGAGGATTGCCCGACTCTTTCTCCATGATCAGTTTTGACGTTATCGATCGAACTAATGGAGTAGTTCGTATCGCAGACGGATGGCAAAAGAATCCACAAGTCTTGGATTACCTTACTGAAAAGGGCTTCGATCTCAGTATAATAAAAAAAGTTCAGTAATTTAAAAAAGCGAATTGTGTAACCTGAACTACTCAATGGGGAGCAACTAATGGGCTATGAACTCCACATCGTTCGAAACGAAGAATGGTGGGATGAAGAAACTGGTGGTGGGATCTCGTTTGCGGAATGGTCTACGCTTGTGGATGCCGATGTCTCATTGCGAATGGACAGTTTTGCTGAGGTCAATTTAAAGGACGATATGAAACTTCGTATCGAAAGTGAAGGACTGACTGTCTGGACGGAATACGCTGGCAATGAAGAAGGCGGCAATCAGGCGTGGTTCGATTTCCATGAAAACGCAATCGTGGTTAAGAATCCGGATCAGGACATCCTTGTAAAAATGCTCGAGATTGCGAAGGCTCTGGATGCGAAAATTATTGGGGAAGAAGGTGAAGAATACCAATCACCAACTGACCACGGCGTGCCGACTCGCTTATCAAAGCAGGAGATTTTGTCAAACCAAAGCAAACCTTGGTGGCGTTTCTGGTAACTTCATGGATCGCATGATCAGGCAAACGGTTTGTCTTGTGACTCAGGATGCTCTATCTTTTAAGGACTGAAAAGGCTGGCAGTCATTTTCGCTCGGTGAGCTGCTCCGCGATTCGTGATCATTCCTGGAAAGTCTGGCCTGATGTTACTAACTCGATTCAGTCGTTTCGTTGCTCCGAGAGCATTTCTAAATGCAGTGTGCCTTCGCATGTGCGACTATTGTCCTGAAACGTTGCAATCGCTCAGGCAGAACACGGAAAACTTATTTTGGAAATGCTCTGGATTCCTGCGTGCTTTGGGCCTGATGTTCTTTCTGGTTTTGCCGCTCTCGCAATTGCTGATGGCTCAGGACAAGATCGATCATCGCAAGTTAACTCACTATTTGAATGATGAGGGTGAGGCGGTTCCGATTCGTTCAATGGACGATTGGAAAAAACGACGAGCCAGTGTTTTGCAGAGCATGCAGCAGGTCACAGGTACGCATCCCGGACGACGGACGAATTTCCCATTGCAGGTTCAGGTTCTCGAAGAGGTTGTAGAGAAAGCGTATCGTCGTCAAAAGATTACCCTCGACTCGGGAGATGGTGATCGCATCCCGGCTTTACTCTACCTTCCCAATGATGCGAATCCGAATGAAAAGAGGCCAGGCATCGTAGCTCTGCATCCAACCGGAGCGGCTGGTAAGTTGATTGTGGATGGTTCAACGGAGAGAGAAAACCGCCAGTATGCTCGCGAACTGGCTGAACGGGGTTACGTTGTGGTCGCTCCGGATTATATTTCGTTCGGGGATTATGAATACGATTTCGAAGAGGATAAATACCAGTCAGGAACGATGAAGGGAATCGTCAATCATCAACGCTGCCTGGATCTGCTCCAGTCGCTGCCGGAAGTTGATGCGGATCGACTCGGGGTCATTGGTCACTCATTGGGGGGACACAATGCGATCTTTCTGGCGGTTTTTGATAATCGTGTCAAAGTGGTCGTTGCAAGTTGCGGCTGGACTCCCTTTCACGATTACTATGAAGGAAAACTGGCTGGCTGGACCAGCGATCGTTACATGCCTCTGATTCGAGATCGGTATGAGTTAGACCCGGATCAGGTGCCGTTTGATTTTCCCGAACTGATCGCCACGCTGGCACCGCGTCCCTTTTTATCAATCTCTCCACTGCATGACAGTAATTTTGAGGTCTCTGGAGTTCGTCAGGGAATGCAAAATGCGAGACCAATCTATGAGTTGTATCAGGCGTCCGAACAGTTGAAGCTATTGACGCCAGACTGTGCCCACGATTTCCCCCCGGAACTCCGCGAAGCGGCTTATCGATTTATGGATGATGCGCTGAAGTTGGGGCCAAAGTGAAATTTGGAATCGAATGGTAGAATGGATTTTTGAAGCCAGTCGTTGCTGAGTGAATTTTTAGACTTCTTTCGTGTACTAACGCCGAATCATGCTTGCCCTGCTTCGCGATGCAAGCATGGCACCGATTTACATTTTATGGAGCATCAGTTTGATGAAGCCAATGATATTGAATGACTCGTTGTCTCTGTTCGTAATATGGTGTTGTACGATATCGATTCAAACTGCAACGTGGGCCGATGTGACCGTAAAGAATGCCTCTCAACTTCGTCAGGAAGTGAAACGGGCTGAGCCGGGGGATGTGATTTCGCTTGCGGCTGGAGAGTACGGCAACGGAATTACTCTGGAAAAGCTCTCCGGCACGAAGGCGCAGCCGATTGTGATTGCGGGTGATCCTGCAAGTCTGCCGACGTTCACGGGCGGGAATCAGGCGTTTCATCTGGTCGATTGCAACTATGTCACGCTGCGGAATCTTCATGTTTCGGGCTGCTCGGGGAATGGCATCAATGCGGATGATGGGGGGAGTTATGAAACGCCATCGCGTGGGCTTGTCTTTGAGAATATCACGATTGAAAAAATAGGCCCGCGTGGAAATCACGATGGTCTCAAGCTTTCGGGGCTGGTTGATTTTGCTGTCCGTAACTGTAAGTTTGCCGGCTGGGGTGGTTCGGCGATTGATATGGTTGGCTGTCAGGATGGTGTGATTGAAGGCTGCGAGTTCATTGGCATCGAAGGCTTCTCGCAAGATACGGGAGTACAGAATAAGGGAGGCACGGAGCGAATTCTAATCCAGCGGAACTACTTTGAAAACGCCGGACAGCGAGCGGTGAATCTGGGAGGCAGTACCGGCCTTCAATACTTCCGGCCGAAACTTTGTGATTACGAGGCGAATGAGATAATCGTCGTGGGCAATCATTTTGTCGGCAGCATGTCCCCCATCGCCTTTGTGACATCAACGAATTGTGAGGTGCGAAAGAATACGATCGTCAACCCGGAGAAATGGGTGATCCGAATTCTGCAGGAGCAGCCCACGGATAAATTTCTACCCTGTCAAAAGGGGGTTTTCGAAGAAAATTTAATTGTGTATGACAATCAGGTGCAGACATTCGTGAATGTCGGAGCGAATACAAAACCGGAGTCGTTCACGTTCCGGAATAATGCCTGGTTCAACAGCCAGTCTAACCGGCGACCGACACTGCCGGTGAAAGAAGAGGGTGGGATTATTCAGGTGGATCCGCAGTTGAAGCATGATCGAACCGCTGCTCCCGACATCGGATCAACTGATCCCCGTTTGCAGAATGTCGGAGCTCATTCGTTCGTTTCAGAATAAAGCAGGTGCCATGCTCAGACTTGTTTGAGCATAATTTTGAGTGGGAAGATTTTTCAATCGTCATTGATTTGCTGGGTTATTGCTCGCAAACCTCACCCACTGAATCTCGGAAAATAATTTGTACTGCCCATTTTGTAATGTTGAATTATTGGAATGTTCTCATGGTCAAAGAATCGTACAGGTGGCCGTTCCTCAATTTTATCGAGCAATTCGGTGACCCGTATGGATGCTGGCAAGAAGACGGGTTTTGGCCTGGCCGAGTAAGTGCTGATTTCAACCATCTCCTCGTGTGGGTTACGGAAATTGCTCTTGGATATATTGACAATGGCGGTTTGGCATATGCAATGCAATGCGAACCTGGTCGTACGATGCCTGAAATGCAACGAGGATTTGAGATCCTCGGTTGTCTAAAAACTCAGGCTGTTTGCACGAGAATAATAAAGTATTTTGGAGACGACTTTCCTCGTAATGACGAACAACGATCCACGTTTATTGCCAAGAATGAATCATTATTTAATCAAAGTGAAAATGAATTATGGGATGCGAGGGAATCGGAAAAATATGAATTCAAAGTAGAAGAGTATTTTAAAAAAGTATGCGTTGCCCACTCCATTCCACCAAGAGTGTATCCAAACTGAAATTGAGTTTCAAAATTTGACTTCACTTTTCAACAGTCAACCGAGCTATTCCGAGCATGTTTTTGTGAATCAAAAGGTTATTGCTAGGTTCACCTCGAATCATGCTTGCCCTGCTTCGCGATGCAAGCATGGCACCCGATTTTGCTTTAGAATCGCTAATACTTCAATCCTGTGTCGCCAACGCCATCACCGCCTGCTCGCTGAGTTGCTCTCTGGTCAACTCTCCCTTGATCTCTCCCTCGCGCATAACGAGGACGCGGTCGGAGATGCCGATGATTTCTTCCATTTCGCTGCTGGCGAATAAAATGGCGACGCCGGCTTTGGCGAGTTGATCGATCAGATGATAGATTTCTTCTTTGGCGCCGATATCGATGCCGCGGGTTGGTTCGTCGAGCAGGAGGACTTTCGGCTTGAGAGCCAGCCACTTTGCCAGCACGACTTTCTGCTGATTGCCTCCCGAAAGTAAACCAACCAATTGTGTCGGCCCAGCCATACGGATGCCGAGAGATTTCTGGAATTCCTCGCAAACGTTGCGTTCATATGCAGCATCGACAAAGCAGCCTTGTTTGGCATGGGCAGACAGACTCGCCAGCGAAGCGTTTTCACGGATCGACATTTCGAGGATCAGTCCCTGCTGTTTACGATCTTCCGGCACGAGCGCCAGCCCGGCTGCGATTCCGCTACGAACATCCTGAAGAGGAATCAATTCTCCAGCGATTTCCAATGAGCCTGTCAGCGGTCGATCGACTCCGAAGACGGCTCTTAAAAATTCGCTGCGACCTGCTCCGACAAGTCCAGCCAGGCCGACAATTTCTCCCTGGCGAACCGTCACCGTATTCCGATGAGCGGGCCAGGCGGTTGTGGAAAAGTCCTGCACCTTGAGCACGACATCTCCCGGCTGGTGTGAGGTTCGTTGATAGAATCGTGAAACATCCCGACCGACCATCCGGCTGACCATCGCATCGTGTGTGATTTCTGCTTTCTGCAATTCCCCTGCATTTTGACCATCCCGCAGAACAGTGACACGATCGGCGATTCGCTGGATTTCGGCCAGGCGATGAGAAATGTAGAGGATGCTGACACCCTGTTCGCGGAGTTGATCGATCACCTGCATCAGTGTCTCGGTTTCCCGCTGCGAAAGCGAGGAGGTCGGCTCATCCATGATGAGGACTTTGGCATTGATGGATAGAGCTTTGGCGATTTCAATCAACTGCTGTTGACCGATGGCCAGATCTCTCACGAGTGTTCGCGGGGAAATCTCCAAGCCGACTTGAGAGAGAAAGTGTCGAGCTTCCCGTTCCATTTGAGAACGTCGTATCCAGCCAAATGTATTCGGTTCTCTTCCGAGAAAGATATTGGCAGCCGCGTCGAGATTATCGGAGAGGTTCAACTCCTGATGAATCAACGCGATCCCGACATCGAAGGCATCATCTACAGAGTGAAATTCGGTCTGAGTTCCCTCGATCAGTATTTGTCCGGCATCGGCTGTTTGAACGCCGGCCAGGATTTTCATCAATGTACTTTTGCCAGCTCCATTCTCTCCAACGACAGCCAGCACTTCGCCGGGCGCGACATGCAGATCGACATCCTGCAAGGCGATCACACCGGGGAACTGCTTGGTGATGCTGCGAACTTCGAGTCGTGGTGGAGTTGATGAATTCATGATGATATTTGATGGCGAATGTCAAAAATCTGGGGGGTTCGCTGCGCTTCGACCCAGCCACCTTTCGCAAGTCGAATTCGCACGGCTGACACAGCTGTGGCACGAAAGATTAATTACTCAGTTAACTCTTTCAATCTCGCCCAGAAGGCTTCGACTTCGAATTCGTTTTCGGCTTCCGGATTCGGTGTCTTCTTAATGATTCGAGCAGGGAAGAGGATGGTCTCTTCTTCCTCAACGAGCACACCTTCGGTCGCCTTCATGAGTGTTTTTAGATCTTCGCCGCGTGCCAGTCCGGCGAGAATGCGGATGGAGTCGTAACCATACATGTATGGGTTTTGCACGACGGTGCCGAAGATTTCTCCATCGATAATCCCCTGCAGTGTGCCCCCTTCTTCATCAAAGCCGACGATTTTGATCTGGTCGAGTTTTCCAGCGTCTTTGACTGCTTGTAGACATAGAGGAGGGTTGTAGGCGAACAGGCCAACCATACAGGCGAGGTTGGGATGTTTGGAGATGGTATCGGAAGCATCGGCTTTGGCCTTGGCGAAATCAGCTCCATCGGTGCGGGTATCGAGGATCGTATATTTATCGTTCTTGACGACTTCGCCCGGGTTATCGTAACGGCTCGAATCGGGCTCTCGTCCAAGGACCGCATCGATCACTCCCTGACGTCGCAGGCGGGCATTGATCTGATCGAGATTGCCGACATACAGCATGATTTCGCCGCCGTCAGGAATGGCCTGCTTGACGAGTTCTCCGCAGGCGAGCCCCGCATCGTAATTATCGATGCCAATGTAACAGAGGCGGTCGGTTTCGGGAGCATCGGAATCGTGCGTGATGAGATGCGTCTGCTCGGCTGCGTTGTTAAGCATGTCCATTTGACCTTCCTGGTCGATGACTGTAATGGCAATGCCATCAATGCCTCGAATCAGCAGGTCTTCCACGATTCGCTTCTGTTCGGCAGCGTAGTCGGTCGGCATGAAGATTTTGACATCCGCATTGAATTCTTTGCCGGCAGCCTCGGCTCCCTTTTCCGCCACTTCCCAGAAAGAGGCGACGACATTGGTGATGAAGGCCAGTGTGACTTTTTCATCCTTACCGACAGTATTTCCTCCACCAGAACTCTCTGGTTTGGTACAACTGGACAGCATCGCAAGCGTGAGAGCGATCACAGCAACATAAGGTCGAAAGTAAAATCGAGCGAATCGTGGAATCATGTGTAGTCCCTTGAATGGGTCATTTGATACAAGTACGAAGGGCAAGCGAGTGTGTAATGATACTGACTGACTGTTTAACACACTCACTCGCTTGCGCTTCGTGCTTGTAAATCTGGAATGAACATCAGTTGTTATTGATGCAATGTACCAAATGCCCCTTCACATTTCCCGTCAAAGGCACGAAAAGTATTTGTCAGTCGGCCGAATCGACATAAGCAAATTGCCCGCCCTGGAGCAGAGCATAGGATTCGCCGCCCTGAAGAGCATTGCGGAGTTCTTCTTCATCGGCCAAGGGGATGCAGAACAGACTTTCGACGACATCCTGTTCGAGATTACTAAGCAGATAGACCTTAAACCGATTCGCCAGACTTGCCAGCGCAGCCACGGCTCGTGCCTGGGGATAAGGGCTGCGGTTGAGAGCCCGCAGAACCTGACCTGCATCAGCAGAAGCTTCGAATTGTCGATGCAGATCTTCCGGAAATTTCTGCAGATCGGTCATGATAATGACGCGACCATCGTCAGTCGTCAGTTTTTCGGCGACACGACAGGCCCGGGCAGTCGCAGCCCAGACATCGACTTCATTGGCATGGGGAATCGAGACGATGACGGTTTCAGCCCGATTCGGAATGGTGGAACGCCACGCATCATTGAGCAGTGAAACCGATTTCTGATAGACGGAGTCGCAAGCCCCAGAAAGAACGTGTGAAAGTTCACCCGATCCCGAAGGAATCACCTGCACACAGTATTGAAGTCCGAGCAGCCAACCGATTTCATCGATCACTTGCCGTACGCCGCGGGAATCTTCCGGAGAGAGTTCCTGATGACCTTTCCCAAGATACTTCGCCTTTTCATCCTCGGTCGCGAAAGCCGGGAAGACAGTGGAGTGCGTGCCTCGATATCCCCAGTGATCATCGAAACCGAATCGGCCAATGGAGATGATGTAATCGGCTTCTCCAATTTCTTCGGGAAGATAAATTCGTTCGCCTTCAGCCGTAGACGCCAGATAAACCGAACGGCCTTCCATCACCTGCTCATGAGGCACAATCGCATAAGGCACCTTCGAGATTCCCGCTTGATTGTTTAATTCCATTTCTGCATTGAGCGAAATTCGTAATGAACTTGGTTCGACTCCCCGCTTCTCCAGTTGACTCCCAATGACACACACAATTTCCGGCCAGGCAGGCGTTTCCGGATCGACGACAATCGCGACACGATCACCAGGGACAACGGCTTCGTGAACTGGGGGATAGTCGATCGGGTCATTCAACGCAGCTTGAATTGCAGAGGTAATATCAGAATTGGTGGCAGGCCCCGTTTGAACCCAGCGGACGAGAGATTCGTTCAGTTCGAACGAAAATTTTCGATCGTTGCCATATGTGAATTGATAATGTGCCAAAATTTTTCCTTGAGAGGTTTGTCATATTGAGAGAATGTATTGATCTGTGCAGGTCATTCATTGCCTGATGTGTATTACATTCTTGAATTGAATTATTCAAATGTGGGTGGCGGGGGCGCTCTCGAAGAGAAGCCCCCCCAATTATAGAACTTCCGGGAACTTCCGCTAACGCCACCCATTGTCCAAAACATAAGTCGTTTATTTATTGTAAAAAGACAGGCTGGAAGCCTGTCCTACCTGATGCTTTCTTGAGTTCAGTAAGTTTTTGCAGGTCGATGCTCTGTGGAATCGCAATTATAATCGATTTTTGCGACACTGCACGTAATGCAATTCGCAGGAAGCCGCTTATTCAATTGGGCGGCGTTATCGACCAGTCTTTAACGATCGCATTGGCAGCGCTCTGAGTCAGAGCCATTTTCTAGCATGCATGATGAAAACGACAATCTGATGATTCGTATTCAGACCGGAGACAATTTGGCTTTCGACGAACTGGTTGCGCTGCATCAACGACCGCTCATCGGCTATTTTGTGCGAAATACACGCGACTGGCAACTGGCTGAAGATTTGTCTCAGGAAACCTTGCTGCGGGTTTACAATCAAGCCTGGGATTATTTGCCGGTCGGACGCTTCAAGCCCTGGATGTACCGGGTCGCTCGAAATCTGCTGATCGACAATGTTCGCAAGCGTTCTCACGATGCACTGATTCGAGCCTACCAAACCCGGAACGAAGAAAACGATACGGGGCTCTCACGCATCGCGGGTGAGTTTGCCACTCCTGAAGAAAAGTTGAACGATCAGGAGTTTTGCGAAATTGTCGATCAGATGCTCGAAGAAATTCCTGAAGAACAGCGACAGACATTTGTGCTGCATCATTATGTAGGACTCAATCTCGCGGAAGTCGCAGAGATTATGGACGCCAACGCGGCTACCACCAAAAGTCGATTACGTCTCGCCCGCGAAAAACTGCAGGATAAACTCCGCCCGCTCGGTATCAAATCGGCCACCGATACCTCTGCTGTGGGTTAATCGCATCGGGAGTTATATTTTCTTTTCATGAACGCAATTCCAGCAGCTATTCCGTGAAAAATGCATGAGAAACATCTGCAAATGCTGGACGCTTTTTATGATCTGCTGCTATGCTTGGGAATCATATTGATAGATTCTGATATTATCGGGCACACTATTTTCTTCTGTCAGATCGCATCGATATGAATGTCAATTCTCATTGACGCGGGCTGATTTATCAATCCATCAGATCATGTCTCATAAGGCAGCGTTCATGTCGTTCAAAGCTATTTGTCCCGATTGTGGTGCCTCTTATTCGATGTCGGATCGATCGAAAGAAGGCAAAAAGCTGAAGTGCAAAAAGTGCGGCGGGAAATTCGTCGCGGAGTTGGAAGAGTCTTCCAGCAGTAAGTCCAGCAAGAGCCGCAGTAAGCCGGAGAAACTCAAAGCTCCTCCGCCGAAAGTCCGCGGTAAAGATGCCATTCGTAATGAACCCAAGCCTGGAGAACTGGAAGAAGTGGCTGCGGGCGGCACTTCCAAACCGGTTATGTTTGGTGCGATTTTTCTCTTCATCGCATTCTGGGGTGGTGTGATATTTGCGGTGTCGCAAATGGAATTCAAACCGTCTGGTCCAACGGAAGTTCAGCAGGTACAGCTTCCGATGACACAGGGGAAATCGGCACAGGGAAATATTGGAGTTGAATATCCAACTGAATGGAAATTCGAAACAGATGGCGGACAAGGTGGTGTTGCTGAGTGGATTCGCATTACCGGCGACGATATTTCGGTTTCGATTCGAACCAACCTGAAAGCCTCGGCTATGGGCGATATCGCTTCTGCGGGAGGCACGATTCAGGATGAAGAAGTTCCCGAAGAACTCGAACCGATTGCAGCCGTCCACGATTTTCTACAATCGGACATGCAGAGCATCATGGAACCTTACGAGGAGGAAGCTCCCGAAAAAATCGAAACCAAAGCAGGCAATTCCCGCATCTCCAAATTCCAGGGAGACCGGGGATTTGTCAACGGCGGCATGGCCTATGGCTATCGAGCGACCCTTCCGAGTGGCAACGACAAACTGAAAGTTGTCTGCACGTGTGAATCTGAAAAGGATCTGGAGAAGTATGATAGTCTGTTACGAAAAATGATTTTGAGTATTGGGCGCCCGTAATTGGCCGTAGTTGGTTTAAAATATCTGTGTCCATCCGTGTAAATCCGTGGTTAAAAAAGTTTTTTCAATAGAACGATTCCAGAATTTATCGCTCTGGCCAGTTCAGATGCTTGTGCAGAAATTCAAACGTCCCCTTGCCGTTAATCTTGTGCGGGCCGACGAACCATTCGATTTCGCAGCGGTCGCCGATGCCGAGTTTAGCTTGATAGAGGTGGCGGACTTTTGCGAATTCGTAGCCAACCCATTCATCGGCTGCGACGCCATCGAAATGGCCTCGTTCGACCATAAACGGACGGGGGGCGATCAGGGTCGCCATCTCGGCATAGTTGAAAGTGCTGCCCAGGTCAAACTCGAAAATTTCATACTCGCCTGTCCAGACATAACTTTCTTTGTGACGTGTCGACGCATTTTTCAGCACCCATTCGTTGAAGTCAGCCGAGCAGATTGACAGGCAGTAACGGTCGACCAGAGCCGGGATTCGCATCGCACTTTTTCCGCCGTAGGAGAGGCCGTAAAAACCGATCCGTTTTCCATCGACGAAGGGTAACGAGGCCAGCCATTCGGTGATCGCTTCATGTTGCGGCACGATGACAGAAAACAATGTCTTTCCCAGCGGATTGGCTTTGCGTTGCAAGGTGCGAAAACGATCTTTGAAAATGTAGGGGTTCTGGGGAGCAAACACGACAAAACCCTGATCGGCCAATTCAGCCGCATAATTGGCATAGGCTCGATGATTCTCCAGAAACGTATCGGTCGGACGCCCTTCCAGACCGTGCTGACAAACGACGACGGGGCGCTTTTCGTAATCTTTCAAGTCTTTCGGAACGAGTAAGACGCCGTACGCGAATACATCGGGAAAGACATCGAGGACGACTTCGTAACCAGTCCACAATTCTGAACCATAAGTTAAACGTGTGCGAGGATTGAGCGGTAAGCGTTCGTCATTAAATTCACCGATGACATCTTCATAAAAAATCCTACGATATCCATCGACATTCTTTTGAAATTCTCTTAAAGAAGTGGTGTCCAGTTGCTTCATGTATTCCTGTCGCACGAAAGGGCTTTCTCTCAACAGGAGTTGATTGTGTCGGTCGAGTTCTTCAACTTGCTGTTGCTGACGAACGTTGGTGTCAGGGAGAACGCGAATCGCCTTCGGTGATTCACCATTTGGTATAGTTGGTGATTCGGGAGGCAGCAAAGTCTCAGTGTTTGATTTTCCTCCATTGCGTTTCCAATACGTATCTTCTAATTGGTTTAAGAATTCGGCAAGTACATCATCTCTGGCAAGCGAGTTGTCACCCGGGATAAGAGAGAAATGATGAAGACATTCCTGGTTGTCTCCCGGAAAAAATTTCATGGAACTGTATATGTCAGAAATTTCCTGATCGATTTCTTCTCTTTGATAAGGGACAATCGAACCTGGAGCCCCTCCTCCTTCACCGGATAACTGGATGTCTGGTGGTGTTGAATCATTGACTATTAAATGTCGTGGAATAACCATGGTCGCCACATCTGTAGCGCCAAATCCTTTGAGGAAACCAAAGATATTTCGATCAACAGGTTCAGACCACATCTGTTCGCGGGGGCCGAAAAACCCCGAGACAACTGTTGAATCGATGCGTGTATCCAATGCCCCGGCAAATAATGCGAGCATACCTCCTTCGCCGTAGCCGATGACACCGGTCTTCAAATCGAGTTGATGCTCTTTGCTGACCGCTTCAAAGTAATCAACTCCCGCCAGAATCTTCTGCAGTTCATAGCCGATGATGTGGCGGCCGAGTTCATAAGCCGAACGATAAATAAATTCTCGATTCGTCATTACTGCTCGACCATTGCGAGCCTTGAGTTCCCGGTTGATCAACACGGGTACGAGAACATTACAGCCAGCCTCGGCAAGTCGGCGAGCATACTGCGAATCTCGATCAATCCCTTCGGCGAGCCCGGCCAACTGTTCTGGAGTCTGGTCGGCATCGGGAATCGCGATGACATTGGCAATCGGTCGAGTTTCAGGAACCAGCAATAAACCGGCAGCAGTCACCGAAACCGTTGATTTCCGATTCGGATCGGGATCAGCAAGCACCGGCCAGGTCACGGCATGAATTGTATAGCCTTCACCGGTTGCAATTTTATTCGATCGCTCAAAATTATCCTTCCATTCGGAAGCTGTCAGTTGAATCCGTTCATCGCGTATGCCGAGTATTTTTTCTAATTGATCACGATTTTGTTGAAGGGATTCATTGTAGGCTTCGACAGAATTCGTGTCATGTAACCAATACACACTTCTTTCCAGTATCGAGTCCTCTGTCTTACGAAGCAGAAACCGATCAATCCCATCAATCATCCGCGAAGCCAGATCCCCCTCCCATTCGAGAGGTTTTCCCGTCCAGGATTTCTCATTAGCCAGGCTGAGATTTGCAATCAATGAGCAATGCAAAGCGAATAAGATGAGACTTCGCATCAAAACGGCAACTCGGTTCATCGGAGGTCTTTCGTCGTCTGCCTGTGATTTGGTCAACGATTGGTTTCCAATCGAAACAGGTATGACACATTCTGGTTATTAATCATATTAAAATCGCATGACTCAATCTTGAATTTTCGATTATAACCTTCAAATCTGATTCGCAATCCCATTCGACAAAGATAATGAAAGACTAATGATGCAAATTCCCATTTCAGAAACTGTGAGCCTTTCTTCTCTCGGCCTCGATGAAAACTGGCTGCAAGAACAAATATGGGACAATCCTTCATGTCTTGATCTTGGGGATTTGGTCGGAGTGACAAAAGAGAGAAATGTTTCATCAGGAGGTAAACTCGATATTTTGCTCAAAAACCCTGTTGATGATGCGATGTACGAAGTCGAAGTTATGCGCGGTGAAACGGATGCCAATCATATTATTCGTACGATTGAATACTGGGATTTGATCAAGAAGAGATGGCCACAGCGGCAGCATTTTGCGGTCATCATTGCCGAGCGAATTACAAAGCGTTTTTTCAACGTGATTCAGATATTAAGCGGATCTGTTCCACTGATTGCAATTCAGGTGAATGTCATCAAATCACCAGAGGGGCATTTATTGCACTTCACCAAGATATTGGATGTTTACGAGGAAGCAGAAGATGATTCCAGCCAAGATTCTGAAGGATATGACGAGAGTTACTGGATGAATAAATCAGCCGAGACCTTATCAGCAGCAAAAAAAATACTCGAAGTCACATTGTCAGAATATGACAATGCCAGACTCAACTTCTGCAAATATTCGATAAACATTGTTCAAGACGGGAACAATCAGATGCAGATCAGAGCGAGGGCAGGAAGCAATGTGCTCATAGAGTTTCGATTTGGTTCACATCTTGAAGAAGTTATCGAATTACTCGAAGCGCAATCGATTCAGTATAGAAACAATCCTAAAATGATGGTTTTTTCGATCAGTAACAAGAGAGTATTCGAAGATGATGTGTTGTTTCGCGAGATTGCCAGATTAAACAATCGCTGGTGGCAGGATAAATCGAGCGAAGAATAGCAGCCGATGATTTCTACTGATCATTAATCCGATACAACGGCAAAAATCGGTAATAGACTTCCAGGGAGAGCGTCGCCAGAGCGGTCGAATAGATGCGGCCGCCGTAGCCGCCCCAGGGGCCGTCGGGGTTCCACGAGCCTGCCAGTGGGCCTTGCTTACGTTGTTTGGCGATCAGTAATTCCCGCACCTGTCCGTTCCATTGATTCCATTCTTCGCCACCAAACTGATACATGGCCAATGTGCCGTAGTACCAGTAATAGAGGTTGGGAAGGGAAGCTTTAGGAGCATTCGCTTCGGACAGTAAATACTCAGTTGCTTCCTGACTGGCGGGATTACTGCGGCGAATGCCCATCATCTGTTTGCAGAATAAGCCCTCGGCTGTCATCGCCGCTGTGACCTCGGGGCCATACTCCGGATGATAGGCAGCCAGACCTTTGCGGGTACCCAGGCTACGATCCGTCAGAAATTTGACCATCAGTGTTCGAGACTCTTCGGGAATATCGATTCCGGCAATCTCTGCACTTTTGAGAGCCATCAAGTGCCAGCCAAACATGCTCATATCGCCCGACCAGCCTGGCAGGTATCGCCAGCCGCCGTCTTCTTTGTTCTGCATTCCAACGGTGAACTGAACACCTTTGAGAACCGCCTGACTCAATTTGTCATTGACTGAGCGATCACTCCGCATGCCGTATGCTTCTGCCAGTGCATATGTCGCCATGCCATGACAATACATGCCGGCGTAACGTGTTGCATTGCCTCCGAGATATCCATCTTCCCGCTGCTGGTCGATCAACCAGTTGATCGCCTTCGTCACTGCTCCTGTATACTTGCCTTCTTCCTGCGTATAACCTGCTCCCAGAAATGCGAGAATTGTGAGAGCCGTCAGACCGGTGTCGGCATCGACGCCTGCTTTTTGTCGATCGATCCCCGCTTCATCAATTTCAATCAGTCCGGATCCCTGTTTGGATCCATCCCAGTAACCGGCTGGTTCCTGAATACTGGCCAGCCAGGTCAATGCTCGTTCGACCGCTTCTTCCGAGGCATCTGTGCCGCCGAATTTGCGAGCGATATCCTTACGACGTTCCAAATCGCGCAGCCGATATGTTGCAGGGATATCTGCCGATTGATCTCGTCGGACGGCATCGAAATTTGGCGCAGGCAAGCCTGTCATACGCGGAATCTCGTCGCTGCCCGGTTTCATCGGAATTGACATGGCCAATGAAGGTTCAAATCTCGTTTCCGGTATCGGACCCGTATTGCGAGTAGGCGTACTCATTTCATTAGCGGGTGCGTTCCCCACACGAGGAGAACGGGTGATGACCCGATTTTCACTGGAACTCGGTTGAGAAGACCCCTCTCCATTGGGAGTCATTTCTCCAGCAATGAGATTCTCCGAGGTCGCTTGTTCGGGAGTTTTGCGACGTTCAACAGTTTCCGAAACAATACCCTTATTCGGAAGTTCCGGCTGGGGCCCCCGTTCAATATCTGGAGAACGGAGTTGAACCTGATCGTTAAACTGAGGACTGATACTGTCACTTCCGCCGGGTGCAGGACGTTGAACATCTTCGGAAAGCGTCATGCTGCGTGGCAACTGACTCCGACTGCGTTCGGGGACCGCAGGATCGGTTCCATTAGGAGTGGGAACGGGAAGAGCAGGCATTTCAGGCGATTCAATTTCAGGAATTGCCGCAATTTCCCGATTCTGAGGCGAGGGAGTTGCCATCGCCAGTTCCGGTTGCTCGATGGGAGCCGGCTTAATACGATCCGGTTCCGGCATCACGGCACTGAGATTGATCGGCTCTTCCAGACTGCGTTCCGGGATGCTCGATGGAGTCGGACGAAACTGCTCACGCTCCATCCGCGATAAAGGATTCGTTTCCGTCAACGGCACCGATTCCCAGATCGGGGTATTGCCCGCTTCGTCGGTGCGTGTTTGTCTCACGCCTGCGATTTGGACATCGTGAATTCGTATCGGTTCGAGATCGCGAACAACTTTTTCACGGACAGGTTCCGGAGCCAGAGCAATCACACCGACGCCGGATCCCAAATGGACAAGCAATGAAAACAAAAGCGATTTGGACGAAGCGTGATGATCACCCCAGCGTGTGACCAGCATGGTGATCAAATGGACGGTCGCGAAAATAAATCCGAGAACAACTCCCCCCCACACCCATTGTTCAACAACATTCGCTGGAACCTGGAACTGGTTCGATAACCAGAGGTAAAATTGTTGAAACGAGACATTCACGAATTGTCCTCCTCAGCCACTCGATTGGCGAGCGACAAATTCGTAATTCCGACTCGATGGCAGACTGCGAGAATGTCCATCACATTCTGATAAGATCCCGTCGCATCGCCGCGCACAACAACGCCCTGGTCGGCATAACGACTTTTGGCCACCTTGAGTTGCTCTTCAAGTTCAACAATTGTGACGAGAGTATCACCGAGGAACAATTCCCCTGTTTTTGCCACACTCACTACAACTTCATCCGGGAGTTCCGTCAGGGGGAGCGCATCGGAAACCGTCGGCAATTCAATTTCGAATTGACGTTCCGCATCCGAGAACTTCGTCCCCACCATGAAGAAGATGATCAGTAACAACACGATATCAATCATCGGAGTGAGGTTGAGAACCGGCTCTTCAACTTCTTCGGTCTTCAACGGCATCTGTTCATTCCACGCATTTATTGCTGAAGTTCAGGCTACAAACTTTTCATAATATTTTTATAACCACTAAGTCACAAAGGCACGAAGAGTTTTAAGGCGGATGTGCTTCAAATTCAAAAAGAACGATTTTACTTATTGACGATGAAAATCAAAAAATCTCTTAGTGTCTTTGTGACTTCGTGGTAAAAAATTATTTACAATCTCGATATCTGGTCATCTCAAGGAGAACATCACCAATTCAAGCGAATTCTCAACTCTTACTAAGTATATCGACCTATGCCCAATGAAATCCAATTTTCCTGAAAAATGCCTGCAACTCGAACATATTCATTGAGACTAATATTCGACGAAGCTGGAAGATCAGGGAGAGTGGGTAATCTGTGAGGATTTCCTGAGTCACGTCTGAGAAAATAGAGTGAATGAGAAGAAATTCACTCAAGTTGAGAGCTCTGCCAGAGAGCCGACTTTTCCAATGACTGCGATTCCATTTTCACTGATGGTAAAGCCATTGCGACGGTCTTCGTTCTGATCAAAACCAATTCGGAAATGTTCGGGGATGACCACGCCTTTATCGATGATCGCATTTCGAATTCTGGCATGCCTGCCAACGATAACATTGTCAAACAGGATCGAATTTTCGACCGTTGCCCAACTGTTGATCCGCACATTCGACGAAATGATCGAGCCTTCCGCCCGGCCGCCGGACAGGATTGAACCCGTGCAGACCAGACTGTCAATCGCTTCTCCGACGCGGGGGTGTTCCTGATTCTTCTGAGCGAACACAAATTTCGGGGGTGGCAACAAGGGCTGATAACTGCGAATCGGCCAGCTTTGATCATAGAGGTTCAATTGAGGATCGACCGAAATCAAATCCATATTGGCTTCATAATAAGAATCTATCGTGCCGACATCACGCCAGTAAGCCGTCTCTCCCGTGTTCTTATCCTGAAACGGAAACGCCTGGACGTGATGATCTTGTATGATGCGGGGAATGATATCCTTGCCGAAGTCGTGACTGCTTCCGCGAATGGTCGCATCGCGACAGAGTTCTTCATAGAGAAAGTCGGACTGAAACGCATACACGCCCATCGAAGCCAGGCATTTTGTCGGATCGTTTGGCAGCGGTTGCGGGTTAGCGGGCTTCTCCTGAAAGTCGATCACGCGGCCTGCCTCATCGATGGACATCACGCCAAACTGCCGCCCCTCTTCCAGTGAAACCGGCAAGCAGGCAATCGAAACTGCGGCAGAGGCTGCGACATGCCGGCCAAGCATTTCGGAATAATCCATCTTATAGATGTGATCGCCCGAAAGAATCAGCACATTGTCTGCGCGAGTTTTCTCAATCGAATAAATGTTCTGATAAACCGCATCAGCTGTCCCCTGATACCATTGCTCGTCGAGTCGTTGCTGAGGAGAAAGGATATCGACATATTCATCCAGTTCACGGCACAAAAAACGCCATGCCTGATTGATATGTCTGTCGAGACTGGCCGCTTTATACTGCGTGAAAACCAGAATTCGCCGCAATCCGCTGTTCAGACAGTTCGACAACGTAAAATCAATAATGCGATAACTCCCCCCAAACGGCACCGCCGGCTTAGCCCGATCACGCGTCAACGGTTCCAACCGGCTTCCCTTGCCCCCCGCCAATATCAATGCCACATCCCGTCGCATCATGTTGCCCGCCCGAACTGAAGTTGTGTGTCAGAAGTCCCTATAATAATAATTGTAGATTTGTTTATGTGTGTTTGGCAAGACGGGAATTTTTTGAGGGTTGAGGGTTGAGGGTTGAGGGTGGTGTTCAGGTTTGAACTACGGAATGGATTTACGTTACTCTTCCAATATGCTTTTCAAAGGCTATTAAACCATGAATCAAGTACTCTAACCTCTCCCCACTAATCTCTAACCTCACCTGGGCTTCTTTCATGAATGAATTGACGACCACTGTTCTCCTGACATTCATCGGACTGTCGATAGGGATTGCTCAACCCATTACAGCTTTCGCACAGCAATCTCGACTGGCTGCGGAAGTGAATGGGAAGGTGATCACAGAGCATCAGATCAACGAAGCCATGAAGACGCTGGGAGTTTATGGCAATGACAATCGCGAAACGTTCGAGCGGATGCGGGAGCGATTGATCGAACGAACATTGATCGATCAATTCCTGAAATCGCGCGGCATCACTGCTCCAAAACTGCTGGTCGAACGCCGCATGAATCATGTCGAAAAGATTCTGGCTCAGGAAGACGATCCCGATCAGGCTCTCGAAAATCTGCACCTCACCCGCGAGCAGTTGCGCAAAGAAATTTCACTGCCACTCGCCTGGCAACGTTATGTCCGACAAGTCGTAACCGATGGTCAGATCAGCGAATACTTCCAGCAACATCAGCAGGAACTCGATGGCACAAAACGCACCGTCAGCCAGATCTTCCTCAAACTTCCCCGCGATGCCAGTGAATCAGAAGTTGAAATTGCTCTGCGAAAACTGAGAAATTCCAGCCAGATGGTCGGCAAAAATGGAGTCAGTTTTGCAGACGTTGCTCGCAGAATGTCAGAAGCCCCCACAGCTGAACAGGGAGGCTTAATTGGCACCTTCGCCTTCACCGGACAGATGCCCAGGCAAATTGTGGAGGTCGCGTTTCAAACTCCAGAAGGCGAAATGAGCGAACCCTTCCGCAGCATCTATGGCGTGCATCTACTGTACGTCGACAAAATCATCCCCGGCCAACTCACCCCGGAAGACGCCCGCCCCCAAATCCTCGAACACTTCGACCAACAACTCTGGCAGGAAACGGTCAAACGTTTAAAGGCAGAAGGTAATATCATTTATTTTGAATTGCCGTAGGTCAGGCTGTACATGACGAAATGAAAGAAACATACTGCCACGGCTCTGTGAGTTGCACCCGGCGTGCATGCTACCAAGGAATGTAAAACTATGAATTACCACTCGGATAAAACATCGACAAGAATAATATTCAGATCGATGCAGGCAACTCTCTTACCAATCGCTCTGATTTCCACTCTGATTACAAATTCACATGCAGATGATCTGACTTCGATTGGTGCCCCGAGATACCTTGCAGCGAACAACATGTCGATCGCTACTGGCAAGCCTTCGTTAGTCATGATGTCCAGTGGCTCAACCCATATTCCGGTGTGGTCACTCTCGGGAGGCACAACCGGCCAATCCGTGGCTGGTGTTGTGGCCGGGTTTTCGAAGGAATATGCAGCCGTCAAAATTGAAATTACTGTGACGTCGAATGACCCGACAACCAGTCCAGAGTTTGAGGATGTCTACCGGGTTCATCTGTCTCAAATGATCGAAGGGGCTCCATTCACTTCCCGGTATCATCTCGGTAAGACCGTCCGATCTGCACTTCCAGCCGGTCCTTTCTATTCGCGGAACATTGTCTTGGAATCCTGGTATGAAGTTGAACCGGAGGCTCCACTGTGGATTCGCATTCAGCGAGAACCGGGTGATGAGGGGGATACATTCACCCGTCCAACCGGATTGGCAATGGTCAAGGTGACACCTCTAAAATCTCTCGCAGAGCCCCGTATCGTGCAGGATGTGCCCGGCTACAACTCATGGCCGATGATCCAGGCTCTCGATGATAAATTAGTCTGTACGTACTGCCGAGGTTCTGCTCATACAATTAACGAGGACGCCCGCGGCGTCTATGCTCGCACCTCCACAGACGGAGGAAAAACCTGGACAGCCGAAACCGTTGTCGCCGAGACTCCGGGCTATGGAGAAGTCACCGTTGGTAAGGGACTGGATTCCGCAGGAGCGATGCTGCTCTGGGTAAGACGCATCGGTAAGGACTGGAATCACGACCTTTATCGTACTACGGATGGAGTGAACTTCACACTCATCGCAACGCCGGAACTCGCCATTCAGCCGATGCAGATTACAGACGTCTATTCAGTCCCCGAAGTTGGGTTGATGGCATTGTGGTTCGCTGGAGATTACAGCGACAAACCGAACCAATCGTGGGGCACGCTGACCAGCAATGATGATGGTTTAACCTGGTCACAAACCCCGGTCGAAACCGAACTGACCAAACCAAACTGGCCGACAGAACCTTCTGCGGTTTATCTCGGCGATGGTCGCATTCTCGCGATTGCCAGAACGGAAACCGGCCCTGCTCAATTTCAGATAACCTCAACAGATTACGGCAAAACCTGGACGAAAACCCAAACGAATATCCGTGATATCCATGCATCCACGCCCAGCCTGATTCTCGATGAAAAAACTGGCTTGCTGAGCAACTACTATTACGAACGTGGTAGAGGAATTCTCCGTCGCCGCGTCGTCGATCCCGAGAGCGTTTTCGAACATCCTCTCAACTGGCCCGACTCCGAAGCCATCACCATCGCCAGCCCAATCGCCTGGGATTCCGGCAACGCAAACGCGACAGCACTCGGAAACAACCATTACATTTCCTTCTATTCAGGAAAAGCCCCTGACACTTCGGTGATGGTCTCTGAGTTCCCCATTACAGCCAAGTAGGGCAGGCTCCTGCCCTACTTGGCTGGGCTCAGGCTTGGATGAGCATGATGAATTTGCTATTCAATAGACATGGAGAGCGAATGGCAAATCATCTTGTGCTTTCAGTACCCAACCGACAAAGTCGGTTGGGCCACCCGCGTGGACATGGCACACGGCTCGACTTGCTGGAGTATCATTGCAGGATACCGAAATAGAATCGGATAATTCGTGGCACAATCCAATATTGATCAGCAAGATCATAAAGATATTCACAGAAAGCAAAAAATGTTGAATTGCCGATCCAGAAATTATGGCGTTGCGTTATTGGCGTGCATGCTCCTGATTGTGTTTCCTGTGTGGGTCAACGCATCTGATAAGAAGCCGCCAAATATTATTTTCATCTTTGTCGACGACCTGGATAATTAAATTATTGAAGCGGCTCAGGAAGGCCTGGAAATCCGCGTATTTAAGAGTAAAACGGCGAATTCGAAATCACCAGCGATACTGCAAAATTGCGGGCAATTCAGTGCGATTAACTACATTTTGCTACATGCATCCTGCTTGGAAAGAGAGTATGCTTACAAATACTGGTGGCAGATAATCGCCGGGGCATAATTTTGAATCTTACTGCGAGAGGAGCGAGAATCTGTTGAAACGATTTGCACT
>DEML01000059.1 GCA_002359185.1 Planctomycetaceae bacterium UBA2671
CACATGGAACGGGACCACTTGCCACCAATTCGAGAAGAGCCTGATGAAGTGGAAACGATTTCCATCGATCAGATTGAGGTACGAAAATACGTTGGAGGATTGATCAAGTCGTTTGAGCGGAAGGCCGCCTGACAAGGTGCAGGTTTCTGCACTGAGAGATAGGTAAATCGAATGTGCTTATTGATCGATTTGCAAGAGAGAAAATTTCTGCAAGCCGGTGTTATTTGCCACAATCACGTTCTCTCCAGCAGGGTCAATCACAACGGCATGCAGCCACGAGTGGTTGGTTTGTATTCGCTTCACAATCGCAGCGGACTGCGAATCGATCATAAAAACCAGACCCGTTGACGTCGTCACAACGATCATTGGTTCCCTCGGATGCCAAACGACCGCTAAGGGGATTGATTCCAGTTTGACGAACCGCACCATTCTCCCAATCGTCGGTTGCCAGAACCTGACGGTTCGGTCATTAGCGATAGTGACAACCGTTGGTAGTCCCTCAGTGTGCGGACTTATTTTCAAGTCGTTGATGGCTCCGGTGTGATTATTGAAAGTACGGATATTTTTACGTGTGATGATATCCCATACTCGCAAACTTTGATCGACGCTAGCGGTCACGAGTATCTTCTCGCCTGGTAACATTTCGACTGCGGTGACACCTTTTGAGTGCCCATGAAACTCACTAATTTTGCTGTTCTTATTTCGATCGAAGAGATTAACGTTTCCATCAAGTGAACCAGTCACAATACGGTTAGAATCTGGCAGCCAGCGTATGGAATACACCGAATCCTTATGAATTCGATACACAGCCCCCGCTTGCTCAAATGGATAGTGACAAACCTGTACTATGCCATCTTCGCCAGGATTCCCACCGGCAACGGCTAACATCTTTCCATCGGGAGAGAAACGAATGTCATGAATTGATGCCAGTTCGAAATCGACAGTTGCTAGCGTACTCAATGTTGCGATTTCAAAAAATCTCAATTGACTATCTTGAGCAGCGACAACTTGCTTCCCATCTGGAGTGATCACCAACGCTGTGACCACGGGTTCGTTGGCAAGGAGAACCGATGCACCGTTGAACACAATAATTGATAACAGAAACTGGGCAAATTGTCGCGTGTTATGTATGTGATTCATCCGACCAATTCTTGGATGACTTGTGCATCATGAGGTGTCAACCGGACGGGACGACCGTCAGTAGTTTTTAATTCCAACTGAGGATCGATGCCTAGCAGGGTGTAAATCGTGGCAGCCAGGTCACTGGGAGTCACAGGTCGATCCGCCGGGCTTTCTCCGGTGGCGTCACTCGCTCCGATGAGTTGAGCTGCTCGAATTCCTCCCCCAGCGAGGGCTACGCTGAAGACGCGAGGCCAGTGATCTCTTCCTCCCGCTGAATTGAGTTTCGGAGTCCGGCCAAACTCTCCCATGACAACAACGAGTGTCTGTTCGAGAAGTCCACGTTCATCCAGATCGTTTACTAGGCCAGACAACGCAAGATCGAGAGAGGGAATCAACCCGACCGGTTTCTTCGCACCTGTATACCCATCTTTCAAACGAGTTATTAAATCATTATGTGTATCCCAGCCACGATTGTTGACCGTCACAAAAGTCGCTCCTCTTTCAATCAGTCGACGAGCCAGTAGGCAACTTTGCCCGATGGTTCTTGGACCATATTTCTGGCGAGTTTTTGGCGATTCCTGATCAATTTGAAACGCTTCTCTCGCGGTTGGCGAGGAAACCAATTCTACAGAACGATCGAGATCAGAAAAGGAGTTTTTAGACCCTCCCCCGAATGAATTCAACTCGCTTAGCTGGTGGACGTAACGTTGTCTTCGCAATAATCTCGCGGAATCGAGTCCCTGTGCGAGTTCTAAGTCCTCGACTTGAAAATCAGGCTTTGCTGGATCACCGGAAATCGAGAATGGAGCGTGATTTGAGGGTAGATAACCGGCTCCACTCAAGTTGCCTCCCCCCACCTGAAAGTCAGGAATCGCCAGATTCTGCGGAAGAACCGTCTGTGATCGTGAGAGGTGCGAAGCGACTCCACCTAAAGTGGGATACTCCAGCACAGGTGTCGGCTTATAGCCGGTCATTAAATAATGAGTGCCAAAATTATGCTCGCCTAATGGAGATGTCATTGAACGAATGATGGCGAACTTTTCGATCATCTTCGCCATTTCGGGAAGAGACTCGCTGAGGTGAACTCCGGGGATTGATGTTGAGATTGATTCGAGTGGTCCACGTACTTCAATCGGTGCGTCCGGTTTGAGATCGAAAGTTTCGAGATGACTCGGCCCCCCATCGAGCCAGATGAGAATGCATGATTTCGAACGAGGTTTCAAGCGAAGCCCAACTTCATCTGCTCTAGCAATCTTACTTAGATTCAACAGGTCCGCCGTTCCCAGTCCCAGTGCGAACAGACTCCCCAACTGCAACACGTCTCGTCGAACGAAATTCCTATCGATGAATTTCATAACACATCTTTCACTGTTAGAGTAATCCAATACTTCTCTTGCACGTGAAGAATCGTTTCATAAGTCAAATACCTGAATGCCACGAGGCAGGAAGGTTAAGATCCATTTTGCGACTGCTCTTAACGACTTCATTATCAATGATTCGTGCGAAATTCTTCGCTCGTCAGAATGGACCAAAACAAATCCTGCAGCAATTCTCGCCGCTCCTGTGTTCGGTTTATCTGTGAAAGTTCGTTCTCCCAATAGCTGACTTCAGCTTGTTTTGGAGCCCGACTGAAGGTAGACAAATAGATATCTTCGAGGATTTCGCTATCTGACTTTCCCCCACCCAGCAATTTTGCGAGACGTCCATCGGTCGATGTGATGCGTAGGTTGAGTAACTCGCCATTGATAAAATGCAGCATCAATTGCAATCCACCTATTGTCGCGTGAGAACTTTCACAGGACTCTTCTCGTGAACAGCGACCAAGTCGATCCAATTCTGGGGAGGTGATCTTCGAATCGAATAGTTGGATGGCTCGCAGATCCTGGCTCGCAGCGCCAAAACGGACTGGAATGCCCGTCGCATCGGCTATCGCATCTGCCAGAACTTCTGGTTCGAATGGTTTCCCAATTGCGTGTGAATAGTATTGAAGATCGGTCTGATTCTGAGGCAATGTCTGGCTACTGCGAGCATAGGCAGCGCTGGAGACGATCCGTTGAATTGTATGCCGCAGGTTAAAATCATGTTTAACGAAATCGTCAGCCAGCAATTGCAGAAGAACCGGATGAGTTGCTGGGTTCGTTGTTCTCAAATCATCAACTGGTTCTACCAAACCGCGACCCATCAATCGTTTCCAAATCCGATTCACAATTGCTTTGGCAAAGTATTTATTTTGATCACTCGTCAACCAATTCGCGAAATCATCTCGTCCGTCTGATAGACTCTCCAGGAATTGCTCACCTGGGATTCGCGGGATGGCAGCTTCCCCCGTCGCTGGATGAACGACCTCAGCCCCAGTGATGTAGGAGATCTCTCGACCTGATTTCACACCAGCGAAAATCGCAGCGAGACCGTGGTAGTCGTCCTGGCTCCAGCGATCAAGAGGATGATCATGGCAATTTGCACAGCGCAAGCGACTCCCCATGAAGAGTTCGCTGACAAACTCAGCCTGCTCGCGAGGACCACCAACCGTCCGAAAGAAATTCGCAGGACCAACTTCGTGAGAATCGCCAGTTGCCGTCAATAATGTTTTTGCGATGGCGGCGAATGACGTCCCGTTCGCGAGTTCTCTTCGTAGCCATGCGTGATAAGTTTTTGCACCTACTGAATCTTGTGGTTGAGAGCGAATCCTTAACAGTTTGGAAAACTCATAAGTCCAGTAATCGTTGAACTCCTCCGATTCCAGAAGCGAGTTGATGAATCGTTTCCGCTTCTCCTGGCTCTTGTCGTTTTGATATGAAACGATCTGTGCCGAATTTGGGAGTCGTCCCGTGAGATCCAGGTGGATCCGTCTCAGGAACTCTGCCTCGCCGGCGGGTGGAGAGGGCGGAATTCGCAGCACTTCGAGAAGTTGGTAAATCTGCTCATCTATGAAATTCTCTCGCTGCAAATTCGTCAGATCAAGCTGCTCGCTGTCTGCTGAGAGGATGAGAACAATCGGCACGACTACATCTAAAAATCTCGCGATCACGACATGCTGACCGGGTCTTAGAACTTTCGCAGCTCTTGTGACAGAATCAATTTCAACCGCCGATGAGTCCTCAGCGGTGAAGACTGTCAGGTGAGTCACATCGCGTGAACTCTGATCTGAAAATTCTGCGATGGCGCTCAAAGGAATCTTTGATCTGACTTTGTTGAGAACTTGTTTTTGTGGTTGCGCCTCGAACGATTTGAGTATTCGCAGTTGATGTCGCTGCGCCCCTTGAGCGATCCAGGTACTTATCAATTTGACCTCGTGAGAATCCAGATCGAAGCGAGTGCCTCCACCATGTTCAATCGTTTCCGTCGATTTCAACAGTAGCAAGCTGCTTTCCGGTTTCGAGAGATTGACCCGACGACCTTCGAAGCGATGAGCAATTGAAGTGTGATCAAAATCGGGCCTACTCCCATACAGCGATAGGTAAAACTCCCCTCGACCGGCAGCTGCTCCATGACACGCACCACTATTACAGCCAGCTTTCGTAAGCATCGGGACGATCTCGGTATCGAAATCAATCAAGGTTTGGTCGTCAGCGAAAAGCGAACTTGCCGCCGTCACCAATAAAAACAATACGGGAAACGACCACCTGTTCAAAATAAAACTATTCAAAGACCAGGTGAATTCATAGTCTCTCGCGTTTCTTACTGTCTTTCGAAACATCCTAATCTCGTTTCTCGACCTGTGGAGCAGGGTACTCCTTTGCCCACTTCTTTAGGTATTCACGCGCTGGAGGCGTTCCGTAGGTTTCCAAACGATCTGAATTCACTACGGTATTCGTCACTCGCCCCAAATGCTGTTGAGCAAGTCTATTATTTTCGAGGTAATCCTCCAACTTCGAAGCAGCGACATCAACTGCTTCTGGTGTGGCCTGTTTGTTGATGACCGCCCGTAACATCTCGACCAGTTTGGGATCGTCTGTCGATGTCATTCCTCGGTCTGGTTGCTCCTGATATCTCGCCCCTGCGAGTTCATTCAGATCAGGAACCTCACCACTTCCAATGGCCGCCACAAGCGCCTTGAAAATTTTAGGAGAATCGGCTGGAAGACTTGGTTGGATTAGCGCGAAATTCTCAGTGACCTTGCCATCTTTTCCGATAAGGACAGTCAGCGTCACATTGCGATTCAGCCCATAGGCTCCTGGACCTTCCAGTCCGTCTGGAGAAAGTGTCCACTCGACTTCTTTCGCAAAGTGCTTCTGCACAGTGTTCATCCATTTCGCTGTTTCGGTCGCATCCGAAGTCAGGAAGACGACTGCACTGGCGAGCCCATCTTTTTTACGAGAGGCAGCGTATTTCATCAACGCATTGGTCAGACCAAACGCAGGACGAGTCCGTGCATGCACAAAAATGAGAAACACCGGCTGCTTATCAGCGAGTTCCATAAAGTCGAACTCCTTCCCAGAATGCTCTCCAATCATTCCTTTTACCTTCAGTGGCGGAAGTAATTCGTTTGCTTGTGGTCCCGAATAAATTGAATCCTCAGCAGAGATCAGCGAGCAATTGCACAGCAGAATTAACAACATAAAATTTTTCATTGAATCGATCACATTATTAACTAAAAAAACCAGATGCTACCACCATCTCGATCAGTCGAGGCACAACATCAGCATACACTGATTGGTATCAGCCGCCAATCCCGTCAGATAACGTTTGCTTAATGGCTTCCACCCTTTGATATCGATGAAAGAG
>DEML01000018.1:0-12366 GCA_002359185.1 Planctomycetaceae bacterium UBA2671
ACAGGGTTATGCAGGGACGACTATTTAGAACCGCAGATAAACGCGGATGGACGCAGATTGTTTTTTATCCGCGCTTATCTGCGTTCATCTGCGGTTTTAATTTTTTTGACGTAAAGTAGATCTTGGAGCGCTCAGCATTCTGGGGCTTCGCTTTGCTACGACCCCAGCCACCCGTCTTCGTTTGAGATGGCTCTGGAAGCAAAGCTCATATTTCAAGGGCCTGCTTCTTTTCTTCGATGGTTTTGATGTGATGGGGGATGTGGCCTGTGATTCTCTTAAGCAATGTTTCAATGGTGAGATCGCCATCGCGGGAATGGCGTCCTGTTCTTTGAAACGCTGCTTCATCGCAGTTATTGAGAATGGTCAACAGTTGTCGACGAGTCGTGTGAATAATGTTCAATTCATTTTCCAGATCGCGGACTTCGTATCCCAGCCCGCTGGCAAACACATCGGGATCCCCTCCCATCAAGGTGGGATTTTCCTCGACTAGAGCACGCTTGATTCGATCGGCATAGATCGGCTCGAAATCGGTGAGATGGCAGACCACCTGACGAGTAGACCATTTTCCGGGAATCGGACGGGCATCGAGTTGTTGCGGAGTCATGCCGGCAATCGCGCTGGCCAGCAAATCTGCTCCCTGAGCGTATTCTTCGAGTAACTGTTGATGTGACATTGAATAAACTTTCGTATCAGGAATGAGGATCAATCATTATTAAAACTTTGTGTTGATCTTTTAGACTCGCTGTTTTCAGGGCAGCTACAGCCTCTGCGAGAGGAAACCGGGAAGTGATTAATGATTCGACTTCGATTTCGTTATTTTCGAGAGCAGCAATCGCTCTTGGAAATGGGCCACAACGCGAGCCAATGAGCTTGATTTCATTGATGATAATTTGTGAGAGATCAATTTGGTAAGGCTCTGCTACCGTCGTTTTCATCACTATGGTTCCCTGAGGACGAACCAGCTGCAACGCTAATGGTAAACCCGTGATTGAACCAGTGCAGTCGATGACAAAATCGAAATTATGTGTCCTTTCCAATTCTTCTAACAAGACAGTTTCGATATCACGATCCTGAAATCGCTGCAACTTTTCTGCATGTTTTCCGACAATGAGAACTTTTGCTCCGGTCGAGTCTACCACTTGAGCGGTTAAATATCCGAGTCGGCCGTCGCCCAGTACGGCTACTTGAGAGTTGGATAGAATTTCGGTCTGTTCCAGCACCTGAAACGCAGCAGCCAACGGTTCGATAAACACGGCTCGTTCATCTGAAATACTCTCAGGGACGAGATAAATATTCTCTTCCGGAACACTCAGGTACTCCGCAAATGCTCCCGGCCGATTCAAAATGCCAATCACGCTCCGATTGGGACAATGATGTCGATTCTCCGGACAATATGGACAATCTTCGAGCGTACAGCAATTGATGTCGGCAGCGACTCTCTGGCCAGCGAATTTTCCATTGACTGGCACGCCAACAAGTTCATGTCCAAGAATTCCTTCATAGTTCATGTAACCTTGAACGAGTTGCAAATCGGTCTCGCAGACACCGGCCATGCGAACTTTCACGAGCACTTCTTTTTCAGGAGGTCGTGGGAGGTCCAAATCTATTCGGACATCCAGTTCTCCGTTCTGCAACATGAGACCGGTCATCTTTAAACCATCAGAATTCATTATAAACTCTTCATCATTGAAATCGGATTAAACGTCAGAATCATTTTCTTTCTTATGATCTGCTCATCGTAACGGCCTGGAAGTCGGTTTCAATTCAAACTCTTAATTTCTTAAGACGTACTTTCCGTTGAGGGTAGAATTATTGACCTATGTTTACAGAAAGGAACATCAATTTTGTGCAATCATTTTGCGCAAAGCCTCATGGCCAATACCCTCTGAAAGAATGAACTGACGAAGCGATGAAAGTGACACCCTCCCAGATAGGGTTCATCCTGTTCCTGCTTGCCAACGCGACGATCTACGTCCGTCCGTGGGAAGTCTTCCCACAGCTTGAAGGTGTGCAGATCTACGTCTTTTTGATTCTGACAGCGGTCGCGGTATGTCACAAACAGATTCAAAATCATCTGGCCCCTGCTAACCTGTTTGCTCAGCCAATCATGCTTTGTGTCATGGGTTTGCTGCTCGCTGTTCCGCTTTCCCATATTACAAATGGTTACCTGGGTGGTGCATTGAGTGGCACCGTGATGATGTTTAAGACGGTTGTCTACTTCGTGGTGCTGGTGGCTGTGATTGATTCCACGCGTCGCTTTCGGATGTTTATCATTTCGCTGGCGTTCTGTGGTATCTTCTGCATCGGTGTCAGCGTAGCCGACTATCACGGCGTGATTCCAATTGAATCGCTCACCCATATCAAAGAACGAACTGGTTATACGACAACCGGGATGGACATCTTTCTGATTCGGCTCTGTGGATTGGGTATGTTTCACGACCCGAATGATATGTCCTTGTTAATTATCACGACTGGATTTTTATGCCTGTCTCAACTGTTCGATAAACAGTGGGGAATCGCACGGATCTTCTGGATTTTCCCCTTCCCACTGCTTGCGCTTGCCATGTGGGATACCCATTCGCGCGGAGGCTTGATCGCTGCGGGTGCGGGAATGATGGCCTATCTGGCGATGAAACATGGACGCGCATTCGCATTAACAGCTATCGGCCTCGGAGTACTTGCTGCTCCTTTGGCATTGGGGCGAATGGCGAATCTTGATTTGTCCGGTGGAACTGGTCAGCAGAGAATTCGACTGTGGGCAGAAGGTTTTGCCGCGATTCAATCTCCCAAAATTCTGTTCGGAATTGGTGAGGGGATGTACGAAGCACTGGCCAACTATGTCGCTCATAATTCCTACGTCCACGCCTTTGTTGAATTGGGGTTATTCGGCGGGACGATGTTTGTCGGCTGCTTATTTTTTGCCGCCTATGGTTTGTATTCACTCAAAAGAGATAACGATGTCATCTACGATGAACGTCTCAAGTACTACCAGCCGTATGTCGCTGCCATCCTGGCCGCCTGGTGTGCCGGCTTTCTGTCACTTTCCCGCTGTTATACTCCACCGACTTATTCCATCATTGGAATGGCAACCGCCTTTATCAATGTTACGGGAATTCATCTGTTCCCAATTCGACCTGTCTTATGGCTGAATAAACCTCTGGCACAACGCTGGATTGCCAGCAGTGCATTTGTGTTTGCGGCAATGTTTTTGGCAACAAAATTCCTGGCACGATTTTGATGGATGACTTGTCAGAGTCGACGGGTGGCGGGGGCGCTCTCGAAGAGAAGCCTCCGAATCGTAGAACTTCCGGGGGCTTCCGCAATTGCGGAGCGACCTCGCCCCCCCTGATCATTATTAATTAAGTTTTGATAACAATTCTTAATCATGTCAGGCAAAGCCTGATCTATGTCTTAGACTATTTGAGTTTGAATAACGAGTAACCTGTGTCCCTGAAATTCAATGTCCTGATCAGTTGGCTCGCTCATGCAGTGACGCTCGGTATCGGCTTCCTTTTAATGCCGTATATCCTGCACACGGTTGGGGACAATACGTATGGAACCTGGTTACTGCTCAACTCGATCGCCGGACAAACGGGCCTGTTGTACCTCGGTTTTGGAGAAGCGATTTCCCGGTTCACTTCGAAATACCACACCGAGAAAAAATGGATCGAACTGAACCGGACTTTCAGTTGCATTACCTCGGTTTATTTCGGGTCAGCTGCGGTCGCGATCGGAATCGGGATCGTCTGCGCGATTGCTGCTCCCTGGATTCATGAATGGCCTGGGCAACCTTTGTGGGAAATTCGAGCAGTCATACTGATATTGGGTTTAAATGCAGCGATCTCAATAGCCGGAAGTTCATTCGGCGGTGTGCTGATGGGTATTCAACGATTCGATGTAGAACGTAGCATCATCATTACAATCAATCTCCTGCGACTTGGACTGACTATATTCTTTCTGCAACAGTCCCGGGGATTGATCACACTGGCGTTGATTTATCTCGCCATCACAATTATTGAAAATACAGCCACCTGCTTTATGGCTTTTCGACTCATTCCGACACTGCAACTGCGATTTCGGCATCTGAGAAAGCGAGTCTACAAACGCTGCTTCTCGTTCAGCATGTTTACGTTTTTATCACTGATCGCAGAGCACCTCATCTACATGACCGACACCATCCTGATTGGCTTTCTGCTCGGCCCGACTGCGGTTGTGCCTTATTTTATTGCAGCACGGGTCTGCGAAATGATCCGTGCCCCCGTCATGCAGATTGGTTATGTCTTCATGCCCAAAGCAGGGCAATTGCAATCGTCTAAACAGAACGCAGAACTGCAAACGCTGGTTTGTCGGGGGTTTGGTCTCGCAGTTGTGCTGGCCGGTTCTGCATTGATTGGAGTGTTTTATTTCAGTCCACAATTTATTGAAGTTTGGATTGGATCAGGATATCAGCAAAGTTCGTGGATATTAATGATTCTGCTCGCAGGTCAACTGATTGCATTGCCAACCCAGCTGATTCGACATGTTCTAACGGGCACTGGATATGTTCGACTCCCTGCACTTCTCTTTTTAACCGAAGCGATCTGCAATCTGATTCTTTCATTAATTCTGATGCCATATCTAGGGTTGTACGGAGTCGCGATTGGCACACTGGTTCCTCTCGTCATCTTTGAAGGGGGAGTGCTGTTGCCTCTGGGAATGAAGCAACTGGGATTGTCGATGCCACAACTGTTCAAGCAGGGCGTGCTGACACAATGGATTCCCCTCTCATTAATCCTGGTTTACTCGTACTTTGTCCACAGCCTGAATATTGAACCGGAATGGACACAGATTCTGGGTGTCTTTGCCGGAGCCATTGTTGTGCTGATTGGTGGAATTGGATTGTCGGAACGCATCCGCTCACAAGCTCATGCACAAAGTACTCATCTGAGTCAAAATATCATCTCCACGGGGAATTGAAATCATGATTGAAGCCATTTCTCAATTCGATCAACAAAATTCTTCGACTGAGTATTCAGAGCGAATGGATGGCTTGTTGCCCGAGGAGATCGTTCATCATCCGCTACAGCTCAAAATGTACGGAATAAAAGACCTCAGCAAGGTCATGTCATACTGGCGTGAATTGGAACAACGTTTGCCAGCCGTACCTGTCGCCTGTTCTGCAACATGGACAGAAAACTGGGTTCAGCAATATGCAGATGTCGTCCGCCCTTGGTTTGTGATTGCGATTGTAAATGGTGTCATCGAGGGAATCTGCCTGCTTTCAGAATCGGACAGCAAACTGTTCGGAATATTCCCGGTCAAGACATTAAATCTGGGGACAGCCGGAGAACCTCATGGACAGAGTGTTTGCGTTGAGTACAACGATCTGCTCGTCAGTGATCATTATCGAGCCAAGTTCGTTCATCAACTACAGAAGCTGATTTCCTCAGAACCTGGTTGGGATCAATTTGTCCTGAGTGGAATCTCAGCTGAAGAAGGAATGGACTGGCCGATTGTCAATGGCCTGAATTCCAAAATGCGCGAGCCTTCGATTCGTGTTCGTGAGTGTCGGTACTTTGATTTGAAAGCCTGCCGTGATGCAGGTGAGGAAATTTTACAACGACTCGGGAAAAGTACAAAATCAAATCTGAAGCGTCGCTGCAATCAGCTCTCCCCTCTTTCCATCGATTGGGCTGAATCGACGGAGCAGGCTTTGGGAATCTTTGAAGAACTGATCGAACTCCATCAGGCTCGCTGGCAAGCAGTGGGGATGCCTGGAGCTTTTGCGAGTGATCGTTTTAAGCAGTTTCAGAAGACTTTAATCGAAAAAACATTCACCAATAAAGGTGTTGTGCTCGCTCGAATTACCTCCAATGGAAAGACGATTGGCTGCCTGTATTTACTGAACGATCGCAACCGACTTCTGGACTACGTTTCCGGCTTTGTCTCATTTGAAGTAGCTCCCAGCCCGGGTTTGATGTCGCATTACGTTTGTATGCAGGAAGCGATGAAGCGAGGTTATGACGCTTACGATTTCCTGGTCGGTGAAAAACAGCATAAAGAGAACCTGGGAAAATCGGCTCAGCAACTGCAGTGGATTGTCTGTGAACGCAAGCGTTTGAAATACAGCCTGCGAGATGCCGTTCAGTATTCGATGCAGATTGTCAAACGAATTATGAAACGCGATACAATTAATAAGCCGTAGGTCAGGCTGTGCCTGACGTCACCAACAGACAAGTCCCCTCTCCATCTGGGAGAGGGTTAGGGTGAGGGGAAACGGTGTGATAATTTTAAGAGCGTCGAAGGAATCCCTTCATCCGGCCGTTGGCCACCTTCTCCCCAGGGAGAAGGAAAAAAATAAGCAAAAATAATCAATATACCGAAAGTCGTTCTCATGCAGATCACTTCAACTATTCCTACGATTTCAAAATCAGGCACATCACCCAAAATCCGCGTCTGTCATGTCAGCATGTGCCTGACGACGGGCGGTCTGGAACGCTTGCTTGTCGAATTTGCGAAACGGAGTAATCGCGATCAGTTTGAAACGATGTTTGTGGCCTTGAGCGATCTTGGACAACCGGCTGAGGAAATCCGCGACTTGGGATGTCCAGTACTCAGCCTGAAATCCGAACAGTTCGGACGATTGAAACAAGGCAAAGCTCTGCGGAAAGTTTTTGCCGAGCAGCAGATCGATGTGGTGCATTCTCATAATACTTACGCTCATTTTTATGCAAGTCTGGCAGCACGATCGGCTGGCATACCTGTTGTCATTAACACACAGCATGGTCGAGGTTGCGGAAATCACTGGAAACAACGGGCTCACTTTTTCATTGCAAACCGATATGCGGATCGCGTTCTGGCGGTCTCGGAGGATTCAGCGAGAATCTGTCGCAAGCAGGATCCATTGAGCAAATCCAAAATAGAACCGCTCTGGAATGGGATTGATGTTGATCGTTTTGCCTTTTCGGGACCTGTTCATGAACGTCGCGCGATCAGTGTGGCCCGACTCTCCCCCGAAAAAGATTTTCCGACACTTTTGAACGCAACTCGACTGGTCGTTGATCAGTATCCCGATTTCCAATTGACACTGGTTGGAGATGGTGTCGAACGTCAAAAGCTGGAAACTCTGACACGGGAGTTAAAACTGACTCAAAACGTAACATTCCTCGGGGAGCGTCGTGACATTCCCGACTTGCTTGCTCAATCGTCGATGTTTGTTTCGTCCTCTTCAACAGAGGGAATTTCGCTTACTTTGCTCGAAGCAATGGCGGTTGGTCTGCCGATCATTACGACGGCTGTCGGCGGAAATCCGGAAATTGTTCAGCCGGAAACGACGGGCTATCTCGTCCCAGCCGGGGATACCAATTCTCTGGCGGGAGCAATTTGCAATCACTTAAGTCAACCCGACACCTGGAGTGCAATGGGAACAGTCGCTCGACATTTCGTCGAGCAGAAATTTCATATCGATCGAATGGTCAAAGAATACGAATTGCTATATCGCAGTCTGGTTTCAGAATCGTGGGGAAAGATATAAGTTATTTTTCAGACATGCTGGTTAGAAATTACTCTAACACATGCAGTAATGGCACGGTTACAATTACACGAAAATCATTTCGGTTGATCATTTGACCACACCGATACTCGGATAAAACACTCACTGAATACAACTTCATTTCCGATAAGGTTGAGCGGGCCAACTCAATGAACATTTTATTTCTCAGTTCGATCTTTCCAGATGCTCAGAATCCATCGCGGGGCACATTTAATTATGAAACCTGTTGTGCGCTCAAGCGAGCCGGGGCAAATGTTCGAGTGATTTCGCCTCAAGCCTGGACCGAAGTGATCAAATCGCGAACGAAAACAGAGCCAACAGAAGGCTTGGTGCATCAACAGATTCAGGTTGAGTATCCGACTTACTGGTATCCTCCCAAAATCTTGCGATCTCAATACGGTCACTTTTACTGGAAATCGATTCAGAAATCGCTCGAAAAAGTATTAACGAACTGGGATCCCGATTTTATTCTCTCCTACTGGGCTCATCCCGATGGCGATGCCGGTTTACGGCTTGCAGAGGCAATCAATAAACCTTGCGGCGTGATAATTGGAGGATCTGATGTGCTCATCCTTCCGAAAGAAAGTGGGCGTCGAAAGCCGATTGTTCGCGTCTTACAACACTCAGATCTCGTCCTGACTGTCAGTCAGGGATTGGCGAATGTCGTCGAAAGCTATGATGTTCCTGCCGAACGGGTAGTACCGGTTTATCAGGGTGTTGATATTGAGCATTTCAAACCAGCCGATAAAGAACAGGCGCGAGTCTGGCTGGGCATGGATCCTGCTCGTCCACTTTTGTTGTGGGTGGGAAGGATGGTTGGTGTAAAAAATCTGGAGATGCTGATTGCAGCTGCGGAAATGAAGGCGAATCGAGGGGATGATTTCGTCCTCTGTCTGGCTGGTGACGGCCCACTCCGAGGGCATCTCGAAAAAGTGATTCAACAGAAGGACCTGGAAGGAATAGTTTCGCTGGTCGGCTCAGTGGGTCATCAAGATTTACCGACATGGTATCAGGCCGCAGATGTCACGCTCCTGTGTAGTCATTCTGAAGGATTACCCAACGTCTTTCGAGAATCTCTCGCCTGCGGCACACCGTTCGTGAGTACCGATGTCGGCAGCATTTCGGAAATTGCGAATCCGAAATATTCGATGCTGGTTGAGTCGGGAGATGTGAACGGCTTTGTGCATGCGATTGACGAGGTTCTTCAAGGCCCCCATCAGGAGAATGCAGAACAAGCCCCCGTTCGCTCCTGGGATGATATGGCTGAGGAAATTCTGGAACTGGCTGAATCATTGCCTGATTCACATGGAGTTTCTAATTCCATTTCAATGGTGTCAGACACTGACTGATAATGAAGTGAATTTCGGCCCTATCTGATTTTTTGTTCTATACTAGTACATCATCCATTCTAAAAATTTGGGCTGATGATGTTGTTAAGTACGACAAAGGAGTGCGTTAAAGAGATTTGAGGCCTAAATCTAAGCCCTGAAAGGGCACTTGAGTGTTTTCTCATCAATGGAACGGAATAACAGCAGGGCTTTTCTAAGTGTCAACGATTAAACGAGCGCTTTTTGTCGCCTATCAATTCCCGCCGGCTGGTGGGATTGGTGTGCATCGCGCGGTGAAGTTCACGAAGTTTCTTCCGGAATTTGGCTGGGAAACATCTGTACTGACCGTTTCCAATCCTTCGGTTCCGCTGACCGATAATTCCCTGCTGGCTGATATCCCAGAGTCCACTGAAGTTGTCCGTGCGAAAACCTGGGAGCCGAGTTACGCGTTCAAAGAGAAGTTTGGCGGGAAACGTCCAAGCCAGTCGACTTCAGCAAATAATAATGAATCAAAATCATCTCTCGTTCGTAAAATGACTTCTGCGGCAAAACGCTCGATACGAAGTGCGGTCAATTTGACTTTTCAGCCGGACATGCAGGTCTTGTGGGGTCCGAATGCCTATCGAACTGGTTGCGAATTATTGCGGCGGAAACCTCACGATGTCGTCATTGCCACTGCTCCCCCGTTTTCTTCGTTTCTGGTCGGCAGCAAACTGGCAAAACGATTTCGCTTGCCGCTCGTGCTCGATTACCGTGATGAGTGGGGGATCAGCAATACTTACTGGGAAAATAAACAGCAGAGTCGACTGATCCAAAAAATTCAGCAGCGAATGCAGGCTCGCTTACTCAAAGCAGCAGATCTGGCCATTGCGACAACACCTTCAAGTTGTGAATCTGTCGCTGAGTCCGCTCGACAGGCCGGTGCAGAGACACGCTGCGAATATATTTACAACGGATTCGATCCCGATGATTTTTCTATCACCCCCGCACCCCGAATCGATTACGGACATGGTATCGATCGATTTCGACTCGCTTACGTGGGAACGCTCTGGAATTTGAATTCCATCGAACCTTTAGTGACAGCCGTCGAACAACTGGCAAAACGATCACCTGCATTAATTGAACAACTTGAATTTGTCGTCGCTGGTCGGCGGACTTCTGAGCAGGAAAATATCCTGGATCGTCTGGATCAAACTGCCTGTCGACTTGTTCGACTCCCCTTTATCAGCCATTCCGAAGCGATCTCGCTGATGCAGGATGCCGATTGCTTAACGCTGTTAAACTCACCTGTGCCGGGAGCAGAGAGAATTGTAAACGGAAAAATCTTCGAGTACCTCGCCACACGCAAGCCATTTCTGTTAATCTCCCCTCCGGGAGATATGTGGTCCCTGACTGAAGAGTGTCCGTTCTCACTGCCGTGCGATCCTCACCATCCTGAGCAAATTGAAACACGCTTGGCCGAAGAACTGGAAAAGCATCGACTGGGGATGAAACTGGATCGGGATCTCTGGTCCCCGGAAAGACACGAACGTCGCTCGCGAACTGCTGAACTGGCACAACTACTCGATGAGACCTGTGGTTTTCAGGATGATAACTCTACAATTATGGATAATTTAATACAGAGTCAGCTTACACGACGAAATCGTGCCGCAAATTGACATCTGAATTTAAGAATGCAGGAAGTTTTCAAGCTTGTGGTATCTCATTTTTCTGATCCCAGTTTTATTCGTCGCGTTTTTAGCGGTTTATGGTTATGCCTTGCGACGCAAAAACATGCATTACTGGTTGGGAAGCTATTACTTTCCAACCGACCGTGAAGCCCCGCAAGACAATTCCGACGAGCCAATCGATCTGTTTATTGCAATTTGCGATCACTACGAACCTCAACGCGGCAACCTGCCTAAACCGCAGGCGATGGAACTCGTCAATCGCTGGTGTGAACAGTATCCGAAACTGTTTGATCGTTTTGAGGACATTAACGGTCGCAAGCCACAGCACACTTTCTTTTTTCCGCAGGATGAATATCAGCCAGAGTATCTCGACGCCTTAAAATTCTTGTGTGATGCCGGTTATGGCGATGTTGATATTCATCTGCATCATCGTGACGATACTCCGGAAGGGTTGACCGAAAAACTCATCACTTTTCGAGATGAACTGTTTCATCGCCACGGATTATTGCGACGACATCCAATCACCGAAGAAATCGTTTACGGCTTTATTCATGGCAACTGGTCGTTGTGCAATTCGCATCCCGGAGGTTACGACTGCGGAGTCGATCAGGAATTGAGCATCCTGAAAGAAACTGGCTGCTATGCCGATTTCACACTTCCCTCTGCTCCGTCACCCACGCAGGTCTGTACCATCAACAGCATTTATTATGCATGGGATCGACCGGGGATCACAAAATCTCACGATACTGGTCAACGCTCCAAAGTTGGACGCAAGCCTCCCGAAGATGCGCTGTTAATGATTCAGGGACCACTCGTGCCTGACTGGAAAAATCGGAAGCTGGGTATTTTTCCCAGCATCGAGAACAGCGATTTGCATGGGAATCGTCCACCTACGATGGATCGATTCGATTTATGGCAGAAGGCGAATGTCCATGTGCTTGGCAAGCCGAACTGGAAGTTCATCAAACTGCACACACACGGCTGCAAAGAAGGTAATATCGATATGCTGCTCGGACCAGAGATGGTCAAGTTTCATGAGCAACTCGCAGAGCGTCATGCGAAGAATCCTCAATTCCGCTATCACTATGTGACAGCCTGGGATATGTATCAACTCGTGAAACAGGCTGAAGGAAATGTAGAAACCAAACTCAAAATCGCCGAACAACACGATCAGCTGTTCACATCGCAGAGTCCCTAATACTGTCACAATCCTTACATCCTAGCCGCCTCTCCTGATTTTCCGTCTCATCAAAGGGAACCTGGTTTGCGTATCTTCCAAAATGTGGGATGTTTGAAGTGTGCTGCCGCTGATTAAGAATGGGATAGTCTGTACTTGCTCGGCGCAGGAGGACGCATACGAACTCTGACCACAATGAGGTGGACAATGCTGAAGGATGTTACGAGCAACGAACTCGTCACTGATCGCCGTACAAAATTACGCCGGGCCATGGCTGAACGTCGAGGAACTGAAAGCAAAAAACAAGATCGCGAAGTGACCGAAGATCGTGGTGAAGACCGTCGCAAAGTCGAACGACGACGCCAGATCGATCCCACGACCTGCGAACGCGATTATTCCGAAGATGAAGTCGAATTCATGCGAGCCATCGACGATTATAAACGTCGTAGCGGCCGTCAGTTCCCCACCTGGAGCGAAGTTCTGGAAGTGATCCGCGATCTCGGCTATCGAAAAGTCGCTGAGCCGACCACGACATTCATTCCTGAATAGTCAGTAATGTGAATACAATAAAAAATCGAGCCGGGCAATTTTTGCACGGCTCGATTTTTATAACGCTTTGCAATACTTGATGATTATTAAACCAATTTGGGGTGGCGGGGG
>DEML01000018.1:12474-41813 GCA_002359185.1 Planctomycetaceae bacterium UBA2671
TCTCGAAGAGAAGCCCCCGAAAATCCAACGAATCGGGGGCTTCCGCTAAAGTGGAGCGCCCCCGCCACCCTTGTTCTAATGTAACATGCGAAAGTTTAGATTCTTGAGTATTGTTGGTCGTTTTAAATCAGGCTTCGATTTCCAGAAACATTTCGCACAAAGCTTTTTCAGCTGCATCTGCCTGCGATTTATTGATGACAGCTGACATTCGCATTTCACTCGTCCCAACCAGCAGAATATTGATGCCGTGATCTGAAAGAGTGCGGAACATCTTTTCTCCAACACCGGTGTGACTGCGAAGTCCAATCCCTGCGACTGAGATCTTTGCAATTTCAGCATCGTGAGTCAGTGAGACATCGTCGCTAGTATCAATTGCATTCTTCACCAAAGCCAGGCACTTTTCCAGATCATTTGCTGGAATTGTAAAGGTGATATTCGTACGGCCTTTCTGGCTGACATTCTGAACAATCATATCAACCATCACGCCCCCCTCTGCCACAGTCGAGAACAGGTTCGCTGCGATTCCGGCTTTGTCGACAAGATTTTTTATCGTCACTCGTGCCTGAGTCGTATCGACGATCACATCGCTGACGACAATATCTTCCATGTTGGCCAGTCGCAATACGACTTCCCGTTCCCGCTTTTCATCGATCGGATGAGTTTCGACGGAAACACCAGTTAAAGATTCCCCGACATGCGGTTTGGGGATTTCCAGCTTATCCAATCCGAAATCATTATGAATCGCTTTGACGGCATCGAGTGCTCGATCAGCATCGATCAGGACGGAGATTTTGATATCCCCAGTCGAAATCATCAGCACGTTAATTCCGTGATTGGCCAATGTCTGAAATAACTGAGCCGCGACTCCAGTGTGAGTCTGCATTCCACTACCGACAATCGAAACTTTCGCCAGTTGCGTACCGTGTCGAACTTTGCCCTGCCCCAGAATTTCAACAGCTTCCTCAGCAGCTGTGACCGCTTCCGCAAAATCGTCCTTCGGAACTGTAAATGAGATTTCCGCAGTCCCTCCTTCAGCGATATCCTGAACGACCAGATCGATCGGAATTTTTCGAGCGGCCATCTTCTCAAAGATAAGGCTCATCACCCCCGGACGATCTGGCACATTATACAGACTGACCCGCAGCTCATTTTTCACCAGAGCCACTCCGGTCACAACAGGAGTCGGATCCAACGGCTGCAGGCTGATGAGCGTTCCACTTCCATCGTTGAATGAAGGGCGAACACGCAGAGGAACTCGATACTTCTTGGCAAATTCAATCGAACGGGAATGCATGACCCCTGCACCGAGACTGGCCAGTTCGAGCATTTCGTCGTACGAGATCTGATGCACCTGTCGAGCTTCGGCGACAATGCGGGGATCGGTCGTGAAAACGCCTTCAACATCCGTATAGATTTCACAGAGAGATGCATTCAAGACTGCAGCCAGAGCGGTCGCTGTTGTATCGCTACCACCCCGTCCCAGAGTTGTGATATTTCCAGTCTGATCGTGCCCCTGAAATCCGGCTGCGACGATGATATTGCCGGCATCAAGTAAATCGTGAATTCGGCCTGTCTTGATCTGTCGAATGCGTGCTTTCGTACTCGCTTCATCAGTCATAATACCAATTTGCGGACCAGTCAGACTGACAGCTTTTTCACCCAGAGTGTGTATTGCCATCGCCATCAGGGCGATCGTTTCCTGCTCTCCTGTACTGAGCAGAACATCCATTTCGCGCGGAGAGGGTGTGCCGGTGATTTCCGCAGCCAGATCGACCAGTTCGTCAGTCTTTTTGCCTCGGGCACTCACCACAACAACAACCTGATGACCAGCCTTCTTCGCGGCAATGGCTCGACTGGCGGCATTACGGATCTTCTCCGCAGTCGCCACACTCGTTCCCCCAAACTTCTGCACAATAATCGACACAAATGACTCCAACGAATTTAATATTCTCTAATGAACTTGAGTTACTGGCACAGAATATCAGAACTTCTTGCCAACTTCATCTGTTCAGAATTCTGCAGCTTGCTTTGAGTACAAAAAAAATCAGCCCCCCAAAGCTGGAGAGCTGACCTTGCGTGAATTTTGAACTCAAAACCGGCTTAACTATCGGCCAGTGGTTCTTTCTTCTCAGTAATCACAGGAGCATCCTGAGATTTTTCGGCGTTGATTTCGATATAGTTTTTCCATTCATCAGGCACATTGTCCTCATGGAAAATTGCTTCGACGGGACATTCCGGCACGCAAGCTTCGCAATCGATACATTCATCCGGGTGAATGTAAAGCATCGTTTCGCCTTCGTAGAAACACTCGACCGGGCAGACCACAACGCAGTCTGTATATTTGCAGTTATTACATGGTTCGCAGACGATATGTGGCATGGTTGTTCCTTCAATGAACGACAGGTCCGATTAATATGATTTCAAACCCTACTGCGTCATCTCTTTTATAAATTCGGATTGTTGATTTAGTAAAGCACGACAACGGAGTGCTTTGAAGTTATGAGAGTCCCAATTCAAACCCTGACAGGGCACTACTCACGTAAACACTGCAAGGGGTCGGACTTGAGAAGTGGGGATGTAATTTGAACACTCTCTTACTTCATCGTTCATAATGCTAGTATCCACTTCAATGGAATTCAAGATGAGCTGACAGAACTGTACCAACTGACATTCAATCTCAAAAAATGGTTCACTTTGTGGCATTTTTCAGCCTGAATTTGGAGCGAATTTGCGTTCAGGTCTGAGTCTCGTTATAAGCAAGGTATCTATTGATACTTATGCAAATTCATTGTCAGAAAAACGCCCATCGAGATTTTTTCCAAGACTCTCCCATCCTCTAGTCTCTGAACTTTAGACCATTAGCCGCTCATGAAATCTGTCGAAGACCTGCCACCCGTTGATATTCGTCCAGAATCCTGCATTCGCGATGCTCCTACGACTTTCTGGAAAACATTGCTTCAATTAGGGCCCGGTCTGATTATTGCCGGTAGCATTGTTGGATCTGGGGAATTGATCGCAACAACCAAAACAGGAGCTCAAGCCGGCATCACTCTACTCTGGCTGATCATTCTTGGCTGCGTGATTAAAGTTTTTGTTCAAATCGAACTGGGCCGACACACAATCATTCATGGCCAGACGGCTCTGCAGGCATTGAATCAGGTTCCCGGTCGATTTCTTTCGCTGAACTGGATCGTCTGGTTCTGGCTGGCAATGATGATTTCCGGAATCGTACAATTGGGCGGCATAGTCGGGGGCGTTGGCCAGGCAGCCGCGATTGCGATGCCTTTGACGGGCGATTATCGAGCAGCGATCGAAATCCCTTCCGAAAAAGAAATCCGCTGGATGCTCGATTGGGAAGAGACTCGAGAAAACAATCAAGAAAAGTTCACCTCATTGCCTGAAGGGGAGCGGGAACGAATTCTTGAAGGCGGAAAACTACTTCGTGCCCGACTTTCTGAACTGGGGGATCGTGGTTCCAATGCTGTCACCAAGGTCGAAAACAATGAAAAGTTAATTGATCCCTACACCTACGACGACAAATACTGGGCTCTCGCTGCTGCTTTAATCACAGTGGGCTTACTATATAACGGTCGATATGGGCTGATTCAAAACCTGACGACTGTGCTTGTTGTGATGTTTACCTTTATCACAATCGGCAACTTTGTCGCCCTGCAGTCGACTGTCGAATGGCATCTTTCCAGCACAGAAATTATGAACGGACTTTCCTTCGGTCTTCCCAGTGCAACCAAGGATGGAAGAGCACTTGCGACCGCACTGGCGGCTTTTGGAATTATCGGTGTCGGAGCAGCGGAACTGGTTTCCTATCCCTACTGGTGCCTTGAAAAAGGTTATGCCCTACATACGGGACCGCACGATGGCACTGATGCCTGGTACAAACGCGCCAAAGGCTGGCTCCGGGTAATGCATGTCGATGTCTTTCTCTCAATGATCGTCTACACCGTTGCGACTGTTGCCTTTTATTTAATTGGTGTCGCCGTTCTCTATCGTTTCGGACGCGATCCCGAAGGGATGCGAATGACGAGCACATTGGCAGAAGCCTACGATCCGATGTTCGGGGAATACGCCTCCTGGATGTTCCTGATTGGTGCAATTGCCGTGCTCTACTCGACTTTCCTGGTCGCCAATGCAGGCCACACGCGAACCTATACTGACCTCTTCAAACTCCTCGGCTGGATTCCGCGAGGAGACCGCGTCAAACACTGGCGTTCCATCTCCACACTCGGCTGCATTCTCCCGATCCTCTGCCTGATCATATTCTGCACAAACATCAAACCCGATGTCGCAGTTCTGGCAGCGGGTATTATGCAGGCACTATTACTCCCCATGCTGGGAGTCGGTGCGCTGTTCTTCCGCTACTGGCAAACCGAAGACCGATTAAAACCCTCGATCTGGTTTGATATTTGCCTGATTGTTTCCTGCATCAGTTTTTTCATAACAGGTGCCTGGGGAGCTTACGAAAACTTCGGATCACTGATCAGCAAATACTTTATGTAAAATTCAGGAAATAATTATTTTCAATAACATTACAAGCACGATGCGCAAGCGAGTGTGTTTATAACGAACCCAACACACTCGCTTGCGCTTCGTGCTTGTAGTCCTGTTAGCTACTTGTCACAATTTTGCTTCAGACTTTGCGGAAGTTGTGACATGTATTATGAATCTAAAAAAGTCGTTATTCAGAAGAATCCGATGTCCGGGTCCGGGCTGCGTGAGCCGCAGTTGCTGCGACTGACGAAACGTCTCGAAGAATTCGGATACGAACCTTGCGTCTATGCCAATCGCGAAATGATGGCTGAGGACTTAAAGCAGGAAGATTTTCGCAATCAAATCCGTTGCCTCGTCGCAGCTGGTGGTGATGGAACCGTCGATGATTTAATCAACCGCTTTCCCGGCATTCCGTTAACGGTTCTGGCAATGGGTACGGAAAATCTACTTGCGAAGCAATATGAAATCCCCAGAAATGGCGGACTGGTCGCCGAGATGATTGCAGCCGGTCACACACGCATTATCGATCTCGGGCTGGCTGGTCAAAAGCGTTTTGCCGTCATGGCCAGTTGTGGGTTCGATGCAACCGTCGTTAAGAAAGCTCACGATGCTCGACAAGGTCGAATCACGAAACTGCACTACATCCGGCCGATTCTGGAAACAATTTTTCATCGAAAACGCATCGAACTGGTCGCATCATCTCCCGATCTGACAGAACCTTTTTCCTGTGAACTGGCCGTGGTTTCAAATGTCTCACGCTATGCCTCGAACCTGCCGGTCAATCCCGATGCGATTGATAATGACGGCCTGCTCGACATCTGCCTCTTTCGAAACGTCACTGCCCTGCGATTAATCCGCCACTCGCTGCAGGGATTTCTCTCTGGCGAAATCACCTCGACCAATATTTACCGTTTCAGTTCCCGAATGGTCAAACTGACCGCCTCCAAAGCAGTCCCGATTCAAGCCGATGGTGATCCGATAGGAGAAACCCCACTCGAATTCCGTGTGCTCCCAAAAGCCCTCGAACTGATCGTTCCAGAAAAAGCAGCGAACTCAAAACTCGAACAAACATTGATCCAAAATTTTGCCACTGAGTAATCGAATAAAAAAACCGCAGTGACAACAGTTTGACGATATCATTAGACATCTGCGTCAATCCGTGTTCATCTGCGGTTCTTAATTTTATTGGTCAATTACTGCAGCTTATTAACCGTTTCAATAATTGTCTTGCTATCCTCTGCTGCATTAACAGAAGTATCTTTGTAGGCAATCTTGCCATCCTGATCAATCACGAACGTCCAGCGGGAAGCCGTGATACCTCGCGTTAGAACATGATTGATCCCATCAACTTCACGCTCGATGCTACCACCCGATTTCGTCGGCACTCCAAACGCCTTCGCAACACTACCATCGGTGTCTGCCAGCAGTGTAAAATTCAGGTCGTGAACTTTCTTGAAGAGTTGGTGCGATTCGACGGTATCGCCACTCACGCCCACAACTTCGACATCAGCATCGTTCAGTTTGGCCATATCATCACGGAAGCCGCATGCCTGCTTGGTGCAGCCGCCGGTCATGTCGGCAGGATAGAAGTAAACGACAAGAATTTTTTTGCCGACATGATCCGTCGACTTCCATTCTTTTCCCTGATCATCCTTAGATGAAAACTTGGGAGCAGCATCGCCAACATTCGGAGCGGCTGCCTGGGAAATCCCTGAAAAACAAATCATACCGCTGAAGACAATCGCAGTAACTAATCGAATCATCGTTCCTGTTCCTTTGGAAATTGTTTGGAAATGGCTCCCTCTACACAACTGAAGTGCAGAGGAAGGGATTCAAATTCAGTGAGATTATCACTCTACCATTTCGAGAGTGTTCGTTGTAACTTGCAGAGAGGGGACTTCTCCAGTTTTCTTCAAAGATTTTCCAATCAGGATTCCGAATGTTTTTCCGCCTGACTTACATCTTCTCGGCATGCACTCTCTGCATAGTCTTGGGTATTTTGATTGCGCGAGGTGTTGCAGGTTCATTTTCATGGGACCTGATCACAATAGGACTGATGTTGGTCGCATTCGTGCAAAGTGGATTTCTCTACTTTCTGTACCGCTCACGTGATCGAGTTATCGATCTGTCCCGCACCCCGGAGCTCAAAGATTTCCAGCAGGCCAAGACCGATTTCGAATCCTATCGCCGAGATGTCCAGAGGGATCTTGAAGTGGAAGCGACGCGGATCGATCACATGTCCCGAAAACTGGCCGACCGCTATCGTGTCATTCATGAATGGCTCGACACGCCCGAGTTCATCGACATTCGTGATGGCCAGATTGACGCTCCCGATCCCCTCGCAATTACGGGGGTGGTCGGCAAAAGGAATCGGACTCAGTACGTTCAACTGGATCGAGAAGTCGCCAAAATTCTCGATAATCAAGCCGAAGTCGTTTACGAACGAATTCGCAAAAACTATTACGCACCTCAGGGGCAATTTGATACGCAACTCTTTCGTGACGACATGATGACACTGGTCACCGATATCGCTCATGTCTATCAGCCCACTCTCAAAAATCCGCTGCTGAGTACATCGCCCGAACAACTTGCCAGAGCTCTCAACAGAATTGGACTGCACCTGCTGGTCGTGATGGACCAACTTCCTATTGATCTCAAGGCTTACAACATCCAGCAGACTTACGACACAGTGCGTCATGCCGTCAAAGTTTACGGCAACTATGTGAAAGCTTCGCCCTATATTGACTGGGCCTCTAAAGGTTTGTTGTTTGGACGTGTTGTAACGAGCATCAACCCTGTCACTCTCGGATTGTGGTGGGGAGCGGCTGAGTTGGGGAAATATGGTGCGAAGAAAATCGCCTCCCGCATTATCGACCAACAGGCGATCGGCATGCTGCAAAGTCTGATTCGGGTCATTGGCTATGAAGTTGCTGGAATTTATGGGGGCGATTTTCGCCATCGCGATGCCAACTGGTGTTATGGCGTTGAAGTGACTCAAATGGCCGCTACCTTGCCAGCTTCACGGGCGAGTATTCAATCAGCCATGAAAGAAATCACCCGGCTCGAACTTCGTAATGAATACGATCGTCTCGCCCTCTATCGAGCGATTTCAGCAGGCAAAGCGATTTCCCGCAGTCATGTGCATACTGAATTACTGACGGAAGAAGAACGGCGACAGATTCTCGAACTGCTCGAAAAACATTTTCACGAATCCGCTCACGGACAGAAAACAGCAGACGCAGACAAATGGCGAAGAGCAGTCCAGGAACATCTCGGATTGCAGTTCTCCATCGTTTCAAAAACGGGCACATCACGAAAATCGAAACCAGAACAGCAGGACCGCGAAATTCTGCAGGCGATGACGGCCTTTTTAATCAATGTCCGACAACAGACACCAACGGAAACCCGGCAGCGACTCTCCGAATCTGGATTAAGAGAGTCGATTCCACTTTCTCTCTCCGAAGAGGATTTTCAAAAAGAATTGCAGGAACTGACCAGCGAACCCCGCCAGTCCTTACTGAAAGAATTCGCACCGCCTGACTTGGACCCAGCCGACCCTCGCGTCAACGAAATGCTGAAAGTGCTCTATCGCTGGAACGCACAAATTTCTCCGCTAGTCCCCGAAGCAGAAGAACTGCTTATTGAGCTTGCTTTATATTACCGCAAAGACTCTCAAAAGTCTGTCGAGCTTCAACAGGAGGCCTTCCGCTTGCGACTTCTGGAAAATTATCCGGCTGAAGCTGAAGCTATTGCCAAATTTACAGGCCGAAATTGCCGGGCTCTGGCTTACTTGAACGATTCCAGCGAAAAACCTCAAATCCCCGAACAGATTTACGAACGGATCACCGTCAAATGGGAACGACCATGGGATGTCAAGGAGATCGGTTACCCAACCGATGCCGAACTCGTCATTTATGTCATGCCCGATTCCATTCTGCTCGTTGACGTGGGCCAGTCACTTGATCTTCCAGAAATCCTCTGGAAAGCCGATGACCGATCATTCATCGAAAATAAGTCGGGTGTCATGACAGCCATGGCAGAGTTGACTGGCGGACAAATGTCTCCCAGTTTGACCGGAAACACAGTTCAGACCCTCTCTCTCGAAGCCCCGATGACCGCGCGTTTCCAGAGCTATTTCGCCCCCCTGATCGATAAGTTGAGCGTTGATTGATTTCCAGATCAGGCACTGCCTGACAGGATTGAGAATTGACGTCAACTTCGTCAGGCAGTGCCTGACCTACACTTTTTAATCATAAACGAACTCACGTCCGTCACACTCAGAATGATCTGGACTCATAATCCCAGAAAGTTTATAAGCCCAACGCTCATCTTCAATTACTTCACCTGACGAAAGAGCATTTTGCTCTACCACTTGCGGTCGCATGGACGCTTTAAATACTGATAGCGAACTGTTTGCTCCCGCAGATCGCCTCAATTTCATTACAGAAATGCAAAAACGATGGAACGTACCGTAAAACCTCGACCGGCTGTCTTGCGGGCATTGGGAAATCAGGATCCTCCTGCAGAACTTCTGATTGATGGCGTCGTTTTCAAGCGGGATGAAGTTTTCAAACACGATTCATGGGCCGCGACTGCTCTTTATCGGGGCAAGGAATTCGATGCCGTCTGCAAAATGAACCGTTCTCAATCCATCTACGGCTTCCCTATGAAATGGCTGGGACGCTTTCTTGCAAACCGAGAAGCTTTTGCTTACAGCACCCTGACAGGAATTGAAGGGATCGCCCCCGGCTGCAATAAAATTGCTCGGAATGGCAGAATCCTACCTAATGTGGTCGCCCATCAATTTGTTCCGGGTCATCCTCTGGGAAACAATGAAGAAGTCAACGAAGACTTTTTTCCAGGACTGTTGCGGATTCTCAAAGCGGTCCACAAAAAAGGCTTTGCTTATGTCGATCTTCACAAACGGGAAAATATCCTCGTGGGCGATGATACCAAGCCTTACCTGATCGACTTCCAGATCAGTTATTATTCTGCTCCCGATCGCCTTTTTAGAGTGCCGTTCTCAAGAACACTGCTCCGATTGCTACAGAATTCCGATCTCTATCACCTGACCAAGCACGTCAAACGGCACCGCCCGGAACAGGTTGAAGAACTTGGCTTAACGAAATACGCGACTCAACCCTGGTGGATTCGAGCCCATCGAAAAGTCGCCGTGCCATTCCGACAAACCCGCCGTCGTTTATTGACATTGATTGGAGTACGAGGCAAAAGTGGACGCTCAGCGACGGAAGTCTTCGCCGAACATGCATTTCGCTGTGAGAACGAACAGGGCGAGAACACCCAGAAAGCCGCCTGATCAATTACTGCGTACCACTGATCACGCCCATGAAGGATTTTTTCGCATTTCCTTCGCGAACTTTCGACTGAATTGTGTTGATCACACGTTGTGCTTTTCGTTCGCCATTTTGCGTCGCATATTGCACTGCTGTCTTCATGCTGCTGTTGAGATTCTGTAGCGACTTGTGATAAATCTGGTAATCCCGAAAAGCCTGCTCCATCCCGTCGAAAGGCAGCTTTTTCTCGACAAACTTTTCGTAAGTCTCTTCAAACCAGGTTCTTTGCCCAGCCGAGCTGGTAAAGCCGATGTCGTAATCTTTCAGGCAGCGAGCCAGTTTGGTGCCGCAATCTCGCAACCAACGGCGGGCATCCTGCCAGTCTTTCTTGTCCTGAGAACTCGAATAAGTCCGCTCATCCGTATTCAAATCCCGATTGAGCGATTTCAGGCGGGCAGAGACATCGACGATCTTTTTACGTTGACGCAGTAAATCGGCCTCAATCATCACACTGGAATTCCACTCGGTATGCATGCCTTCCAGCCATTCCATTTCGATCGCTGAGGGGACACGATTGATTCCCTGAGACGACGGTCGCGTCGTCCCGAATGCAGGCATAGCCATGTTCGCTTCCGGCTGCATCATTGGTGAAGCCACAGGCATCATTGGGGCTACCGGAACATGACAGGCGATATAGACCTGAGGATCGCCCCCGGGTATCGCAGGCGGCAATGGTTGATCCAGCAGAGGATTGGAACCTTGAGCCACATCGAATGTCATCCCATTCAATGCCCAGGACGTAACCTGCTGAAAATTGAGACCGACAGCTTGCAGGATGGCACGCATTGTCAGATTAGGGATTTGACTGCGATCGATTTCCTGAGGAAATAGGACGACAACCCCATGCGGAAAATTGACGGGCTTAAACCAGCACCAGAAAATCAGTTTCGGTGCAGCCGGGCAGACAACCTGTTCCCACACGGTTGAAGCGGGTCTTGCAGTGAAATCAATCAATGGCGATTGACCATCCGTCATCTGATTGGCTCCTGTCCATTGTAGAATTCAAGTTACTGTGAGCGAGTCCACTCCATAAATTCTAAACAGCTACGACTCCGAATCCAAGATCACGTCCTCAGAATTAATAATTCCCAGCAAATTCCGACCGCAGAACTCTTGAAATTGAATTATTCGCCAGCATCCAGAATAGCCGGAACGACGAAGTACTGACCGTCGGTCTTGGGAGCATTTTGCAGAGCCTCTTCCCGGGAAAGCATGGGCGTGAGGACATCGTCGCGAAAAACATCGACCACATCAATCGGATGAGCCATCGGAGCGACGCCTTCGGTCTCGACCTGATTGAGAATCTCGACGTAGCCAATCGTCTTCGCCAGATGAGCCTGCATTTCGACAAGCTCATCTTCATTGAAGGTCAAATTCGCCAATTGAGCGACTTTGCGGACATCATCAAGGGAGATCTTCGACATGATTGACACTCATTCCTGAAAGAAGGCTACGTCACGACGCGCAATTGCGTGTGCCACTGGCTCTGCCAGTGCTGCGTATCGTAACGTTATCCTCTAAAGAATAATTCAGGAATCGCCTTCGAGTTCCGGCAATGTGAACGGTTCGCGGACGACTGGTTTCTGAATCAGGCCAGCACGAATCATGCTGACTGGAACCCAGCGTCGAACAGTCACACCATTTTCGACCAGACGAACCCGCTGCATGTTTTTGCGGAAGTATCGCTTGGTAATTCCCGTCGTTTTACGACCGTTACCGCCGAGATACTTCGGTTTACCACGCTGAGAGAGACTATTGCCCACAGCTGGAGTGTTGTCGCCGTAAAGCTCTCGCAAGGCGTCCCGCTTGGCATGTTTGTGTTTTTTGTGAGTACTCATATCCAAAACTTTCTCGAACCGCTAATGCACACGTAATTTCCGTAATTCCGTTTGGGCCACAGAATATATGAGAATGCCACAAAGATTCAAGGCTGGAGTGCCCCTATTTTTCGGGGGGTTACCAATCAATAGAACACTGCAGGTTGGATTGGCAGTACGCTTAGCCAATTAACTGAAGTGAAAATGTAACACTGGTATCAGATCGAACGATTGTAGGAATTTTAACTGCCTGGTCGTCGGCTGAGGCTTCCGTTTGTCATTTTCGGTGTCCCAATTCTGCAATTTCTTCGCTGAGACTTGTAATGACTACATTTCCGACAGACTTACAAACAATCTTTTCAACAAGACAAACACATTCTAAACCACTTCTAATCAACAACTTACAACTAAAACCCAACACTGAACCATAATTATCTCGAAGAGTTTGGCACGCAGTCTGCAATATGTCTTTTTCGTTCAGACGGGAAGTAAGGAGCCCAACTGAGCCTTAGACGAGAGAAACCAATTAAACAGGAAGTGCACTGCTTAGAAAGCGGTTGCCATCGAAAAGGAGACGAAAGATGTTAGTTCTCACACGAAAAAAATCACAACTGATTCAAATCGGCGACAATATCGTGATCAAAGTGATCCGCACCGGCCCCGGCTCTGTGAAAATCGGAATCGATGCCCCGAGTGATGTCCGCGTCATGCGTGGCGAACTCGATCCGAAACTGGCCGAGAATTATAAGATGGAAGAATCGGAATCGAGCGATTCGGAACCCAACGCCACTGCTGAAGCCTCGCCCGAGTGCCGTCGCAATGAACGTGCTGAAGACGAAGAGCCTGTCAGTGTGAAAGCTGTCAGCCGTCGGACTTCAAAAGCGTCGGCTCTCTAACCGACGAGGGAAACATCGTGTTCGAATCTGCTTGTGAGAAATTGATCCGGATCCTCATTTGCCAATTCGTGTGCACGGCACAGTTCCCAAGAAACCACGCAATCTGACATCAAGGAGCGTCCGACATCTTTTCCAAAGATTGTCGAGCGAATTCGAGCCAGGCTGCCCACTTGGCCCGTCGGCGTGTGCGACTCCTTTTGAACTGGCTGATTTTCTGCCGAAGAGATACTTCGTTACTACGGCTCGATTCCCGACCCTGAATCCCAGCCGTATTCTTGACCCGAAGGCAGAAATCACCAGTTCAACGCACCGCCGACTTTTTTCCTCATCATGATGTTGTACATATTAAAGATGCCAAGCCGCGACTGGTTTTTCGTCTCTGTTCTGAGACGATCAATCATGAGGCTTGGCTTCTTTGCGTTTGGGGATTGCCAATGATTTGAGTAAAATACATATGAAAATATTCCAATGCGGGCTTACAGCGGAGAGTAATGATGAAAGAAAACGAACTCCCAGAATATAAGCCATGGAACTTCAAGTTGTTATTGCTTCTATTCGTACTACCAGTTGTCGTTGCTGTCATTTTGCCTGGTATTCATGGAGCTAGGACCACTGGTGGTACGAGATATACCTGCATGAATAACCTTAGAATTATTGGTTGGGCCACCTATAATTACACGAGCATGAGTGGTGGTTCGCTTCCGATCAGTTATACAACGGACGCCGAGGGAAACAGATTACTTAGCTGGCGATATTCTCTTCTCGATTTATTGAATAAATTTAACATAAAAGAGAAGATAAATTCTGAACAACCCTGGAATTCAGTAGAAAATCTCCCCTTCTCTGATATCCAGATTCTTGAGTTCGCCTGTCCTGACGAAGACAACTATCCGAACAATGGGATATCATATTTTACAATCACTGGCGAAGAAACACTCTTCCCGGATGGCTCATCCGTCACTCTCGATCAGGTAAATGCAGCCGACGGGACAGCTAATACCATCATGCTGACCGAAGCAGCGGACATGGACATTGCCTGGCTGGAACCGCGGGATATTCCCTTTTCCGATGTCAATAAGCCCCCTCGTGAAATGCTGGGGACTGGGCCATCAAGTCATCATGAAGAGGGCTTTAATGTCTTTTATGCGGATGGCCACGCTCAAGAATTGAGTAAGGATATCGATCCGAAAGTCTTGCGAGCACTGATCACTTGGAATGGTGGAGAAAAGATACCAGAGGAGTTCTGAAACTCTCTCCCCACCCCTCCCCACTTCTCTATTTTTCAAATCCTGTTACTCCAATTACCTCTTCGAGATGATCTGGACTCGATTCGGCTTTCACTTTTATAATCCCCAGAACTTTCAGATTACCATTCTGTCGAATGCTCACCAGAAACAGACCATGAGGGTCTGAACTGGGTGGGAGTGACTTCAACATTATCGCAGGGAAGCGGGAACTCATGTCGGTTATTGAGGGATTTTTTAAAGTTTGGCCGTATCTGCGCCGCTATCGGGCTCGAATTTTTCTCTCGTTTTTCTTCGCCTTCATGATTGGTGTCTTCTGGGGAGCGAATCTTTCGGTCGTTTATCCCGTCACGACCGTCCTGATGGACGGAAATCTGCAGGATTACGTCGATAATCAGCTGGTCGAAATTCAGCAGTCGAATAAAGCCACGCTTTCTCTGATTGAAGAAATCGATCAGGAACTCGAATCGGGGGAATTATCGGAAAATCAGAGTCTGAGTCGGCTGGAAACCCGAGCAGAACATCAGGAGCGGATCTCCAAAGCAACGCGCAGCATTCTCTGGCTGAACTGGTCCAAAGCCCATGTTCTGCCCTGGCTGCCGAGTGATCAGTTCAATACGGTGGCATTACTGTTTGGACTGTTAATTCTGGCGACCGTATTAAAGGGTTTCTGCATTTTCGGACAAAGTGTGCTGGTCGGCAGCGTTGTCGAATTGACAACCATTGATATTCGCAAAGCCATGTTCCGCAAGTGCTTGAAGCAGGATTATCAGACACTGAACCTCGAGGGTACGCCCGCGTTGATGTCGCGGTTTACGTTTGATTTGAATGAACTTTCCCACGGATTATCGCTGGTCGGCGGACGGATGGCTCGGGAGCCGTTGAAAGCGGTGGTTTGCCTCTTCCTCGCCTTCATGGTGAACTGGCGATTGACGCTGATGTCACTGCTCTTTGTCCCCATCGCAGGCTTCATGTTTGTCCGTTTTGGCAAGCTACTGAAAAAAGCGAGCCATCGGATGATGGAAAGCATGTCGCGAATTTATCAGGTTCTCGAAGAGACTCTCAGTGCGATGCGTGTTGTCATTGCGTTTGGCAATCAACGTCAGCACCGTCGTCAATTCCATAAGGAAAATCGCGTTTACTACAGCAAAGCGATGAAAATTCACATGATTGATTCCATCACAAATCCTTCCGTGGAACTGATGGGAATCTGTGCGATCTTTGTCACTGTGTTACCCTGCATGTATCTGCTGCTGAGAAAATCGACCTCGATCTGGGGTGTTCAACTGGCGGATGTTCCTCCCGATATTCCAACTCTGATGCTCCTCTACACCTTCCTGGTGGGAGCGGTCGATCCAGTGCGGAAAATTACAACCGTCTATTCTAAAATCAAACGCTCAGTCGCAGCTGCTGATCGACTGACACAAATGCTGGAATCGGAATCACGCATCAAAGAGAAAGAAAATCCTCGAGTTCTGCCACGTCATTCGAAACAGATTGCTTTTGAAAATATTTATTTTGCGTATGCTTCGAAGAATGGATCTCCTCGACCGGATGCTCTGCGGAATGTTTCCCTGCAAGTTGAAGCCGGCGAGTGTGTTGTGGTCGTGGGTGAAAACGGTTCGGGAAAATCGACGCTCATCAATCTGCTGCCTCGTTATTACGATGCTGACCATGGTCAGATTCTGATTGACGGCATCGATATTAAGGATGTTCCTTCCAAAGAACTGCGATCTCAACTCGGTGTCGTGACTCAGGACACATTTTTGTTCAACACCTCAATTTACGAAAATATTCGCTACGGCAATCCTCAAGCGAGTCGAGCGGAAGTTGAAGAGGCTGCTCGTATTTCCGGCGTAACCCAGTTTCTGGAACAATTGCCAGATGGTTTTGAAACGAATGTCGGCGAGAAAGGGACTGGACTGTCTGGTGGTCAGCGACAACGCGTCGCTCTGGCCCGGGCATTGGTTCGAAAACCATCAATCCTGATTCTCGACGAAGCGACCTCAGCGATTGACTCTCAAAGCGAATTTGAGATTCAAAGTGGTCTCAAAACTTACGGAAAAGATTGCACGACTTTCATCGTGACTCATGCAGTCAACCGGACTCTACTCGATGTGGTGACGAAAATTGTCGTCATGCACGAAGGCCAGATGATCGCCTGCGGCAAGCACGAACAACTGCTCGAAACCTGCCCGATTTATCACAACCTGTTCCAGGCTCAGGTCAAGCAACGAGCTGCGTAATTTTGGGTAGGACAGGCTTCCAGCCTGTCTGCAATGGATGTGCTGATCAGTTTAAACGCGCAATCGCTCCGTGAGCCGTGTTCTTGAATTACGCGTGCCAAGCACGGCTCACAGAGCCGTGGCACCTTGTCGAAATCGCTCAACTGTCGCATCGCAGCGAATGATCCGGTACAGTAAATGTTCCTCCCAAGAACGACTGCACCAGAAGCCCGATTGATGTCTTTGCCATATCTCATCCAACTCGCTGAGTCTCTGCAAACAGGTTTGCGAAAATATCCGCCTGAACGCTGGGAAAAACACCGTTCATTTCTGCTGGCTCAGCAATGTGAAGATGGCGGCTTTCGTGGGCGGGAAGGAGATAGTGATCTCTATTACACAGGCTTTGCAGTGCGTGCACTCTCGCTGATTGGTGAACTCGATGACACCCTGCTTGCGAAACTTGGCACCTATCTTCGACAGGAACAACAGCGAACATACAGCCCGGTTGATGTTCTAAACTGGATTTCCTGTGCGGTCGCGGTGCAACTGGCTGGCGGAGACGATGTCCTAACAGAGAGCTCGGCTGTCGAGTGGCTGGATCGAGTGTTTGCGGACTTAAATTCTCTGCGTCGAGAAGATGGTGGTTTTGCCAAAGGTCCCGAAGGAAAACTGGGGAGCACTTATCAGACATTTCTGGTGGTGATGACGCATAATCTGCTGGGACGCACAATTGAATCTTCCGAGCGGATTGTCGATTTCATGTTCGATCGTCAACGGGATGATGGCGGGTTTGTCGAGATTGCTCCAATGAAACGCAGCGGCACCAATCCGACTGCGGCTGCAGTGGCCACATTAAAACTTTTTGGTGCAGTCGATGCCGCTTTGATTGCTGATGTTCGGGATTATCTGAAGGATGTCGAGCAGGATGACGGTGGAGTCGCCGCTAATACCCGGATTCCCTTTGGCGATGTCCTGTCCACATTCACAGCCCTCGTTACCAAAAGAGATTTGGGAATTGAGCTTGGCGGCCTGCAATTTACTGCTCAGGATTTCGTGAAGCAGGGACTTGAATTCCCAACGGGTGGCTTTCGAGCAGCCTTGTGGGATGATCAGGCCGATGTTGAATACACGTATTACGCTCTCGGGGTACTTGGACTGACAGCTTCAAATGCACAGGATGATTGATGAGATTAGATTGGCAATGCCCACTCGCAATTGATAATGTAGAAATTCACAACTGTCTCCAAAAGGAAGTTATGGAGTACTGTTCGCAGTCAGAAGATCAATCTATTTGATTTTATCTCTGACAACAGTCATCAATGCATTCAGGGAAATTGATTCATGAAAATAGAATTTGCCAAAATGACTTCCCTCTGGTCCTCAGTTCTATTCGCGATCTTCGCGATTAGCCATTCAATTCCATTACAAGCCGATGAGAAAATTGGCCCGTGGAACTTGACGAAATTAAAACAGACGCCGGCAATGCAATGGGTGGATCAAAGTGGTCCTGTACATTCTCTCCTGTATTCAGGTGAAGAGTATCAGGGACATGCGACGGAAGCGTTTGCGTTCTATGCTTCTCCGATTACTCTGGGGAAAGCTAAGTCAGGTCAAACCTTTCCCGGCGTCGTTTTGATTCATGGTGGTGGCGGAACTGCCTTTGCAGAATGGGCTTATTTGTGGGCGGAGCGAGGCTATGCGGCGATTGCGATGGATCTGTCTGGGCATCGACCTCCCGATGCTGTGTACGATGCCACGACCGGTTTGCCGGTGAAGAATCAGGCAGCCAGACGGGAAGGCCGCACGCGGCTGCCCAATGGTGGACCAGATCAGAGTCATACTGAGAAATTTGAAAGCATCGGTGGAGGGACAGATGATGACTGGCCCTATCATGCCGCTGCGAATGTAATCCGGGCACACTCTCTGTTGAGATCTTTCCCGGAAGTGAATGAGAATCAAACAGGCGTTACCGGCATCAGTTGGGGAGGATATACAACGTGCCTGGTCGCTTCACTGGATGACCGTTTCAAAGCAGCCGTACCCGTTTATGGTTGTGGGTTTCTTCACGAAGGGGAGTCCGTTCAAAAACCATCTATCGACCGACTGGGCGAGCGACGCCAAAAATGGATTGAGGAATACGATCCTTCCAGCCTGCTGATTCACTGCCACGTTCCCATTCTATTCGTGAACGGCACGAACGATATTCATTATGTGTTGGACAGTTATCAAAAAAGTTATGACGTCGTACCTGGTTTCAAGCAGATGCGGATTGAAGTCAAAATGAGCCACAGTCACCCGGCTGGCTGGGCCCCGCAGGAGATTGGAATTTTTATCGATTCTTTTTGTCTGGACAAACCCGCCTTGCCTGTTCCGGATCAATTGAAGGATGAGGATGGTAAAATCAATGTCACTTATAAGAGTGATCTCCCACTCAAGGCGGCTGCCCTGCATTACACGACTGACGAAGGCCTTCGTTCAAAACGTGACTGGGTGAGCGTTCCTGGAGAATTTAATGATCATCTAATCAAAGTCGCCTCGCCTCCTGAAAATGCAAATACTTGGTTTGTCTCGATGACTGATGAACGAGACGCGATGGTGACAACTCCTGTTCAGTTCCAGCCTCCGCTAACAAAAAACGAATAGAACTTAAGGGGCTTTCAGGAAGTATTGATATGATCATCGGACCTATTTTCTTTTCCTTAACGATGAAAGCCTCGAATTGGATGAGCCATTAACTGAAAGTCGTACACCATCTCGGTGGCCCTATTTCAAAAATCCAGTTGTCAGAGGATTGATTGGATTTTTAATCCTCTATTTTGTCATCGCGTATCTCGTTGCCCCCGAACTCTGGGTGCACTATGCCCGCAAACATCCCTCATTTGATGACAACCCGCGTATCACCAAAACTCATGACGGACACCCTGGTGACCCGCTGAATGTCGGCATAATTGGAACAGAGCAACAACTGAAGTCGATTCTGAAGGCAGCGGAGTGGTTTCCCGCAGATCCCCTTGGCTTGGAAAGCGATTTGCGGATTGGGATTGATACGGTTCTCGAACGTGAATACGACAAAGCTCCCGTCAGCAATTTGTATTTGTTCGGACGCAAGGAAGACCTGGCCTACGAGCAACCCGTTGGAGATAACCCGCGCCACCGACATCATGTTCGTTTCTGGAAAACGGAAGATGTCAGCCAACATGGCCGACCGCTCTGGATTGGATCGGCGACGTACGACGAACGGGTCGGGTTGAGTCATACCACAGGTCAGATCACCCATCACATCGCTCCAGATGTGGATCAGGAACGAGATCATTTGATCAAGTCACTCCAGCAGACAAATGATCTGAGAGAAGTTTACATGGAACAAGCCTTTCATAAAGTTCTCGAGGGCAAGAATGGCGGCGGAGACCCCTGGCATACCGATGGTGACCTGGGAGTGGGCATCATTAAAAACGAGGAGTAACTGGCCGAACTCATATGGGGAATTCTTCATATATTCTGAGAAGAAACAGCCTTGAACATTTCAGCACAACCCTCAAAAATAACTGGTAATGTGACAAAATTGGCGCTCATTTCAATGCGTCATCTTCCTAAATGCCAATGAGATCATTGACTTGACTCCTGGATTTCCGAAAAGGCTTGTTTTCTCTGGGGTTTAGAGCTAGCCTTTGATTAGAAATGCATTATTACCGAGGAGTGGCATCACACGTCGCGTTCTCACTGAGTTATTCCCCGTTACGAGGTCAAAAACTGCGGTGGTCCCATCGCTCATACTAATTACATTAGGCGTTTGCCTGTTTGTCTTTTCTCTGACGTTTAACAGTCTGCGTGAGTTCAGCAGAAGTCGTCTGGAAGCAATCTGTAAACAATACGAAAAAGAAAAACGACTGGGGCAAATCCTCAAGCTTGATGAACATGCTACGCTCACAGCAGAGCTATTGTTTCTGACGAGCCTATTCGCTTACGTCGTAACCAGCTTTCAGCAATCCCCCGATATTCTCGGCGTCACCGTTTGCGCCCTCGTTGTGTTGATTTTCGGCTTCGCAATCCCCCGCTCTCTGGCTCGAGTCTCCAGTGAACTTTTTCTGTTCTTCACTTGGCACTTCATTGCAGCAGCGACATGGGTCATGACACCGATCATCTATCTGGTCGATGCTGCTGATACCCTCTTCCACCGGATGGCTGGTCGGGTCGATCCCAACGATAACGAACCGACTCTCATTTCCGAAGAAATTCGTACCGTCATCGATGAAGGCGAAAGAGAAGGAGTCATCGAATCCTCTGCCGGTCGAATTATTCAACGGCTGATGGAAATTCAGAAAGAAGACGTGACGGCTGTTATGACGCCGCGAACGGAAATGATCTGTATTCAAATCGATACACCGATCGATCTCGTTCGACAGCAATTGATTGAGGTCGGCCATTCCCGGATTCCTGTCTATCGTGAATCTCCCGATGATCTTGTCGGAATTCTTTACGCTAAGGATCTGCTGCAGCAATTCGGGAGGACACCAGTCGAAGAAATATCACTTGTCGAAATCCTGCGGGAACCTCTTTATGTGCCTGAGTCCACCGGAATTGAGTCACTCCTGGAGCGGATGCGGGGTGAGCATGTGCATCTGGCGATTGTGCTCGATGAATACGGCGGGGTCGTCGGACTCGTGACGATGGAAGATATTCTTGAAGAAATCGTCGGCGATATTGAAGACGAATACGACAAGGCCCAGGAAGAGGAAATCAAGCAAATCAATCCCGGCACGGTCGATGTCGATGCCCGCGTGCATATCGACGATTTGAACGAGCAGTTCTCATTTGCTCTGCCAGAAGATGACGACTACGAAACCGTCGGCGGCTTTGTCTTCACGCAACTCGGGAAAATCCCGCTGCAGGGGGAAACGCTCACCTGGCAGAATATCCGCTTCACGATTCTCGAAGCCGACAAACGAAGGCTCATCAAATTGAGAATCGAAAAAGACGAAACAATTCCCGTTTCTGCATGAGCAATGTTTCTGCCTGCTTTTTAATTCAGGAGAATACTCTTGCGTATCATGTCATTCGATATCATTCAGTTTGCGATTCTGTACTCTGTAATCGTGACCATCGGATCTTCTCTGAACTGGTTGTTACGATTTTTTCATACCTGGATATTCAACTGGAGCTACGGAACGCGAGGTTTTATTTCATTGACAGAGATCGTGCAGAATCGTGCCGACATGCAAATTGTCCATGATATATTGTGGGTGGTCACGACCTTCGTCATCTCATTTCTAACTGGTCTTTTAATTGCTACCCTCTTCAACATGGTAGCCCCCCTCTATGGAGGATTTAAGATTGGAATCGCGGAACCCAAAATGGTTGGCGATGAAGATCTTATCGCGGGGAAGGATTTCTGATTGAGATTTCATTTCGCCTGAAATGATCGGAAAACATAGTACGTGACCGTACTGTTCTGTTTGAAGTTGAAAGTCGCATTGAATTCGCGTTGAATGACTTATCTGCAGTCACCCACATTCAATGATTTTCAGCGAACGCAAACAGAAAGCAAAACGATGCGAATTGTCTCTGTAAGTATCCTTCAGGTATCACTCTTATTTGCGACCCTCTCAAGTTTCGGATCAGCACTGGGCTATCTGGCTTGGCCATTGATGGCACAGCTTGTCATGTTGCTGGAAAATTTACACGTGATTTCAAGTGGATCATTTAGCTTCAGCTTCTCAGATATCCAATGGACGATGTCAATTCTTTTCTCAATCTCTACTTTTTTCACTACTTTTTTTGCATCAGCATTTATCGCCACTCTCTTTAATTTTCTGGCCCCCACTTTTGGAGGATTGAAAATTGGAATCGCTGATCCACAAGGCATGAATTTCCAGAATTTGGAAGTTGAATAAGTATTGTGGGATTGTATCAAGCTGATACTTGTTCGAGGTTCTTAACTCAGCGCCAGTGATGAAACTACTTCATCCCGGCATCTTCCATTTTCTGATTATTGTCTGTCCAGATACCGCCGCTGGTCGAGCCAATTTGCTGGACTGTGCCAATAACAACCAGCAGAATTGCTGCCAGCATCACGGCATATTCAACAGCTGTGGGGCCATCTTCATCGCGAAGAAATGAGCGAATTGTTGATAGTAATTTGAGCACAGATGATCCCCAATTATGGAAGCTTCTTTGAAGCCTAGGTCAGGAATTCCTATTGTCAAATTTTTTTATAAATTTTTAAAATAAAAAAGCCACGGAAGCCGATTGTTTCCGTGGCCGTAATATCGTGACCATCAATGTTCAACGATTACGCATCGAGTTCGCCGAGTTTTTCTGCAACCTCTTCGACATGACCATCCACTTTCACTTTTGGCCAGATCGCTGCCAGCTTCCCTTTTTTGTCGATCAGGAACGTGGCTCGCTGTATGCCCATACTTTTTTTGCCATAGTTATTTTTTTCGACCCACACACCATATTTTTCGGCGATTGTATGATCTTCATCAGCCAATAGAGTGAACGGGAGATCAAACTTCTTGCCGAACTTCTCATGCGATTCGACCGAGTCGCCACTAATGCCCAGGATGACGGCATCGAGCTTTTCGAACTTCGGGAGATTGTCTCGAAAGCCGCAGGCTTCTGTTGTGCAACCCGGCGTGTCATCTCGCGGGTAGAAATACAGAACGACATTCTTTTCGCCTTTGAACTGACTGAGGCGAACTTTGCCAGCTGGATAAGCAGGCAGATTAAAAGCAGGGGCAGCTTTGCCCACACTGAGTGTACTTGTTTCGCTCATTGGAGGATCTTTCTTCTTGAGGGATTTCTCAATGGTCTGAGAGCCGTTTCTTACGGCTGGAATCTCCATTATGATAGTCATCCTCAGCAGAACAACAATCCTCAGTCGCCTTCCTTGAGCTATTCGCCAACCTGATCCCGCAGCCAGTTCAAATAACTGAGAGAACCGGCTGCGATATCGAGAACGATTACAGCCGGGCAATCGTAACTGTGCAGAGTTTCGATTCGCTCGATGACCTCACGGGAGCGATCCGTCGTCGTTTTCACCAGCAGGACCGCTTCCTGAGAGGTTTCCAGCTGATCCTGCCATTTATATATCGACTGCATCCCCGGCAGAATATTTACGCAAGCAGCGAGCCGTTCCTGAACCAGAGTTATTCCAATCGAATTCGCTTCCTCGACTGAGGAGGTTGTGCTGTAGATTAACTGGCAATCCGTTTTAGACATCGCTGTTAATTGCTGCTGGTGTAGGTCAGGCTATGCCTGACGAGTATCGACGTCAATTTTAAATTTGTCAGGCACAGCCTGACCTACAACCTTAAACAAAGAACCACGAATGGACACAGATTTGCACGGATATTTCTATCGGTGTCGATCCGCGCTCATCCGTGGTCCATTTGTTCTTTTCTGAAACCTTAAATTGTCGTCGTAGTATTAGGACAATCCTTAGTCATTGCGGAGATGAGTCGCTCAGGATCAAGCGGTTTGGGGAACCAGGCTTCGATTCCAGAGTCAACACCCAGATCTCGAGGAGAGGTTCCGCTGACTGCGAAGACTTTCACATTATTAAAGCGGGCGTCTCCTCGAATCTGACGAATCGTGCTTGGGCCATCCGCATTGGGCATTTTCATGTCCAGCAAGATGAACTCAGGCAATTCGCCATTGGAAAGCTGATCCAGAGCTTCCACACCGTCTGCTGCGGTGACGACATCAAAGCCGTGCATTTTGAGCAAGCCGGAGAGCAGAGTTCGTTCGTTTTCATCGTCATCAACAACCAGCAAGCGTGGAGCTTTTGAAGTGTTCGTTGGTTTAACCTTTGATTTCGCCTGGCCGATCGAGGCATCGAGTTTCTGTAATTCATCAATGACACGCTGCATCGTCTTCTCGGCATCACCTTCCATACCGACTTCTGTCTGCTTCTGGAAGAGTTTCAAGCCAAGATTGATGGCGTTCAAATGATTGCGGAGCTGATGGCGATCGACTCCAGGTTCGATATTTTTCTGGAGTGCAGTGAAGTCGAAATCATCGCAGGACTCGGGACGCAAAATAGGAACATCCCGGGGAGCTTCAATCCCGAGTTTGACGACTTTCCCCTTGATTTGCAGCACATTGACTTTGATGTCAAGGTTTGGGAAAACGATTTGTTGATCTGCACGGCGTGATAATACGAGCATGCGAGCTTCCTTTCTCGAATGGAATTAGATCGCTGTTTCAAAATCAGGCGGCCCACCCAGGCAGTCGCTGTTCCTGTACGCGACCAGAGGAAGTTTATGGATTCCATAATGATTGGATGATTTACGCCACAAAACTCCACATCACATGGTTTAACAACAGAAAATCACTTTGGCAAGCACAAATTCAACAAAATGTCAAGTTGTTCTCTGAATTCATATTTGACATGTATTTATTGCATTTTTCTTGATCAGCCTGAGCTATCAAGAAATACACACAGGACAATCGCAGTTCGTTTCGAGGAATTAATAATACGATGAGGAAGGTTGCTGTCGAAATAGAGACAGTCACCTGCACGAAGTGTCAAAAGCTGATCATCGATTTCGAAATCAATCATGCCCTGCTGTACCATTAGAAACTCTTCCCCATCATGCCCAAGCGATTCCTCGCGTGCGACGCCTGCAGGAACGGTCAGAAGAAACGGATCCATCATGCGACTTGGGCGTTTATGAGCTAACGATTCATAGACCGTCGTGTTCTTTTCACTGTTATTACGCTCCACAACCTGACGCTCATCTTTGCGTACCAGTGCAATAGGGGGTTTCTCATCCAGCCCTTTTACGAGGTCCGACATTGGGACATTCAGAGCAGAGCAAATCTGACTCAGTGCCGGCAAAGAAGGAGTCACTCGAAAGTTCTCAACTTTCGACAACCAACTGCGCGTAAGCCCGGTCCGCGAGGCCACTTCTTCAAGTGTCAATCGGCGTTCGAGACGTAAAGTTCGGATTCTCTGAGCGAGTTCAACAATGTTCATTTGCGAATAATAAACAAACAACTCGTCCCTCTGCGACTATTCAGCAAGTGTTTCGTAGCAGTTCATCTAAAAATTCACAATTGATTTTCTACGTCCTCAATACCTCACCAGAGATGTCATGTGTGGTCATGAGATCTGCCTGGCGATGCCAATCACGTCTCTGATTCGGTCTTCAATGACTCATTTAAACTGTCATAAATTTAAACCATCGTGGATTCGTTTTTCTTTGAGATTTATTATCGATTCTTTGTCATTTCTTAATACACAACCTGTAGATTTTCAATCACATTTGTTTCCCAAAGTGAATGAGCGACATCGGGGGTTAATAATTCTTAACTATTACAGTTAATGTCCACTGGTGACACTCATTCAAACTTGACCTGAAGTCCACCCATTACTGCTTCATGTAAGCAACCTGCCGGAGAATCTGATGAACTCATATCGTCCTGCCAAACTCATGAGACAAGCATTCACGTTGATCGAATTGTTAGTAGTCATAGCGATCATAGCTATATTAGTGGCTTTATTACTTCCTGCTGTACAACAGGCAAGAGAAGCTGCCCGCAGAAGCTCCTGCAAGAATAATCTGAAACAACTTGGACTGGCGTTACACAACTATCACGATACACATAACGTCCTGCCCTTCGGTTGGGATGAACGGGAGACAGCCTGGTCGGCCATGATCCTGCCGCAAATTGAGCAGGGGAATATTTACGATACCCTGATCTGGGCGGAATCGGGAGATGGGAACTGGTCATCAGGTTCTGCCAACCAGACAGCGTGCGAAACCGTTATTCCGACCTATCGATGTCCAAGTATCGCTGTTAAAGAACATTTGGATTTCAATGGAATCGCTCGTCGAGTACCTGCCAGTTATCGCGGTGTCGCCTCTTCGGAAGCAGCCTCAGACGATGCAACAACCTTGCCACCAGGAGCAACTGTCGCTTTGGAAATGGCTAATCTGGACGGGGCATTTTATGGAATCAGTTCCACCTCATTCAAAGACATCGTCGATGGTCTTTCGAACACACTTCTGATTGGAGAGTCCTTCACCGATCCCGAATTCGGTCGAGATGGGCAATCTATGGATTTCTGGCACATTGGCAGCCCGCAAACGGGTGGCTGGGTTGCTGGTGGTACAGGCGGTAGCGAATTTACTGAAATCTGCGGATCGACCTGGGCTCCCATTAATGCACATCAAAACGCCAGTTTCACAGGGCATGAGATAGAAACATCGTTCGGGAGCTATCACTCCGGGGGAGCCCAGTTCAGTTTGGGAGATGGTTCAGTCCGATTCCTATCTGAGAATGTCGACATGGGCCTGTACCGAGGTTTGGCAACACTCAAAGGTGGTGAGGTCAACGGCGAGTTTTAATCTGGATCAAACTGATTTATCAGCCTTGAATAAGAGGTTGGAAGATTTTGGATATTCTTTTTCTGTAAGGATTATTGAGATCAATGAGTAAATGGTATTCATTCCTGTGCTGCATTCTGCTGGCATGTTTTGCAGGTTGCGGCAATGGACAAGCCACAGTCAATTATGATGTGATCGAACTGGTCGACGTCAGCGGGAAAATCACGCTCAACGGACAACCGTTGGCCGGTGCGGTCGTCAGTTTTATCGACGAAGAAAGTTCACGAATGTCATACGGCATCACAGATGCCAACGGGGGTTATCGGCTCAGTTTTGACAAGCAAAAAAAGGGAGTCACTCCTGGAAGCAAAATCGTCAAAGTCAGCACTGCAACATTGATCGAAGGGATCAATGACGATGGTGTTCAAATTGACGAGGAAACGGGAGAAACGAAAGTAAAAGAGCAAGTGCCACCACAATACAATACCCAGTCAGAATTGCGGGCCGTTGTCGAGCCAGGCAAACATGAGTTTGACTTTTTACTCACGAGTTCTGCTCAATAAGAACCAGCAGATCGGGTCTTCCGGTTAGATCTATTATTTAGAATTATTAGTTTTGATTATCGATGTCTTTAAAGAAAAGAAAACAGCTGATGAATACCCGCAAACTGCAAGTCTATACGAGAAGAGCGTTCACCCTGATCGAACTCTTAGTTGTCATAGCGATCATCGCCATACTGGTGGCCCTGCTCTTGCCAGCCGTTCAACAGGCCCGTGAGGCGGCTCGTCGAACCTCGTGTAAAAACAACCTGAAACAGCTGGGAACAGCTCTGCATAATCATCTCGACACTCATGGTTCGTTCCCTCCCGGTTACGTTACATTTACAGACAGTGCAGATCGATTTCGCACAGGTGGATGGCAAACCGGGATTACGAAAATCGGATTCAACTGGGTCTGCAATATCCTCCCATTCATGGAACAGCCAGCCCTTTATGATCAGATTTCAGCGTGTAATAACGACATGCTGGGAGATCCGACCGATGAAACATCGAATCCGAGCGACCATTGCGAAGCCATTGCAAACTTTGGGAATATTGGTCGTGATCAACTGAAATTCATGTTGTGTCCTTCTCATCCCAAAATCAGGAATAATTTTTCCAATGGCTCTTACGGGCTCGAAGCACTGGCAAAAGGGACCTACGCGGCAAGTTGGGGAACGAGCAACATGCTATCCTGGGAAAACTCTCAGACGCGTGGCGCTTTTGGTTGTCACTTTGTGGATGAAAATGAAATCGCTCCTCTGCACGGTGGATCAGGAGACGGACTTCAAGCCAGAAACGGAAATTCCGATGCGGATTTCGTCGATGGTATGAGCAATACTGTTTTGCTCTCCGAGTTGAATGTGGTTGATGATGCCAGAGACTTAAGAGGCGTCTGGATGAATCCCGGCATGGGAGCGACAATCTTTTCCGCCGCAAATAACCCCAATTCAACGATCAACGACATCATCGCTTCCTGCGATACGACTCTCGATTCCGACGACATCATGTATTGCGGGTCGACTCAAATTACAGATGATCAAACTGTCACAGCCTCGGCTCGGAGTTTTCATACAGGAGGTGTGAATGCCACACTGGGAGATGCTTCCGTCCGTTTCATCTCCGAAAACATCGACCTGGGGGTCTGGCAGGCATTGAATACAATTAAAGGCAATGAAGTTATCGGCGATTTTTAGAGCATTCTGCTCGCTTACCTGTAGCCCGATGGGAGCTTCAGCCTCTGAAGACGTTTGAATGCTCCCATTTGATCGGCAATTTGCTATTGCAGGTATGTTTTATTGATTCTTTTTTGAGGAGAAAGCAGATGAAAACCAGGAAACTACACATTTATACAAGACGAGCGTTCACATTGATTGAGCTATTGGTCGTCATAGCGATCATCGCCATTTTGGTAGCATTGTTGTTGCCAGCTGTTCAACAAGCCAGAGAGGCGGCGCGAAGAACATCATGCAAGAATAATCTCAAGCAGCTTGGAACAGCTCTGCACAATCATCTTGATACACATGGTTCATTTCCTCCGGGTTATGTGAATTATGACGAGAGTGGAAATCGCTACCGCACGGGAGGGTGGCAGGTTAGCGTTAATGAGATGGGATTTAACTGGGTTTGCAATATATTCCCATTTATGGAACAACCTGGTCTTCATGATCAGATTACATCCTGTAATGAAGATATGCTGGGTGATGCAACAGATCATACCGCAAACCCAAGTGATCACTGTGAACATTCTGCTACATTTGGCAATATTGGTCGCGATCAATTGATGTTTATGCTTTGCCCTTCACATCCTGCGATTCGGGAAAACTTTTCCAACGGCACTTACGGTTTGGAAGCTTTGGCTAAAGGAACATACGCCGCAAGTTGGGGAACCAGCAATATGTTATCCTGGGAAGACAAGGATACCCGTGGAGCTTTTGGCTGTCATTATGTGGATCAGACAGAGATTGCTCCAGCAGTTGGTGGCTCCGGTGATGGATTTCAATCGAGTAATGGGAATTCCGATGCAGACTTCGTAGATGGCATGTCAAATACGGTCATTCTCTCTGAGTTGCGAGTTGTCGATGATGCCACTGATCTCAGGGGTGTCTGGATGAATCCTGGGATGGGAGCTTCGATATTTTCCGCTCAAAACGTCCCAAATTCGAGAATCAATGACATCATCGCCTCTTGCGACACAACCTTGAACTCCAATGATATTATGTTCTGCGGGTCAACTGAGATTACGGATGACGAAACCGTAACTGCATCAGCCCGCAGTTTTCACACAGGGGGCGTCAATGCAACACTGGGAGATGCGTCCGTTCGATTCATCTCGGAGAATATCGATTTAGGTGTCTGGCAGGCCCTGAATACGATTCGTGGAAATGAAACGATTGGTGAGTACTAAATCACCGTGCGCAATTA
>DEML01000089.1 GCA_002359185.1 Planctomycetaceae bacterium UBA2671
AGTTCTACTGGTGGTTTTGATTTACCAACCATCATTAACAAGACTGTTTTCCTCTAATTGATGTTTGGCACGCCGAGAAGATGATGAAACAAACAGTTGAGAATCGCCGGTTTCAATCGCAGTGAGCTGTGCACAAAATCTGGCAAATGCTTCCCAAGTGGTACACCATGCTCCTCCTATCCGTAAGGCCTCCAGCCGAATCCCCTTCAGACCGGAATTTCGCCAGCGATGAACAGTCGACACATGAACTTTGCAGTTTCGACGGCGCGAAGGAAGCGACGCTGCCAGCTCCGCAAAAGTGATAAGTGTTTCGGTGCTTGGATCGATTTTCATGTTTGCCTCGCATTAGGATATGTGTCGTTGCGTGGAATAACATTAGTGACAATGAGCTCGATATTCGTCCTGGAATAGTCGAGAAAAAGTCGAGAAATAGTCGAGACGGGAGCTTGCTGTGAAATGCATGCAGCATCAGCAACTCCCCCCAATCAAGTCAAAGCAAGTTGTTTAGGTTTCGACGATAGAAGTATCTTGTAGCTCCCCTGCGAAGTTCACGTTCATCGGTATTATTCGTTGGCTCAACGTCTTCGATATTGATAAAAGTCCACAATGCATCGAAGTCTTTCCAGATATGTCAACCTCATTCTAAATTTGTGCGTATTTCTCCTTCCCAGCCGGGAAGTTTGCGTCGTAAAGTCGATCGGACCATTTTGGCTTCTTAAAAGCGATGCCTGCTGGGAAGATTCGAGTTCCAGCAACTGTTGGTCGACTAGTTTCATCGGCTCGTGCCGCGATTCTGACAATTTCGTGAAATCTCTAAGCAGGTAGGACCAACAGAGTCAATGCCGTAGTATATTTGGCCTGCTGTAGAGATCACTAATTATAATTCCCGAGAACTCCTCACCCACGATCTCGTAAGCGATTTGCTCGGCTCGTGACGCGACAATCCGGAACATACTCAGGCCCGCTTCGATTGCATACAAGATCTTATCAACGTGCACGACCGGGGCCTGTATGCCTTGTGAGGCGATTTGCTCGTACGGTTTCAATACCGCGTGTGAGACAATGGTTTGCAGCTTGGAAATCCAACCGGTCGAACAGGGTATCCCGCAGATATCTTGACGATACTCTGCCACCAGATGATGACTCATCCGATATCTGGTCAGCAGAATCCCGACTGTCCACTCGGGATACCAGCTGGCGTCGCATTCCTGGACGTGATTGATGCTACTGACATTCGACAACAACGGGCCGCGGTGGGGAAATATCCCAGATTTGATGGCGAATCGGTTCGGGATCGCTGCCCGCTAGCGTTTTTTCGCAATCAGTACGACACGAGATAAGGGGTGTGATCGAATTGCACAACACGCAAGAAATCAACTCCCGTTAAGCTTTCTTGTGCCCATTCTGATCGACCCGCTTTTAGCCACTCAGCTTTCTGCCCCCGCCCAACCGAAAATGGTGGTTTAGAGGAGTTGCAAGCATTCTGAGCGAGTTGCTCTTCGAGTTCAGCCACGCGATCGCGGAGGATTCTAATCGCGGCAAGAGCCTATTACATCATAGCCCAAAACTCGAGCGGAGGGCATGTTGTTCATCAGAAATGGGAATCGACGACCATGTCATGTCATAATTTTGATGGAATCAGTTCGCTCTGCATGAGAAAAGCCCAATGGGGGCATAATAGATTACTAATGTGGGACGGGCCGATGACTGATTCTGCCTCGCAGCAAAGCCATATATAATAGTGCTTTATGTTAGATGTCATTGTTTATTATAGCTTAAGTTGTTTTATTATATTACGTCATTATTACTAGTATATATACGAAATAATATTAAACAGCTTTAGCTATACTAAACAGTCTCATTTGGGCATAACTCCTTTAGGTGAATTGGTTTACGTGATTGGGTAAGAGTCCCGTCGGCTCGTACCAACCTCAGTTAACATTTTCACCTGCGAGTCGAGATATCTATCCACGCAAAATTGGATTTAAGTTCATATTGCTGCGAGATGATTTTTTTATCCAAAACCTCAGCAAGAAGAAATAAATATTTGCTTATCAATCAAATCGTATCAGACGATCACGGGGAACAGATTATGGATACTTCTGCAATGCTCTGCTGATACCGCGAGGAAAATGAATTTAAAGTAAGGACTCCAAATCCGAGGGAAATTCCATCATGCTCCTGCCTAACCGACACAAAAGAAGAGTGTACATCCTTATGAGATCGCGAGAATCACGTAATTACGTTCTCAATTGCATGAAAGCTTACTGGGTTATCCAGGAATTGATAAATTAAGGCGGATGGTCTCGGTGTACTGCAGACATAAATATCCGCCCGTTAATTCTTACATACCAATACTGCAAAATAGGACTCTATAAGTCATTTTCGCACAAAAAAGTTACCGACGATGATGAGACGATAATTCCGTAACCAGTAAATGGGGGCATGAGTTGCATACTGAAGGGAACATTATTGACTGCTAACTCAAATGAATTCGATTTTGCCTGCAGTTCGTCCAAGTGTGGCGGACCTTCAAGTCTTTACCTCCTCAGGGTGTAAGGCATTCATGCAACTCTTCGGCTTAATACGTAACCCACCGGCTCTGCTGTTGGATTCTTTACTCTCAATACATTTCGATGTTCTACAAGCACTTATGTCAGCACTTCGCAATTTCACTAATCTGAGCGTGATTTAAACTTGGATAAACCCCGAATTTCGCTCTTACCTTTTTAAGAAAAAGAAGTCGATCTTGGACCTTGCAGTACTCCGGGTGTTTCTATCTTCGGCGGGTGGAAACATGTCATACACACTATGCTTCAACCCAATAAATTCCGAAAACCGAGTCAATATGAGTCCGAAACTGTCTAAAACTGCTTTTTTTAGCTAAGGCTATCATGGTCGTTTATGGTGGTTTTTATGGTCGTTTTTGTGGCCGAGATTCTGGTTTTTATAACATGCAAAAATTCGCAGATTTTCTCTCATCGCCATATGTCTTTTTGTATCAATGACTTACGTGTATTTTGATTTTATGATTGATAGGGCACCAAGTGGTTTATTCCTCCTCTAATTGCTAACAGGTGGGGCGCGCCGACCTATGTGATGAAGAACAGCCCCTTATTTCAGCACTCATGACATTTTCGCAAGGGGGAAGAGCTTGTCTGTCCATTCGATTAATCAACTTCTCTATGAGTTGTAAAATTCCTCCGCAGCAGAGTGTGATAAAGGGGTGGAGACTCACAGAGATACGTTTCGGAATAAATATCACAGAGCCCGTCACAGAGCCCGTCACAGAGCCCGTCACAGAGCACGTCATGGACTTCCCCAAGAATAGTGGGCGCCCAAAAGAGAGTGTAAGCTCTCCGAGAGGAGTCGACTATGTCGGGATCATCACAGGCTGGAAAACGGACGCGGCGGCGTTATTCTGAAGAGTTTAAGCGGGATGCCGTGGGGTTGGTGACCGAGCAGCATTATCCG